>CAYNWB010000018.1:39326-43581 GCA_964400785.1 uncultured Actinomycetes bacterium | reverse complement strand
GTTCCTCGGTGTCCTGGGCCGCCAGCGGCCCTGCTGCGCTGCACGATGTGGCGAGAGGTGCGCAGCAGGCGTCCTTGGTCGTCGTCCCCGGTGGTGGGGAACCCGGCGACGAGGATGACCTTGCCGCCGTCCTCGGCCAGGTCGGTGGCCAGAAAGGTGACCCCTTCGGCGTCGGCGCATGCCTGGGCCGCGGAGACGAGGGTGTGCAGGGCCTCCGCCGCGGCGGCGTGCCCGCCGCTGTCGAGCAGCGTGTCCAGGCCGGTGTAGCGGATGAACGACACCCCGACGGTGCGGTGCTCGGACTCGGGGTCACCGGCGGCGAGCAGTCCGCGCAGCGCGGTGGGGACGAACAGGGCCGGGTCGAGGTCGTCGCGACGTCCATCGGCGGGTTCGGGTGCCGGGGCGTGGGGGCGGCGCCAGCGCAGCAGCATCCCGGGGCCATGCGGGTCGCCCACGGCGCTGGCCGGCAGCGCTGCCGCGGTCGTCGGGCTGAGCAGTATCTGGCCGGCGCTGGCTGCGGTCTCCATCTCGGCCACCGCAGTGGTGGCCGGGCCGACCACCACGAGCTCTCGGTGGGAGTCACCCACCAGAAAGACGTCGACGACCCCGGTGTGCACACCCACCGACATGCGTAGGCGCAGCCGCCCGGCGGGGCTGGGGCGCCGGCGAGCCCGAGCATCGTCCCGAACACACTGTTGAGCACGTCGGTGAGCTGCTCGGCCCCGACCTTGCCGCGCTGGGCCAGCCGTTCCGACAGGGCGGTGAACCCCGACACGTCGACGAACACGAGCGTGCCGTCCACGTGACGATGCAGCCCCCGGGCGGCCGTCACATCCGCGCCGGGCCACGACAGGGCCGTCCCCGGCACGTAGCGACCCAGCCCCGTCACGACGGTAAGACTGCCCCATGGGGGCGCGTTCGCACAGGACGACGTGGGCTTTGTCGGCCCGGTAGGGTCGCGCGAATGACTTCCCCGAACTCGATCGAGCGCTCCCTGTCCTCGTCCCTGGCTGCTCACGGGCTCGCCGACGTTCCTCGTCGTTCGCTGGCGCAGGGGGAGCAGCTGTTCTCTCGCGGCGACCGAGGCACCGACGCCTTCTGGGTGCTCAGCGGTCGGCTGGAGGTGCTCGCCGAGGACGGCTCGCTGATCACGACGCTGGGCCCGGACGAGCTGGTCGGGGAGTACGTCGCGCTTGTCGGCGGGGAGCGCACCGCGACGATTCGCGCGGCCGAGCCCAGCGAGGTCGCGGTGGTGGACGCGCAGCAGCTCGAGGACCTGCTGCGGGCCGACCCCGAGCTTGCGTCCGACGTCCGGTCCGAGGCGGCCCGCCGCATCCAGGACACCCGGCTCAAGCAGGTGCTGACGGCGTTGGTGCCCACGGGCAACCCCGACGTCATCTCGGCCATCGGCCGTCGGGGCAGCTGGCGGCGGCTCGACGCGGGTGACCTTCTGTTCGAGGCGGGCGAGAAGGCGCGCTCGGGCTTCGTGGTCGTCAGCGGGCGGCTGCGTCGGGTCTCGGCAGCCGACCAGACCCGGTCGACCGGCTACCTCGCGGGTGGGTCGATCGTGGGGGAGGAGGGGTTGGCCGGCGGCGTACGAAAGGTGACCGTCGAGGCCGTCCGCGACACGGTGGTGCTCGAGCTCTCGCGCGACGACTTCACCGACCTGCTGGTGGAGTTTCCGCGTGACCTCGCACCGGTCGCGCTTGGGCTCGCCGCCGGGGTGGCACCCCCTCGGCGCCAGCTCGACCGTTCGATCGCCATTGCCGTGGTGGGTGACGTCGACGCCCGAGGCGTGATCGACGAGCTGGCCACGCACATCGGTCACGTCGGGTCGCTGCAGCACCTCTCGAGCGAGCGGGTCGACCGCGTGCTGGACCGTCCGGGCATCTCGCAGGCGCCCGAGGGCGACCCCGCCGAGATCCGCCTGCTGGAGTACGTGGCGCAGCTCGAGCGCGAGAACTGCTACCTCGTGCTCGAGGCCGACGAGCAACGCTCGGCATGGTCGCAGCGCACGCTGCGGCAGGCCGACGTGCTCGCGATCGTGGCCACCGTGCAGGGCGTCCGCGAGCAGCGCGCCCGGGTCGACAGCCTTCTTCAGCAGGCCGGGCCGCGCACCCTGCGCGTGCTGGTGCTGCTGCACCCCGCCGGCACGTTGCGACCGCAGGGCACGGCCGAGCTGATGAGCGCGACCAGCGTCGACCACGTGCTGCACGCTCGTGCAGGGTCGGGCGCCGACATGGCACGGGTGGCCCGCACGTTGGCCGGACGGCCGGTCGGGCTGGTGCTCGGCGGTGGGGGTGCGCGTGGCTTCGCCGGACTCGGGGTGTACCGAGCGATGCACGAGCTGGGGATACCGGTGGACGCGGTCGGGGCGACCTCGATCGGGGCACCTCTGGCGGCGGCCATCGCGCAGGGTGTGGCCCCGGACGAGGCCCGCGACGTGGCCCAACGCGGGTTCCACAACGTGCTCGACTACACGCTGCCGCTGGTGTCGCTGCTCAAGGGGGAGCGAACGTCGGCGGCCATCGTCGAGCAGTTCGGCCAGTGGCAGATCGAAGACCTGTGGCTGCCCTACTTCTGCATCTCGACGAATCTGACCCAGGGACGCATCCAGATCCACCGCAGCGGAGACCTGGCAACGGCGGTGCGGGCGTCCACGGCCATCCCGGGGGCCTTCCCGCCGGTGCCCTTCGGTGAGGACCTGCTCGTCGACGGCGGCGTGACCAACAACCTGCCAGTGGACGTCATGCGCAGGCTGCACCCGACCGCCGAGATCGTCGCGGTCGAGGTGGCGCCGGCGAAGGGCCCGCGGGCCAAGTCGGACTTCGGCCTGTCGGTGTCGGGCTGGCAGGCGATGAAGTCCACGGTCGGACGGGGTCCGAGCTACCCCGGTCTGATCGCCGTGCTCATGCGGTCGATGATCACAGGGTCGATGGGTCACCGTGAGATGGTCGTGGCCGAAGGGATGGCCGACCTGCTGCTCGACCTCGACATGCGCGGGGTGGGTCTCATGGAGTTCGATCGGGTCGTCGACGTGGCCGCCAAGGGCTACGAGGTTGCCATGCCCCGGCTCGAGGCGTGGCTGGAGCAGCGCCGGGCCGACGGCTCTCCCGTGCCGGGGGCCGGTGAGTTCCTGCCCGGCGGCTAGGTCGATCCTGTAGGCGAGGCCGCTGAGGGGCGCTAAGCGGCGGCAGCCACCCGCTGTGGAGCCCCGGCGTCGGTCGGCACCCAGCGGGCCTGGCCGCAGTGCACGCATGCGCGCTCGCCGCGGTCGGCCCCGTCCGGGGCGCTGACGATCGCGAAGTCGGTGACCTCGGCACAGTCCGAGCAGTGCAGCCTTTCGAGGCGGGTGGGGCGTAGCTCGATGTGCATGGCATCCACGGTGCCACCGGGGTCCGACAGTTTCGTGCAGCCACGCCGTGCAGCATGATCGGCCCATGGCACAGACGGTCTGGAAGGGCACCATCTCGTTCGGGCTCGTCTCGATCCCCGTCCGGCTGGTGAGCGCGACCGAGGAGCGGGACGTCTCGTTCCGGCAGGTGCGCGCGCGGGACGGCTCGCGCGTGCGGTACCGACGGGTGGCCGAGGCCGACGGGGAGGAGGTGCCGTACGCCGACATCGCCAAGGGGTACGAGCTGCCCGACGGCGGCATGGTGGTGCTCACCGACGACGACCTGTCAGGGCTGCCGGTGGCCTCGAGCAAGGCGGTCGACGTGCTGCAGTTCGTCGATGCCGCCGAGATCGACCCGGCCGCCTACTCGCGGGCCTACTACGCCGTCCCGTCCGCGGATGCCAAGCCCTACGTGCTGCTGCGCGACGCCCTGGCCGACAGCGGCAAGGTCGCCGTGGTCAAGCTGGCGCTGCGCACCCGCGAGCGTCTGGCGGTGCTGCGTCCCGCCGGAGAGGCGTTGGTCGTGCAGACGATGCTGTGGCCCGACGAGGTGCGTGCAGCAGAGCTGCCGCCCGAGGTCGAGGACGTGCAGCCACGCGAGCAGGAGCTGGCGATGGCCGCCTCGTTCATCGAGACCCTGAGCGGGCCGTGGCAGCCCGAGAGCTACACCGACGAGTACCGCGCGGCGCTGGAGAGCCTGGTGGCGGCGAAAGTCGAGGGGCGCGAGGTGGTCATGCCGCCGGAGGCCGAGGGTGGGGACGCCGAGGTCGTCGACCTCATGGACGCCCTGCGCAAGAGCGTCGAGGCGGCCAAGCAGCGCAAGGCCGGCGCCGGCTGACCGTCCGGGCGTGTCGATGTGTG
>CAYNWB010000018.1:36454-39316 GCA_964400785.1 uncultured Actinomycetes bacterium | reverse complement strand
CGCCGGTGTCCCCGAGACACACATCGACACCTCACTCGGGCGGCCCGAGCAGCGCTGTGAGCGTGCCGACCCCCACGGTGGCAGCCCCCACCGAGCGCACGCGCTCGCGCAGGCCACGGTCCGACGTCACGACGGTCACCGCTCGGCCTCGGTTCGCCAGCTCGACGGTCTGCTCGACGACGGTGTCGTCGCCGGAGCCCGGGGCATCGACCACCATCACCTGCGAGCCGGACGGCGAGGCTGCGCCTCGCGCCGCACCCTCGGCCACCACCACCCAGTCGGGCCAGGCTGCGCTCCTGCCCGCGACGTCGGGCAGCAGCGCAGTGCCCGCCGACACGCCTCGATCGGCCAGCGCCGACACCCGTCGCAGCAGCCGCGCCGTGGCGCCGGCCCGGTCGTTCCACCAGCCGTCCGGACGGGAGCCCACGACGTTCGCCGCGTCCACGACGACCACCTCGTGGCGTGACAGCAGGGGTTCGATGCGCGGCCAGCCGGCAGCGAACCCTGAGTGCAGAGGCATGGCGGCGATGTCGCGTACGCGCACCCAGCGCAGCTCCTCGCTCTCCCCGTCCAGGCGTTGTGGCCGGATCGGTCCGACGGCCTCGGTCACGAGCGTCGTGTAGGCCCAGGTGCCGTGGTCGACCGTCCAGGCGTGGCGGGGACGGATCGAGCCGGCCTCGACGGCGGCCTCCTCGGCCGCCTCGCGCAGCGCCCCCTGCAGAGGGGTCTCGCCCACGTCGAGCGCTCCACCGGGGACCGCCCAGGTGCCTCCTTCGTGGCTCCAGGCGGCGCGGTGCTGCATGAGCACCTCGTCCCCGCGGCGCACGAGCAGGCCGGCCGCGCCGAAACGCCCCCAGTGCCGGCGCCCGCACGCGCACGCGACGAAGCCGTCGCCGCCACGCCGGTGCCGTCCGATCACGACACAACGGTCCCACGAGTTGACGTCGGCGTCAGGTTGGCGCAGCGTTCGCCCCATGCATTCCTCGACGCGCACCGCCGCTGTCGTCGGAGCGGGCGGCCTGGGGCTCGCGGCGATGAAGAACCTCGTCGCCGTCGGCTTCGACGTCACCGGGTACGACCTGGCCGACGAGGTCGGCGGCAACTGGTACATCGACGGACCGACGAGCCGGGTCTACGAGAGCACCCACACCATCTCGACCAAGCCGTTCACGCAGTACCCCGACTTTCCGATGCCCGACGAGTGGCCCGACTACCCGCACCAGCGGCAGATGGGGGAGTACCTGCGCCGCTACGCCGACCACTTCGACCTGCGCCGGCGCATCAGGTTCTGCACCGAGGTGGTGCGCGTCGAACCGGTCGACCCCACCGACCCGGCCACCGCGTGGGACGTCACTGCCCGCGGCCCCGACGGGGTGACCACGACCGACCGCGTCGACGTCGTCGTGGTGGCCAACGGGCACAACTGGCGTCCGAAGGTGCCCGACGTGCCGGGCGACTTCGCCGGCGAGGTGATGCACTCGGCCCAGTACAAGAGCGCCGAGGTGCTGCGCGGTAGGCGGGTGCTCGTGGTCGGTGCCGGCAACACCGGCTGCGACATCGCGGTCGAGGCCGCCCAGCAGGCCCGCAGCGTGCTGCACTCCACCCGACGTGGCTACTGGTACGCGCCCAAGTACGCCTTCGGCCGTCCTGCCGACCAGATCAACGACCTGATCACGGGGCTGCGCACGCCGATGTGGCTCAAGCAGCGCCTCATGCACGCCACGATCCGGCTCACCGTCGGCGACCACGCCAAGCTCGGCCTGCCGGCACCCGACCACGCGATTCTCGAGACCCATCCGATCGCCAACAGCCTGCTGCCCTACTACGTCGGTCAGGGCGACATCACGCCGGTGCCCGACGTCGAGCGGTTCGCCGGCGACCGGGTCGTGTTCGCCGACGGCAGCGAGGCCGAGGTCGACCTCGTGGTGTTCGCCACCGGGTACCTTGCCGAGTTCCCGTTTCTCGACCCCGACGTGCTCGACTGGCGCGACGGACGACCCAACCTCGCCCTCAACATGGTGCCCGAGCGCTACGACACGATCGCCGTGGCAGGGCTCTACCAGCCCGACTCGGGTGTGTTCGCGATCGCGCACTGGCAGGGTGTGCTCGTGGCCGAGCTCTTCGACACCGTCACCACCTCACCCCCGCAGGCACGCCAGGTGCGCAGCCAGGTGCTGCACCCGCTGCGGCAGGTGACCAGCGAGAGCCGCGAGCTGTCAGGAGGGGTGCGCTTCGCCCGCTCGACCCGCCACTTCTTCGAGGTGAGCCACCAGGAGTACCTGCGGGCCCTGGACCGCACCATCGACGCGGTGCGCCGCACCCGGGCCGCAGCCGCATGAGCCGGACGCCGCGACCGGCCGGCGCTCTGCGGGTGCGCGAGTGGGCCCTGCCCGCACCTGCCGTGACGCGCGAGGTGCGCCACGCCGAACCCGAGCAGCCCAGCGAACGGCCGCCGCTGCTGTTCGTGCACGGGCTGGCGCACGGCGCCTGGTGCTGGGACGAGGGATGGCTCACCGGGGCCGCCGAGCGCGGCTGGTCGGCGCACGCCGTGAGCCTGCGCGCCCACGGTGCGAGTGGTGGACGGGAGCGCCGCCGACGCACCCGGCTGTCCGAGTACGAGCACGACCTGCTGCAGGAGGCCGCCCGGCTGCCCCGTCCGCCGGTCGTGGTCGCCCACTCGCTGGGCTGCGTAGTCGCCGCCCGCGTCGCCGCCCGGTACCCGTTCGCCGCCGTCGTGCTGCTGGCCCCGGTCGACGTCACCCAAGGGGTCGACCTGCTGGCGCACACGGCGCGGCGGGCACCCCTGCACGTGGCCCGTATGACCGCCGGTCTACCAGTCCGGCTAACTGCCGCCGACCTCTT
>CAYNWB010000018.1:0-36444 GCA_964400785.1 uncultured Actinomycetes bacterium | reverse complement strand
CCGCGGGGGACCCCGGTCGGTCGTCCCCCCGTGCTGGTGTACGGGGCCGAGCACGACACGCTCGTGCCCGCGCGCGGTGTCGAGCGCACCGCCCGCTTCTACGGCGTGCCCGCGCGATGGCTGCCCGACATCGGGCACGACGTGATGCTCGACGAGGGCAGCAAGCGGGCGCTCGAGACGGTGCTGTCAGACCTCGAGTCGGCCCTCGACCCTGCCACGACGGCGTGAGCGAACGCCGGCTGCTCGTCGCCGACCTGCACAACCACTCCCTGCTCTCCGACGGGGAGGGTGACCCGCGCACCGCGTTCGCCCAGATGCGCGCCGCGGGGCTCGACGTTGCGGCGCTGACCGACCACGCCTCCATCCCGCGGCACGTCGCCGGCGGGCTGCGCCGCGAGGACTACCCGTCGGCAGCGGGCTTTCCGCTCGTGCGTACGGCACCGAGCAGCCTGGACGAGGCCGAGTGGCAGGCGGCCGGTCGTCTCGCCGACACCCACGACGAGCCCGGGACCTTCACCGCGCTGCGGGGCTTCGAGTGGACCGAGCCCTGGCTCGGGCACGTCAACGTGTGGTTCAGCGAGGCCTTTCTGCCCGTCACCACCCCCGGGACGGTCGTCGGCCTGCACGACTGGCTCGTCGCCGACGAGCCGTCCGCGCTGTTCGGCTACAACCACCCGGGGCGCGAGGACGGTCGGTTCGAGGACTTTCGCCCCCACCCCCGCCTGCGCGAGCGCATGGTGAGCCTCGAGATGTTCAACCGGTACGACGACTACGTGGCCGTCGGCGTGCGGCACGGACGGGCGTCGCCGCTGCTGGAGTGCCTGCGAGCCGGGTGGCGACCGGGGCTGAGCGGCGTCAGCGACGAGCACGGCCGCGACTACGGCCTGCACGGCAAGGGGCGCACCGGCGTGTGGGCGCCCCAGCACTCCCGCGACGGCGTGCGCGCCGCGATGCTGGAGCGCCGCACGTTCGCCACCCGCGAGGTGGGCCTGTCGCTGCACGCGACCCTGGACGCTGCACCCATGGGCGCCCGCGCCCGTCCCGGCATGCTCGAGGTCGAGCTGGACGCGACGGCGGACTGGGCCGACTCCGACGTGCGCGCGCAGGTGCTGGTCGACGCCGGCGGTCCGCTGCCCGAGGTGGTGCTCGAGGCCTCGCTCGACCCGTTCGGGCGCACCGGCCTCGACGCCGGCGTGCTCGAGCGCTACCCGTGGGCCGTGCTGCGCATCGTCGCAGCCGGCACCCGCGACCCGTCGGTGGGGCTCACCGACCACCCTCTGGCGCAGCGCGCGCTGGCCTACGCCAGCCCGTGGTGGCTGGCCGACTGACGCTGCTGCGCCGCGGCCCGCTCGTCCCGGAAGCCGGCGCGCACGAACGCCCCCCAGAACACCACCGCGGCGGCGGCGAACAGCCACCACTGCCACGCGTACGACAGGTGCCGCCAGGCCGACACCCCGACCGGACGAGGCGCTGCGTCGACCACCGGCACCGGTGTCGGAGCCTGGGCCGACACCGGCTGCTGCTCGGCGAGCACTACCTGGGCCTGGCGCACCTGGGAGGGTGGGTAGGGGTAGAGGCGGAAGAGCGCGACCGAGGTGAGGGCGGCCAGCTCGGGCTCGGCGAGCGGCCGCGTCGGGTCGACAGCCGCGTCGCCGTCGGTCTCCAGCGCCTGCACCGAGCCGCGGATCGACACCTCGTCGCTCGTAGCCCGCACCCCGGGGTCGGCGGGGTCGGGCACCCAGCCGCGCAGCACCGGGGTGACGGTGCCGTCGGCGGCCACCAGCGGGGTCACGACGAACCACCCGGCCTCGCCGTCGAGCTCGCGTCCGGCCAGCAGCAGCGTCTGCGCGTCGTCGTACGTGCCCGTCGCGGTGACCGGCACGCTGACGGCGTCCACGGGCAGCGCCTGCCCGATCGGCACCACCTCGTCCAGCGGCCGGGTCGGGGCGTCGGCCGCCAGGTTGGCCGCAGCGATGCGCTCCCGCTCCTCCTGCTCGGCGTAGGCCCGCATCTGCCACGAGCCGAGCACGAGGGTGCCGGCGATGGCAGCGACCGTGGCCAGGTGCAGCGCCAGCCACCGCGGGGTGAGCAGAAAGCGAAGCACGTCACCAGGGTAGGTGCCGGGCCGACTCTGGCGCGCCCGTGCGTCCTGGGCCACACTGCAAGGTGGCCCACCAGACCCGAGGAGCTCATGTGACCGACACGGCCAGCACCCCCACCACCCCGCCCACGACGGGCACGTTCGAGTCGCTGAACCCAGGGACGGGCGAGGTGATCGGCACCTTCCCGGTGCACGGCCCGGACGACATGGCGGCCGCCCTGGACGCGGCCCGGATCGCGCAGCAGTGGTGGTGGGACCTCGGCTGGGCCGAGCGCAAGCAGCGGCTGCTGGCGTGGCGCTCCTACATCCGCAGCCACATGAGCGAGCTCGCCGAGCTCGTGCACGTCGAGACCGGCAAGCCGATGTGGGACGCCGAGTCGGTCGACGTCATCGCCACCGTCATCCACCTGGACTGGGCGGCCAAGAACGCCGAGCGCACGCTCGCGACCCGGCGGGTCAACCCCGGCATCCTGGCGCACCTGCGCGCCGAGATCTCCTACGAGCCGCACGGCGTCGTCGGCGTCATCGGGCCGTGGAACTACCCGTTGTTCACGCCCATGGGGTCGATCAGCTACGCGCTGGCCGCGGGAAACGCCGTGATCTTCAAGCCGAGCGAGTTCACGCCGGCCACGGGGGTGTGGCTCGCCGAGTCGTTCCGGCAGGTGGTGCCCGAGCAGCCGCTGCTGCAGACGCTGACGGGGTTCGGCCCGACGGGCCAGGCGCTGGTGGAGTCGGGCGTCGACAAGATCTCGTTCACCGGGTCGGCCAAGGTCGCCAAGGTGATCGGGGCGCTGTGCGGGGAGCGCCTGCTGCCCTACAGCCCGGAGGCCGGCGGCAAGGACGCCGTCATCGTCGACTACGACGCCGACCTGGCCCGCGCGGTGCGCGGTGCCCTGTGGGGCGCGGTGATGAACAGCGGCCAGAGCTGCGCCGGGGTCGAGCGCGTGTTCGTCCACCAGGACGTCTACGAGGAGTTCATGGACCGCCTCGTGATCTCGGCGCGTGAGCTGCGTGCAGGGTCCGACCCGGACGCCCACTACGGGCCGATCACGCGCCCCGCTCAGTACGACCTGGTCAAGCAGCACTACGACGAGGCGGTGGCGGTGGGGGCCGACATCCGCGTCGGCGGGGCGAGCTCGTTCCGCCGTCCCTACATCGACCCGGTCGTGCTCACCAACGCCCCGGACGACTCGGTGATCATGCAGGAGGAGACGTTCGGCCCGCTCATGGTCGTGGAGAAGGTGCGCGACCGGGAGCAGGCGATCCACGAGTCGAACGCCCACGACTACGGGCTGGGCGCCGCCGTCTACTCACGCCGGCACGGACAGCAGATCGCCCGACGGCTGCACACCGGCATGGTGTCGATCAACGCCGTGCTCGTGCAGGGCGCCGTCCCGAGCCTGCCGTGGGGAGGGCTGGGCCACTCCGGCTACGGCCGCATCCACGGTGAGGAGGGGCTGCGGTCCTTCGGCCGCTCGAAGTCGATCGTCAACCCGTGGTTCGGGCTGCCGGCCTTCGCCGACGTCTACTCCTTCGAGGTCAGCGACCAGACCAAGGACGCCTTCCGCTGGGTGACGAAGATGCTCTTCACCTAGCACCCCCGCCCCACGCCCCGCGCGGCGGGAAATGATCACGTTCAGCAGGCTTGTGGGTGCTTCACACGGCCACTTCCCCGTGTGAAGCACCCACAAGCCGTGCAAAGGGCCCGCGTGGGCCCGCGAGGGCCGGCGTCGGCCCGCGCGGCGCCGTCGCCCTGGATTCCGGCCCAACTTGACGCTAGTGTCAGGTTCATGCCTCGGCTGACCACGCGCGTCGACACCTCCAGCGAGGAGTACCGCGCTGCCCGCGACGGCAACCTCGCCCTGCTCGCGGACGTCGAGGCCGTCATGGCCGACGTCCGGGCCGGGGGCAGCGACCGCGCCGTCGCCCGTCACCACGAGCGCGGCAAGCTCATGGTGCGTGACCGCGTCGACCTGCTGCTCGACCGCGGGTCGCCGTTCCTCGAGATCGCCCCGCTCGCCGGCTGGGGCACGGACGACCCGGTGGGCGGGGGAGTCGTGGCCGGCATCGGCCAGGTCAGCGGTACGTGGTGCGTCGTGTCGGGCAACGACCCGACGGTCAAGGGCGGCGCCCAGTCGCCCACCAGCGTCCGCAAGGTGCTGCGTGCCATGGAGGTGGCCCGGGAGAACCGCCTGCCGCTGGTCAACCTCACCGAGACCGCCGGTGCCGACCTACCCAAGCAGGCGGACGTCTTCGTCCCCGGGGGGGCCGTCTTCCGCGAGTTGACGCAGATGTCAGCCGACGGCATCCCCACGGTGACGCTCGTGCTCGGCAGCAGCACCGCCGGCGGCGCCTACCTGCCCGGGCTGTCCGACCACACCGTGCTGCAGCGCGGTAGCGCCAAGGTGTTCCTCGGAGGACCACCCCTGGTCAAGATGGCGATCAACGAGGACGCCGACGAGGAGGAGCTCGGCGGCGCCGAGATGCACGCCCGGCGCTCGGGGCTCGCCGACCACCTCGCTGTCGACGAGCGTGACGCCATCCGCCTCGGTCGGCAGATCGTGCGGCACCTGCGCTACCCGCAGCTCGCGCCCCCTCGCCTCAGCCCCGCGCCGCACCCACCCGCGTACGACCCCGATGAGCTGCTCGGCATCGCCCCTCCCGACCTGTCGGTGCCCTACGACGTGCGCGAGGTGATCGCCCGCGTCGTGGACGGCAGCGAGCTCGACGAGGTCAAGCCCCTCTACGGCGACCGCCTCGTCTGCGGCTGGGCGAGCATCGCGGGGCAGCCCGTGGGCATCCTGGCCAACAACGGCATCCTGTTCAGCGAGGAGTCCCAGAAGGGCGCCCAGTTCATCCAGCTCGCCAACCGCAGCAACACCCCGCTGCTGTTCCTGCAGAACATCACCGGCTTCATGGTCGGCACCCGCTACGAGCAGGCGGGCATCATCAAGCACGGCTCGATGCTGGTCAACGCGGTGGCGAACTCGCGCGTGCCGCACCTGACGATGATGCTCGGGGCCTCCTACGGCGCCGGCAACTACGGCATGTCCGGGCGGGCCTACCGGCCGCGGCTGCTGTTCACCTGGCCCCAGCACCGCATCGCGGTGATGGGCGGCAAGCAGCTCGCCGGCGTCGTCTCGATGGTCGCCCGGTCGAAGGCAGAGAACGCCGGCCAGCCCTACGACGACGACGCGGACGCCGCGATGCGCGCCGCCGTGGAGGGCCAGATCGACGGCCAGTCCACCGCGCTGTTCGCGACCGGACGGCTCTGGGACGACGGCATCATCGACCCGCGCGACACCCGAACCGTGCTCGCTCAGTCTCTTGCCGCCGTCACGACCACGCCGATCGTCGGGGCCGACGCCTTCGGCCTCTTCCGGATGTGAGACGACGATGACGCTGCCCACGCCCATCCGCCGCCTTCTGGTCGCCAACCGTGGCGAGATCGCCCGCCGCATCATCCGCGCCGCTCACGGCCTGGGCATCGAGGTGGTGGGCATCTTCAGCGACGCCGACGCCGACGCCGCCTACGTCGGGGAGTGCGACGTGGCCGTCCGTCTGCCCGGCACCACCGCGGCGCAGACGTACCTCGACATCGACGCCGTCGTCTCCGCAGCCCTGCGCACCGGGGCCGACGCCGTCCACCCCGGCTACGGCTTCCTTGCCGAGAACCCGGACGCCGCCTCGGCGGTCATCGCCGCCGGGCTCACATGGGTCGGGCCCACGCCCGACGCGATGCGAGCGATGGCCAGCAAGCTGGCCGCCAAAGACCTGGTCAGCTCCGCCGGCGTGCCCGTGCTGCCCAGCGCGCGGCTCGACACCGACGACGCCGACCACTGGCTGCAGGCTGCTGCGGCCGTCGGCTACCCGCTGCTGGTGAAGGCGTCGGCCGGAGGTGGCGGTCGCGGCATGCGGGTCGTCGACGAGCCGGGGCAGCTGCCCGACGCCGTCCGCGCGGCGCGCCGCGAGGCCCAGGCGGCCTTCGGCGACCCGACCGTCTACTGCGAGCGGTACGTGCGACGGGGACGCCACGTCGAGGTGCAGGTGGTCGGGGACGCGCACGGCACCGTCCTGCACGCCTACGAGCGGGAGTGCTCCCTGCAGCGTCGGCACCAGAAGATCCTCGAGGAGTCACCCTCCCCGGGCACCCACCCCGACGTGCTGGCCCGCATGTACGCCGCCGCGGTGGCCGCAGCCCGCGCCGTCGACTACACCAGCCTGGGCACCGTCGAGTTCTTGCTCGACGACCCCGACCCCGACGTCGAGCCCGGCAGCGACCCGCAGGCGTCCTTCTACTTTCTCGAGATGAACACCCGGCTGCAGGTCGAGCACCCGGTGACCGAGCTCGTCACCGGCCTCGACCTGGTTCAGGCCCAGCTGCGGCTGGCGACCGGCGAGCCCCTCGGTCTTGCTCAGCACGACATCCGCCCCGTCGGCCACGCCGTCGAGGTACGGCTCGTCGCCGAGGACCCCTCCACGGGGTGGGTGCCCTCGTCCGGGACGCTGCTGCGCTTCGAGCCCCCGGACGTGCCCGGCGTGCGGTGGGACACCGGCGTGCGCACCGGCTCGGTGGTGCCGCCGTACTACGACTCGCTGCTCGCCAAGGTGATCGCCCACGGCACCACCCGGGACGAGGCCCTCGACCGGTTGCGTGCCGCGCTCACCGGACTGCGGCTGCACGGTGTCGCCACCAACCGCGAGGCCCTGCTCACGCTCGTCGACGAACCGGACGTGCGCGCCGGACGCACCACGATCGACCTGCTGGCCGGGCGCGCCGACGACCTGGTGCCGCCACGGGCCGACGAACTGCTCGACCGGCACGCGGTCGCCGCCGCCCTGGCTGCTCACGCCGAGCGTGAGACAGGCCGTCCCTCGGCCGGGCTGGCTCCCGCCGGCTGGCGGTCGATGGCCGACGCGGTCGACGTCATGACCCTGGCCGGTGCACAGCACCGCACCGTCACGCTGCGCACCGACCGTGCCGGGCGGACGAGCGCCGCCCTCGACGGCACGCCGGCCGTCCCGGTACAGGTGCACACCTGGGACGGGGAGTGGCTCGACCACGAGGTCGACGGCATCCGCCGACGGGCCGCCGTGCTGCTCGGCGCGGCGCGCGACGACGCCGACCGGACGGTGCACGTGTTCGGCGAGGGCCACGCGACCCACTGGCACGAGCCTGCTCGCCTGCCCGCCGGTGACCGCTCGGAGGCTGCGCGAGGTCCCTCGTCCCCGGTGCCCGGCACGATCGTGGCGGTGCACGTGAGCCCCGGCGACCAGGTGAGCACCGGCGATGCCCTCGTCGTTCTCGAGGCCATGAAGATGGAGCACCGGATCACCGCCGACACCGACGCCTCGGTCGTGGAGGTCGTCGTGGCCGTCGGCGACGCCGTGGACGCCCACGAGGTGCTCGTGGTGCTCGAGCCGCTGGCGAGTGCCACCGACCCCACCGACGCCGAGGAGAGCTGAGCCCATGACCGATCCGCGTCAGCCACGTCCGGTGCGGGTGGCCAACTGCTCCGGGTTCTTCGGCGACAGGGTGTCCGCGGCCCGTGAGCAGGTCGAGGGAGGGCCCATCGACGTCCTCACCGGCGACTGGTTGGCCGAGCTGACGATGCTCATCCTGGTGCGGCAGCGGCTGAAGAAGGGGCCCGGCTCCGGCTACGCCCGCACCTTTCTCACCCAGATGCAGCAGGTGCTGGGCACGTGCCTCGAGCGAGGCATCCGGGTGGTCAGCAATGCCGGTGGTCTCGACCCCCAGGGAGCCGCCGACGCCCTGCGGCAGATCGCCGACGACCTCGGCCTGCACCCGCGCATCGCCGTGGTCACCGGTGACGACCTGACGTCGCGTCCCGAGCTGGTCACCGATGCGGTCAACCTGTCCACGGGTGAGAAGCTGAGCGACCTCGGGCTGCACCCGGTGACCGCGAACGCCTACCTCGGGGCCTTCGGCATCGCCGCAGCGCTGGAGGCCGGCGCCGACGTGGTCATCACCGGACGCGTCACCGACGCCGCCCTCGCCGTCGGGCCGGCCGCCTGGTGGCACGGCTGGACGACCGACGACCTCGACCCCCTGGCCGGCGCGGTCGCCGCAGCGCACGTGATCGAGTGCGGAGCCCAGGCGTGCGGCGGCAACTTCGCCTTCTTCACCGAGGTGCCCGACATGACGCACCTCGGCTTCCCGATCGCCGAGATCGACGCCGACGGCACGTCGGTCATCACCAAGCACCCGGGCACCGGCGGTGCGGTGACCGTCGACACGGTGACGGCCCAGCTGCTCTACGAGGTCGACACCCCCGCCTACCTCGGCCCGGACGTGGTCGCCCGCTTCGACACCATCCGGCTCGAGCAGCAGGCCCCCGACCGGGTGCGCATCGTCGGCGTCCAGGGCGACCCCCCTCCGGACACGCTCAAGGTCGCCCTGACCACGCTCGGCGGGTTCCGCAACACCGTCGGTGTCGTGCTGACCGGGCTCGACCGCGACGCCAAGGCGGCCCTGGTGCAGCGTCAGCTCGCCCCGGTGCTCGCCGGGGTCGCGCACCACGAGGTCGCGCGCGTCCCGATGGGGCCCGAGCGCGACGAGCTGCGCATCACCGTCGTCGACCCCGACCAGTCGAAGGTCGGCCGGGCCTTCAGCAACGCCGTCATCGAGCTGACCCTGGCCAGCTACGCCGGTTTCTACCCGACCGCGCCCCCGGCCGACGCCCGTCCCTACAGCATCTACTGGCCCACCCTCGTCCCGGCCGCGCAGGTGCAGCAGGCGGTGGAGCTGGACGGGCAGCCGGTGGGCACCGTGCCCGCTCTGTCCCCGCTGGCGGGCCAGGCACCCCGGGTGGACACTGCCCCGGCGCCGACGGGCCCCGTGCCGTCCGGCCCCACCGCCGTCGTCCCACTGGGACGCCTGGTCGGCGCTCGCTCCGGTGACAAGGGCGGGGACGCCAACATCGGGCTGTGGGTGCGCAGCGACGAGGCGTGGCCATGGCTGCTCGACCTGGTCACACCCGACCGGGTGCGCGCCTGGATCCCCGAGGCCGCGGACAAGCACGTCGACGTCTACCCCCTGCCGAGCCTGCGAGCGGTCAACGTCGTCGTGCGGGGGCTGCTCGGACGCGGCGTGGCCGACGGCGTCGGGCTCGACCCCCAGGCCAAGGGGCTCGGCGAGTGGGTACGCGCCCAGGTCGTCGAGGTGCCCGTGCTGCTGCTCGGCGACGAGGCCCCGGCGCCATGACCACCACGGTGTCGACGCCGCTGACCGAGCGGGGACGGCGGACCCGCGACGCCCTGGTCGCGTCCGCACGACGAGTCTTCGAGAGTCGCGGATACGCGGCCACCCGCATGCAGGACATCGCCGCCGACGCCGGCGTCAGCCACGGCACCGTCTACACGTGGTTCCCGGGCAAGGACGAGCTGCTGCGCGAGGTCACCCACGCCATCGTGGGGGAGGTCGTGGCAGCCACCCGGGAGCGCCGTCGCGAGTCTGCCGACAGCGACCCCTACGCCCGGCTGGCCAGTGCCAACCAGCGATTTCTCGCCGGCTACCGGCGCAACGCCCGCATGCTCGCCGTCGTCGAGGAGGCCGCGTCGGCCGACGCCGAGTGGCTCGGACTGCTCGACGAGCTGCGCGAGATCTACATCACCCGCACCCGGCGCACGCTGCGGCGGCTGCAGGCCGAGGGGCACGTCGCGTCCGACGTCGACCCGGACGTGGCCGCGCCGGCGCTCACCGGCATGGTCGAGACGTTCGCCCGCCGCCACGCCGCCGACCCGTCCACGCCCGACGCCGACGTCGAGCAGCTCACCAGGCTGTGGGCGCGAGCCGTCGGCCTGCCCGTACCCCCGCTGCCCACCCCCGCCACCCCGTCCCGCTAGGAGACCGCCATGCAGCTGACCCAGGAGCACGAGGACTTTCGCCGCGTCGTCACCGAGGTCGTCGAGAAGGAGATCAACCCCTACGTCGACGAGTGGGAGCGAGCGGGCATCTTTCCCGCGCACGAGCTGTTCCCGAAGCTCGGGCAGGTCGGCATCTTCGGCATCGAGTACGACCCCGAGTACGGCGGGCTGGGCCTCGACCACTCCTACACCCTGGTGATGGCCGAGGCCCTCGGCCAGGTCGCCTGCGCCGGGCTGCCGATGGCGATCATGGTGCAGGCCGCGATGGCGACACCTGCCCTGGCCAAGCACGGCAGCCACGAGCTCAAGCAGACCTACCTCGCCCCCGTCATCGCCGGTGAGCAGGTGTGCTCGGTCGCGGTGTCGGAGCCCGACGCCGGCTCGGACGTGGCCGGCATCCGCACCAAGGCCGTGCGCGACGGCGACCACTGGGTGATCAACGGCAGCAAGCTCTACATCACCAACGGCACCCAGGCCGACTGGATCTGCCTGCTCGCCCGCACCGAGGAGGGCTCCACCGGGTTCGCCGGCATGAGCCTGATCATCGTGCCGACCGACACACCGGGCTTCTCGGTCAGCCGCAAGCTCGACAAGCTGGGCAACTGGTCGTCCGACACCGCCGAGCTCGCCTTCGACAACGTCCGGGTGCCGGTGGCCAACACCGTGGGCGAGCCCGGGCGGGGCTTCCAGATGCAGATGGAGCAGTTCCAGATCGAGCGACTGGTGGGCGCCTACAGCGCCACCGCGAGCGCCGAGATCGCGCTGCGCCGCACGATCGAGTACCTGCAGGTGCGCCAGGCGTTCGGCAAGCCGCTGCTGGCCAACCAGCACCTGAAGTACCGCCTGGCCGAGCTGTTGGCCGAGGTCGACATGCTGCGCGAGTACAACCACGCCGCGGCGGCGCGCATCGTGGACGGCCAGGACGCGACCCGCATGGCCACGATCAGCAAGCTCAAGGCCGGACGGCTCGCGCGCGAGGTGGCCGACACCTGCCTGCAGTTCCACGGCGGCATGGGCTACATGGAGGAGACCTGGACGTCGCGCTACTTCCGCGACGCCCGTCTGCTCTCGATCGGCGGAGGAGCCGACGAGGTCATGCTGCGCATCCTCACGGTGCTCGAGGGCATGGGCAAGTGAGCGAGCCCGGGGTCCGCTACGAGGCTCACGACGGCGTCGCCCGCATCACCCTGGACGCGCCTCAGGCGCGCAACGTGCTCACCGGCGACTCGCTGGCGGCGCTGAGCCGGGCGCTGGACGACGCGTCGCTGGACGACGCCGTGCGTGTGGTGGTGCTCGCGGCGACCGGACGGGCGTTCTGCGCCGGGGCCGACCTGCGCGGCACGGGGTCGCAGGCGGCCGACTTCACCGCCCGCTACACCGGTGTGCTGGCGCGGCTGCTCGACCACCCCAAGCCGACGATCGCCCGGGTGCAGGGCCACGTTGCCGGCGGCGGCAACGGTCTGGTCGCCGGTGCCGACCTCTCGGTCGCCGTCGCCGACGCCAAGTTCGCCTTCAGCGAGGTTCGCGTCGGGGCGGTGCCGGCCATCGTCTCGGTCGTGGCCCTGCAACGCATGCCGCGAGCCCAGGCGATCGAGCTGTTCCTGACCGGCGAGCGGGTGAGCGCCGAGCGGGCCCGCGAGGCAGGGCTGCTCACGGCTGTCGTGGCCGACGAGGCCGGGCTGGACGCGGCCGTGGCCGAGTGGGTGGCTCAGCTGCGCCTCGGTGGCCCCGAGGCGATGCGCCAGACCAAGCAGGTGCTGCGCCGGGTGCCCGCCATGGAGCGTGGCGAGGCCTTCGCCTGGGCCGAGCAGGTCTCGGCCGCAGCCTTCTCCTCGTCCGAGGCCGCCGAGGGCATGGCCGCCTTCATCGAGCGCCGCCCCCCGGCCTGGGCCCCGCCCGGCCCCTGACCCCACGTACTCGGGTCGGGCGGCCCTAGCGCCCCCGTCGACCCGTCCGGGCAGGATGTGCCCGTGGACGTCACCGAGACACTCCTGCCGGGCGTGGGGATCCGCTACGAGATCGTTCTGGCCACCGGCGAACGCGTGGGCCTCGTCGCTCATCGCGACGGCACCTTCGACCTGGTCGCGTACTCCGCGGCCGACCCGGACGCATGCATCGGGCTGCTCTCCCTGAGCCAGAGCGAGGCCGACACCCTGGCCGAGCTCATGGGCGCCCCGCGCATCGCCGAGCGGTTCGCCGACCTCACCAAGGAGATACCGGGCCTGGTCGCGGCCCAGGTGGAGATACCCCGCGACTCCCTCTACGCCGGCCACACCCTCGGCGACACCCGCGCCCGCACTCTGACCGGGGCGTCGGTCGTGGCCGTCGTGCGCGGCGAGACGGTGATCGCCAGCCCCGGGCCCGACACCGAGCTCGACGCCGGCGACGTGCTGGTCGTGATCGGCACCGAGTCGGGCATCAACGGGGTGCGTCGCATCGTGGGGGCCTGAGGGACGACCCATGAAGGCTGAGCCGGCGCTGCTCGTCGAGCTGGGGGCACTGCTCCTCGCGCTCGGCGCGCTGGGCGCTGTCGCCTGGAAGATCGGGCTCTCAGCCGTGCCGCTGTTCCTGCTCGCCGGTCTGTTCGTCGGCAACGGGGGCCTCGTCGAGGCCGAGGCTGCAGCGCCCTTCCTGGAGACCGCCGCCAGCATCGGCGTCGTCCTGCTGCTGCTGGCTCTCGGACTGGAGTTCTCCGCGGCCGAGTTCACCGCCGCCCTGCGCCGCCACGCCCCGAGCGGCCTCGTCGACCTGGTGCTCAACGCCACCCCCGGCGTCGTGGCCGGGCTGCTGGTCGGCCTGCCGTGGCAGGCGGCCCTGGCCCTGGGCGGCGTCACCTGGATCTCGTCCTCGGGCATCGTGTCGCGGACGCTGGCCGACCTGGGCCGCCTCGCCTTCCGGGAGACGCCGGCGGTGCTGTCGGTCCTCGTGGTCGAGGACATCGCGATGGCGCTCTACCTGCCCCTGCTCGGCGTGCTGCTGGCCGGCTCCGGTCTGATCGCCGGCGTCACCGGCTCGGCCGTCGCGGTGGCCGCCGTGCTGGGGTTCCTCGTGCTCAGCCGGCGGGCCGCCCCGGTGCTGGGTCGCCTGCTCATGCACGACGACGACGAGCAGGTGCTGTTCCGCGTGCTGGGCATCACGTTCATCGTCGCGGGCATCGCCGAGTACCTCAACGTCTCGTCCGCGGTCGGGGCCTTCCTGGTCGGGCTGGCCATCCCCGAGGGCACCGCACGACGGGCGCGCACCGTGCTCGCGCCGCTGAAGGACCTGTTCGGCGCCGCCTTCTTCTTCTACTTCGCCTACGAGACCGCCCCCGCCGACATCGTCCCCGTGCTGCCCGCCGCCCTTCTTCTCGCCGTCGTCACCGCAGCGACGAAGGTCGCCACCGGCTGGTACGCGGCCGGACGCGACGGGGTGGGCCGCAAGGGACGGCTGCGCGCGGGCACCGCGCTGATCGCGCGAGGAGAGTTCTCCGTCGTCATCGCCGGGCTCGCCGTCAGCTCCGGCTTCGTCGAGATCGGTCCGATCGCAGCGGCCTACGTGCTCGTGCTCGCTGTCTCCGGACCGATCATCACCCGTGTCGTCGGCCACAGCCGCGACCCGTCACCGCCGCTCAGCCCGCCTGTGGCCGAGCCAGCTCCTCGATGACGACCCGCAGCACCCGTGGGTCGACCCCCATGCCCAGGTGCGAGCTCTCGACCTTGACGTTGCGGGCGCCCGGAACCACGCACGAGCGCCAGTCGATGATGCCGTCGGACGTGCTGTAGACCGACACCAGCTCGGTCTGCGGGGGCATGGGGTGGTGGACGGCCTGCATGTACGGGCACGAGCAGTCGGGGCGAAGGCACCGGGGGTCGGGCAGCGGCGAGCGCACGCGGTGCGAGGCGTAGATCGCACTGACCAGCGGGGCCGGGATCTCGTAGAACGCGAACTCGTCGTTGAGCGGGCCCCCGAGGTTGACCGCGCGTGCCACCAGGTCGGGACGACGGGCGCCGAGCCCCCGCGCCAGCATGCCGCCGCGGCTCTGCCCGACCACCTGCACGCGTCGTCCGGTGCGCTCCACCTCACCCTGCACCACCCTGGCCAGGGCGTCCACGGTGCGGTCGGAGCAGTCGATGTTCGACACGATCCCGCTGCGCACCGTGCGGTACCCGAACCGACGCAGCACCAGGTGCATGGGCGCCAGCGTGGGGTCACCGAAGCCGAAGCCCGGCACCAGCAGCACGCAGGAGCCGTCCCCGCGGGGCAGGTCGGGCTCACGCAGCAGGTCGGACGCCAGCAGCGAGGCCGCCTCCAGCGGCAGGCGCGTCTCCGACAGCCCGCGCGCAGCCCACCCCGGCAGCGACTTCATCCAGCCGGGCAGCCCGGACGGGGCCCAGTGCAGCTCCGGACGGTGGATACCGCGCCAGTCGTTCACCGTCCCCGCCGCGGGGCCACGAGGCGGGCCAGAGCGACCCGGGCGGCGGGGGCGTAGCCCAGCACGACGGGCAGCGGACCGGTGATGCGCACCCACGCCCGCGCGGCGCCGTCCTCGCCGTCCACGCCGTGCTGCATCGTCAGGGTCAGCAGTCCCGTGCGCACCTGCCAGGTCCACCGGTGGGCCGATGTATCGACGTCGGTGACCGTGAACGTGACGCGGGCCCCGAGCGGCCCTCGCACGACACCGGCCCTGCCCGTCTCGACCGGCACGCTCGGCTCGGGGCACTCGACGTCGACGATCTGCGGCGACCACTCGTGCCAGCGTGCGGGGGTGGTGTAGGCCCGCCAGACGTCCTCGACCCGGGACGCCCCGCGGGCCGCCACGGTCACGGACGTGGTCAGCGGACGAGGCGGTAGGGCAGGGGCGCGGAGGTCAGCGGCCACGGCCGCGCAGCGTGTAGAAGGCCGCCACGAGCAGCGACGACAGGAAGACCGGGATCAGGCTGCTCAGCGGCAGCCCCACGAAGGGCAGCACGAGCAGCGCCACCCACACCAGCCCCGTGGCCACGCCGCTGACCACCAGGGCCCGCACCAGTGCGGGCGGCAGCCCCTCACGCGAGGCCTGCTCCGGGGCCGCACCCGAGCCGGGCTGCTGGGCAGGCTGCGACCCGCGGCGCGGGGCCACGGCCTTGCCGGTCGCGTCGTCCCCGCCCAGCACGTCGTCGGCCTGCGAGGTCAGCGCCTGCATCTCGGCCAGCAGCCGTTCGATGTCGTCGTCCTTGCCTGCCATGCCTCGATGGTGCCACGCCTGGGCGCCGCCTGCCCGGCCGTACCCTGTGCCCGTGAAGACCTTCGACGACCTGTGGGCCGAGCTGGCCGCCAAGGTCGCGGCGGACGACCCGGCGTCGGGCACCGTCGCGGCGGTGCGCGGCGGCGTCCACGGGGTCGGCAAGAAGGTCGTCGAGGAGGCCGCCGAGGTGTGGATGGCCGCCGAGCACGAGTCTGCCGACCGCACCGCCGAGGAGATCTCGCAGCTGCTCTACCACCTGCAGGTGCTGATGCTCGCACGCGGCCTCACCCTCGACGACGTGTACGCCCACCTGTAGCCCGAATCCGGTGACCTCTGCCATGCCTGACCCTGTGCCGACCGCGCCCGCCGGCGCTGCTGCGTCCCTCGACACGCCCGCCCTGCGGGTCGCGGTGCCCAACAAGGGCTCGTTGAGCGACCCCGCTGCCCTGATGCTGCGCGAGGCGGGCTACCGCCAGCGCTCCGACGGTCGCGAGCTGGTGCTGCACGACCCCGACAACGGAGTCGAGTTCTTCTACCTGCGCCCCCGCGACATCGCCACCTACGTCGGCTCGGGAACCCTCGACCTGGGCATCACCGGGCGCGACCTGCTGCTCGACTCCGGTGCTGCGGCCGAGGAGCTGCTGCCGCTGGGGTTCGGCGGAGCCTCGTTCAGGTTCGCCGCCCGCCCCGGCAGCGTCGAGTCCGAGGCCGACATGGCCGGGCTGCGCGTGGCGACGTCCTACCCCGGCCTGGTTGGTGCGCACCTGGCAGGCCGGGGCGTGCAGGCCGAGGTGATCCGCCTCGACGGGGCGGTGGAGACGGCCGTGCGCCTGGGGGTCGCCGACGTGATCGCCGACGTCGTCTCGACCGGCACGACGCTGCGACAGGCCGGCCTGCGCATCGTGGGCGACCCGATCCTGCACTCCGAGGCGGTGCTCGTGCGCCGGTCCGACCCGGCGCCGATCCCTGGGCTCGAGGTGTTCCTACGCCGGCTGCACGGCGTTCTCGTCGCGCGCCGCTACGTGATGATGGACTACGACGTGCCGGCCGAGCGTGTCGACGACGCCTGCCGGCTCACGCCGGGCATCGAGTCACCGACGGTGTCGCCGCTGCAGCGTCCGGGCTGGTTCGCCGTGCGAGCCATGGTGCCGCGCGACCACGCCCAGAGGGTGATGGACGACCTCTACGAGGTGGGTGCCCGCGGCATCCTGGTCACCGACATCCACGCCTGCCGCCTCTAGGGGAACGCGCCTGCGCGGCCGGGGTCAGCGGCGGCGGTCCTCCGTCACGACCACGAGCTGCTCCCGGTCGACGTCGGGCCGCGGCGTGCTGTCGATCACCAGGTCGGCGCGCGCACGCGTCCCCTCGTGGGCGAAGTGCCGCTCCTCGCGCGGCCACCACTCGCGTAGCGCCGTCTCGGCATCGGGGCCCTCGCGCTCGATGGTGCGCGCCCGGCGCAGCTCCTCGTCGGCCTCGACCCAGATGCGCAGCACCGCGAGGTCGCTGAACTGCCGCTGACCTGACCCGACGCCCTCGATGATGAGCGCAGGTGCCAACGGCACCTCGCGCCACTCGGCGAAGGCACCGCGGTGCCAGTCGTAGACCAGGTGCTGGCCGGGCATGCCGTGGCGCAGTGGGGTGAGCACCCAGGAGTCGAGGTTGCTCGCGACCCCGTCCAGGCCCGTCCAGCCCTCGTACAGGTGGTCGAGGTGAACGGTCGGCACGCGTCGCAGCGCCTTGCACAGGCGCTTGGCCAGGCTCGTCTTGCCGCTGCCGCTGGGCCCGTCGATGGTGACCAGCCGCACGACCCCCAGCCGTGGCGCCGAGTCGAGCACCTCGTGGGCGATGTCGCGGTAGCTGAGCAGCGACGGAGCCATCGTGGCGGGGGCCATGAGCAACCTCCATGTCAGCACTTGCTGACAGGTCAACCTTAAGGACGCTTACCAGTGTGACCCCATCGGGGCCCGCCGCGCACATCGGGGCGCGTCACGATCCGGCAACCATGCGCCGAGCGGTCGGTGCGGCGCGGTCGGTGACGCGTCCCCGTCGTCGGCCCAGTCGTGGCGGGCATAGGGTCGGTGGCGTGGCAGGCCCCCTGGACGGACTGCTCGTGGTCGACCTCAGCCGAGCGCTGGCCGGACCGCACGCAGCGATGACACTTGGCGACCTCGGGGCGCGCGTGATCAAGGTCGAGCCGCCCCAGGGCGACGACTCCCGGCTGTGGGGACCCCCCTTCGTCGGCCCGGACGACGCGCCCGTCTCGACCTACTACCTCTCGTGCAACCGCAACAAGCAGTCGGTCACCGCCGACCTGCGCTCCGACGACGGACGCCGGCTGCTCACCGAGCTCGTGCGCCGCGCCGACGTGCTCGTGGAGAACTTTCGCCCCGGCGTGCTCGACCGGCTGGGCTTCGGCGTCGACCATCTTGCGCAGCTCAACCCCCGGCTCGTGGTGCTCTCGATCAGCGGGTTCGGCCACGACGGTCCCGAGTGCGACCGTCCCGGGTACGACCAGGTCGCCCAGGGCGAGGCCGGGCTGATGAGCCTGACCGGCGACCCCGGCTCGCCGACGCGGGTCGGCGTGCCGATCGCCGACCTGCTCGCCGGCATGACCGGGCTGATCGGCCTGCTGGCGGCCCTGCACGAGCGTGAGCGCACCGGACGGGGGCAGGTCGTGCGCACGAGCCTGCTGGCGTCGGTGGTCGGCATCCACGCCTTTCAGGGCACGCGGTGGACGGTGGCCGGGCAGGTGCCCGGGCCCGTCGGCTCCCACCATCCCGCCATCGCGCCCTACGGCCTGTTTCGTGCCGGCGACTCCGTCCTCCAGATCGCCGTGGGCAGCACCGCGCAGTGGCGTGCCTTCGCGCCGTTGGTGGGCCTCGACCCGGACGACCCGCGTTTCGCCGACAACACCGCCCGTGTCGCCCGTCGTGACGAGCTGACCGCCCTGATCGAGAACGCCCTGCACGGCGACTCGGTCGCCACCTGGATCGACCGCCTGACCGAGGCGGGGGTGCCGGCCGGGCGGGTGCGTACCCTCGACGAGGTCTACGACTGGGAGCAGACGCGCTCGCAGAACCTGCTGATGACGGTCGAGCACCCGGTTCTCGGCACGATCACGCTGCCGGGCTCGCCGCTGCGGTTCGAGGGGCTGGACGGCGCGCCGGCCGCACCCGTGCCCGCCGCTCACCCGCCCCTGCTCGGCGAGCACGACAGCGCCGTGCGCGCGTGGCTGGGCCAGGGGCAGGGCCTGGGGCCGGGCCCGGGGGACGCGTCATGAGCCGGCCGCAGCGGCTCGGGGCGGCCGACCTGCTGCACCTGGTGCTCGACGACGGGTCGTTCGAGAGCTGGGACGGCGATCCGCTTCCGGTGGCCGCTCATCGCGACTACCCGGAGTACGCCGCGGAACGGGCCGCAGCCCGGCAGGCGGCAGGTGTCGAGGAGTCGATCGTCACCGGGCGCGGCCGCGTCCGCGGACGACCGGTGGCCGTGGTCGCCGGCGAGTTCAGGTTCTTGGCCGGCTCGATCGGCGTGGCGGCCGCCGAGCGCCTGGTGCGGGCCATCGAGCGAGCGACGCGCGAGCGGCTCCCGCTGCTAGCCGCCCCGTCGTCCGGGGGCACCCGCATGCAGGAGGGCGCCATGGCCTTCGTGCAGATGCTCAAGATCACCCAGGCGGTGGTGGCGCACAAGCAGGCCGGGCTGCCCTACCTGGTGTACCTGCGCGACCCGACCACCGGCGGCGTGTTCGCCTCGTGGGGCTCCCTCGGGCACCTCACCGCGGCCGAGCCGCGCGCCCGCGTCGGCTTTCTCGGGCCACGGGTCTACCGCGCGCTGTACGGCACCGACTTTCCGAGCCACGTGCAGACCGCCGAGAACCTGGTCGACAAGGGCCTGATCGACGCGATCGTGCCGCCCGACCAGCTCGCGGTGCTCGCCGACAGGGTGATCGGGCTCATCGATGACGCCCCGGGGTCCACCTCGCCGGACCCGGGACCGGTGCCCCGCGACGTCGCCCTCGACCTCGCCACGCTCGGCGAGCTCGACGCGTGGGAGTCCGTCCAGCGCACCCGGCACCCGGGGCGTCCGCACGTGCGCGACCTGTTGCGCACCGCCGCGACCGACGTCCTGCCCCTCAACGGGACGGGCGCGGGGGAGAGCCACCCCGGCCTGCTGCTGGCCTTCGCCCGGTTCGGACGGGCCTCGTGCATCCTGCTCGGGCAGGACCGGCAGGGCCAGGAGTCCGACCGACCGCTCGGCCCGGACGCCCTTCGGCAGGCCCGCCGTGGCATGAGGCTGGCCGACGACCTCGGCCTGCCGCTGGTGACGGTGATCGACACGCCGGGTGCGGCCCTCACGGTGGAGGCCGAGGAGGGCGGCCTCGCCGGCGAGATCGCCCGCAGCCTCGCCGACCTGCTCGCCCTGCGCGCCACCACGGTGGCCCTGCTGCTGGGGCAGGGCAGCGGAGGTGGCGCCCTCGCCCTGGCCGGCGCCGACCGGGTTCTGGCAGCGCAGCACGCCTGGCTCTCGCCGCTCTCACCGGAGGGAGCGAGCTCCATCGTGCACCGCGACACCGACCACGCCGCACTGATGGCCCGCCGCCAGGGCATCAGTGCTGTGGAGCTCGCCCGGCAGGGAATCGTCGACGTCGTCGTCGGTGAGCGCCCGGACGCCGCGGACGAGCCGGAGGCGTTCAGCCTGCGAGTGGGGGCGGCCCTGGAGTGGGAGCTGCTGACGCTCGCCCGCCTCGACCCCGCCCAGCGCCTCGCCGAGCGGCACGCCCGCTACCGGCGGCTCGGCCTGTAGCGGCGCCGTCCCGACCTCTCAGGCGTGGACGGCACCCGTGTACGCCTCGCCAGGGCCGTCGCCAGGGGCGTCCGGCACGGCCGAGGCCTCCCGGAACGCCAGCTGCAGCGAGCGCAGCCCGTCGCGCAGCGGTGCCGCGTGGTGGTGCCCGAGGTGCGGTGCAGCGCCGTCGACGAGGCCTGCGAGGCCGTCGATGAGCGCGCGCGCCTCGTCCAGGTCGCGGTGCTCGGGCAGGTCCTCGGCAAGACCGAGGTGCACCGCGGCCGCCGACATGAGGTGCACGGCGGCCGTGCCCAGCACCTCCACAGCCGGTACGTCCGCGACATCCCTGGTAGCGCCCACGACTGGTACCCTAGGCGGCGAGCCCAGCGCTCCACACAACTGAACATTCCTGCGCGACCGACCCCTCGGGCGCGCGCGACCGACCGGGAGCCCCCTCCCGGTGGCAAGCGGAGGCGTCTCCCACCTTGGTGACCGACAGGTCGCGAGGTTCCGGTCCCGGCACTGTGGCGACACAGCGCCGTACAGCCAGGCCCGACGGCGTCGGGTGTGGTCGGACCTTTCAGCCCCCGAGTGCCCCGCACCGGGGGTTTCTTGTTGGTCACCCACTGCGACCACGCCAGCCGTCCGAGCCTCCAGGAGGACCCATCAGCACCGAGCCCCGCATCAACGACCGCATCCGCGTCCCCGAGGTTCGCCTCGTCGGGCCGAACGGGGAGCAGGTCGGCATCGTCCGTATCGAGGACGCGCAGCGTCTGGCCGACGAGGCCGGCCTCGACCTGGTCGAGGTGGCCCCGAACTCGCGGCCGCCGGTGGTCAAGCTCATGGACTACGGCAAGTTCAAGTACGAGTCGGCCATGAAGGCCCGCGAAGCTCGTCGCAACCAGACCCACGTCCAGGTCAAGGAGCAGAAGCTGCGGCCCAAGATCGACGACCACGACTACGAGACGAAGAAGCGCAACGTCGAGCGCTTTCTCAACGCCGGCGACAAGGTCAAGGTCACGATCATGTTCCGCGGCCGCGAGCAGTCCCGCCCCGAGCTGGGGTACCGGCTGCTGCAGCGCATGGCCCAGGACGTCGCCGAGTCGGGAGTCGTGGAGTTCGCGCCGAAGCAGGACGGGCGCAACATGGTGATGGTGCTGGCGCCGACGAAGAAGAAGGCCGACGCACAGGCCGAGCGCAAGGTCGAGGTCGCCCGCCAGGCAGCCGAGCGGCAGGCCGAGCACGACCGGGACAAGGCAGAACGAGCAGCGGGCCGCACGGCCGGCGGCTCCTGACGACGACGCGAACGAAGGAGCACGACATGCCCAAGATGAAGACGCACAGCGGGTCGCGCAAGCGGTTCAAGGTGACCGGCAGCGGCAAGGTGCTGCGCCGCCAGGCCAACCGCCGACACCTGCTCGAGCACAAGTCGTCGCGTCGCACGCGCCGCCTCATGCCCGACGTCGAGGTGTCGCCCGCCGACACCAAGCGGGTCAAGCGCCTGCTCGCCCGGTAACGACCCCCCAGCACACCAAGCACCAGGAGACACCTCATGGCACGCGTCAAGCGGGCGGTCAACGCCCAGAAGAAGCGCCGTAGCGTCCTCGAGCAGGCCAGCGGCTACCGCGGGCAGCGCTCGCGGCTGTACCGCAAGGCCAAGGAGCAGACGCTGCACAGCAACGTCTACGCCTACCGCGACCGCAAGAAGCGCAAGGGCGACTTCCGCAAGCTCTGGATCACCCGCATCAACGCTGCCGCGCGCAGCCACGGCATGACCTACAACCGCTTCGTGCAGGGGCTGAAGGCCGCCGGTGTCGAGGTCGACCGCAAGATGCTCGCCGACCTGGCCGTCAACGACGCTGCGGCGTTCGCCGCGTTGGTGCAGACCGCGAAGTCGGCGCTGCCGGAGGACGTCAACGCCCCCGCAGCCTGACCACGTGACCCAGCCACGTGGACTCGTGCTGATCGACGAGCCGTCCCACCCTCGGGTGCGGGCGGCTCGTCGCTGTCACCGGCCGTCGGGCCGGGCCCGCACCGGGCGCTTCCTGGCCGAGGGCCCGCAGGCGGTGCGCGAGGCCCTGGCGGTGCCCGGGGTCGTGCACGAGGTGTTCGCCACCCCGGCCTGGCTCGAGTCGAGCACGGGCTTCGACCTGCAGGGGGTCACCGTCCACCGGGTCACCGGCCCGGTGCTCGACCTCGTCGCCGAGACCACGAGCCCCCAAGGGGTCGTGGCCGTGTGCCGTGACGTGACCGTCGGGCTCGACGTCGTGCTGGACGGGCCGCTGCGGCTGGTCGTGGTGCTCGCCGAGGTCCGCGACCCGGGCAACGCCGGCACGATCATCCGCACCGCCGACGCCGCCGGTGCCGACGCGGTCGTGCTCACCGCCTCGTCGGTCGACCCCCTCGGCGGCAAGTGCGTCCGCAGCAGCGCCGGCTCGATCTTCCACCTGCCGGTCGTGGTGCAGGCGCCGCCGACAGTGCTGCACGACCTGGCTGCGGCCGGCCTGACAGTGCTGGCCGCCGACGGCGCGGGTGACATCGACCTCGTCGAGGCCGGCGAACGGGGCCTGCTGTCAGGTCCGACGGCGTGGGTCGTCGGCAACGAGGCCCACGGCGTGCCGCCGGAGTACTCCGCCGCGTGCTCCGCCGCGGTGCGGGTGCCCATGTACGGGCAGGCAGAAAGCCTCAACGTGTCCGTGGCCTCGGCGATCTGCCTGTACGCCTCGGCCATGGCCCACGCCGGTCGCCCCACCGGCGCGACGGCCTCACCGTCCGCTGCCCGCCCACCACTAGACTGACCAGCCCTGCCGTTGCCGGGTCGACACATCCGCCACCCCCGTCCGCAAGGAGCCTGCCCGCATGTCTGCGTCCGCGCCGGAGCCCGGCGCCATCACGCCCGAGCAGGTGGCGGGCCTGCGCGACACCGCGCTGGCCGCCATCGCCGATGCCGGCAGCCTGGACGCCCTGAAGACGGTGCGGATCGAGCACGCGGGTGACCGCTCACCCCTGGCGCTGCTGAACCGGGGGATCGGCCGGCTGGACCCGTCGCAGCGCAAGGCGGCCGGCCAGGTGGTCGGCACCGCGCGGCGCGAGGTCGCCGTCGCCCTGGACGCTCGCCAGGGCGTGCTGGAGGCCGAGCGCGACGAGCGCGTGCTCGTCGAGGAGTCCGTCGACGTCACCCTGCCGTGGATCCGCCGGCCCGTCGGTGCCCGCCACCCGCTGTACTCGCTCGTGGAGAGGATCAGCCAGATCTTCGTGGCCCTGGGCTACGAGGTCGCCGACGGGCCCGAGGTCGAGGCCGAGTGGTACAACTTCGACGCCCTCAACATCGGGCCCGACCATCCGGCCCGCGGCACGTCCGACACGTTCTTCGTCGAGTCCCCGGAGTCCGGTGTCGTGCTGCGCACGCACACCTCTCCCGTGCAGATCCGCGCCCTGCTCACCCGTGAGCTGCCCGTCTACGTCATCTGCCCGGGACGCACGTACCGCACCGACGAGCTCGACGCCACGCACACGCCGGTGTTCAGCCAGGTCGAGGGCCTGGTCGTGGACCAGGGCATCACGATGGCCGACCTCAAGGGCACCCTCGACCACTTCGCGGCCGCGATGTTCGGCGAGGGGCTGGTCACCCGGCTGCGACCGTCGTACTTCCCCTTCACCGAGCCGTCGGCCGAGGTCGACCTGCAGTGCTTCGTGTGTCGCGGGGCATCGGTGGGCGACCCCGACAACGCGTGCCGTACCTGCTCGTCGGAGGGCTGGATCGAGTGGGGCGGGTGCGGCATGGTCAACCCGCGTGTGCTCACCGCGTGCGGCATCGACACCGACCGCTACACCGGCTTCGCGTTCGGTATGGGTCTGGAGCGCACGCTCATGTTCCGCCACGGCATCACCGACATGCACGACCTGATCGAGGGCGACGCCCGCTTCACGCTTCCGTTCGGGATGGAGATCTGATGCGCGTCCCGGTGTCGTGGCTGCGCGAGTACGTCGACCTGCCGGCCGAGCTGAGCCCCCGCGAGCTCGGCGACCGGCTGCTGGCCGTCGGGCTCGAGGTCGAGACCGTCGAGACCGTCGCGGTGGACGGCCCGCTGGTCGTCGGCCGGGTGCTCGAGCTCGAGGTCGAGACCCACTCCAACGGCAAGTCGATCCGCTGGTGCCAGGTGGACGTGGGCGAGGACGAGCCTCGCGGCATCGTCTGCGGTGCCCACAACTTCGCCGTCGGTGACCTCGTCGTCGTCGCCCTGCCCGGAGCCGTCCTGCCGGGCGGGTTCGCGATCAGTGCCCGCCGCACCTACGGGCACGTCTCGGACGGCATGATCTGCTCGGTCCGCGAGATGGGCATCGGCGACGACCACGACGGCATCCTGGTGCTCACCGAGCAGGCGCTGGTCGACCTGCACGGGGTCTCGTCCTCGCTCGACCGGCACCCCGGGGCCGACGCCCGCCCCCTGCTCGGTCTGCCCGACGCCGTGCTCGACATCGCCGTGACCCCCGACCGCGGCTACTGCCTGAGCGTCCGGGGAGTGGCCCGCGAGGCCGCGACCGCTCTCGGGGTCGCCTTCCGCGACCCTGCCGACCCGCGCCGGCTCGGCCCGGGCGCCCCGTCGCCGTCGGCGCGGCAGGCGTGGCCGGTCAGCGTCGACGACCCGTCGGGCTGCGACCGGTTCGCGGTGCGCGTCGCCCGCGACCTCGACCCGACGCGCCCCTCGCCGCTGTGGCTGCGCACCCGGCTGCACCTGGCCGGCATGCGACCGCTCTCGCTCGCCGTCGACGTCACCAACCACGTCATGCTCGAGCTGGGGCAGCCGATCCACGGCTACGACGCCGACCGGCTCTCCGGTGGGCTGGGTGTGCGCCGGGCCCGCCACCGGGAGTCGCTGCAGACGTTGGACGGCAAGCGGCGCGAGCTCGACCCCGAAGACCTGGTGATCACCGACGACTCAGGCCCGATCGGCGTCGCCGGGGTCATGGGCGGTGCCTCGACCGAGCTGTCGCTGCAGACGAGCAACGTGGTGGTCGAGGCGGCGCACTTCGACCCCGTCGCGATCGCCCGCGCCGCGCGCCGGCACAAGCTGCCCAGCGAGGCCTCCCGGCGCTTCGAGCGGGGCGTCGACCCCGCACTGCCACCGGTCGCGGCCGGGCTGGTCGTGCAGATGCTGGCCGACCTCGGCGGGGCGACGATCACGCCCGCCCTCACCGACGTCGACCTGCGTCCGGCTGCGGCCACGGTGGCGCTGCACGTGGAGCACCCCGGCCGGGTGGCCGGCCGTCCCTACGAGGCCGAGCAGGTGGTGCGGCTGCTGCGCGAGGTCGGCTGCGAGCTGGCCGACCCCGGACCGGACGGCATGCTCGACGTCACCCCCGCAAGCTGGCGGCCCGACCTCACCGACCCCGTCGACCTCGTGGAGGAGGTCGTGCGGCTGGCCGGGTACGACACGATCCCCGCCACCGTGCCGAGGGGGCCGGCCAGCCACGGGCTGACGCGCGCCCAGCGGCAGGAGATGATGATCACCCGGGCGATCGCGCACGTCGGTGGTGTGCAGGTGACCACCTACCCGTTCGTCGGCGACGCGCTGCTCGACGCCCTCGGGGTGCCGGCGGACTCCGACGAGCGGCACCGCGTGCGGCTGGTCAACCCGATCTCGGACGAGGAGCCCTACCTGCGCGCTGCGCTGCTGCCGGGGCTGCTGCAGGCCCTGCGCCGCAACATCGGACGAGGGCTGGGCGACCTCACGCTGTTCGAGGTCGGACGCGTCTTTCTGCCCCGTCCCGGCCAGGTGGTCGCGACCCCGCGCCTGCCCGTCGACGGCCGACCCACCGACGAGCAGCTCGCCGCGATCGAGGCCGGGCTGCCCGACCAGCCGCGACGCCTCGCCGTGGTGGTCGCCGGCAAGTCCGAGCGTGACAGCTGGTTCGGACCCGGCCGCGAGGCGCAGTGGCTGGAGTCGATCGCGGCGGCGCGGCTGGCCGCACGGGTGATCGACGCCCCCCTGACCGTGCGGGCGTCCGAGCACATGCCCTGGCACCCGGGCCGCTGCGCCGAGCTGCTGGTGGGCGACGAGCGCATCGGCTACGCCGGTGAGCTGCACCCGCGGGTGCTGGCCGCCCTCGACCTGCCGCCCCGGGTCGGCGCGATGGAGATCGACATCGAGCGCCTGGCCGCCTATGCCGAGCCGCTCGTGCCGGCACCCCGGGTGTCGACGTTCCCGCCGGCCCGAGAAGACCTGGCGTTCGTGGTCGACGACGGCGTCCCGGCCGCCGAGCTCGAGGCGGTGCTGGCCGGCGCGGCCGGCGACCTGCTCGAGCAGCTCTGGCTGTTCGACGTCTACACCGGGCCCCAGGTGGGGGAGGGCCGCAAGAGCCTCGCCTACAGCGTCACCCTGCGCGCCGCCGACCACACCCTCAGCGTCGAGGAGCTGGCAGCGGCTCGGCGGGCCATGGTCGACGCGGCAGCGGCCGAGCTGGGAGCCGAGCTGCGCGGTGCCTGAGCACGGCGCTGCTAGCGGCGACGCTGCACTACGATTCGGCGCACTATGGAGTACCTAGGGCTGGCCGGTCGCCTCGTCATCGGCCTCGTGTTCCTCGTCGCGGCCGTGCCGAAGCTGCGCGACCCGGCGGCCTTCCGCTCGTCGGTGGCCGCCTACAAGATCCTGCCCGAGGCGCTCGTCACCCCCGTCGCCCGCGCCCTGCCCCCGCTCGAGGTCGCCATCGGCGTGATGCTCGTGACCGGGGTTCTCATCGTCCCCGTCTCGGTGCTCGCCGCGGTGGTGCTCGTGGGATTCGCCGGCGCCATCTGGTACGCGGTGGAGCGCGGCAGCAAGATCGGCTGTGGCTGCGGGTTCCGCCAGCTGCAGACCGTCAGCAGGGCGCTCGTGGCCCGCAACGCGGCGCTGACGGTGGCAGCCCTCGCCGCGGCCGCCTGGCCGTCGGCCGCGCTCGCGCTCTACCCCGGCCCGGGGGTGCCCGAGTCGACCATCGCCGCGGCCGACGCCTGGGCGGTCGTGTCGGTGGTCGCCGCCGGCTACGCCCTGCTGATGCTGCTGCTCGAGCTGCGTCGCTTCGCCGGCGTGCTCGGGGCGTCAGCGGGCTCAGCGTGAGCACCGCCTGGATCGTCGCCGTCGGCGTCCTCACACTGCTGGTCGTCGCGCTGAGCGCGGCCCTGCTGCTCGTCATGTCGCGCGTGACGTCGCTGGAGGGCACGGTGACCCGCCTGCAGCGGCAGGTGACCATGCTGCAGCGGGCAGGCAGCACCCGGCCCGCCTCACCTGCACCGCCGCCGCCCCCCGCGGCCTCGGTGGTGGTGATGCTCGAACCGGGTCGCGAGAACGACCTCGCCCTGGTCGACGACATCCGCCGCTCCGGGGGAGTGTCGGTCGACGTGCCCACCGTCGTCCGGGTACCGGACGACGAGTCAGGGCGCTCGTTGGTCGAGGGTCTGGCCGTCGACGTCGCCCCCTTCTACCGCGACACCCCGCTGTCGCAGCAGTTCCCGAGCGTGGTCGTGCTGGACGAGGCGGGGGGCGTGCTCGCGTCGGGCTCCCCGGCGACCGTCGCTGCGCTCGAAGCGCTCGTCACGCGCCGCCACGTCCACGCGTCCTCGTGACTTGATACATTTGCTAGTCTCTGCATAGACATTCAGTCAGCGGGTTGGCCCGCTGGCCCGCTGCGGACGACGGAGACGGACATGAGGGTCGCGGTTGCGGGCGCCTCCGGGTACGCCGGTGGTGAGCTGCTACGCCTGCTGCTCGGGCATCCCGAGCTCGAGCCGACTGTTGCCGCCGCCGGCGCAGCGGCCGGTACCTCGGTGACCTCGCTGCACCCCCACCTGCCTGCGCTGGCCGGGACGCTGTTCGTCGAGACCCGGCCCGATGTGCTCGCCGATGCCGACATGGTGCTGCTGGCGCTGCCGCACGGGCAGTCCGCAGCCCTGGCACGCGAGCTGCCCGAGCACCTGCCCATCGTCGACCTCGGCGCCGACTTCAGGCTCGACGACGCGGCCGACTGGCAGCGCTTCTACGGCGGCGAGCACGCCGGCACCTGGACCTACGGGCTGCCCGAGCTGCCGGGGGCGCGCGAGCGCATCCGCGTGTCGCACCGGGTCGCCAACCCGGGCTGCTACGTCACGGCCGTGACCCTGGCGCTCGCCCCTCTGCTCGCCGACGAGGTCGTGCTGCCCGACGACGTCGTGGTGGTCGCGGCCAGCGGTACGTCCGGCGCCGGTCGCGCTGCGCGGCCGACCCTGCTGGCCAGCGAGGTGATGGGCAGCATGAGCGCCTACAAGGTGGGCGGCACGCACCAGCACACACCCGAGATGGCACAGAACCTGCGCTACGCCACCGGCGGGGACGTGCGGCTGTCGTTCACGCCCCTGCTGGCCCCGATGACGCGCGGCATCCTCGCCACCTGCTCGGCGCGGCTGGCCGAGGGCCGGACCGTTGCCGACGTGCTCGACAGCCTGATGGGCGCCTACCGCGACGAGCCGTTCGTGCGGGTGCTGCCGGACGGGCAGTGGCCGACGACGGCCGCCACGCTCGGCTCGAACACCGTCCACCTGCAGGCGGCGGTCGACCCCGACGCCGGTCGCGTGACCGTCGTGGCGGCCGAGGACAACCTGGTCAAGGGCGCTGCCGGGCAGGCGCTGCAGAACGCGAACCTCATGCTCGGGCTCCCGGAGACCATGGGGCTGCCGGTGAGCGGGGTGGCGCCGTGAGCGTGACGAGCGCAGCCGGCTTTCGGGCGGCGGGCGTGGCGGCGGGGCTCAAGTCGTCGGGGGCTCCCGACGTCGCCCTCGTCGTCAACGACGGGCCTCGCTACGACGCCGCCGGCGTCGTCACCACCAACCGCTTCCAAGCCGCTCCGGTGCTCTGGACCGCGCAGGTGCTCAAGGCCGGGCAGGTGCGGGCCGTCGTGCTCAACTCCGGCGGCGCCAACGCGTGCACCGGTGCCGACGGCTTTCTCGACACGCACCGCACCGCCGAGCACGTCGCAGGCGTGCTGGCGATCGGCGCCGGCGAGGTCGCCGTCTGCTCCACGGGGCTGATCGGTGAGCGCCTGCCGATGCAGCGGCTGCTGCCCGGCGTCGACGCCGCACACGAACGTCTGCACCCCGACGGTGGCGGCGACGCCGCGACGGCGATCATGACCACCGACACCCGCGCCAAGCAGGCCGCCGTCACGCGCGGGTCGACGCAGGGACGCTGGACCGTCGGCGGCATGGCCAAGGGGGCCGGCATGCTCGCCCCCTCCCTGGCCACCATGCTGGCGGTGGTCACCACCGACGCCGTCGCCGACGCCGCGGTGCTGGACGCCGCTCTGCGCGCGGCGACCCGGGTGACGTTCGACCGGGTCGACACCGACGGGTGCATCTCGACCAACGACACCGTGCTGCTGCTCGCCAGCGGTGCCAGCGGGGTGCAGCCCACGCTCGACGAGCTGACCGACGCCGTGACTAGCGTCTGCGCCGACCTGGCAGGGCAGCTGGTCGCCGACGCCGAGGGCGCCGAGCACGAGGTGGCGATCACCGTGCGTGGGGCCCTGCACGAGGACGACGCGGTACAGGTCGCCCGCGCCGTGGCACGCAGCCTGCTGGTCAAGACCGCGATCTTCGGCCGCGACCCCAACTGGGGACGCATCCTGGGCGCGGTGGGCTCGACGGCGGCCACGTTCGAGCCGCAGCACGTCGACGTCAGCGTCAACGGAGTCGCCGTGTGTCAGGGCGGAGCCGCCGGCGCCGACCGGTCGCTGGTCGACCTGTCGGCCCGTCAGGTCGGCATCGACATCGACCTCGGCGCGGGCGCGGCCGAGGCGACGGTGCTCACGACCGACCTGACCCACGCCTACGTCCACGAGAACTCGGCGTACTCGACATGACGCCCGACCAGACCAGCGCGCTGACGCCTCCCGGGCTCGTGGGGGCGCTGACGAAGGCGGCCACCCTGGTGGAGGCGCTGCCGTGGCTGGAGCGGTTCCACGGCAGCGTCGTCGTGGTCAAGTACGGGGGCAACGCCATGGTCGACCCCGACCTGCGGCGTGCGTTCGCCCAGGACGTCGCCTTTCTGCGGTACGCCGGGCTGCGTCCCGTCGTCGTGCACGGGGGCGGGCCGCAGATCTCGTCCATGCTCGGGCGGCTGGGCATCGCCACGGAGTTCCGCGGGGGGCTGCGCGTGACGACGCCCGAGGCCATGGACGTGGTTCGGATGGTGCTCGTCGGGCAGGTCGGCCGCGAGCTCGTCGGGCTGCTCAACGAGCACGGGCCGCTGGCGGTCGGGATGTCGGGGGAGGACGCCCACCTGTTCACCGCCGTCCGTCGCGACGCCTGGCACGAGGGCGAGCCGATCGACGTCGGGCTCGTCGGCGACGTGGTCGCCGTGCGCCCGGAGGCGGTCGAGGACCTCATCGCCGCGGGCCGGGTGCCGGTGGTGTCAAGCGTGGCACCGGACGTCGACGGGCAGGTGCACAACGTCAACGCCGACACGGCCGCGGCAGCCCTGGCCATCGCGCTGGGCGCGGGCAAGCTCGTGGTGCTCACCGACGTGTCCGGGCTGTACCGCACCTGGCCGCCGGCGACGCCGCACGACGTGATCAGCCGGCTGAGCGCCGACGAGCTCGAGGCCATGCTGCCGAGGTTGGCCACCGGCATGGTGCCGAAGATGGAGGCCTGCCTGCGCGCCGTCCGCGGCGGCGTGCCACGGGCCCACGTCATCGACGGACGCCTGCCGCACTCGCTGCTGCTCGAGGTGGTCACCGACGCCGGCGTGGGCACCATGGTGATGGCCGAGCCCGAGCCCTCGGGGCCGTCGTCATGAGCGCCACGCTCGATGCCTACCGGGGCGCCGTCATGGGCACCTACGGCGTGCCGAAGCGGGTGCTCGTGCGGGGTGAGGGGTGCCGTGTGTGGGACGAGGACGGGCGGGCCTACCTCGACCTGCTCGGTGGCATCGCGGTCAACGCGCTCGGGCACGCCCACCCCCGCCTGGTCGAGGCCGTCGCGACCCAGATGGCCACGCTCGGGCACGTCTCGAACTTGTTCACCACGTCGGTGCAGGTGCGCCTGGCCGAACGACTGCTCTCGCTGGTCGGCGTCGGCAGCGCGGGGGCACCGGCCGGTGGATCGGTCTTCTTCGCCAACTCCGGGGCCGAGGCCAACGAGGCTGCGTTCAAGATCGCCCGGCGCACCGGGCGCCGACGCGTCGTGGCCGCCACCGGGGGGTTCCACGGCCGGACGATGGGTGCCCTGGCCCTGACCGGCAAGCCCGCGATCACCGACCCGTTCGCGCCGCTGCCCGGTGACGTCGAGCACGTCCCCTACGGCGACGCCGACGCGTTGGCCGCAGCCATGGACGACGAGGTCGCCGCGGTCGTGCTCGAGCCGATCCAGGGTGAGGGGGGCATCCACGTCGCACCCTCGGGGTACCTGCGCGCCGCCCGTGCACTGACGCGACGACACGGAGCCCTGCTCGTGCTCGACGAGGTGCAGACAGGGGTTGCCCGCACCGGGGAGTGGTTCGCCTTCCAGCACGCCGACGCGCTGGGCGCCGGGCCGGACGGGCAGCCGTGCGCCGACTGGCCCGACGTGGTGACGCTGGCCAAGGGTCTGGGCGGCGGGCTGCCCATCGGGGCTGTCGTGGCGCTCGGCGACGCGGCCACCCTGCTCGGACCGGGACAGCACGGCTCCACGTTCGGGGGCAACCCGGTGTGCTGCGCCGCTGCTCTCGCCGTGCTCGACGTGGTGGCCGAGCACGACCTGCGCGCGGCCGCCACCGAGCGCGGGGCGCAGCTGTCCGCCGGTCTGGCGGTGCCCGGCACCGGCGAGATCCGAGGCCGTGGCCTGCTGCTCGGCCTGCCGGTCACGGCGGCCCCCGCGGACGTGGTGGTCGAGGCTGCCCTGCAGGCCGGCTTCATCGTGAACAACGTGGCCCCGGACACGGTTCGCCTCGCTCCGCCTCTCGTGCTGTCGCAGGCCGAGGCTGGCGAGTTCGTCACGGCCTGGCCCGAGATCCTGACCACTGCCGCTGACGGAGGGAACGCCGCATGACCCGCCACTTCGTGCGCGACGACGACCTGACCCCGGCCGAGCAGGCCGGCGTCCTCGACCTGGCGCAGCGACTGGTCAGCCACCCCTACAGCCATCGGCCGCTGGCCGGTCCGCAGACCGTTGCGCTGCTGTTCGACAAGCCGTCCACCCGCACGCGCGTCTCGTTCGCCGTGGGCGTGGCCGAGCTCGGGGGCGTGCCCCTGGTGCTCGACGCCGCGACGAGCCAGCTCGGGCGGGGAGAGACCGTCGAGGACACCGCGCGCGTGCTCGACCGGCAGGTGGCCGCCATCGTCTGGCGCACCTTCGCCCAGCACCGTGTGGAAGCGATGGCCGCGGCATCAGCCGTCCCGGTGGTGAACGCTCTCACCGACGAGTTCCACCCCTGCCAGCTGCTGGCCGACCTGCTGACCGTCCGGCAGCGTCGCGGGGTGCTCGCCGGGCTGCGGTTCACCTACGTCGGCGACGGTGGCAACAACATGGCCCACTCCACCCTGCTGGCCGGCGCGACTGCGGGCATGCACGTGTGCATCGGCTCGCCCGAGCAGTTCGCCCCGAACCCCGACGTGCTCGCCCGCGCCGCCGCCATCGCTGCCGGCACGGGTGGGTCGGTGCGGCACACCACCGACCCGGCCGACGCCTTCGCCGGCGCCGACGTGGTCTCGACCGACACGTGGGTGTCGATGGGCCAGGAGGACGAGGCCGAGCAGCGGGAGGCCCCGTTCCTTCCCTTCGCCGTCACCCCGGACGCCATGGCCGCCGCGTCCCAAGCAGCCCTCGTGCTGCACTGCCTGCCGGCCTACCGGGGCAAGGAGATCGACGCGACCTACCTCGACGACCCGGCCAGCGCCGTCTGGGACCAGGCCGAGAACCGTCGCCACGCCCAGAAGGCCCTGCTCGCCTGGCTGCTCGACCCCCGTCTGGTGGACGAGGCGCTGGTGGACGAGGTCGGCCCATGACCGTTGGTACCGGCCCGAGCGTCGCCCAGACCAAGGCTGCGCGACGCCAGCTGATCAGCGACCTGCTGGCACACCGTCCCGTCCCGTCGCAGACGGTGCTGGCCGACCTGCTGGCCGGTCACGGGGTGGTCGTCAGCCAGGGCACCCTGTCACGCGACCTCGACGAGCTCGGCGCGGTGCGGGTACGGAGCTCGTCGGGCGAGCTCGTGTACGCCCTGCCTGCCGAGGGTGGCGACCGTACGCCTCGCGCCGCCTCCAGCCCGCCGTCGTTGCACGACCGGCTCGCCCGCATCGCGGGGGAGACCCTCGTCAGCGCGGCGGCATCGGCCAACCTGGTGGTGCTGCGCACCCCACCCGGTGCCGCCCAGTACCTCGCCTCGGCGATCGACCACACCGAGATGCCCAGCGTGCTGGGCAGCGTCGCCGGCGACGACACCGTTCTCGTCGTCGCGACAGACCCCGCCGGTGGGGACGCCCTGGCCCGGATGCTGCTCGACATGGCCTCCACCCAACGACACACCTCCGACACAACCCCGACCGAGGAGACCCACCGTGACTGACCGCGTCGTGCTCGCCTACTCCGGAGGACTGGACACCTCCGTCGGCATCGGATGGATCGCCGAGGCCACCGGCGCCGAGGTGATCGCCGTGGCCGTCGACGTCGGCCAGGGCGGGGAGGACCTCGAGACGATCCGCCGGCGGGCGCTGGCCTGCGGTGCGGTCGAGGCCGAGGTCGCCGACGCCCGCAACGAGTTCGCCGACGACTACCTGCGCCCGGCGCTGAAGGCCAACGCCCTGTACATGCAGCGCTACCCCCTGGTCTCGGCCCTGTCGCGCCCGGTGATCGTCAAGCACCTGGTCGCCGCCGCGCGCAAGCACGGCGCGTCCGTCGTCGCGCACGGGTGCACGGGCAAGGGCAACGACCAGGTGCGCTTCGAGGTCGGCATCGGGGCGCTCGCGCCGGACATGACCTGCCTGGCGCCGATCCGCGACCTGGCGCTCACCCGTGACAAGGCCATCGACTACGCCGAGCAGCACGACCTGCCCATCGACGTCACCAAGAAGAGCCCCTACTCGATCGACCAGAACGTGTGGGGACGCGCCGTCGAGACGGGCTTCTTGGAGGACATCTGGAACGGCCCGATCGAGGACGTGTACTCGTACACGAAGAACCCCGCCGCGCCCCACGAGCCGGACGAGGTCGTGGTCCGCTTCGACCACGGTGTGCCCGTCGCCATCGACGGTCGCGACGTCACCATGCTCGAGGCCGTCGAGCAGCTCAACCGACGCGCCGGGGCCGTCGGGGTCGGACGCCTCGACATGGTCGAGGACCGTCTCGTGGGCATCAAGAGCCGCGAGGTCTACGAAGCCCCCGGGGCGATCGCGCTGATCACGGCCCACACCGAGCTCGAGAGCGTGACCGTCGAACGTGACCTGGCCCGCTTCAAGCGCAGCGTCGACCAGCGGTGGGCAGAGCTCGTCTACGACGGGCTCTGGTTCTCGCCGCTGCGCCGCGCGCTGGACGCCTTCATCGACGACGCGAGCGTGCCGGTCTCCGGGGAGATCCGCATGACGCTGCAGGGCGGACGAGCCGTGCCGACCGGACGGCGCAGCGACGCCGCGCTCTACGACTTCGGGCTGGCCACCTACGACGCCGGAGACACCTTCGACCAGTCGCTGGCCAAGGGGTTCGTCGACCTGTGGGGCCTGCCCAGCAAGATCGCGGCGCAGCGCGACCTGGCCCGGTGAGCGGCAGCGAGGCAGGCGGGCTCTGGGGGGCGCGCTTCGCCGCCGGCCCGGCACAGGCCATGGCAGAGCTGTCCCGGTCCACGCAGTTCGACTGGCGGCTCGCGCCCTACGACCTGGCCGGCAGCCGGGCGCACGCCAACGCCCTGCATCGTGCCGGCCTGCTGACCGACGACGACCACGCCGCCCTGCTCGACGGCCTCGACCGGCTGGGTCATGACGTCGCGGTCGGGGCGTTCGTCCCCCAGCCGCAGGACGAGGACGTCCACTCCGCCCTCGAGCGGGGTCTCATCGAACGGGTCGGCCCCGAGCTGGGTGGGCGGCTGCGCGCCGGCCGCTCGCGCAACGACCAGGTCGTGACGCTGTTTCGCATGTACCTGCGCGACCACGCACGGGTCGTGGCCGGGCTCGTCCTCGACGTCGTGGACGCCCTGGGCGAGCAGGCCGGCCGGCATCCCGACGCGGCCATGCCCGGACGCACGCACCTGCAGCACGCCCAGCCGGTGCTGCTCGCGCACCACCTCGCCGCGCACGCCTGGGCGCTGCTGCGTGACGTCGACCGGATGCGCGACTGGGACTGCCGGGCCGACGTGTCGGGATACGGGTCCGGTGCGTTGGCCGGATCCACGCTGGGGCTCGACCCCCAGGCGGTGGCGGTCGAGCTCGGCTTCTCTCGCAGCGCCCCCAACTCGATCGACGCGACCGCCGCCCGAGATGTCGCTGCCGAGATGGCCTTCGTGCTCGCGATGGTCGCGGTCGACGTCTCGCGGCTGGCCGAGGAGGTGATCGTGTGGGCGACCGTCGAGTTCGGGTTCGCCGCGCTCGACGACGCCTGGTCGACCGGCTCGTCGATCATGCCGCAGAAGAAGAACCCGGACGTCGCCGAGCTCGCGCGGGGCAAGGCCGGCCGGCTGGTGGGCAACCTCACCGGGTTGCTGGCGACGCTCAAGGCCCTGCCGCTGGCCTACAACCGCGACCTGCAGGAGGACAAGGAGCCGCTGTTCGACTCCCTCGACCAGCTCGAGGTGCTGCTGCCCGCAGTGGCCGGCATGGTCGCCACGCTTGCCTTCGACACCGAGCGGATGGCGGCGCTCGCCCCGGCGGGGTTCTCGTTGGCCACCGACGTCGCGGAGTGGCTCGTGCGTGAGGGCGTGCCGTTCCGGCAGGCCCACGAGATCACCGGGGCCCTGGTGCAGGCGTGCGAGCAGCGCGGGGTCGACCTGGCCGAGCTCAGCGACGAGCAGCTGGCCGCCGTCTCGCCGCACCTGACGCCCGAGGTTCGGCAGGTGCTGACCGTGCCGGGCTCACTCGCCGCCCGCGACGGGCGGGGTGGCACGGCCCCCGTGCGGGTGGCCGAGCAGCTGGCCGAGCTCGCCGGCCTCCGTGACGACCTGCGGGCGTGGGCGTCACGCTGACGTGCTGAGCACGCGAGGCAGCAGCGCGGCGAGCTCGACGTACTCGTCGAGGTCGTTGTAGACGAACGCGCTCACCCGCAGCACGCGACGCGCCCCACCGAAGGCGGCGACCACGAAGCCGTGCTCGCGCAGGACGTCGCCCAACGGGTCGAGCATCGTCTCGCTGTGCCCGGGCAGTGGCACGGCAGCCATCGAGCCGAGCATCTGCTCCGGCGCAGGGGGCTCGATGCCCAAGGCGTCCACCAGCAGGTCACGGGCAGCCAGCGCGAGCGCGCGGTTGGCCTCGCGCACTCCGGGCAGGCCCTCGGGGTGCA
>CAYNWB010000017.1:33992-45318 GCA_964400785.1 uncultured Actinomycetes bacterium | reverse complement strand
CCGGGTACGACGCGGTCTCGCTGCAGCCGAATGCCGGGTCGCAGGGCGAGCTCGCCGGGTTGCTGGCGATCAGGGCCTACCACCGCTCCCGCGGGGAGCAGCAACGGGACGTGTGCCTGATCCCGCAGAGCGCGCACGGCACGAACGCAGCCTCTGCCGTCATGGCGGGCATGCGGGTGGCGGTGGTCGCCTCGGCCGAGGACGGCACCGTCGACCTGGACGACCTGCGACGGCTGCTGGCCGAGCACACCGACCGAGTCGCGGCGATCATGGTCACCTACCCGTCCACACACGGCGTCTACGAGGACGGCATCGTCGAGCTGTGCCGCCTGGTGCACGACGCCGGTGGCCAGGTGTACGTCGACGGGGCAAACCTCAACGCCCTCGTCGGTGTCGCACGGCCGGGTGACTTCGGGGCGGACGTGTCGCACCTGAACCTGCACAAGACGTTCTGCATCCCGCACGGCGGGGGAGGACCCGGGGTCGGCCCCATCGGGGTGCGCGCACACCTGGCGCCCTTCCTGCCCAACCACCCCCTCGTGCCCGAGGCCGGGCCGCCGACGGGCATCGGCCCGGTGTCGGCGGCGCCGTTCGGCTCGCCGGGAGTGCTGCCGATCTCGTGGGCCTACATCCGGCTCATGGGTCCGGACGGGCTGCGCCGGGCCACGCAGGTCGCCGTCCTGGCGGCCAACTACGTCGCGCGCAGGCTGGGCGAGCACTACCCGATCCTCTACACCGGGGCCCACGGCCTCGTCGCCCACGAGTGCATCGTCGACCTGCGCCCGATCACCAAGCAGACCGGCATCACGGTCGACGACGTGGCCAAGCGCCTGGTCGACTACGGGTTCCACGCCCCGACCATGTCGTTCCCGGTGGCGGGCACGCTGATGGTGGAGCCCACGGAGTCCGAGGACCTCGGCGAGCTCGACCGTTTCTGCGACGCCATGATCGCCATCCGGGCCGAGATCGACCTGGTGGCGTCCGGAGAGTGGCCGGCGCAGGACAACCCTCTGCGCAACGCACCACACACGGCTCGCTCGGCCCTGGGGGAGTGGACCCACCCCTACTCCCGCGAGGTCGCCGTCTACCCGGCCGGCCCGGCCCAGGCCGCGGACAAGTACTGGCCGCCCGTGCGCCGGATCGACGGCGCCTACGGCGACCGCAACCTCGTCTGCACCTGCCCGGAGCCGGCAGCGTTCGCTCTGAGCCAGACGGATAGCCTCGGGTCGTGAACACTCTCGCTGGACGGCGCGTCACGACCCTGGCAGTGATCGGTGCCCTCGCACTGGCCGGATGCGGGGGTTCGGACGACCCCGAACCGGCGGTGGGCGACAGCGCCACTCAGGATCAGCCGACCGCCGGCGACACGGACTCCGACGCCGACACCGAGGCCGACACCACGGCGGGCTTCGCCGTCGACGCCTGCAGCCTGCTCACGGCGGACGAGGTGGCCGCCGCGACGGGAGCGAACGCCGAGCAGGGCGAGCCCAACGTCGACCTGTCCAGCGAGGCCCAGTCGATCTGCGAGTGGGTCACCGACGCCTCAGGCGTGGCGTTCGTCCAGGTCGTGGTCAGCGACAGCGACGCGCAGACCGAGCGACAGATCGCCGAGGACTTCCTCGGGCCTGCGCAGGACGCCGACGTGCCCGGCACGAGCGACGCATACGTCACAGCGGGGCTGGCGGGTGCGCAGGACGGGCCGTACTTCGTCCAGGTGACGGTCGTCCCCGACGACGATGACGCAGCGGTGCAGCTGCTCGGGCTGGCGGCAGCGGCGCTGGACTAGCGCGCGTCGCTCACCGTCGAGAAGTTGAACCCGTCCACGAGCAGCGCCGGCATGGCGGTGCGGGGGAACCACTCGCCCCACTCCCGGCTGAACGCCGGCACCGTCGTTCCTGCGGAGCCGATGCGGGAGAGGACGTCGACGGGGCTCTCGTTGAACCTGAAGTTCGGGGCCGACCCGACGACCTCGCCGTTGCGCACCACGTAGACGCCGTCCCGGGTCAGTCCCGTCAGCAGCAACGTCTGGGGATCCACCTCACGGATGTACCAGAGCGAGGTGACCAGCACGCCGTCGTCGAGCCCGGCCACCAGGTCGTCCACGCTGCCCTGCGCGCCGGCCACCTCGAGCACGAGGTTGTCGACGCCCGGCGTGGTCGGCAGCCCGGTCAGCTCGGCGGAGTGGCGCGTCTGCACCAGGGCGTTGAGCACCCCGTTGCTCATCCAGTCGGTCGCGGGTGAGGGCATGCCGTTGTCGAAGACGCTCGACATCGGTCCCGACGACGCTGTCATCACCCGGTCGGCACACTCCAGGCCCGGGTAGGCAGGGTCCGAGCGCAACGTCACCCGAGGGTCCACCATCCGCTGGCCCACCCGGGTGCCCCGGCCCGGCTCGGCGTACACGCTGCGCCCCTCGTGCGCGGCCAGCCCCGACATCTCCCAGTAGGCGTAGACGGCCAGGTCGGCCACCGCGGTCGGCGGAAGCACCGTGCGGTACCGGCCGGGGGACAGGTCGACGGCGTGCCGCGACCACTCCAGCTTGCGACGCAGCTCGGCGTCGAGCGCACGGACGTCGACGTCGGTGAAGTCGGCGGTCGCCCGGCCCGTCCACGTCGACGTCGTCAGGTCGGCGTCCTTCGCGGTGATCGTGAGGTGGCCGGAGGGCTGGACGTGGCGCGCCCGGACACCAGCGGAGGTGCCCAGGTACGTGGTCGTGAGCACGTGCTCGGCGTAGCCGTACTGCATGATGGCGTCCGAGCGCGCCTGCGCCAGCACGTCCCCCAGGTCGTCCGCCATCGAGGTGAGGACGCCGATGCCCCCGTCGGCCGGGTCGGACGCGAAGTCGGGCGACGCCTCGCCGGCCACGAGCGCCCGCGCACTCTGCTCGCGGGGCGTCTGCGCGGCCATGGCCTCGGCATCGGACACCAGGTCGGCGATCTCGGCCTGGCTGCTGACCGTGCGCGTGAGCGATGCCGCGGAGGCGTCGGTGCCGGCGCCGTGCAGCGCGACCACCGTCATCGACCGCTCGCGCGTCTCCCCGTTGGTGGTCAGCGTGTTCGAGGCCCACCGCAGGTTCGCCTGGTGCCTCTGTGCCACGAGCACGACACAGCCGTCACCGCGTGAAGCGGCCAGCGCGCTCTCGACCATGTCGTCGCACCGCATGCCGTGGCTCATCGCTGCCCCTCCTGTGCGGTGTTGAGCACGTTGACAGCTCGGAACAGCGTGGCCGGAGCCCCGTGGCTCACCGCGGCCACCTGTCCGGGCTGTGCCTTGCCACAGTTGGCCGCGCCTCCCAGCTCGAAGGTCGATCTGTCGCCCAGCCCGTCGAGCGCCCCCCAGAAGTCGGGGGTCCTGCCCTGGTAGGCCGCGTCCTTGACCTGGCCAGCCAGTCGTCCGTTCGTGATGCGGTAGAAGCGTTGCGCGGTGAACTGGAAGTTGTAGCGCTGCTGGTCGATCGACCACGACTTGTCGCCGACGACGTAGAGGCCGTGCTCGACCCGCTCGATGAGGTCGTCGGTCGACGTGCCGTCCGGTGCGGGTTGCAGGGAGACGTTGGCCATGCGCTGGATCGGGATGTGGGCAGGGGAGTCGGCGAAGGCGCACCCGTTCGAGCGGCCGGGACCGTCGGGGAGCAACATCGCGGACGACCGGTCGAGCTGGTAGCCGACGAGCACGCCCTGCGTGACGATGTCCCAGCTCTGCGCGGCCACGCCCTCGTGGTCCCAGCCGGTCGTGGCGAGGCCGTGCGGCACCGTCCGGTCTCCGGTCACGTTCATCAGAGGGCTGCCGTAGCGCAGGGTGCCGAGCTGGTCGGGGGTGGCGAACGAGGTACCGGCGTAGTTCGCCTCGTAGCCCAGCGCACGGTCGAGCTCGGTGGCGTGGCCCACCGACTCGTGGATGGTCAGCCAGAGGTTCGACGGGTGGATCACGAGGTCGTAGCGGCCCGGCTCGACGCTCGGGGCGGCCATGCGCTCGGCGAGCAGCTCGGGCAGGGCGGTGACCTCGGCGTCCCAGTCGTGGATGCCGTCGGCTCCCGTCACGTACTCGAAGCCGCGAGCGGCAGGTGCCGCGAGGCTGCGCATGGTCTCGAACGTGCCGGCGCGGCTGTCCACACCGAGCACCTCCAGCACGGGGTGCACCCGGATCCGCTGCTGTGTCACGCGCGTGCCGGCGGAGTCGGCGTAGAACGTGTTCTCCTGCGCCTGCTCCAGCGTGGCGGTGCTGTGCGCCACACGCGCATCGCGGCTGAGCCGGGCCGAGTGCTCGGTCAGCAGTGCGATGGCGTCGGCGGCTGGGACGTCGAAGGGGTTGACGCCGTACTCGGAGACCCAGGTGCCCGTCCAGACCGGCTCGGGCGCCAGCTGCACCGGACGTGACCGCAGGGGGCGTGCCACCTCGGCGACGTGCACCGCGCGTTCGGCCACGGAACGCGCCGCCTGCGCCGTCAGGTCGGGGGTCGAGGCGAAGCCCCAGGTGCCGTCGTGGATCACGCGGACGGCGAGCCCGACGTCGGACCCGTCGTGCAGCCCCGACAGCTCGCCGTCCCTGATGGCCAGGTGACGCGAACGGATGCGCTCCACACGCACCTCGGCGTGGGAGGCCCCGAGCTCGACGGCCCTGGCCAGCGCGACGTCGGCCAGACCGTTCAGCGGCAGTGCGGTGAACTCCGGGTCGAGGCGCATCGGGCGAGCCTAGTCGGCGGCCCACGTCGCGTGCTCGACCTCGTACCCAAGGGCGCGCAACGCCTGGCACACCTCGAGGTCGTCGTCGACGACCAGCGCGATCCGACCGTGGGCGGCGACGCGTGCCAGCAGCTGCGGCTTCAGGACGCGTGCGGGGCGATGGTCGGCGTCGGGTCGCATCAGCAATGCTCCAGACGGCAGGCCGTGCCCGTCGAGCCAGCCCTGCGTGACGCCCCGCAGGCGTTCGGGGCGACCGGACAGGTACACGAGAGCATGGCTGCGGGCGGCGTCGTGCGCTCGGCGCACCCCCTCGTCCAGCGCGGGGTCGTCACCGGCCGCCGCGAAGAAGGCGCCCCAGTTCTTGCGACCGCCCCGCAGGTGGTGCAGCCGATGGCGGGCGTCGGCGAGCACTCCGTCGATGTCGAGCACGACGAACCCCGTGTCGCTCACGAGACGTCCGGCAACGTGACGAACTGGTAGCCGACCGAGGCCAGCACGGGCAGCAGCTCGTCCAGCGCCGCGACGGTCGCCGCGCGGTCGCCACCGCCGTCGTGCAGCAGCACCACTGCGTCCGGGCCCACCCCGTCGAGCACACGTGTCACGATCTCGTCGGGGTCCGTGGTGTCCCAGTCTCGGCTGTCGACCGACCACGCCCACGAGTCCAGGCCGAGCGCCTGCGCCTGTGCCACGACAGCCGGGTCGAAACGTCCGCCCGGAGCCCGGAAGGCCGAGACGGACGCCTCGGGTACCGCAGCGACGATGATCTCAGTCGTCCCGTCGATCTGTGCCCTGATCTGCGCCGGGTCACGCACCGGCAGCCCGTAGTCGTGGCTCGTCGTGTGGTTGCACAGGGCGTGCCCCTCGGCATGGATGCGGCGCAGCAGCTGGTCGCGGCCGGTCACCTGCTCTCCGACGACACAGAACGTGGCGACCGCGTCGTGGCGAGCCAGGACGTCGAGCACCTGGGGCGTCCACTGCGGGTGGGGCCCGTCGTCGAACGTCAGCGCGATACGCGCCGACCCGTCCGGCGGCAGCGTGGAGAGAACCTGGTCGACCTCGACGACCGGCGGGTCGGGAACAGGCTGCTCGGCGACCGGCGGCTCGGCGACCGGCGGCTCATCGGGCGCCCCGTCCTGCTGGGCAGCGCCGATGAGGGCGCCGACGACGACGGCGCCGACGATCACCGACGACCAGGACGGCACGAGACCACCTCGAGGGACGGGGGAAGACGAGGTCGTCGACGACGATATCGCTCAGGTGGCCTCGGCGAACCCAGGCAGCAGCCGTGTCAGCTCGTGTCGCACCGGCACTCGGGCCTCGAGCTGGCACAGCACGCCGACGACGCCGAGCCACACCCGGTGGGTGAACAGCTGTTCCGGTGGGATCGTGAGCTGCAGCGCCACGGCGAAGTCGGGGTTGCGCGGGTCGTTGACCCGGCCGAACTCGGTGCGCAACCAGTCACGCGTGTAGTGGAACACCTCGTGACGGGCCGGCTCGCTGAAGGGGGAGAGGTAGTCCATCAGCTTCTCGACCTCGATGTGCCGTCCCTGGTCGACGAGCCCCGCGTCACGCAGCGTCGCGGCCACCTCGGCCGGCCCGGCGCCCTGCAGCGCGCCGATGAGACGGCCGAACGTGCGGGGGAGCCCTCCGGGCATCTCCAGCGACGACCCGAAGTCGAGCACCCCGAGACGTCCGTCCTCCAGCAGGCGAAAGTTGCCCGGGTGCGGGTCGGTGTGCAGCAGCCCGACTCGCTGCGGCGCGCCCAGCATGAAGCGCTGGTAGCGCAGGGCGAGCCCGTCGCGCGTGCGCTGGTCGCCCTGCTCGGCGACGGTGGCCAGCGGTGTGCCGTCCATCCAGTCGGTCACCAGCACCCGGGGCCGGGCGAGCACGACGTCGGGCACGACGACCTCGTCGTCGGCGACGTAGGCCTGCGCGAAGCGGCGCTGCACCGAGGCCTCGTGCAGGTAGTCGAGCTCCTCGAGCAGGCGCACGCGCATCTCGGCCACCAGCGGCGGCAGCGCGATGCGCGGTGCCAGGCGCGAGACCGTGTGCGACACGACCGCCAGCGTCCGCACGTCCGCAGCCAGCGCCTCGGCGACACCGGGGTACTGGATCTTCACGGCGACGGCCCGGCCGGCAGGCGTGCGCGCCCGGTGCACCTGGCCCAGGGAGGCTGCCGCGGCCGCGACGGGCTCGAGGTCGACGAGCACGTCGGGCCAGTCCGCACCGATCTCGCGGCGCAGCACGGGCTCGACCTGGTCGAACGGCAGCGCCGGCACGTCCTGCTGCAGCCCTGTCAGGGTCGTGCGCCATGTCTGCTCGGGATCCTGGGGGAACAGCATCTCGACCGTCGACAACAGCTGTCCGGCCTTGAGGGCGCCACCCTTGGCCTCACCGAGGATGCGTCGCGTCCGCTCGGCCGCCTCCTGACGCAGCTGCTGGCGCACGGCGTCGGGGTCGTGCCCCTGCGCACGGCGCACCACGGCGCGGACGTTGTCGGCCAGCGCGTAGGCGGGCAGACCGAGCAGCCGCAGCGTGCGGAGAGGGGTGGACGGAAGAGAAAGTGACATAATGCTGCTTATCGGCCAACGGGCTCGGGGGATGCGACGAAGTCGATGAGCTCCTCCACGGCCCGCAACATCGCGGGTTCGAGATCGGCATAGGTGCGCACCGACGACCGGATGCGCCGCCACATCTGCATCTCGTCGGCCACGCCGAGCGCAGCACAGATGCCGGCCTTCCACGGCGTGCCCTTCGGCACCACGGGCCAGGCGTCGATGCCGAGGCGCTGCGGCCGCACCGCCTGCCACACGTCGACGAACGGGTGCCCGGTCACCAGCACATGCGGCGAGCGGACGGCCGCGGCAAGGCGTGCCTCCTTCGTGCCGGGCACCATGTGGTCGACGAGCACCCCGAGACGGCGGGTGGGACCGGGCCGGAACTCGGCGACCATCCCCGCCAGGTCGTCGATGCCGTGCAGCGGCTCGACGACCACCCCCTCGACGCGCAGGTCGTGGCCCCAGACGTGCTCGACGAGCTCCGCGTCGTGCACCCCCTCGACGTAGATGCGGCTGGCGGCGGCGACCCGGGCGCGCGCATCGGTGACAACGGTGGAGCCCGACCGGCTGCGCGTCGGGCGAGACGGGGCGGGTGTGGTGGGGCGCTGCAGGGTCACCGGGCGTCCGTCGATGGCGAAGCCGGCGGTCTCCCACCCGAACAGGCGGTGGCGGCCGTGCCTGTCCTCGAGGGTCACCCCGTGCTTCTCGGCGCGCACGACAGCGCCGCACCAACCGGTACCGATGTGCTCGACCACCAGGTCGGGCTCGGCCACCACGGTCACGACGTTCACGGCGGTCACGACGATCAACTCTGCCACGAGACGCCCTTCTACGCCGATCATGACGGTACGGCCACGCCGGGCCGCCGCGTCGCGCCAGGATGTGCCCGTGACAGCCACGTGGTCCTACCTGGACTCCCCCAGGCCTCTCGCGCTGGCCCATCGCGGCGCGCATGGCGACGGGGTCACCGAGAACTCAGCGGCCGCGTTCGAACGCGCCGTGCGGCTCGGTTACCGATATATCGAGACAGATGTGCACGCGACTGCCGACGGGGTGCTGCTGGCCCTGCACGACCCGACTCTCGACAGGGTGAGCGACGGGCACGGGGCCGTTGCGTCGCTGCCCTATGCGGTCGTGTCTCGGGCACGCCTTGCCGACGGCTCGCCCGTGCCGCTGCTGGAGGACCTGCTCGGTGCCTGGCCCGACCTGCGGTTCAACATCGACGCCAAGGACGACCACGCCGTCGGCCCGTTGCTGGACGTGCTGGAGCGCACGCGCGCCCACCATCGGGTGTGCATCGGCGCGTTCTCGGACCGGCGCATCCGCAGCCTGCGCCGCGCACTGCCTCCCGGCACCGCCACAGCGCTGGGCCCGCGCGAGGTCGCCGCGCTGCGGCTGCTGCCCTCGGGACGGCACCCCCGCGGCTGGCCGCCTCCCGACGTCCCGTGCGTCCAGGTGCCGGTGAGCGTCGGGCGCGTGACGCTCGTCGACGAGGCGTTCGTGCGCCGCGCCCACGAGCAGGGGCGTCAGGTGCACGTCTGGACGATCGACGACACCGAGCAGATGTCGCGCCTGCTCGACCTCGGCGTCGACGGCATCGTCAGCGACAACGCCACCGGGCTGCTCGACGTGATCGCCCAGCGTCGATCGCAGCAGCACCCATGAACCGCCTGGTGCCTCCCGGGCCCCTGGCCGACCCGGTCGCCCGGCGACGGGAGTGGCGCTCCTGGTACTTCTACGACTGGGCCAACTCCGCGTTCGTCACGACCGTCGGGACGGTGCTGCTGGGCCCGTACCTGACTGCGGTCGCCGAGCGGGCCGCCTGCGGGCAGGTGGGCACCCCGGACGACCCCTGCACGGCGACGCTCTCGGTGCTGGGCGTCCCGGTCGCCGCCGGGTCGCTGTCGTCCTACACCGTCACGTTCGGCACCCTGCTGTCGGCGTTCCTGCTGCCCGTCGTCGGCGCCATCGCCGACCGCACCAGCCGCAAGCGCCACATGCTGGCGGGCTTCGCCTGGACCGGCGCCGTCGCAGCGGGGTTGCTGTTCTTCACGACCGGGGACGCGTGGGCACCCATCGTCGTGCTCATGCTCGTGGCCGGCATCTGCCTGGGCAGCTCGATCGTCGTCTACGACTCCATCCTCAACGACATCTCTGCGGAGGCCGACCGCGACAAGGTCTCGAGCCGAGGGTGGGCGCTGGGCTACCTCGGTGGTGGCCTGCTGCTGGCGGCCAACCTGGTACTGCTGCAGTCCGCCGAGGTTCTCGGGCTGAGCACCGAGCAGGCGGTACGTATCAGCTTTCTGTCAGCCGGGGCGTGGTGGGCGCTGTGGACGCTCGTGCCGTTCCGGGGGCTGCGGGACCGCCCGCCGGAGAACGTCGAGCGCGCCGAGGGCGGTCTGCTGCGCAGCTCCTTCAGCCAGCTCGTGGTCACGCTGCGTGACCTGCGCAACTACCCGCAGACGCTGCTGTTCCTCGTGGCCTACCTGTTCTACAACGACGGCATCCAGACCGTGATCGCGTCTGCGGCGGTGTTCGGCAGCCGCCAGCTCGGGCTGGAGGAGTCCTCCCTCATCCTCGCGATCCTCGTCGTGCAGTTCGTGGCGTTCTTCGGCGCCCTGCTGCTCGGTCGCCTGGCCGGGCGAGTAGGCGCGAAGCGCACGATCCTCGGCAGCCTGGTCGTGTGGGCGCTGGTGTCCCTGGCAGGCTTCGTCGTGCCCGCAGGGCAGCTGCTGCCGTTCCTGCTGCTGTCGGTCGCCATCGGGTTCGTGCTCGGGGGCAGCCAGGCCCTGTCGAGGTCGCTCTACAGCACGCTGGTGCCCCGTGGTCGCGAGGCGGAGTACTTCGGTCTCTACCAGGCCGCCGAGCGCGGCACGAGCTGGTTCGGCACGCTCACCTTCGGGCTGGTGTTCCAGCTCACCGGCAGCTACCGCTACTCGATCGTGGCCTTGCTGGTCTTCTTCGTGGTCGGCTTCGCCCTGCTCACCCGCGTCGACGTGGCCCGCGGGATCCGCGAGGCAGGCAACGAGGTGCCCTCAGTCGTGTGAGTCGTCGCGAGCGCGCAGCAGGGCCAGCGAGGTGAGAGCCTCGGGCACGGCGCCGGACAGGGTGAACCAGGTCGACCGACGGGCCTTGGCCTTCTCGAGCGTCCCGAGCTCGGCGAGCAGCTCGTACACGAGGGCGTCGAAGGCGTCCGACGCGGCCATCGCCGCGATCCATCCGGCACAGGAGTGACCACGGCGGTACGCCCTGATCGCCCCGACCCCGAGCAGCAGCTCGCGCAGGGCCAACGCATAGACGTAGGGCACGGCTGCCTCACGCTGGTCGGCGGACACCCCGACGCCGTCGGCCACCCGGCGTGGACGGGCGGCCGCCCATCCCCCGATGCCGAGCCGTAGGGCCCCCATCAGCGGTACACTGGCGCGCAACGCCGCGGATGGGCCAGTGGGTGCCGGGTCCTGGGACATCGACACGATCCTCCCTCTCCGGTCCACGCCGCCTGGCGCGGTTCGCAGGTGTCGTGTTTGCCGTTGCGGAACAACGGGAACACTCCGATCGTTACCTATCGTGTCACGCGCCGTCCCGCTGGGAGGGCATGAGGAGGATGAGTCGTCACCATGGCTGAGCGTTCGACGCTTCGAGGCTCCCGTCTGGGCGCCGTCAGCTACGAGGACGAGCGCGGCGTCGTGCTCGCCGAGCGACAGAACGTCGAGTACGACTGCCCCAACGGGCACGAGATCTCCGTCGTCTTCGCCACCGAGGCCGATGTGCCGGCCACCTGGGAGTGTCCCAAGTGTGGTGCCGAGTCGCTGCTGGTCGACGGCACGCAGCCGGACCGCAAGGCCGTGAAGCCGGCGCGGACGCACTGGGACATGCTGCTCGAGCGCCGCAGCGTGGCCGAGCTCGAGGCACTGCTCGAGGAGCGCCTCACCCTGCTGCGTGCCGGGTCCCTGTCCGGGTTCGACCTGGCCACCCACGTCTCCCCCACCGTCCCGACTCGTCGGGGCCGCAAGACTGCCTGACCGTCACGCAGCCGTCCCCCCTTGGCTGCCTGACGCAGGCCGAGCCGCGTCGCTCCCCCCCGGC
>CAYNWB010000017.1:0-33982 GCA_964400785.1 uncultured Actinomycetes bacterium | reverse complement strand
CTCGGTCGTGCTCACCGTGCGCGACCGAGCCGCGCCGACACGGACGTCCACCGGTCTTCGAGCCCCCAGCGGGTGATCCGCCACAAGGCCTCGCGGACGATCTGTCCGGTCATCTTGCTCTCACCGACCGTCCGCTCGGTGAACGTGATCGGCACCTCCGCCACCGTGAGGCCGCCGCGAACCGCGCGTCGCGTCATGTCCACCTGAAAGCAGTATCCCGCCGACTCCACGGTTCGGTACTCGATGCCGTCGAGGGCGCTGCGACGGTAGGCCCGGTAGCCGGCGGTGGCGTCAGCGACCGGTAGCGCGATGGCCATCCGGGTGTAGGTGTTGCCCCCACGCGAGAGCACGAGTCGTCGACGGGGCCAGTTCACGACGCGACCTCCCGCGACGTAGCGGGAACCGATGGCGACATCGGCCCAGCTCAGCGTCGCCAGCAGGCGCGGAAGCTCTTCGGGGGCGTGGGAGCCGTCGGCGTCCATCTCGACGAGCACCTCGTACCCTCGGCTCAGCCCCCAGTCGAACCCGGCGACGTAGGCCGCACCGAGGCCCTGCTTGCCCGGACGGCGCAGCACGTGCACGTGCGGGTCGTGCCGCGCCCGCTCGGCAGCCAGGTCGCCCGTACCGTCCGGCGAGGCGTCGTCGACGACGAGCACGTCGACGTCCGGCACCGCGGAGCGCACGCGGTCGAGGATGCTCGGCAGGGACTCGGCCTCGTCGTAGGTCGGGATCACCACCAGCACGGGCTCCGGCCAGCTCGTCGATGGTCCGCTCACTGCTGCTCCTCCCCCACCGGCCGACCCCGTCGCAGCAGTGCTGCGGCCAGCACACCGAGCGCGCCGAGGGCGCCGAGCACCCACGACATCGTCGGCCCGGCGACCGTGGCGAACGCGAGCTGGTCTCGCAGGTCGACCGGCTCGACCAGCACCCTCTGGGTGAACTCCTCGGTCTGCTCCACCACCGTCCCGTCGGCCCGGACGATGCCGCTGATGCCGCTGGTCGACGCGACGACCACGTCACGGCCGTGCTCGATCGCCCTCAGCCGAGAGATCGCGAACTGCTGGTCGGGTTGTCCCGTGCGTCCGTAGGTGGCGTTGTTCGTCTGCACGACGATCGCCTGGCCGCCTCCGCTGACGGTGTCGTGCACCTCTGCGTCGTAGGCGATCTCGAAGCAGATCACCACGCCCGCGGTCACCGGTCCCACCTGCAGCACACCGGGCTCCGTGCCGGCGCGCATGTCCCGTGGCACCCGGTCGAGCCGTCCGATGAGGGGGGCCAGCAGCTCTCGACCGGGGATGTACTCCCCGAAGGGCACCGGATGGCGTTTGACGTAGGTGTCGCCGGGGCCATCGACGGGGTCCCAGACGATCGCGGTGTTCTCCACCTGCGTGCCGTCGTCGGTGCCCACGAGCGCCCCCACCAGCGTGGGGGCGGCGACCTCGGCGACCACCTCGCTGATGCGGGCCGACACGGAGGCGTCCGCGAACGGGTCGATGTCGCTGGAGTTCTCGGGCCAGAGCACGAGGTCGGGCTGCGTCGCACGACCTGCCGCGACGTCGTCGGCCAGCGCCCGCGTCGCCTCGACGTGGTTGGTCAGCACGGCCTCGCGCTGACCGGCGAAGTCGAGGCCGGCCCGGGGGACGTTGCCCTGCACGACGGCAACCGTGGCCTGCCCCGAGACGGTCGGAGGTTCGACGACGGCACGCAGCACCGCGCCCGCGACGAACGCCAGCAGCACCAGCACCACGGCGGTGCCTGCGCGCACCCCGTCACGGTCGGCGGCAGCGAGCACGACACCGGCCAGCAGCGTCCCGATGGCGGCTGCCACAGCCGACAGCACGCTCACACCCCCGAGGTGCACGAAGCCCACCAGGGGGCTGTCGACGAGCGCGTGCGCCAGCCGTCCCCAGGGGAACCCTCCCCACGGCACCACCGCGCGCAGCGCCTCGACCAGCACCCAGACTCCTGCCGCCCACAGGGGCCACCCGGGCAGCCGCGCCACCAGCGCGAGCCCCACTCCGAGCCCCACCCAGAAGAGCGCCTGCAGCAGTGACAGCCCGATCCATGCGTCGACGCCGATGACGCGCAACCAGTCCAGCAACGAGAGAAAGTAGGCGAGGCCTCCGCTGAGCCCGATCAGTGCGGCACGGCCCGCGGTGGCTCCGGTGCAGGCCAGGGTGAGACCGGCCACGGCCGGCGGCAGCAGCCACCAGAGGTCGTCGGGGGCGTGGGCGAACGACAGCACCCAGCCGGACGCGACCGCGACGAGCAGCCGGACGGGCAAGGGCCAGGACACTCGCGAACGGTACCCGGATGGGTTTCGAGGCCCGCGCGCCCTTCGGGCCGTCATCGCTGGGCGATGCCGTTGTCTACTGGGCGCGCGAGCCTCGTGAGCTGACCCCTGTCGACGACCTCAGGGACGACCGCCGGCAGGACGTGCGCCTAACCAACCCCGGTGCGCCGCCGGTGTCAACACCGAGGGCGTGTCACGCCACCGGCGTGTCGGCGTCGTAGATCGTGCGGCCCCGCACCACGGTGCGACGGCACGTCGGCGGCACCGCTGCATCCGTGAGGTCCGGCAGCCCCGGCACCCCCGAGCGGGGGTCGGTGGACCACGCGGCGACCCTGTCGTCGGGTGCCTGCACCACCAGGTCTCCGGCGAGGTCCCAGACGGCGTAGGACGCCGCGGCGCCCGGCACGAGCACCCCGGAGTCGTCCACGCCTGCTGCCCGCCACCCGCCGCGGGTGTGGGCGGCGAACGCTGCACGCACGGTGATCTGGTGCTCGGGGGTGCGGTGCCGAGCTGCCGCCGCGACGCCACCCCAGGGGTCGAAGGGGGTGACCGGGGTGTCGGACCCGAACGCCAACGTGAGCCCCGTCGCGGCCATGGCAGCGAAGGGGTTGAGCGTGGCTGCGCGCGACGGGCCGAGGCGCTGGGCGTACATGCCCGACTCTCCGCCCCACGCCGCGTCGAAGGCGGGCTGGACGCTGGCGACCACGCCGAGCCGGGCCAGCTCGGCAGCCGAGGCCTCGTCGATCATCTCGACGTGCTCGAGGCGGTGCCGGGCCGTCTGCACCGCCGCGGTGCCACGCAGGTCGGCTGCTGCGCGCAGCGCAAGGACGGCTGTGGTGACCGCGTCGTCCCCGATGCAGTGGAAGCCGGCCTGCAGCCCCGCGTCGGTGCAGGCGAGCACGTGCGCTGTGGCCTGCTCGAGGTCGAGGTAGCGGGCACCTCGGGTGTGCGGGTCGTCGGCGTAGGGACTGCTCAGGGCCGCGGTTCGCGAGCCGATCGCGCCGTCGAGGCACAGGTCGCCGGCGCACCCCCGAGCCCCCACCGCGACGGCGGTGTCTGTCGCTGCCAGGTCCCCCCAGTAGCCGATCACCTCGGGCACTGCCGCGTCCGGCTCGGCGGTCCACCTCAGCAGCAGGTCGAGGTCGTCGATGCCCGCGATGTGCGGGGCGGCCATCTCGTGCACCTGACCGATCCCGAGGGCAGCCGCCCGACGCAGAGCCCTGGCCTGCAGCTCGCGTCGCGTCGCAGGCGACAGCGTGGCCCGTGACGACGCCCGTGCGAGATGGTGCGCCGCGCGCCGCAGCGGTCCGTCGCTGTCGTAGCCGTCGGCCTGCTCGATCCCCGGGATGCGGGACGCGAGAGCCGTCGAGACCAGGGCGGAGTGCGAGTCCACCCGCGACAGGTACACCGGTGCTCCCCCACCGGCGCGGTCGATCTGGGCCCGGGTCGGCACCGCCGGCTGCGCCCACGTCGTCTCGTCCCAGCCGTGGCCGAGCAGGGGCAGGCCGGGACGAGCTCGCGCGGCGCCCTCCACGGCCTCGAGAAGGTCACCGGCGCTGCGGCAGCCGGTCAGGTCGAGAGTGTCCCGGGCCAGCCCGGTGTCGGTGAGGTGCACGTGCGCGTCGACGAAGCTCGGGGTGACGAGCGCACCGTCCAGCCACACGGTGCGCACACCCGGACCCACGGCAACCTCGGCGGCACCCTCGGACCCGACCCAGCCGACGCGGCCGTCGGCGACCACCATCGCCGTCGCGAACGGGTCGGCCGGCGAGTAGACGACGCCACCACGAAGCAGGACCGGGTCGGTGCTCACCCCCGCAGCGCTCGCCCGATCACCAGACGCTGGATCTGGTTCGTCCCCTCGACGATCTGCAGAACCTTCGCCTCCCGCATGTAGCGCTCCACGGGGTGGTCCTTGACGTAGCCGGCGCCGCCGAGGACGCCCACCGCCCCCGTGGTCACCGCCATCGCGGTGTCGGTTGCGACGAGCTTGGCCATGGCTGCCTGGACGCTGAGCGGCTGCCCGCGGTCGCGGCGCGCGGCGGCGTCGAGGTAGAGGGCCCGCGCGGCGGCGATGCCGGCGGCCATGTCGGCGAGCTCGAACTGCATGCCCTGGAAGTCGAGCACCCGCTGCCCGAACGCGGTGCGCTCCCCGGCGTAGCGCACGGCCTCGTCCAGCGCTGCCTGGGCGAGGCCGATGGCGACCGCCGCGATGCCCAGGCGTCCGGAGTCCAGGGCCGACATCGCGATGCGCATGCCCTGTCCGGGCTCACCGACGAGAGCGCTCGCATCGACCACGGCGTCGTCCAGGAACACCTGCGTGGTGGGCGACGCGGTGAACCCCATCTTCTGCTCCCGGGCGCCGAACGACAGACCGGACGTCTGCGCCGGCACGACGAAGCACGAGATGCCGCTCGACCCGTGCTCCGACGTACGGGCCATGACGTTGTAGACGTCGGCGACCCCGCCATGGGTGATCCAGGCCTTGGTGCCGCTGAGCGAGAACCCGTCCTCGACCCTCTCCGCGCGGGTGCGCAGGGCAGCGGCGTCCGAGCCGGCGTGCGGCTCGGACAGGCAGTAGGCGCCGAGCAGGTGTCCGGCGAGCATGGACGGCAGCCAGCGATGACGCTGCTCCGACGTCCCGAACTCCGCGACGGGGTAGCACGACAGGCCGTGGACGCTCACCGTGAGAGCCACGGTCGCCCAGGCGCTCGCCAGCTCCTCCAGCACCTGCAGGTAGACCTGGTAGGGCTGTCCCCCGCCGCCGAGCTCCTGCGGGTACGGCAGACCCAGCAGGCCCGTCCGACCCAGCAGGGCCACCTGCTCGGCCGGGAACCGCCCCTGCTGCTCGGCCTCGGCTGCCTGCCCCACGAGCTCGTCCCGCGCGATCTGCCGCGTGAGGTCCAGCAGCGCCCGCGCCTCGGGGGTCGGTAGATGCCTGTCCACCAGTCTGCTCACGGCCACCTCCCCTACAGCACCACGAGCTCGCGCGGCCGGTTGTTCAGCCGTGCATGACCGGTCTCGGTGACGGCGACGATGTCCTCGATCCGCGCACCATGGTGCCCCGGGTCGTAGATGCCGGGCTCCACCGAGAACACCATGCCCGGCTCGAGCAGCCTGGCGTTGCCGGCGACGATGTAGGGCTCCTCGTGGGTCTCGACCCCGATGCCGTGACCGGTGCGGTGCACGAACATCGCACCCAGCCCCGCCTCGGTGATGACGTCGCGCGCCGCGGCGTCCACCGACTCCGCGGTGACACCGGGCCGCACCGCCTGCACGGCTGCCTCCTGGGCGGCGCGCAGCACGTCGTACTGCTCGGCCGCGTGCCCGGCCACGTGCTCGATCGCGTACGTCCGCGTGCTGTCCGAGCAGTACCCGCTCGGCATCGTCCCCCCGATGTCGACCACCACGGTGTCCCCGGGCTCGATGATGCGGCTCGACGGCGCGTGGTGCGGGCTGGCGCCGTTGGGGCCGGCGGCCACGATCACGAAGTCGACCCGCTCGTGGCCCGACTCCAGGATGCCCTGGCCGATGGCGAACGCCACCTCCTGCTCGGTGCGTCCCGGTCGCAGCCACTCCCCCATCCGTGCGTGCACGGCGTCGATCGCTGCGCCGGCTGCGGCGAGGTCCGCCAGCTCGGCCGGATCCTTGCGCATGCGCTGCTCGGCCAGCAGGGCACCGGCGGCCACCAGACGTGCCTGCGGCAGGGCGTCCCGAAACCGCAGAGCCTTCTGCGCCCACATCCGGTCGTCCACGGCCACACCGGAGACCGCCCCCGCGAGCCGCTGGACACACAGCGCGACCGGGTCGTCGGTCTCGGCCCAGGCCTGCACGTCGAGGTCGGCTGCAGGGCTGGCCAGTGCGGCCGGCCGTTCGAGCTCCGGCACGACCAGGGTGGGCGAGCCCTGCGTGGGCAGCACCAGGCAGGTCAGGCGCTCCAGGGGGATCGCGTCGTAGCCGGTCAGGTAGCGCAGGTCGGGTCCGGGAGTGACCAGCACGACGTCGATGCCGGCAGCAGCGGCCGCCCGCTGAACCCGTCGACGTCGCTTCGCCAGCGCACTGTGCTCCACGCCTGTGCAGCGTAGCCACCTGCGGCTGCGGCATCATCGGGTGCGTGGACCCGCTCATGCTGACCGACACGGCGTCGCTGTACTTCCGCGCCTTCTACGGAGTGCCGGAGACGGTGCGTGCTCCCGACGGGTCGCCGGTCAACGCGGTGCGGGGGTTCCTGGACATGCTGGCCCGGCTGGCAGCCGACCGATCCCCGGGTCGCTTGGTGTGCTGCCTCGACGCCGACTGGCGCCCGGCGTTCCGCACCGCCGCCATCCCGTCGTACAAGGCACACCGCGTGGCCGGTCCGGACGGGGCGGAGGACGTGCCGCCGGCCCTGGCGGCACAGGTGCCCGTGCTGCTGGACGTCCTGGACGCCCTCGGCATCACCACGGTGGGTGCCCCCGGGTACGAGGCCGACGACGTGATCGGCACGCTGGCGGCCCGCGAGCCCGGGCCCACCGACGTGGTCACCGGTGACCGAGACCTGTTCGCAGTGGTGGACGACGCGCGCGGCGTGCGTGTGCTCTACGTCGCCCGCGGGGTGGCCAACAGAGAGGTCGTGGACGGCCGGGCGGTTCGGCAACGCTACGGCGTGGCGCCCGAGCAGTACGCCGCGCTGGCGATCCTGCGCGGTGACCCCAGCGACGGCCTGCCTGGGGTTCCCGGTGTCGGGGAGAAGACCGCGGCAGCGCTCATCGAGCGCTTCGGCAGTCTGCAGGCGCTCATCGAGGCGGTCGAGCAGGGCAGCGACGGGTCGGGCCGTCGCGTCCGCCTCGTCGAGAGCCTGGACTACCTGCGCGCCGCCGCTGCCGTGGTGCCGGTGCGCACCGACGTCGACCTGCCCGACGACCTGCCCACGCAGGTGCCGGCGCAGGTGGCCGACCCGCAGCGGCTCGTCGCGCTCTCCGAGCGTTTCGGGCTGGACTCCTCGCTCAACCGCCTGGCCACCGCGCTGCGGATCGCTCAGACGTCCTCGTAGGCCACCACACCGCGACGCACCGCCCGTACCGCGCGGCGGGCGGTGTCGGCGACGGTGCCGCCGGCCCCGCCGGCGACCTGGTCGAGCATGTCGAGCACCTGCCGCATGGCGCGCACGAAGTCGCCCGCAGTGAGGTCGTCGTCGGCCAGCACCGCGGCCAGCGAGTGGCCCGAGGCCCAGCGTGCTGCGGTTCGCGCGAACGCCAGGTCGGGTTCACGCAGGTAGTCCACCCCGTGCCGGCTCTCCAGGTCGTGCAGCTCCGTCCAGACCGAGACCATGCGCTCCAGTGCCGGCGCAGCCGCACCGACCGGCGCATGCCAGGACGTCGGGGCGTCGCTGCCCCGGGACTGGAAGGTCAGGGCGGCGACGCACGCGGTGAGCTCCGAGGCGGACAGGCCGTCCCACAGCCCCTGGCGCACCGACTCGGCGGCCAGCAGGTCGAGCTCACCGAACAGCGCCCGCAAGCGTTGGCCGTCCGGCGTGACCGTGTCGCCGTCGAGGTAGCCCAGCTCGTCCAGCACGGCACACACACGGTCGAAGGCCGTGGCGATCGAGGTCTGTCGCCTCGTGAGCGCGGCCACGAGGCGGGTGTGCTCGCGCTGGGTCGCCCACAAGCGCTCGGCCCACCGGGCGTGCTCCTCCCGCTTCGGGCACGCGTGGCAGGGGTGTGCCCGAAGGGTGCTGCGCAGCTGCGTGATCGCGCGCTTCGCCTCGTCGGTGCGACGCCGCTGGGACGGCCCACGCTCGAGCTCGGTGAGCTCGCGTCGCAGGCGGGCGTACTCGGCGACGTCCCCCCGCTCGCACGCCATCGCGGTGGCGTACCCCTCGATCGCTTCCTCCAGCCGCCTGCGCCGCGCTGCCTGCCCCACGGTGGCGCGATCGGTCTGGAACTGCGCGAACGACGACTCGAGCAGTCGACGTGCCCGCTCGCGACCGCTGCGGTGCACGAGGTTGACGGCCATGTTGTACGACGGACGGAACGACGACCGCAGCGGGTAGGTGCGAGTCGAGGCCAGGCCCCCCAGGGCCTCCGGGTCGAGTCCGGGGTGCCAGGTGACGATGCCGTGGCCCTCGACGTCGATGCCGCGCCGTCCGGCCCTGCCGGTCAGCTGCGTGTACTCCCCGGCGCTCACCGCGGCGTGCTGCTCCCCGTTCCACTTCACCAGCCGCTCGAGCACGACCGACCTCGCGGGCATGTTGATGCCCAGGGCCAGGGTCTCGGTGGCGTACACGACCTTGACCAGTCCGCGGGAGAAGAGCGTCTCGACCGTCTGCTTGAACACCGGCAGCAGACCGGCGTGGTGCGCGGCCACGCCGCGGCGCAGTGACGCCCGCCACGACTCGAACCCGAGCACGGCTCGGTCGTCCGGCCCGAGGACCTGCGCCACGCCGGCCACGACCTCGTCGATCTCGGCGACCTCGTCGGGTCGGGTCAGCCGCACCCCTGCGTGCAGGGCCTGCTCGACCGCGGCGTCGCACCCGGCCCGGCTGAAGACGAACACGATGGCGGGCAGCAGCCCCGAGCGGTCGAGACGCTCGATCACCTCGGCCCGCCTCGGGGTGAGGTGACGGCCGGAGCGCGGGCGGGTGCCGGCGGACTCTCGCGCCAACCGCACCAGCTCGGGGTTGACCCGGTGCCGGTCGGGGTCGGTGAACAGGTCGTAGAGGCGCCGTCCCACCATGACGTGCTGCCACAGCGGCACCGGGCGGCGCTCCTCGACGACGACGTCCGTCGTCCCGCGCACGGTGGCGAGCCACTCACCGAACTCCTCGGCGTTCGACACGGTCGCCGACAGGCACACCAGGCGTACCGAGCGGGGCAGGCTGATGATCACCTCTTCCCACACCGGCCCGCGCTCCTTGTCGGCCAGGTAGTGCACCTCGTCCAGCACCACCGAGACCAGCCCGCGCAGAGTGCTCGACTCGGCGTAGAGCATGTTGCGCAGCACCTCGGTCGTCATGACGACGACCGGCGCCTCGGAGTTCAGGCTGAGGTCGCCGGTGAGCAGACCCACCCGCCCAGGCCCGTAGCGAGCGACGAGGTCGGTGTACTTCTGGTTCGACAGCGCCTTGATCGGGGTGGTGTAGAAGCACTTGCCCCCGCCGGTGACGGCCAGGTGCACCGCGTGCTCACCCACCACCGTCTTGCCCGCGCCCGTCGGAGCAGCCACGAGGACGTCGTGCCCGTCGTCCAGGCTTCGGCAAGCCTGCTGCTGGAACGGGTCGAGGGTGAAGGGGTACTCGGTCACAACCAACCCGCCCGCCGCAGCCGGCGGTGCACGACCGTCATCAGGGTGCCGATGAGCAGAAGCACCACGGGGTAGCCCCATCGCCACTCCAGCTCCGGCATGCCCACGAAGTTCATGCCGTAGATGCTGCCGACCACGGTCGGGATCAGTGCCAGCGCGGCCCACGCGGCGATCCTGCGTTGGTCGGAGTTCTGGCGCAGGCCCGACTTGGCGTTGGCTGCCGCCATGAGCGCCAGCAGCAGCGCGTCCACCGACTCGGAGTGGTCGGCGACCCGCATCAGGTGCTCCCCCACGTCGCGGAACGCCGCCTGCATCGGCGCGGGTACCTCGTCCAGCCGCTCGTGGACCATGTCGTCGGCGAGCGAGAGCAGAGGGGTCACCGCTCGGCGTACCTCGAGGTTCTCTCGCTTGAGAAGATAGATCGACTCCGACAGGTCGAGGTCCCTGGGCGAGAACACCTGCTCCTCCAACCGCTCGACCTCGGCCAGAACCTGGTCCTCGACCGCGAGGTAGCCGTCGACGACCTGGTCGACGATCGCGTGCAGGACGCCCACGGGCCCCTTGCGCAGCACGTCGGTGCGCACCGCCACCCGGTCGCGCACCTGTCGCAGGTCGCGGGTGCTGCCGTAGCGGACGGTGAGCACGTAGCTCGCACCCACGAAGACGGCGAGCTGCCCCGCCTCGACCTGCCGGGTGAGCGGTACGTAGCTGAGCACCTTCATCAGCAGGAAGGCAGACGACTCGGTGATGTCGGCCTTCGGCCGCTGATGGCTGTTGCCGGCGTCCTCGACGTCGTGCCGCTCGAGCCCGAACACCGAGGCCACGGACGCCAGCTCGGCCTTGGTGGGCTGGAACAGGCCGACCCAGACGAAGGCCCCGCCGCCGTCGGCCCGTGCGCGCTCGTGGGCCCGTTCGATCACCTCGTGGGCCTCACGCACGCTGGGGCTGTCGAAGGTGGCGTCGGTGAACCCTTCGAGAGCGACGGGTACTCCGTCGCGGAAGTACCCCATCGAGCGGATCACCGGACCATCATGGCCCGACAAGGGTGAGCCCGCCGGGAACCACCGACACCGTCTGCGGCAGCGGACCGACACGCTCCCCGTCGGCGAAGGCCAGCACGTCCTCGGCCTGCACACGCACCCGTCGGGCCCGCCGCACCGAGACGGCGGGATGGCTCAGGTGGGTCCCCCGGTACACCCGGGGGAAGACCCGCATGAAGTCCAGCGTCGGCAGCGGACGCAGCACGAGCACGTCCAGCAGGCCGTCCCTCGGGTCGGCGTCCGGGCACACCGCCATCCCCCCGCCGTAGGAGGGGCCGTTCGCGACGGCGACCAGCATGCCCTCGGTCTGCCAGGCCTCGCCGTCGAGCTCCAGCCGGTAGTGCAGGGGGCGAAACTCCCGCAGCTCGGCGGCGATGGCGACCACGTACCGCAGAGCCGACGGCACCGACTCCAGACGCAGGGATCGCTCGCTGACCCGTGAGTCGAACCCGGCCGCCAGCACTGTCGCGAAGTACGTCGTGGAGCCGTCCATGCCCTCGCTCACGCCGAGGTCGACCTGCGTCGTGCGACCGGTCAGCAGCACCGTCGCCGCCTCGTCGGGCCGTGCCCGCGGCAGGCCCCAGGCCCGTGCGGCGTCGTCACCCGAGCCCGCCGCTACCACGCCGACGGGGACGCCGCTGGTGCCGACCGCCTGAAGCACGGTGTGCACCGTTCCGTCGCCGCCGACCGCCACGACCGCGTGCCACTCACCGGCCTGCGCCGAGTCGCGGGCGACATCGACCGCCTGCCGGCACCACGCCGTCATCTGGTGCGCCGAGGCCGCCGGGAGCACCTCGACGCGGGCCCCGGCCAGCCGCAGGCGCCGCTCGACCACCCCACCCATGCTGTGCGCCCGGCCCCGTCCTGCGGTCGGGTTGACCAGAAGGGTGAAGCGACGATCCGACGGGGGCGGACCCTCGTTCACGTCAGCGGCGAGGATCGGTCGTCGTCGGCCGCCGTGGGGGTCTCGTCCAGCGGCGAGGCCTCGTCGTCGTCCAGACCGGTCAGCCCCAGCTCGCGCTCGTGCTTTGCCCGCCGTCGGTCGTTGAACCGGCACACGAGCACCGAGCCCTCGAAGAGCAGCCACATCGGCACGGCCAGCATGAGCATCGTGATCGGGTCACCGGTCGGCGTGGCCACCGCGGCGAACACGAACACGCCGACGATGATCCACCGGCGCGCCGACGACAGCGCCGCGCCGGAGAACACGCCGACCGCGTTGAGCAGGATCACGAAGACCGGGAGCAGGAACGCGATGCCGAACACCAGCAGCAGGCGCACGACGAAGGAGAAGTAGCGCGAGAACGACACGAAGTTGCTGACGCCCTCCGGGGTGAACCCCAGCAGAACCGTCAGGCCCTTCGGCAGCAGCCAGTAGCACAGCGCCACGCCGGCCAGGAACAGCGGAACCGCCGTGAGCAGAACTGCCGCCGCCCACCGCTTCTCGTGGCCGTAGAGGCCCGGGACGATGAACCGCCACAGCTGGTAGATCCAGATGGGCGCGGCGAACACGATGCCGGCGAGGATGGCCAGGCGCAGCGGGATCGTGAACGGGTCGGCGATGCCGTCGAAGTTGATGACCGCCTCGAGCCCCTGCTCCTCGGCGAGGCGGGCGGTGGTGGTCTGGAACGGGCCGACGAACAGCTCGAGCAGCGGGTCGTAGAAGATCAGGCCGACGACCATGCCGACCACCACGGCAGCCGCCGAGATCAGCACGCGCGTGCGCAGCTCCCGCAGATGGTCGGCCAGCGGCATCCGACCCCCGTCGTCGGCAGAGCCGGACGGGTGGCGTCCTCGGATGATGGTGGCCATGGCGAACCTGTCCGGCGCGTGGCCGGAGGCGGTGGCGCTAGGAGCGCTCGTCGACGTTGGAGGGCGCGGGGGCGGCCGTCGGCTCGACGGTCTCCGAGGCGGGCGCCGGGCCCTGGGCGGTGATCTGCGGCGGCGTCGTGGCGGTCGACGGCTGGTCGGTGGCGTCGTCGTCGGTGAGGCCCTTGGTCTCGGCCTTGAAGATGCGCAACGAGCGGCCCAGACCGCGCGCGGTCTCCGGCAGCTTCTTCGCGCCGAAGAGCAGCACGACGATCAGCAGGATGATGAGCAGCTCTTGAGCGCCGAACTGTCGGAACATGGCGTCCTCCTCGTGGGCGGTTGTGTCGATGCTACGCGGTCGCGCGGGCTGGGTCAGTACGACGCGAGCACGTCGACGACCAGCACCAGCGGCTCGCCGGCGTTGTCCTCGGCCGAGATGCGGGTCAGAGCCCGCGCTCCCGCGTCGGCTCCGTCGAGAGCCTCGGCGAGCCCCGGCAGGCCGGCGGCGTCCAACGGCACGGGCGCGCCGTCCCAGGTCGAGAAGAGAACCTCACCCGAGGTGAGCGAGGACTGCACCGCGTGCACCACCAGCGTGCCGTCCGCGTCCAGCGGGTCTCCTCCTCCCTCGACGAGGAGCACGCTGTCGGACTGCGCCGGCGTCTCGGCGCCGTCCACAGAGATCTGCGGCTGCTCCCCCGCGGCCCCACTGACCTGCGGCAGGCCGTCGGGCAGGTCGGTGACCGCCGGGCCCTGCGCAGCGTCGGCAGCCGAGAAGGCGTCGCGCACGTCCACGACGAACACCAGGGTCGAGCCCCCAGGGATGGCGGGCGTGTCCTCGTCCCCGTAGGCCAGCTCCGGCGGGATGACCAGCAGCACGCGGCTGCCGATCGTCTGGCCGACCAGCCCCTCGTCCCAGCCCTCGATGACGGCACCGGTGCCGATGCCGAAGGCCGCCGGCTCGCCTCGGCTCCACGAGGAGTCGAACTCCTCGCCGGTGTCCCACAGCACGCCGGAGTAGTCGGCGAGAAGCAGGTCGCCGGCCTCGACCTCGTCGCCGTCACCGGCGACCACGGTCTCCACCACGAGATCGCTCGGCGGCTCACCGTCCGGGACGGTGATCTCCGCAGCGGCGGCGGTGTCGGCCGACACGGACACGCCGCTGTCGCCCTCGGCGGGGGTCGACCCCGAGCTGCTGCATGCGGCAGCCGTGGTCAGGGCAGCGACGAGCAGCAGGACGGGCAGAGCACGCGAAGCGGTCACATCAGACTTTCTCACACCACCGGTCACATGCCGGCGATGAGTCGGTCGACGCGCTCGTCGGTGGCCCGGAACGGGTCCTTGCAGAGCACGGTGCGCTGAGCCTGGTCGTTGAGCTTGAGGTGCACCCAGTCGACGGTGAAGTCGCGGCGGCGCAGCTGGGCGGCCTTGATGAACTCGCCGCGCAGCCGGGCTCGGGTCGTCTGCGGGGGTAGCGACTTGGCCTCGAAGGTCGCCAGGTCGGTGGTGGTACGCGTCAGCGCACCCTGGCGCTCGAGCAGGTAGTACAGGCCACGTCCGCGATGGATGTCGTGGTAGGCCAGGTCGAGCTGGGCCACCCGCGGCGAGGCGAGGCTCAGACCGTGCCGCTCTCGGTAGCGCTCGATCAGCCGGTACTTGATGACCCAGTCGATCTCACGCTCGACCAGCGACAGGTCCCCGGAGTCCACCGCCTTCAGCGTGCGCTCCCACAGGTCCAGCGTGCGCCGCGTGAGGGGGTCGTCCCACCCCTCCCGGTCGACCAGGTCGCGCACGCGGCTCAGGTAGGCGTCCTGCAGCTCCAGCGCGCTGGCTTCGCGGCCGTTCGACAGCTTGACCCGGCGCCGCCCCGTCGGGTCGTGGCTGATCTCGCGGATCGCGCGGATCGGGTTCTCCAGGGCCAGGTCACGCATGCCCATGCCGGCCTCGACCAGCCGGATCACCAGGTCGGTCGAGGCCACCTTGAGCAGGGTGGTCGTCTCGGACATGTTCGAGTCGCCGACGATCACGTGCAGCCGCCGGTACCGGTCGGCGTCGGCGTGCGGCTCGTCGCGGGTGTTGATGATCGGACGCGACCGCGTGGTCGCGCTCGACACGCCCTCCCAGATGTGCTCGGCCCGTTGGCTCACCGAGAAGACTGCGCCGCGCGGCGTCTGCAGCACCTTGCCGGCGCCGCAGATGATCTGGCGCGAGACGAGGAAGGGGATGAGCACGTCGGCCATGCGGGCGAACTCGCCGTGCCGCGCGATCAGGTAGTTCTCGTGGCAGCCGTAGGAGTTGCCCGCAGAGTCGGTGTTGTTCTTGAACAGGTAGACCTCTCCGGCGATGCCCTCGTCGGCGAGCCGGTGCTGGGCGTCGACGAGCAGCCCTTCCAGGATCCGCTCGCCTGCCTTGTCGTGGGCCACGAGCTCACCGATGTCGTCGCACTCCGGCGTCGCGTACTCCGGATGGCTGCCGACGTCCAGGTACAGGCGCGCGCCGTTGCGCAGAAAGACGTTGCTCGAGCGACCCCACGACACCACGCGGCGGAACAGGTACCGGGCGACCTCGTCCGGGGACAGGCGCCGCTGGCCCTGGAAGGTGCAGGTGACGCCGTACTCGGTCTCGATCCCGAAGATGCGCCGCTGCATGGCACCACCGTAGGCGTCGGGTGCTCAGCTCACCCCTCGACACCGAGCAGCTGGTCGATCTCTGCTGCCCGGATCCGCCGGAAGGCCCGGCGAGGACGGTGCCGGTCGAGAACCGCGACCTCGAGCTGTGCCGACCCCAGCGACCGCGCCTCCCCTGAGCCACCGTCGCGGCTCAAGCCGTCCACGGCGAGCGTGAGAGCCTCGGCCAGCGACATGCCGTCGGCGTAGCGCTCGGCGAGGTACCCACCGATGACGTCCGACGACCCGCCCATGACGGCGACGCCGTGCTCGTCGCCGACAGAGCCGTCGTAGGTCAGCCGGAAGACCTGGTCGCCGGTGCTGTCGGAGCCGACCTCGGCGACGATGATCTCGACCTCGTACGGCTTCGGCTCGGTGGTGAAGATCGCACCCAGCGTCTGCGCGTAGGCGTTGGCCAGCCCACGGCCGGTCACGTCGCGGCGGTCGTAGGAGTAGCCGCGCAGGTCGGCGAGCCGCACCCCGGCCACCCGCAGGTTCTCGAACTCGTTGTACTTGCCCACCGCGGCGAACGCGATGCGGTCGTAGATCTCGGAGATCTTGTGCAGCGAGGTGGACGGGTTCTCCGCGACGAACAGGATGCCGTCGACGTACTGGATGACCACGACGCTGCGTCCCCGGGCGATGCCCTTGCGGGCGAAGTCGGCCCGGTCCTTCATCAGCTGCTCGGGCGAGACGTAGAAGGGCATCGACATCAGGGCGCTCCTACTCGTCCACGCCGGCGGCCGGACCGTCCGGGCGCCTCTGTCGGGCGGCCACGACGTCTCGGACGACCGCTCCGACCGCGTCGTCGCCGTATCGCCGGTAGCCGGACCCGTCGACCACGGCCACCACGGGGTAGATCCCGCGGGCGAGGTCGGGGCCCCCGGTCGCGGAGTCGTCGTCGGCGGCGTCCCACAACGCCTCGACGCACACCCGGATGGCGCGCTGCACGTCGGCCTCGCTGGAGTGCAGCTTCTTCAGCGCCCCGCGGGCGAACAGCGAGCCCGACCCGACCGAGTAGTGCTCGTGCTCCTCGTAGCGGCCACCGGTGACGTCGTAGGAGAAGATGCGACCCCGCTGCTGGTCGAGGTCGAACCCCGCGAACAGGGGGACCGCCGCGAGCCCCTGGAACGCCATCGGCAGGTTGCCGCGAATCATCGTGGACAGCCTGTTCGCCTTGCCGTCCAGCGACAGCTGCGTCCCCTCGATCTTCTCGTAGTGCTCGAGCTCGACCTGCAGCAGGCGCACGAGCTCGGTGGCGATCCCCGCCGACCCGGCGATGCCCACGACCGTGTAGTCGTCGGCCGGGAAGACCTTCTCGATGTCGCGCTGGGCGATGATGTTGCCGACGGTGGCGCGGCGGTCGCCGGCCATCACCACGCCGCCGGCGTAGGTGACGGCGACGATGGTGGTGCCGTGCGGAGCGGAGGCACCCACTGCCGCTGTCGCCTCGGCTGCGGCCCGCGCACGGGCCGCCACGTCAGGGGCCACGTCGGACAGGAAGTCGGCGAACGAGGTGCGGCCCGGGGTGAAGAAGGCGGACGGCAGGCTGCTCGGGCTGGTCACTGTCCACCCTTCTGCACGAACCCGCGGACGAAGTCCTCCGCGTTCTCCTCGAGCACGTCATCGATGTCGGCCAGGATCGCGTCGACGTCGTCGGCCAACGCGTCCTGACGGTCCTTGAGGTCGTCGGCCACCTCCGGACCGGTCGTCTCCTCGACCTCGCGGTCGCGCTGCGGCTGGCGCTGCTGCTGGCCGCCGGGCTCTCGTGTCGCCACGTGGGACCTCCTGGTGCGCGGTGGGACGACGGACGTCGACGAGGCTAGTCGCTGGGGCGGCTCAGGCGCGCGAGCAGGTCGCTGGCCGTAGGGGCGCTGTCGAGCAGCGCGCCCACGTGCTCCCGGGTCCCCCGCAGCGGCTCCAGGGTGGGGACGCGCTGCAGCGCGTCCCGTCCGGGCACGTCGAAGATCACCGAGTCCCACGAGGCGGCGGCGACGTCCTCGGCGTACTGGGCCAGGCACCGGCCCCGGAAGTAGGCCCTGGTGTTCTCCGGCGGGTCGGTGACCGCCGCCCTGACCTCGGCGTCGCTGACCAGGCGCTGCATGCGACCGGTGCTCACGAGGCGCTGGTACAGGCTTCGCCGGGGGCGCAGGTCGTGGTACTGCAGGTCGATCAGGGCCAGCTTCGGGTCGTCCCAGCCCAGCCCGTCCCGCTGCCGGTAGCCCTCGAGCAGGCCGAGCTTGGCCACCCAGTCCAGCTCGCCGGCCAGCAGCATCGGGTCGCGGTCGAGGCGGTCCAGCACGTCCCCCCAGCGTGCCATCACGTCGGCGGTCATCGGGTCCACGTCGCCGCCGACGCGATCGGCGAGGTATGCCAGTGCCTGCTCGTGGTAGTACCGCTGGATGTCCAACGCGCGCATCGCGCGACCGTCGGCGAGCTCGACCGTGGTGCGCAAGGTGGGGTCGTGCGAGACCTGGTGCAGGGCATCGACCGGGTCGGCGAGGGCCGGCGGCTCGGCCAGCCAGTCGTCCTCGATCATCGCCAGCACCATCGACGTCGTGCCCACCTTCAGGTAGGTGGCGACCTCGGACAGGTTCGCGTCCCCGACGATCACGTGCAGACGCCGGTACCGGTCGGCGTCGGCGTGGGGCTCGTCGCGGGTGTTGATGATCGGTCTCTTCAGCGTGGTCTCCAGGCCCACCCCGACCTCGAAGAAGTCGGCCCGCTGGCTGATCTGGAACGCGTGCCGTCGCGTCTCCTGACCGACGCCGACCCGTCCGGCGCCGGTGACCACGGGGCGGGAGACGAAGAACGGGGTCAGGTGCTCGACGATGCGAGAGAACGGCGTCGACCGGCTCATCAGGTAGTTCTCGTGCGTGCCGTACGAGGCCCCTTTGCCGTCGGTGTTGTTCTTGTACAGCACGATGGTCGACTCGTGCGTGGCGCTGGCCAGCTCGCCCGCCTCGGCGATCACGAGCTCGCCGGCCTTGTCCCACACGACGGCGGCCCGCGGGTCGGTCACCTCCGGGGTCGAGTACTCCGGGTGCGCGTGGTCGACGTAGAGACGTGCTCCGTTGGTGAGCACCACGTTGGCCAGGCCCACGTCCTCGTCGGTGAGCAGGCCTGGGTCGGCCAGGTCGCGGGACAGGTCGAACCCGCGCGCGTCGCGCAGGGGGTTCTCCTCCTCGAAGTCCCACCGCGGCCGTCTCTGCCGGGAGTGCACGGTCGCGAACGCGTTGACGACCTGCGAGGACGACGTCATCGCGTTGGCGTGCGGGTTGCCCAGCACCGACACGCCGAACTCGGTCTCCAGCCCGACGACGCGGTGGACGCTCACGCCCGATCCATCTAGAGGTACTGGCCCGTGTTCGCGACGTTGGCGATCGACCGGCCGGCCTCGGTGCCCTGCTTGCCCTGCACGAGGGTGCGGATGAACACGATCCGCTCGCCCTTCTTGCCCGAGATGCGTGCCCAGTCGTCGGGGTTGGTCGTGTTGGGCAGGTCCTCGTTCTCCTTGAACTCGTCCAGGCAGGCAGCCAGCAGGTGCTGCACCCGCAGGCCCTTCACGCCGGTGTCGAGGTAGTCCTTGATCGCCGATTTCTTGGCCCGGTCGACGACGTTCTGCAGCATCGCCCCGGAGTTGAAGTCCTTGAAGTACAGGATCTCCCGGTCGCCGTTGGCGTAGGTGACCTCGAGGAACTGGTTGTCCTCGGTCTCGGCGTACAGCCTCTCGACAGCTCGCTGGATCATCGCGGCGACCGTCGCGTCCCGGTCCCCGCCGTGCTCGGCGAGGTCGTCCGGGTGCAGCGGCAGCTCGGGCAGCAGGTACTTGGACAGGATGTCGCGGGCCGACTCGGCGTCGGGCCTCTCGATCTTGATCTTCACGTCCAGGCGCCCGGGACGCAGGATCGCCGGGTCGATCATGTCCTCGCGGTTGCTCGCGCCGATGACGATGACGTTCTCGAGCAGCTCCACACCGTCGATCTCGCTCAGCAGCTGCGGCACGATCGTGTTCTCGACGTCGGAGGACACCCCGGAGCCTCGCGTGCGGAACAGCGAGTCCATCTCGTCGAAGAAGACGATGACAGGGGTGCCGCCCGAGGCCTTCTCCCGGGCGCGTTGGAACACGAGCCGGATGTGGCGCTCGGTCTCCCCGACGTACTTGTTGAGCAGCTCCGGTCCCTTGATGTTGAGGAAGAAGGACTTCGCCTCCTTCTGCCCGGTCTTCTCCGCCACCTTGCGGGCCAGCGACGCCGCCACCGCCTTCGCGATGAGCGTCTTGCCGCAGCCGGGTGGGCCGTAGAGCAGCACACCCTTGGGTGCCTGCAGCTGGTGCTCGGCGAACAGGTCCTGGTGCAGGAACGGCAGCTCGACGGCATCGCGGATCTGCTCGATCTGGGTGCGCAGGCCGCCGATGTCGGAGTAGGCGATGTCGGGCACCTCCTCGAGGATCAGCTCCTCGACCTCCGACTTGGGCACCCGCTCCAGCACGAAGCCGGAGCGCGGCTCCAGCAGCAGCGAGTCACCGGCACGGATGACGATGTCGCGCAGCGGCTCGGCCAGCCGGACGACCCGTTCCTCGTCGGCGCGGGAGAGCACGAGAGCACGGTCCCCGTCGGCGAGCACCTCCTTGAGCATGACGACCTCGCCGACCTGCTCGTAGGACAGCACCCCGACGACGTTGAGCGCCTCGTTGAGCATCACCTCGTTGCCCGGACGCAGGGACTCGACGTCCACCGCGGGAGAGACGCGCACCCGCAGCTTGCGCCCGCCGGTGAACACGTCGACAGCTCCGTCCTCAGCCGGGGCGAGGAAGACACCGAACCCGGCGGGAGGCTGGGCCAGGCGGTCGATCTCCTCCTTCAGCGACACGATCTGGTCGCGAGCCTCACGCAGCGTCGCCGCCAGGCGCTCGTTCTGCGACGTCAGCGACGCCACCCGCCCCTGCAGCTGGACGAGCCGGTCCTCGAGCATGTGGGCGCGCCGCTCGGAGAGACGTTCACCGTCCTCGTCGAAGCTCCGGTGTCCTGTCGAGTCCTGACTCATGCGCACCTCCCAGTCGACTCACGCCCTCGTGCAGCGACCCTACCCTTCCGGCTCCGTCGGGCCAGTGCGGCGCGGTTCTGCCTGGGTCGGTGCGTTCCAGTCGTCTCCGTAGGCGCCCGGGGCGGGCCGTCGGTGCCTCGACGGCGGCACCACACCGGGGGCCACCCGGCGTGCGGTCACCAGGAAGCCCGTGTGCCCGACCATGCGGTGGTCCGGACGCACCGAGAGGCCCTCGACGTGCCAGGTGCGCTGCATCGTCTCGGTCGCCGCGGGCTCGGTGAACTGCCCGGACTGCCGGATCGTCTCGACGACCCGCGACATCTGCGTGGTCGTGGCGACGTAGACGCACAGCAGCCCGCCGGGTGCCAGGGCGTCGGCCACCGCAGCCACGCACTCCCACGGGGCGAGCATGTCGAGCACCACCCGGTCGACGCTGCCCGGCTCGTGCTGCGTGGGCAGCGCCTCGGCCAGGTCGGCGACCGTGAGGGTCCACTGGCCGGGCCGGTGCCCGAAGTAGCGCTCGACGTTGCGGGCGGCGACCTCGGCGAACTCGGCTCGGCGTTCGTAGGAGTGGACGCTGCCCTGCTCGCCCACGGCACGCAGCAGCCACATCGACAGCGCACCCGACCCGGCGCCGGCCTCCACGACACGGTGCCCCGTGCCGATGTCGGCCTGGCCGAGGATGGCCACGGCGTCCTTGGGGTAGACCACCGTGGCACCCCGAGGCATCGCCAGGGTGACGTCGGCCAGCGTCGGACGCAGGGCGAGGTAGGTCGCGCCGCGGGTGGAGGTGACCAGGCACCCCTCCGGGGCTCCGATGAGGTCGTCGTGCGCGATCTGGCCGTGGTGGGTGTGGAAGACCGCGCCGGGCTCGAGCCACAGGCTGTGCCGGCGGCCCTTGCGATCGGTGAGCTGCACCCGGTCACCAGGCTGCAGCAGGCCGCGGCGTCGGCTCGAGGGCTCGGGGGGGCGCACCCGGGCAGGGTAGGTGAGGTGTGTCGGACCCCCTGCCTAGGGTGCCTGCATGGCTGCTGAACCGGTGCTGTCGCTCTCGCCGTCGCGGGTCTCGGACTTCAAGACGTGCCCGCTGCTGTACCGGTTCCGGGCCATCGACCGGCTGCCGGAACCCCCGAGCCCCGACGCCGTGCGAGGCACTCTCGTGCATGCGGTGCTGGAGCGGCTCTTCGACGCGCCTGCACCGCAGCGAACGGTCGGGCTGGCTCACGACCTCGTCGCCGCCGAGTGGCAGCGCATGCTCGCCGAGCAGCCCGACCTCGAAGGCCTCGTCGGGCCCGACACCGCCGAGGCCCAGTGGCTGGCCACGGCCGAGCGTCTGCTCGACGCCTACTTCCGCCTCGAGGACCCGCAGCGCCTCGAGCCGGCCGAACGCGAGCTGCTGCTGCAGTGGGGCCTGGACGACACGACCGCGGTGAAGGGGGTCATCGACCGCGTCGACGTGGCCGCGACCGGTCAGGTGCGCATCGTCGACTACAAGAGTGGCCGGGCACCGACACCCTTGTTCGAGCAGCGGGCACTGTTCCAGCTGCGCGTCTACGCCCTGCTGATGTGGCGCACCTCCGGCCGCCTGCCCGACCTGCTCCAGCTGATCTACCTGGCCGACGAGCAGATCGTCCGCCTCGAGCCCCACGAGGCCGACCTGCTGGCGCTGGAACGCACGCTGCGAGCCCTGGCCACGGCGATCATGCGCGCCCGTGACTCCGGCGACTTCCGCCCGAGCCGGTCACGTCTGTGCGACTGGTGCCCGCACCAGGCCCTCTGCCCGGCCTGGGGTGGCACGCCGCCGCCCTACCCCACCGGTCCACCCCCCGCCGCACCTTAGGCTCGACGACCATGGACGACTCCACGGAGCCACTGGTCGCCGAGGCCATCGACCTGGTGAAGGTCTACGGGGACGGCGGGACCGAGGTGCGGGCCCTCGACGGCGTGTCCGTCGGCTTCCCGCGCCGACACTTCACCGCGATCATGGGACCGTCCGGCTCCGGCAAGTCGACCCTCATGCACTGCATGGCCGGTCTCGACACCGCCACGTCCGGGCAGGCCCGTCTGGGCGATGCCGACCTCACGACCCTGTCCGACGACGCGCTCACCGCGCTTCGCCGCGAACGCGTCGGGTTCGTGTTCCAGGCGTTCAACCTCGTCCCGACCCTGTCGGCGTCGGAGAACATCACCCTGCCGCTCGACATCGCCGGACGGCCCGTCGACAAGGCGTGGATGCGACAGATCGTGGACGCCGTCGAGCTCGCCGACCGGCTCGACCATCGCCCCAGCCAGCTCTCGGGCGGCCAGCAGCAGCGCGTCGCCTGCGCCCGCGCCCTCGTCACCCGCCCCGACCTGATCTTCGCCGACGAGCCCACCGGCAACCTCGACTCGCGGTCCGGTGCGGAGGTGCTCGGGCTGCTGCGGCGCTCGGTGGACGAGTACGGGCAGACGGTGGTGATGGTGACCCACGACGCCAACGCGGCGTCCTACGCCGACCGCGTGCTCTTCCTCTCCGACGGCCGCATCGTCGACGAGCTGAGCGCTCCGACCCCGGAGACCGTGGCCGAGCGCATGGTGCACCTCGACCCGTCCCACGAGGCCTGACGTGCTGCGAGCCACGCTTCGCACCGCGCTCGCGCACAAGGGGCGCCTCGCGCTCTCCGCGCTGGCCGTCGTGCTCGGCGTCGCGTTCGTGGCCGGCACGTACGTGTTCACCGACACCCTGCAACGCACGTTCAGCGACCTCTTCGACACCGCCCAGCCCGATGTCGTCGTGTCCCCGGCCGGCGAGGACGGCCAGGCCTCGGTCGGCAACACGGCCACGCTGCCCGACGAGGCCGCCGACGTCGTTGCCTCCGTCCCGGGGGTCGCCTCCTCCTCGGGGGTCGTCCAGACCATCGGGGTCACGCTGATCGACGCCGAGGGCGAGCCCGTGGGTTCGACGGGTCCCCCGACCATCGGCGTCGGATGGGGCGACGACCCCGAGCTCTCGCCCCTGCGGCTCGTCGAGGGGCGAGCCCCGGCTGCGCCCGACGAGATCGCGATCGACACCGAGGCCTTCGAGTCCGGTGGGTTCGGCCTCGGCGACACCGTGCGGGTGCTCACACCGGGCCCCAGCCTGGAGGCCACGCTGGTCGGCGTGTTCCGGTTCGGCACGAATGGGGCCCTGGCGGGCGCCACGCTCACTGCGTTCGAGCAAGACACGGCGCGCGACCTGCTGCTGGGTGGTCAACGCTGGACGACGGTCGAGGCCGTTTCCGAGCCCCGCGTGTCTGCCGACGTGCTCGCCGAGCGGGTGCGCACCGCCTTCGCCGAGTCCGGGCTCGACCCGGTGCTCGTGCAGACCGGTGAGCAGGTGCAGGACGAGGCGTCCGCAGCCCTCACCGAGGCACTGGGATTCATCACCACGTTCCTGCTGGTCTTCGCGGGTGTGGCGTTGTTCGTCGGCGGGTTCATCATCGTGAACACGTTCAGCGTGCTCATCGCCCGGCGTACCCGTGAGCTGGCGCTGCTGCGTGCGGTGGGAGCCAGCCGACGCCAGGTCACTTACTCGGTGCTCGTCGAGGCCGCGCTCGTCGGGCTCGTCGGCGGTGTGCTCGGGCTCGCCGTGGGCATCGTGCTGGCCACCGGGCTGCGCGAGCTGTTCGGGGTGGTCGGCTTCGACATCCCCGCCGGACCACTGGTCGTCCGCCCGCGCACGGTGGTGGCCGCGCTGCTGATCGGCACCGTCCTGACGATGGTGGCGGCCTGGTTCCCCGCCCGCCGAGCCGGCTCCGTGCCGCCGATCGCCGCTCTGCGCGACGACGTGGTGCTGCCGACCCGCACGCTGCGCCGACGCACCATCATCGGCACGACGCTGAGCCTGCTGGGAGCCGCGGTGCTCGGAATGGGTCTGCTGACCGACCTGGCCGGGGCGATCGCCCTGGTCGGAGCAGGCATCCTGCTGGTCTTCGTCGGCACCGCCCTGCTGTCGGCCGTCGCCGCAGCAGCTGTCATGGGCGCCCTCGGTCGTCCGTTCCTGGGCAGCACGGTGGGCAGGCTGGCGGTACGCAACGCCCAGCGTGACCGTCGCCGTACCGCTGCCACCGCCGGGGCTCTCATGATCGGGCTGGCCCTGGTCACGATGATCGGCGTGCTGGGCAGCTCGTCCAGCAAGTCGGTCGAGCAGTCGATCGCCGACATCGTCCGCGCCGACTTCATCGTCGGCTCGTCCACCTTCGCCCCGTTCAGCCCCGAGATCGGCGACGTGCTGGAGCAGGTCGAGGGCGTCGAGCTCGTGTCGAGGCTGACGCTGTCGGCTGCGTCCCTGGACGAGGGCGAGGGCCCCGGGTCGGTCGAGGTAGGCCCGACCACATCGTTCGCCACCGGAGTCGACCCTGCCACCGTCGAGCGGGCAGTGGCCCTCGACGTCGTCGCCGGCGACCTGGCTGAGCTGGGTCCCGGCACGGTGGCGGTCGACGAAGGCACCGCCGAGCAGCGTGACCTCGCCCTCGGGTCGAGCGTGCGCATCACCTGGCCGGTCGGCGCGCGCGAGTACCAGGTCGTGGCCATCTACGTGCCGAGCGGTCCGTTGACCGGTGCCGTCGTCACCCGAGACGAGCTGGCCGACCTCGGGCTGCCGGCCCAGGACAGCACCCTGTACGTCGTCGCGGCCCCCGACGTCGACCCGGACGCGCTGCGGGCCTCCCTCGACGAGGCCATCGCGCCCTACCCCATCGTCACCCTGCAGGACCAGACCGAGCTGGTCGCGCAGATCCGTGGGCAGGTCAACCAGCTGCTCAGCCTGGTCTACGCCCTGCTGGGCCTGGCCGTGGTGATCGCGGTGCTCGGCATCGTGAACACGCTGCTGCTGTCGGTGCTCGAACGCACCCGCGAGATAGGGCTGCTGCGGGCGGTCGGCATCGGCCGTGGGCAGATCCGCCGGGTCGTGCGCATCGAGGCCCTGCTCATCGCCCTGTACGGCGCGCTGCTGGGCATCGGCCTCGGGCTGCTGTTCGGGGTGTCGATCCAGCGCACGCTGGTCGACGAGGGCATCACGGCGCTGGCGATCCCGTGGACCCTCATCGGCGTGGTGCTGGTGGTCTCCGCGCTCGTCGGGGTGCTCGCCGCCATCATCCCTGCGCGACGCGCGGCGAACCTGGACGTGCTAACGGCGATCGCCACCGAGTAGACGTCGCAGCTCGGCGACGTCGAGCTCGGTGAGACTGGCCACGACGTGCCAGTCGTGCTGCTCGGGCAGCGGGGCCAGGTCGGGCACCACCACCACCGTGCACCCTGCTGCGGAGCCCGCTGTGGCACCGGTCGGTGAGTCCTCGAGCACGATCGCTCGCTCGGCCCCGACCCCGAGCAGGTCGAGCGCTCTGCGGTACGGCTCGGGATGCGGTTTGCCCCGCGTGACCTCGTCACCGGCGACGGTGCTGCGGAACGTCCGCTCCGGCAGCCGACGCACCACCGTGTCGACAAGGGTCCGGTACGACGACGACACCAGGGCGCACGGCACCTCGCTGCGGTTGAGGTCGGCGAGCAGCTCACGGGCTCCGGGCTTGAACGGCACCTGTGCCTCGAGCCGCTCGCGCATGGCGTCGACGAACCAGCCGGCGACAACGCCGGGCGCCACCTCGACGCCGGCGAGCTCGCACATGCGAGCGGCGGAGACCTCGAGGGCGTTGCCCACCAGCGACCGGGCCTCGGCGTGCGTCCATGCTCGCCCGGCACCGAGGCGGGCGAAGACCGCCGACTCCACGTCGAACCACAACGGCTCGCTGTCGACGAGAAGCCCGTCCATGTCGACCAGCACGGCGTCCAGAGTGCTCACCCGGCGTTGAAGTACGTCGCCTCGGGGTGGTGCACGACGATCGCGTCCGTGGACTGCTCCGGGTGCAGCTGGAGCTCCTCGGACAGCTCGACCCCGATCCGACCGGCGTCGAGCAGCCGCACCATGTCGGCGCGGTACTCCAGGTCGGGACAGGCGGGGTACCCGAAGGAGTACCGCGCCCCGCGGTAGTCGAGCTTCAGCAGCCCGTCCAACGACGCGGCGTCGTGCGCCCCGATCCCGAGCTCGTCACGGACGCGGGCGTGCCAGTACTCCGCGAGGGCCTCGGTGAGCTGCACCGAGAGGCCGTGCAGCTCGAGGTAGTCGCGGTAGGCGTGGCGCTCGAACAGCTCGGCGGCCGCCTGGCTCACTCGGGTGCCGACCGTGACCAGCTGCAGCGCGACGACGTCGAGCTCACCGGACTCCTGGGGGCGAAAGTAGTCGGCCAGGCACAGCCGCCGGTCGCGCCGCTGACGCGGAAACGTGAACCGCGCCACCTCGTCGGCGGGGTCGCGCGTCTCGGGGTCCAGCAGCACGAGGGTCTGTCCCTCGGCGTAGCAGGGCCAGTACCCGTAGACCACCGCGGCCTCGAGCAGTCCCTCGGCCTGGACGCGGTCGAGCCACCCTCGCAGCCGTGGACGGCCCTCGGTCTCGACCAGCTGCTCGTACCCGGGTCCGTCGCCGCCGCGCGTCGGCTTGAGCCCCCACTGCCCCAAGAACGTGGCGCGCTCGTCCAGGTAGGCCGCGTACTCGGCCAGAGCGATGCCCTTGACCACGCGCGAGCCGAAGAACGGGGGCGCGGGCACGTCGACGTCGACGGCCACGTCCGAGCGCTGCACCGGTACGTCGGCCTCGACCGTGGCGGCCTGCCGTCTGGCCACCCGCCTGCCGCGCCGCTCGGGCAGCACTGCGGCGAGGTCCTGCTCTCCGGCCTGCTTCGCGGCCACGATCGCGTCCATGAGCCGCAACCCCTCGAAGGCATCTCGCGCGTAGCGCACCTCGCCCTCGTAGACCGCGGCCAGGTCGTCGTCCACGAAGGCGCGTGTGAGCGCGGCACCGCCGAGGATGACCGGCCACCGGGTCGCAGCACCACGCTGGTTGATCTCCTCGAGGTTCTGCTTCATGACCACGGTGCTCTTCACGAGCAGTCCCGACATGCCGATGACATCGGCGTCGTGCTCCTCGGCCGCCTGCAGGATCGCGGTGATCGGCTGCTTGATGCCCAGGTTGACGACCCGGTACCCGTTGTTGGTCAGAATGATGTCGACGAGGTTCTTGCCGATGTCGTGCACGTCGCCCTTGACGGTCGCCAGCACGATCGTGGCCTTGCCGGAGCCGTCGTCGCCCTCGACCCGGTCCATGTGCGGCTCGAGGTAGGCCACGGCCGCCTTCATGACCTCGGCGGACTGCAGCACGAACGGCAGCTGCATCTGGCCGCTGCCGAACAGCTCCCCGACCGTGCGCATGCCCGGCAGCAGCGTGTCGTTCACGATGTCCAGGGCCGGACGCAGGGCCAGGGCCTCGTCGAGATCGGCCTCCAGGCCCGTCCCCAGGCCGTCGACGATGCGTCGTTCGAGCCGCGCGAACGTGGGGAGCGCCGCCAGCTCCTCGTGCGCCGAGGTCGCCGACACCGAGCCGGCGTCCCCGGAGAACATCTCCAGCAACGCCGACAGCGGGTCGTAGTCGTCGCGGCGACGGTCGTAGACGAGGTCGAGCGCCACCTGCGCCTGCTCCTCGGGGATACGGCTCAGGGGCAGGATGCGCGCGGGGTTGATGATGGCGGCGTCCAGCCCCGCCTTGACGCACTCGTGCAGGAAGACGGAGTTGAGCACGACGCGAGCGGCCGGGGCCAGCCCGAACGAGACGTTGGAGACCCCGAGCACCGTCTGCACCCGCGGATGGCGCGCCTTGATCGCCGCGATCGCCTCGATCGTCTCGATCGCGTCGCGCCGGGTCTCCTCCTGGCCGGTGGCGATCGGGAACGTCAGGGGGTCGATGAGGATGTCGTCGGGGCGCAGGCCCCACTCCCCCGTGAGGTCGGCCACCAGGCGGTCGGCCACGCGCACCTTCCACTCCGCGGTGCGGGCCTGACCCTGCTCGTCGATGGTCAGTGCGACGACGGCACTGCCGTGCGTCACCACCAGCGGCATGATCTGTCGGAACCGGGACGCCGGCCCGTCCCCGTCCTCGTAGTTGACGGAGTTGACCACGGCGCGCCCCCCGAGGCACTCCAGCCCGGCGGCCAGCACGGCCGGCTCGGTGGAGTCGAGCACCACGGGCAGCGTGCTCGCGGTGGCCAGCCGGGACGCCATCGCCGTCATGTCCGCCACGCCGTCGCGGCCGACGTAGTCCACGCACAGGTCGATCAGGTGCGCACCCTCGCGGGTCATCCCCCGTGCGATCTCGACGCAGTCGTCCCACCGCTGCGCGAGCAGGGCCTCGCGGAAGGCCTTGGAGCCGTTGGCGTTGGTGCGCTCCCCGATGGCCAGGTAGGTCACGTCCTGGCGGAACGGCACGTGGGCGTAGAGGCTCGACGCACCGGGCTCGGGCCGCGGTCGTCGAGCCGGCAACGGCCGGCCCCCGACCCGCTCGACGACCTGGCGCAGGTGCTCCGGGGTCGTGCCGCAGCACCCTCCCACGAGGCCGACGCCGTAGTCGCGGACGAAGCGGTCGTGGGCGTCGGCGAGCTCGGACTCGGTCAGCGGGTAGCGCGCTCCGGTGGCGGTGAGCTCGGGCAGACCGGCGTTGGGCATGCACGACAGCCCGACCGTGGCGTGCTGCGACAGGTGTCGCAGGTGCTCGCTCATCTCCGCCGGCCCCGTGGCGCAGTTGAGCCCGATGAGGTCGATGCCCAGCGGCTCCAGAGCAGTCAGGGCCGCACCGATCTCGGAGCCCAGCAGCATCGTGCCGGTGGTCTCCACCGTCACCTGGACGATCAGCACGACGTCACGCCCGTCGGCCGCGATGGCGTCCCGCGCGCCGGACACCGCGGCCTTGGCCTGCAGCAGGTCCTGAGCCGTCTCGACCAGCACCCCGTCCACGCCTTCGGCCACCATCGCCGCGACCTGGGTGCGGTAGGCCTCGCGCAGTGCTGAGAACGTCACGTGGCCGAGCGAGGGCAGCTTGGTGCCGGGGCCGACCGACCCCAGCACGTAGCGGGGCTTGCCCGGCGTCGAGAAGGTGTCGGCGGCCTGGCGGGCGATCCGGGCCCCGGCGCCGGCCAGCTCGGCGATGCGGTCCGCGATGCCGTACTCGCCGAGGTTCGCCAGGTTCGCGCCGAAGGTGTTCGTCTCGATGCAGTCCACCCCGACCTGCAGGTAGGCGTCGTGGACGGAGCGCACCAGGTCGGGCCGCGTGACGTTGAGCACCTCGTTGCAGCCCTCGTGCCCGTCGAAGTCCTCCAGCGTGGGGTCGCCCGCCTGCAGCATCGTGCCCATCGCCCCGTCGGCGACGAGCACGCGCTCGGACAGCGCGCGGCGCAGGGACTCAGGCACACCCCCAGGGTAGGCGGTGGTTCGTGGGCAGGTGCGTACGCTGCTGCCGGTGGAGATCGCGCTCGCCCGTCCGCTGAGCCGACCCGTCGTGGTGGCCGCATTCGAGGGGTGGAACGACGCCGGCGAGGCGGCCTCGTCGGCGGTGAGCCACCTCGCCGAGCTCTGCGACGCGCGCCCTGTCGGTGAGATGGACCCCGAGCCGTTCTACGACTTCCAGGTGAATCGGCCGATGATCACGATCGACGAGTCCGGGGTGCGGCGCATCGAGTGGAGGACGACGCGGCTGCAGGCAGGCCGGCTCGGATCGCCCGGGCGCGACGTGCTGCTCGTGCGCGGCATCGAGCCGAGCGTGCGGTGGCGCGCGTTCACGGCCGAGCTGGTGCAGGTGTGCCGGCAGCTCGACGCGTCGTCCGTGGTGCTGCTGGGGGCGCTGCTGGCCGATGTGCCGCACAGCCGTGACCTGCCGGTGACGGGCGTCAGCGGCAGCGCTGCGCTGGCGCGACGGCTCGACCTGCAGCCCGCGTCCTACACCGGGCCCACGGGCATCGTCGGGGTTCTCGCCGAGGCCCTCGAGGCCTCGGGCCTGCCGGTCGTGTCCTACTGGGCGTCGGTGCCCTACTACGTCGGTCAGCCACCGAGCCCCAAGGCGACGCTGTCGCTGCTGCGGCGGGTGGAGGATGCCGTCGACGTGCCCGTGGACGTGCGGGACCTGCCGGACGAGGCACAGGCCTGGGAGCAGGCCGTGGACGACATGGTCACCGAGGACGAGGAGCTCGCCGAGATCGTGCGCCAGCTCGAGGAGCAGGCCGACTCGGACCGCCTGCGCTCGGCCTCCGGCGACTCGATCGCCGCGGAGTTCGAGCGCTACCTGCGGCGGCGATCGGACTAGCGGGTCAGCTCGACACCGAGCAGCGTGTCGACGGCAGCCGACACCAGCGACGGGGCGGAGGCGTCTCTGCCTGCGCCCAGGGCCACCTGCTCGGCCCACCGGTCGACCGCGCGCACCGCCCTGGGCGCATCGAGGTCGTCGGCGAGGGCCTGTCGGATCTCGTCCAGCACGGGCTGCCCCGGCGGCCCGTGCTGCGCGCGCACGGCCGATGCCCACCGGGCCTGCCGCGACCGGGCGTCGTCGAGGTCAGCGGCCTGCCACTGCCAGTCGTCTCGGTAGTGGTGGGTGAGCAGCGCCAGCCGCACGACCGCCCCGGCATCCCCGTCGGCCAGAAGCCGGGAGACGAACACGAGGTTGCCCCGCGACTTCGACATCTTCGCACCGTCCAGGCCGACCATGGCCGAGTGCACGTAGTGGCGGGCGAACGGCCACTGGCCGCTCGCCACGTGGGCGACCGACGCGCACATCTCGTGGTGGGGGTAGGCGAGGTCGCTGCCGCCCCCCTGCACGTCGAAGGCCTCGCCCAGGTGCTGCAGGGCGATCGCCGTGCACTCCACGTGCCAGCCCGGACGGCCGTGCCCGAGGGGGGTGTCCCACGCAGGCTCGTCCGGTCGCGCCGACTGCCACAGCAGCGGGTCGAGCGGGTGACGCTTGCCGGGCCGGTCGGGGTCGCCACCCCGTTGTGCGCACAGGTCGGTCATCGTGGCGCCGTCCAGCCTGGCCACCCCACCGAAGCGCGAGTCGTACGAGCAGTCGAAGTAGAGGTCGTCGTCGACGGCGTAGACCGCGCCCCGTGCCTGCAGGGCGTGGACGCACTCCACCACCAGGTGCATCGACTCGACGGCCCCGACGTACCAGGTGGGGGGCAGCACGCGCAGCGCGGCCATGTCGGCCCGGAACAGGGCGGTCTCCCGGCGGGCCAGCTCGGCCCAGTCCTGCCCCGTGGCCACCGCCCGCTCCAGCAGGGGGTCGTCGATGTCGGTCACGTTCTGCACGTAGTCGACGTCCCGGCCCTCGTCGAGCCACGCCCGGTGCAGCAGGTCGAAGGTGACGTAGGTGAAGGCGTGCCCGAGGTGTGTCGCGTCGTACGGGGTGATGCCGCACACGTACATGCGCGCCGGGTCGCCGGGGGCCAGGGGCACCACCCGTCGCAGAGAGGTGTCGAAGGCGCGTACCGGGTAGCCACGCCCCGGCAGCGTGGGGCGAGGGGCGGCAGGCCAGGTCTCCATCAGCGGTGAGCGTAGAAGAGTCGGTCAGAACGCGGGCCACGGGATCGCCGGCCACGACCGGCTCGGACGTGGCAGGTGCCCCGAGCTGCCCAGGGCGTCCACCCTCGCACGCAGCCCGTCGCGCTCTTGGACGCTGATCAGGTCGGCGAGCTCGGCCGGACGGTCGTCCAACCATGCCGCCACCGCGCCCAGCCGCTGCTGCTCGGTCGCCGTGAGCGGCTCTCCCGCCCATCCCCACAGCACGGTGCGCAGCTTCGGGTCGCTGTGCAGGCAGAGCCCGTGGTCGACGCCCACGAGTCCGGCGTCGGCGGTTGCGAGCAGGTGCCCGCCCTTGCGGTCGGCGTTGTTGAGCACCGCGTCGAGCAACGTCATCGACCGCAGCCTGTCGTCGTCACGGTGCACGAGGGTCACCGCTCGGCCGCGCTCGTCCTGCCCGCGCACCACCGGACGCCAACCCTCGGGCACACCGGCCTCGTCCAGCAGCAGGTCGACCCAACGCACGGACTCGTCTGTGACGACCCACTGCTGGCACATGCCGGGGCCGAGGGGCCCGTCGCGCAGCACCGTCGGTGGCACCAGCCGCCAGCCGCCGGCCTGCGAGACCAGGTACGCCGCACGCTCGCGCGCTGCCAGGGTGCCGTCGGGGAAGTCCCACAGCGGCCGCTCCCCCGACACCGGCTTGTAGACGCACGACGTCGTGGCCTGGTCGGGGCCGTCCACCCGCGCGTAGAGGGTGAGGTTGGACGCGGCGACGACACGCCCCTCGACCGTGAGCTCGCCCGTCTGCAGCAGGGCGAGCACACCGGTCGTCGCGGTGGCGTCGTCGCTGCTCACGAGCGGCGGTGGAAGCCGTTCTGGCGGGGACAGATGTGGCCGGCCGGGTCGAGAGGCTGGGCACACAGCGGGCACGGGGGCCGGCCCGCCGAGACCACGGCACGCGCCCGGCTGATGAACGCCCGGGCCGACGCCCCCGACATGTGGACGGTCAGAGTCGCCAGGTCAGCCTCGTCGGCGTCCTCCGCGCCGACCTCGGTGGCGATCACCTCGACCTTCGACTCCTCGGCCAGCCAGGTCATGGCCAGGGTGCCCGCCCTGAACTCCGGCTCGAGCGGAAGGTCGAGGGGCCCCAGGTCGTCCACCTTCGTCGGGGTGACCGCAGGCACGTCCGCCCGTCCCCCGGTGCGGCGCACCACCGAGTCGAGCATCTCCTCCAGACGGTCGGCCAACGCCGCCACCTGGGTCTTCTCGAGCACCACGCTGCTGAGCCGGTCGCCGCTACGGGCCTGCAGGTAGAACGTCCGCTGCCCGGGCTCGCCGACCGTCCCCACCACCACGCGGTCGGGGCTCTCGTGACGCACCTCGTGACCACCCACGTCCGACACCCTACGAGTCCCCCGCGCCACCGCCCACCGCAGCATCGCTGCTCTGCCGACGGCCCCGGCGTCGCCGGGGTGGCTGCACGGAGCGCAGCGGTGACCCTGTGTCGTTGAGCCGCACGACGAACGGACGGCGTTCGGTGTAGCGCACGACCGACACCGAGCACGGGTCCACGGCGATGCGCTGGAAGGCATCGAGGTGCATACCGAGGGCGTCGGCCAGCACCGCCTTGATGACGTCTCCGTGCGACACCGCGGCCCACAGCGCGCCGTCGCCCTCGTGCTCGGCGACCTGGCGGTCGTGGTCGCGCACCGCCTGCACGGCCCGCGCGGCCATGTCGCTCATCGACTCCCCATCCTGGCCGGGGAAGACCGCGGCAGATGGGTGGTCCTGCACGACGCGCCAGAGCCTGGTGCGGGAGAGCTCGCGCAGGGAGCGGCCCGTCCAGTCGCCGTAGCGGGCCTCGGCCAGCCGCACGTCCTGCACCACGGGGGTGTTGGTCGCCTCGCCGACGGCCTGTGCGGTCTGCAGGCATCGCTCCAGGGGGCTCGACACGACCCTCGCGACCCGCGCACCGGCCAGCCTCTCGGCGAGCCCCGCTACCTGCGCACGTCCTGCCTCGTCCAACCTCACCCCCGGCGTCCACCCGGCCAGCACCCCGTCGGTGTTGGCCGTGGTACGCCCGTGACGGATGAGAAGGACGGTGGGCATGCCCGTAGCCTAGGAGTCGGCGCCCGGGACCACCTGGTCGACGACCCTGGCGCAGCCCGAGGCGGTGGGGTACAAAGAAGAGTCGGGACCTGCTGGACCCGGTCCAGCGAACGGGGGACGTGGTGCAGTCGAGAGCGCAGCGGTGGCGCGGAGGCCTGGCCGCTGCCGTGACGGTCTGTCTGCTGCTGACCGGACTTGCGAACCCGGCATTCGCGCAGGACGACGAACCACCGACCGAGCCTGCGGTCACCGAGCCGACGCCGGACCCGACCACCGACCCCACGCCCGACCCCACCACGGACCCCACGCCCGACCCCACCACGGACCCCACGCCCGAC
>CAYNWB010000016.1:0-45448 GCA_964400785.1 uncultured Actinomycetes bacterium | reverse complement strand
TGTTCGCGAATCGGGCTCGCTGATCCCGCAGCTCATCATCGCCAGCTACGTCCGCGGGCAGGCCGTTCGCAAATGGACCTTTGTTCTCGGCTGCCTCCTCCAGGCGCTGGCGGTTTTCGGCATGGGGCTGATTGCCGTGAGTCTGACCGGCTCTGCCGCCGGCTTTGGCCTAATCAGCGCGCTGGTGGTTTTCAGTCTTGCCAGAGGCCTCTGCTCGGTCGCGTCCAAGGACGTTCTGGGCAAGACCGTTCCAAAATCACGCCGTGGCCGGGTCGGCGGCTGGTCGGAATTTCTAGCCGGGCTGGTGACAATCGGTGTCGGTATGGTTCTGCTGCTTGATTTAGGCGAACAAGACGGCATGGCGACTTATCTGATCCTGCTCGCTTGCGCCGGTGGTCTTTGGCTGATCGCGGCTGGAACCTACGCCCTTGTTCGCGAAACGCCGGGAGCCACCGACGGCGGTGGCAATGCCTTAACAGCCGCCTTGCAACGCATGAAACTGCTGGCCAGCGATCGACCCTTCAGGCAGTTCGTGATCGCCCGTTCGCTGCTACTGTGCTCGGCACTGAGCGCCCCGTTTTTTATTATGCTGGCCCATGAGCAGACCGAAGGCGCCCTGCTGGTCCTCGGCTTGTTCGTCATCGCCGATGGACTGGCCAGCCTGGTCTCGGCGCCGTTCTGGGGACGCTTTGCAGACAGCTCCAGCCGACGGGTGATGATCGTGGCCGGTTCAGCCTCTGCCGCGGTGGGGGCCGTGCTGCTGAGCCCTGACCGGGTGCACCGCGAGGGGCTGGACGCGCTGCTCGGTGCCGGGGGCCGCGTCGTGGACGAGCAGTCCGCGCTCGACGAGATCGCCCGGGCCGACCTCGTGCTCGACGGCATCGTCGGCATCGGCGGCCACCCGGGGTTGCGTGACGCGGCGCAGCGTCTCGCCGCCGCAGCCCACGACGGGCCGGGGCTCGTCGTGGCGGTCGACCTGCCGAGCGGGGTCGACGTCGACACGGGACGCACGCCCGCGCCGCACCTGCGGGCGGATGTCACCGTCACCTTCGGCACGCACAAGGTCTGCCACGTGGTCGACCCGGCGGCGGCGGCCTGCGGCGAGGTGCACCTTGTCGACATCGGGCTGCAGCCGCTGCTGCCGGCGGCGCAGGTGAGCTGCCTCACCGACGACGACCTGCCCAGCCTGCTGCCGACGCCGAGTCGCGACGACGACAAGTACCGCCGCGGCGTGCTCGGGGTGCACGTCGGTGCTATGGAGTACTCCGGCGCGAGTGTGCTGGCCACCTCGGCCGCGATCCGATCCGGGGCCGGCATGGTGCGCGTGCTCGGTGACCCGGCGGTCGCGGGGGGCGTTCGGGATTCCTGCCCGGAAGCGGTGCTCGCCGAGGGTCGGGTGCAGGCGTGGCTCGCCGGTCCGGGCATGGCTGCTGACCAGGCGGACGAGGTGGTCGCGAGCGTCGTGGCCACCGACGAGCCGGCCGTGCTGGACGCCGGTGCGCTGTCCGCGGTGCGGGGGCGACTGCGGCCCGACGTGCTGCTGACCCCCCACGCCGGAGAGCTGGCCCGGCTGCTCGACGTCTCCCGGGCTGAGGTCGAGGCCGACCGCCTGGGCTCCGTGCTCGGTGCCGCCGAGACCTTCGGCGCGACCGTGCTGCTCAAGGGGTCGACCACGCTGGTCGCGACGCCGGACGGGCAGGTGCGGGCCAATCTCACCGGAACCCCGTGGCTCGCCACCGCCGGGTCGGGGGACGTGCTGGCCGGGCTGGCCGGTGCCCTGCTCGCGGCGGGTCTCTCACCGATGGACGCCGGCAGCGTCGCAGCCCACGTCCACGGCACCGCGGGACACATCGCCGCCCAGCAGTCGGGGGCTCCTAGTGCCGGCGACGTCCTGAGCGCCGTGCCGACTGCGCTGCTGCGCCTGCGGCTGGGAGACTCGGTCTCGTGAGCGTCCCACCCGTGCCGCACGCCGAGGTCACGATCGACCTGGGCGCTGTGCGCGACAACGTGGCCGCGCTCGCCGCACGGGCCGGCCCGGCGGCGACCATGGCCGTCGTCAAGGCCGACGCCTACGGGCACGGCCTCGTGCCGGTCGCACGCGCGGCACAGGCAGGCGGGGCGACCTGGTTGGGCACGGCGGTGCTCGGCGAGGCCTTGGCGCTGCGCGAGGCGGGCCTGCCCGGCCGCATCATGTCGTGGTTGGCCGCTCCGGGCGAGAACTTCGTAGCCGCCATCTCGGCCGACATCGACGTGGCCGCCTACGCGGTCTGGCAGCTCGACGAGGTCGCCGCTGCGGCCCGGTCGACGTCGCTGCCCGCGCGCGTCCACCTCAAGGTCGACACCGGGCTCGGTCGCGGCGGTGTCATGCCGGCGGACTGGCAGGCCGCGGTCGACCACGCCCGAGCCCTCGAGGCCGAGGGTGTGGTGCAGGTCGTCGGTGTCTGGACCCACTTCGCCTACGCCGACGCGCCCGGGCACCCGACGATCACCGCACAGCTCGAGTCGTTCCTCTCGGCGATCGAGGTCGCCGAGAGATCGGGTCTTCGGCCGCAGGTGCGGCACGCGGCCAACTCGGCGGCGACACTGACCTTGCCGCAGGCCCACTTCGACATGGTTCGACCCGGGCTGGCCGTGTACGGGCTCTCGCCGGTTCCCGACGTAGCGACCCCGGCCGAGCTCGGGCTGCGTCCTGCCATGCGCGTGACGGCGTCGGTCGCATTGGTCAAGGACGCTCCCGCCGGCCACGGCGTCTCGTACGGCCACACCTACACCACGCCCGCCGACACCCGGCTCGCCCTCGTCCCGCTCGGCTACGCCGACGGACTCCCACGCCACGCCTCCGGGTCGGGCCCGATCCGGGTCGGCGGGCGCACGTGGCCGATCGCGGGCCGGGTCTGCATGGACCAGGTCGTGCTCGACGTCGGTGACGCCCACGTCGAGCCCGGGGACGAGGCCGTACTCTTCTCCGACGGTCGCGACGGCGAGCCCACGGCGCAGGACTGGGCGTGGGCTGCCGACACCATCTCCTACGAGATCGTCACCCGCATCTCGGGCCGGCTGCCTCGGCGCTACGTCGGTCTGCCGGACGTGGACAGGTCGGGGGAGTAGCCGTGGTCGATGCATCCGCGCTCGGACGGTCCGCGCTCGCCGTGGGGCTCGGCGGCCTGACCGCCGCCGCCGGCGCCGCCGTCGGGCTCGGCACGGAGCGCTACCTCATGGGCCGTGCCCTCGGGGTCACCGACCCGCTGGCCAACGAGCCGTTCGGAGGACTGCGGGGCACCCCCTACGCGGTCGAGGCCAGCGACGGGGTGCAGCTGCACGTCGAGGTGGACGGCGCTGACGAGCCCGGGCTGAGCGTCGTGTTCGCCCACGGGTTCGCACTGAACCAGGACTGCTGGCACTTCCAGCGACGCGACCTGCGCGACGTCGGGCGGATGGTGTTCTACGACCAGCGATCCCACGGCCGGTCGGGCCGGGCCCCCGGGGACCAGACCTCGCTGCGTCGACTCGGCCAGGACCTCGGTGAGCTGCTCGACGTCCTGGTACCGCCTGGCCCCGTCGTGCTGGTCGGGCACTCCATGGGGGGCATGTCGATCATGTCGCTGGCCGAGCAGCGGCCCGAGATCTTCGGCGACCGTGTGGTCGGGGTCGGGCTGGTCTGCACCAGCGCCCGGCTGGTCACCGGCGAGCAGGTCGGGGTGGCCGCACGGGTGACCCGCGCGATGCACCGGTTCGGACCCGCCGCGGTCGCCACCGTCGCCCGCCAGCCCGATCTTGTCGAGTCGGTGCGCCGGACGGGCAGCGACCTGGGGTACGTGCTCACCAAGCGGTTCTCGTTCTCGCGGGAGGACATCTCCCCGTCCCTGGTCGAGCTCGTGTCGGCGATGGTGGCAGGCACTCCTGTCGGGGTGATCGCCGACTTCCTGCCGCACTTCGGCGAGCACGACGCCCGCACCGCCCTGGCGGCGCTGGGGGCGGTCGAGACGCTCGTGATCGGAGCCGGCAACGACCAGATGACCCCCGTCCAGCACAGCCGGGACATCGTGGCCGCGATCACGAGCGCTGACTACGTCGAGATCCCCGACGCGGGGCACATGGTCATGCTCGAGCACCCGCACCTGGTGAACGCCCACCTGCACTCGCTGGCGGCCCGGGCGGCCCGGGGCACGAGCGTCGAGATCGACGACCCCGGCGTGGCGCCGACGCCCCTGCCGCGCCCGGCCCACCGTGGCCGTCACCGGCGCCGATGACCGACGCCTCGGGGCGGTGGCTGGTCGCCACCCCTGACGCGATGCACGCGCTCGGTCGGTGTCTGGGCAGCATTCTTCGGGCATCAGACGTCGTGCTGATGGACGGCGAGCTGGGAGCGGGCAAGACCACTCTGGCCGCGGGCCTGGCCGCCGGGCTCGGCATCGACGAGCCGATCACCTCCCCGACGTTCGTGATCGCCCGCGAGCATCCGCCCACCTCGACAGCCCCCGGCCTCGTGCACGTCGACGCCTACCGGCTGTCGAGCCCCGGCGAGATCGACGACCTCGACCTCGAGCCGGTGATGCCGACGAGCGTCACGGTCGTCGAGTGGGCCAAGGGAGTCGCGGACCATCTGCACGCCGACCCGCTGGTGCTCACCCTGCGGGTGCTGCCGGACGAGACTCGCGAGGTGACGTGGCAGGCACGCGGGTCGCGATGGCGCCACGACCTCAGCCGCGTAGCGGGTTGTGGCGAGCGCTCATCGTCGCGAACCGATCCGGATCGACGGGCCTGACCAGCCCCTCCTGCACCACCGCCGCCACCAGGCGCCCGTCGGCGGCGAACACGCGTCCCATGGCCAGACCCCGCCCACCCACTGCGGAGGGGCTGATCGCGTCGTAGAGCAGCCACTCGTCGGCCCGGAAGGGCCGCTGGAACCACAGGGCATGGTCGAGGCTCGCCCCCATCACCGGGTCGAGGCTGAACGACACCCCGTGCCGGGCCAGCACCGGGTGCAGCAACGACACGTCGCTGAGGTAGGCGAGCATCGCGGCGTGCAGCACCGGGTCGTCCGGCAGGCGTCCGGCCGCCCGCATCCAGACCCGGTGGCGAGCCTCCTGGCGCGGCCCGATCTCGCGCTGTGCGAAGGGGTGAGGGTCGATGGCGCGCATGTCGATCGTCGAGGCCAGTGCTGAGCTCACCGGCATCCGGTCGGCGTAGTCGGCGAGCGCCTCGGCGAAGGTCGGCAGCGACTCCGGGGCAGGTACCTCGGGCATCGGGTCCTGGTGCTCGAACCCGTCCTCGGGTCGCTGGAACGAGGCGGCGAAGGAGTAGATGGCCTTGCCGTGCTGGATGCCGTGCACTCGCCGGGTGGAGAAGCTTCCCCCGTCGCGGATGCGGTCGACCTGGAACACCGTCGGCAACGTCGGGTCGCCCGGCCGCAAGAAGTACGAGTGCAGGGAGTGGATGGCACGGTCGGGGGCGACCGTCCGGGCCGCCGCCACGAGAGCCTGTGCCGCCGTCTGGCCCCCGAAGGTGCGCGAGAGGCCTCCCCGGGGGTGGTGGCCGCGGTAGATGTTCTCCTCGATCGGCTCGAGCGCGAGCACGGTGAGCAGCTCGTCCACCGCCTGCTGTCCGTGCGGGAGGGCGACCGAGGGCTCGAGGGGCATGGCCGCAGGCTAGCCAGGCCCGTGGGTCGGGTCGCGTCACCGGGCACGCCCTACCCTGGTGGGGTGCTGCTGGCCTGGGACACGTCGAGCGACCGGGTCACGGTCGCCCTGCATGACGGGGACGGGGTGGTCGGGCACCGCACCGGCGTGGGCGCGCGCCGGCACGCCGAGGTGCTCACGCCTCTGATCGGGCAGACTCTTGCCGAGGCCGGGGTGGACGGACACGACCTTCGGGCCATCGCCGTCGGCGTAGGCCCCGGTGCCTACACCGGCCTGCGTGTCGGGCTCGTGACGGCACAAGCCCTCGCGGCGAGCTGGGCCGTACCCGCTCGTGGGGGGTGCAGCCTGGACGCACTCGCCGTCCAGGCGGTGCACGAGCACGAGCGTCGATGCGCCGACGGGCTGCTCGTCGTCACCGAGGGCGGGCGCCGCCAGGTGTTCTGGGCCCGCTACTCGGCGCAGGGGCTGCGGGTCAGCGGGCCGACGGTGTCGGCGCCTGCAGACGTCGAGCATCGAGGCATGCCCTGCTTCGGCTCCGGTGCGCTGGCACATCGGGAGCTCTTCCCGACCGCCCTCGAGCCGTCTCACCCGGATGCGGGCTGGCTGGCCCGGGGCATGGTGGACGGACGGATCGCCGAGCAGCCGGTGGCTCCGCTCTACCTGCGCCAGCCCGACGTCACCGTCACCACGGCGGTCAAGCCGGTGCTGCAGCCGGGCAGGGAGCGCTGAGCGTGCCGAGCGCCACGGCAGCGGTGTCGCTGGGTCCGATGCGTTGGTGGCACCTCGAGCACGTGCTGTCGCTGGAGCGCGACGCCTTCGCCGGGTCGGCGTGGACCGCGGAGCAGCTGTGGTCCGAGCTGGCCCAGGTGTCGCGAGGACGCCACTACGTCGTCGCCTGCACACCCGACGGGGCCGTCGCCGGCTACGCCGGGTTGGCGGTGTCCGGCGACTCGGCCGACGTCATGACGGTCGCCGTCGCGACAGGCCTGCGTCGGCGCGGCCTCGGCCGAGCGTTGGTCGTCGACCTGCTCGAGCATTCTGCAGACGAGGGGGTGCACGAGGTGCTGCTGGAGGTCGCGGCCGACAACACCGCTGCACAGTCGCTCTACGAGAGCCTCGGGTTCACGAGGCTGTCGCGACGACGCGACTACTACGGCGCAGGCCGCGACGGCGTGGTGATGCTGCGTCGTGGACGATGGGTGTCGTCATGAGCGCCGTCACATCCGCTCCACGTGGGCCTGCCAGCATGTCCGAGCCGTTGGTGCTCGGCATCGAGACCTCGTGCGACGAGACCGGCGTGGGCATCGTGGCCGGGTCGAGGCTGCTGGCCAACGAGGTGGCCTCGAGCGTGGACGAGCACGCCCGCTTCGGCGGCGTCGTCCCCGAGGTGGCGAGCCGGGCGCACCTGCAGGCCATGCTGCCGACGGTCGAACGCGCCTGCCGCGCCGCCGGGGTGCGCCTGACCGACATCGACGCCGTCTCGGTCACCGGCGGGCCCGGCCTGGTCGGGGCCCTGCTGGTCGGGGTCGCCGCCGCCAAGGCGCTCGCACTCGGTCTCGACAAGCCCCTCTACGGGGTGAACCACCTCGCGGCACACGTCGCTGTCGACACCCTCGAGCACGGTCCGCTGCCCCAGCCGGCCGTCGCCCTGCTCGTCTCGGGAGGCCACTCGTCGGTGCTGCTCGTCGACGACCTCACCCGCGACGTGCAGGCTCTCGGGTCGACGATCGACGACGCGGCCGGTGAGGCCTTCGACAAGGTGGCCCGGGTTCTCGGCCTCCCCTTTCCCGGCGGGCCACACATCGATCGGCTCTCCGCCGAGGGCGACGGCGACGCGATCGCCTTTCCGCGGGGCCTGACCTCGCCGCGCGACATGCAGCGCCACCGCTACGACTTCTCGTTCTCGGGGCTCAAGACGGCGGTGGCACGTTGGGTGGCACAGGCCGAGGCCGACGGACGGCCGCTGCCGCGCGCCGACGTGGCCGCGGCCTTCCAGGAGTCGGTGGCCGACGTGCTGTCGCGCAAGGCTGTGCTGGCCTGCAGCGAGCACGGGGTCGACACGCTGCTGCTGGGCGGCGGAGTCGCCGCCAACTCTCGGCTGCGCGCGCTCACCGAGCGGCGCTGCGCTGCGGCAGGGGTGACGCTGCGCGTGCCACGGCCCGACCTGTGCACCGACAACGGAGCCATGGTGGCCGCGCTGGGGTCGCTGCTGGTGTCAGCGGGGCACGAACCCTCCGAGGCCGACCTGGGGGCACGCTCCTCGCTGCCGGTCGACGTCGTGGTCATGTGAGCGTCGGCCGGCTGCCGACACGCGTCCACCTCGTCGTCGACACCGGCGTGGACGACGCGTTGGCCCTCGTGGTGGCCTGGCTGCACCCCGCCCTCGACCTGGTGGGCGTCACGGCCTCGGCCGGCAACACGACGATCGCCCGGGCCTGGGCGAACACGCTGCACGTCCTGCACCTGCTCGGGGCCGACACCGTGCCGGTGAGCGTGGGTGCGGCGCGGCGACACGACGGGCGGTCGTTCGAGGTGCGCCCCGTGCACGGTCCGGACGGCCTGGCGGGGCTGGGGCCGCCGGTGCGTCCGACCTGCGTGGCGACCCCGCTCGCGGTGCACCCGTCCGCGACCCTGGTGTGCCTGGCCCCTCTCACCACTCTGCTGCAGCTGCCGCCGGCCGAGGTGGTCGCCAGCTACGCCCTGCCGGGTGAGGCGAACGAGGCGATGGATCCCGAGGCGGCGCGGCTCGTGCGAGGTCGCTGGGCGGTGCGAGACGCGGTGGGGTCGACGCTGGTGTCGATGCCCTGTCGGGTCGGCGGGACGTCGCCGTTGACCGATCTGGTCTCGGGACTTCTCGCGCACCGGGTGGCACGTGCAGCCGGGCTCGGCGATGCCGAGGTGGTGCTGAGGCTGGCCGGGATCGCCGACGACCCCGGCCTAGCGCTGTGCTCTCTTCTCGGTCGCGCCGACGGCTGATCCGGTCGCAGGGTGGGGGGTGACCTGCCCTGGCCCGCTCGGATCGACCCCGACTACACCGTCAGCGAGCGAGCGACCTCGACGAGCTCGGCCGGCGCCTGCTTGCGCTTGCCGGCGATCTCGGAGATCGGGACACGCGCCATGCTCTCTCCCTGCAGCCCGACCATGACCCCGGAGACGCCATCGCGCACGGCGTCCACGGCGGCCACGCCGAAGCGGCTGCCCAGGATGCGGTCGGCCGGCGTCGGCGTACCGCCCCGCTGGGTGTGCCCCAGCACCGTCAGGCGCGAGTCGAACCCGGTGCGCTCCTCGAGCTCGTGGCGCACCATCTCGCCGACGGCGCCGGCGACGATCGAGCCGAACTTGCCGCGGGGAGCGGTCCAGTCGACAGTGCCCTTCGCCGGCGTGGCGCCCTCGGCGACGACCACGACCGACGAGCGGGCCCGGCGGTGGCGGTGGATGAGCTGCTTGGACAGCTCCTCGATGTCGAACGGCACCTCGGGGATGAGGATGGCCTCGGCTCCCGCCGCGATACCGGCCGACAGTGCGATCCAGCCGTTGTGCCGTCCCATGACCTCCACGACCATCACCCGGTTGTGGCTCTCGCCCGTGGTCTGGACCCGGTCGAGGGCGTCGGCCGCGATGAACACGGCGGTGTCGAACCCGACGGAGTAGTCGGTGCCGGTCACGTCGTTGTCGATCGTCTTCGGGACGCCGACCATCGGCAGCCCGGCGTCGGAGAGCTCGCCGGCTGCGGCCAGCGTGCCGTCCCCGCCGATGCAGATCACGGCGTCGAGACGGTTGCGCTTGAAGCTCTCGAACACCATGCCGATGCCGTCGGGATGCTCGTGAGGGTGGTAGCGAGCCGTGCCCAGCACGGTGCCGCCGCGGGTCACCAGGCCGCGTGTGGTGTCGACGGACAGGTCGATGATGTCGCCCTCGGCCATCCCCTTCCAGCCGTTGTGGAACCCCACGATCGTGTCGCCGTACTCCATCTCGGCGCGGCGCACGACGGCCCGGATCACCGCGTTGAGCCCCGGGCAGTCACCTCCGCCGGTGAGCAGTCCGATGCGCATGTCCCGATCCTCTCCGTCGCGTCGCCGACCTGACACGAGGCCGGCGCCTCCAGCCTACGAGCGACGGCGGCGCCGTGAGACCCTGTCGCCGATGTAGGGCGGGCGGGCTGTGACCGGCACTCCCGGCCCGCTGCGACCGCCTCCCCGCAGCCGGGGGGCTGAGGCGTCCCATGTTGGCACTCAGGTTGACCGAGTGCTAATGCTGTTCTAGTGTCGGAGCTGGCACTCGGAGCCTTCGGGTGCCAGCCGCACCGCTTGGGGACCGGCACCCGCGACGACGGCCCGAAGCGGTCGAACACCTGGCATACCACCATCGACGTCCCGCGAAAGGGGAGTCAGCACGTGTCCGTGTCGATCAAGCCACTTGAGGACCGCGTCCTCGTCAAGCCCCTGGACGCCGAGCAGACGACGGCGTCCGGTCTCGTGATTCCCGACACCGCCAAGGAGAAGCCCCAGGAGGGCGAGGTCCTGGCCGTGGGCCCGGGCCGCTGGGACGAGGACGGCGAGAACCGCGTCCCGCTCGACGTCAGCGTCGGCGACAAGGTCCTGTACTCCAAGTACGGCGGTACCGAGGTCAAGTACCAGGGCGAGGAGTACCTCATCCTGTCCGCCCGCGACGTCCTCGCCATCCTGGGCTAGGAGTCCGCACCATTCGGTGGCGCCTACGGCTCCGGACGGCTAGCGCTGTCCGGAGCCGTAGGCGCCTGTGAGAGAGGACGTGTCTAGAACATGTCGAAGATGCTCAGCTTTGACGAGGCGGCTCGACGCAGCCTCGAGCGAGGGGTGGACGCGCTTGCCGACACCGTCAAGGTGACGTTGGGCCCGCGTGGCCGCAACGTCGTCATCGACTCCGCCTTCGGACCCCCCACGATCACCAACGACGGCGTGACGATCGCCAAGGCGATCGATCTCGAGGAGCCCTACGAGAACATGGGCGCCCAGCTGGTCAAGGAGGTCGCCACCAAGACCAACGACATCGCCGGCGACGGCACCACGACTGCCACGGTGCTGGCGCAGGCCCTGGTCAAGGACGGACTGCGGCTGCTGGCCGCCGGCGTCGGCCCCGCCGCGCTCAAGCGTGGCCTCGACGCAGCCATCGAGGCGGTCACCAGTCACCTCATCGACACCGCTCGCACCGTCGACGGCCACGCCGACACCGCGGCGGTGGCCACGATCTCCGCGCAGGACGCCGAGATCGGCACGATGATCGCCGAGGCCTTCGACAAGGTCGGCAAGGACGGCGTCATCACCGTCGAGGAGGGCACGACGCTCGGCACCGAGCTCGAGGTGACCGAGGGCATGCAGTTCGACAAGGGGTACCTGAGCCCCTACATGGTCACCGACACCGAGCGCATGGAGGCGGTGCTGGAGAACCCCTGGATCCTGTTCGTCCAGTCCAAGATCTCCGCGCTGAACGACCTGCTGCCCCTGCTGGAGAAGGTCGTGCCCACCAACCGCCCGCTGCTGATCATCGCCGAGGACGTCGAGGGCGAGGCCCTGTCGACGCTGGTCGTCAACAAGATCCGTGGCACGTTCACCAGCGTCGCGGTCAAGGCGCCAGGGTTCGGTGACCGACGCAAGGCGATGCTGGCTGACATGGCCACTGTCGCCGGGGGACAGGTCGTGGCCGAGGAGGTCGGCCTGTCCCTGGAGTCGGTTGGGCTCGAGGTGCTCGGCACCGCGCGCAGGGTCGTGGTGACCAAGGACACCACGACCCTCGTCGACGGTGCCGGCGACCCCGATGCCATCGCCGCCCGCGTCGACCAGATCCGTGCCGAGATCGAGACGACCGAGTCGTCCTGGGACTCCGAGAAGCTGTCCGAGCGGCTCGCGAAGCTGTCCGGCGGTGTCGGCGTCATCAGGGTCGGCGCAGCCACCGAGGTCGAGATGAAGGAGAAGAAGCACCGGGTCGAGGACGCGGTGTCCGCCACTCGGGCTGCCATCGACGAGGGTGTGGTCGCCGGAGGAGGCACGGCCCTTGCGCAGTCGCTGTCGGTGCTGTCCGACGACCTCGGGCGCACGGGTGACGAGGCGACCGGGGTGCGTCTGGTCGCGGGCGCGCTCTCGGTACCGGTCCACTGGATCGCCGAGAACGCCGGCGTGTCCGGTGCGGTGACGGCGATCAAGGTGCGTGAGCAGCAGCTGGGCACCGGGTACGACGCCCGCACGGGCGAGTTCGTCGACATGGTCGCCGCCGGCATCATCGACCCGGTCAAGGTGACACGTTCGGCGCTGCAGAACGCGGCGTCGATCGCGGGCATGCTGCTGACGACCGACGTGCTGGTCGCCGACAAGCCCAAGCCGCCGGAGCCGGCGAGCACCGGTCACGGCCACGGTCACGGGCACTGACGAGCGACGTCGATCGACGCCGTGCACAGCAGAGGGGCCCGGGCATGACGCCCGGGCCCCTCTGCTCTGTGTGAGTCGTGCTGCGACCGGCTCAGCTGGCGACCGAGACCAACGACGGCACGGTCTGCTCGCCGGCGTAGATCGCCTCGCGCTCGTCCTCGGTGAGGCCACCCCACACTCCGTAGGGCTCGCGCACCGTCAGCGCGTGCTCGCGGCACTGGGCAAGGACAGGGCAGCTGGCACAGATGGCCTTGGCTGCGGCGTCACGGGCCGCCTTGCGCGGCCCGCGCTCTCCCTCGGGGTGGAAGAAAAGGTCGGGGTCGGCGCGGCGGCACGCCCCGTCGAACTGCCAGTCCCAGATGTCGGCGATCGGTCCGGGAAGGCGAGAGATGTCAGCCATGGTCACTCCTCAGGTACGTCAAGCCGATCTGGTCATCTGTTGTTCCCGATCGACGGTCCGATCGGATGCACAGAACACTAGAAACGATTCACAAACGGTTCAAGACCCCTGATGAATCGTTTACGAAACGGTTACTTCTCGACTCTGCTGGTCACTCCCATCGGCGGGTCGAGATGCGGCGGCGGCGAATCGGTTCAACAATCGCGCCATGTCCCTCACCGAGTCCCACAGCCCCGCGGCGCACGATGCGACCTTGACGGTCGCCACCGTCGCCCGCCGCCTGGGGGTCTCGCCGACCACCTTGCGCACGTGGGACCGCCGTCACGGTCTCGGGCCGTCCCAGCACCAGGCGGGCACGCACCGGCGCTACTCCATGGTCGACCTGGCCCGGCTCGAGCTGATGCGCCGACTGACCATGGAAGGGGTCTCGGCCGGCGAGGCAGCACGTATTGCCCTGGCCACCGACGAGTCCGAGCTGCCCCGGGTGTCGCTGGACGCGCCGACCGAGGTCGGCAGCACGCGGCCCACCGTCGTCCCGATGGCTCGCGCCGAGGACAAGGTGCGAGGCCTGCTCAAGGCTGCCGACGGCTTGGACTCGCAGTCGGTGAGCATGATCCTGCGAGACTCGCTGGAGCGTCGAGGTGTGATCGCCACCTGGGACTCCCTGGTCGTCCCGGCCCTGGCCACCATCGGGCAGCGCTGGGCTCGTACCGGTCAGGGAGTGGACGTGGAGCACCTCGTGTCCGAATGCGTCCTCGGTGTGCTGCGCCACCACGTGGAGCGCTTCACCGCCAGCCCGGTCAACACCCGGCCGATCCTGCTGGCGTGCGCCGAGGAGGAGCAGCACTCCCTGCCGCTGCACGCCGTCTCGGCGGCGCTGGCCGAACGGCACGTGGCCACGCGGGTTCTCGGTGCCAGGGTGCCGACCGACGCTCTGGGCTCGGCGATCCGCCGGGTGGGGCCGGCAGGGGTGTTCCTGTGGGCGCAACGCCCCCACACCGGTGACCCACGACAGCTGGCCACCCTGCCCGAGATCCGCCCTGCCCCGGTCATCGCCGTGGCGGGACCCGGGTGGCCGCCTCACCCGGAGCGCTGGGCACCACGTCATCGAGTCGTGGCCGTGCACGACCTGTCGGAGGCTGTGTCGATCATGGCCCGGTCCGTCGGCGCCTGAGGCGTGCGGTCGGCGCCGGAGCCGGGTGCCGGGGCGTCTAGCATGACGGCGTCATGACGCTGCTCGATCCGCCCACCGGCCTCACCTACGACGACGTCCTGCTGCTGCCCGGCGCGAGCGACGTCATCCCCAGCCAGGTCGACACCGCGAGTCGGGTGTCGCGGCGCATCCAGGTGGCCATCCCGTTGGTCTCCTCCGCGATGGACACCGTGACCGAGGCGCGGATGGCCATCGCCATGGCCCGCCAGGGCGGCATCGGCGTGCTGCACCGCAACCTGCCGATCGAGGCCCAGGCGGCCCAGGTCGACCTCGTGAAGCGGTCCGAGGCGGGCATGGTCAGCGATCCCGTGACGGTTCGCCCCGACGCCACGATCGCGCAGGTGGACGAGATGTGCGGGCGCTACCGCATCTCGGGGGCGCCAGTCGTGGACGAGCAGGGCATGCTCGTGGGCATCATCACGAACCGCGACATGCGGTTCGAGACCGACCGCAACCGTCCCGTGTCGGCGGTGATGACGACGATGCCGCTGGTCACCGGCCCCGAGGGCATCTCTCCGGACGACGCGATGGCGCTGCTGCGCCGGCACAAGGTCGAGAAGCTGCCTCTGGTCGCCCCGTCCGGGCGGCTCACCGGACTGTTCACCCTGAAGGACTTCGTCAAGCGCGAGGCGTTCCCGCTGGCCACCAAGGACGACCGGGGCCGGCTGCGGGTCGGTGCCGCCGTGGGTGTGGGGGCCGACGCGCGCGAGCGGGCACACGCCCTGGCGCAGGCGGGGGTCGACCTGATCGTCGTCGACACCGCGCACGGGCACTCCCGGTCGGTGCTCGACATGGTGTCGGCGCTCAAGGCCGAGCTGCCCGATGTCGACGTCGTCGGCGGCAACGTCGCCACCTACGAGGGAGCACAGGCCCTCGTCGACGCGGGCGCCGACGGCATCAAGGTCGGTGTCGGCCCGGGCTCGATCTGCACCACCCGCGTCGTGGCTGGGGTGGGCGTGCCGCAGGTCACGGCGATCTTCGAGGCCGCGCGCGCCGCGCGTCCGGCCGGCGTGCCGGTGATCGGGGACGGCGGGCTGCAGTACTCCGGTGACGTCGCCAAGGCGCTGGTCGCCGGCGCCGACTCGGTGATGCTCGGGTCGCTGCTGGCCGGGTGCGAGGAGAGCCCCGGCGACCTGGTGTTCATCAGCGGCAAGCAGTACAAGACCTACCGCGGCATGGGGTCGCTCGGTGCGATGCGCTCGCGTGGCGCAGCGGGTGCGGCCGACGGCTCGGCCGCCGGTCGGTCGTACTCGCGAGACCGCTACTTTCAGGACGATGTGCTCAGTGAGGACAAGCTGGTGCCGGAGGGCGTCGAGGGCCAGGTGCCCTACCGCGGGCCGCTGGCCGCGGTCGCCCACCAGCTCGTCGGTGGCCTGCGTGCAGCCATGGGCTATGTCGGCGCGCCGACGGTGGAGCAGCTGCAGACCCGTGGGCGCTTCGTCCGCATCACGGCGGCGGGGCTGCAGGAGAGCCACCCGCACGACGTCCAGATGACCACCGAGGCACCGAACTACAGCCCGCGATAGGGGGACGGCCGTGGCAGAGGTCGAGATCGGACGCGGCAAGCGAGGCCGGCAGGGCTGGCACTTCGACGACGTGGGCATCGTCCCGAGCCGTCGTACCCGCGACCCCGAGGAGGTCTCGACGGCCTGGCAGATCGATGCCTACCGCTTCGACACGCCGATCATGGCGGCGCCGATGGACTCGGTGGTCTCCCCGGCGACCGCCGTGACGATCGGGCGCCTCGGTGGGCTGCCGGTGCTCGACCTCGAGGGCCTGTGGACGCGCTACGACGACCCGGAGCCCCTGCTGGCCGAGATCGCCGAGCTCGACACGCGCGCGGCGACCAAGCGGCTGCAGCAGCTGTACGCGGCTCCGATCCGCGACGACCTGATCTCCGAGCGCATCGCGGCGATCCGCGCCGAGGGCATCACCGTGGCCGCGGCCCTGTCGCCCCCGCGGGTGCTGGCGCTGCACAAGGCGGTGCTGGCCGCGGGCGTGGACATCCTGGTGATCCGGGGCACGACGGTGTCGGCCGAGCACGTGTCCGGCCAGACCGAGCCGCTGAACCTCAAGCAGTTCATCTACGAGCTCGACGTGCCCGTGGTGGTCGGGGGGTGCGCGACCTACCAGGCTGCCCTGCACCTGATGCGTACCGGCGCAGCCGGCGTCCTCGTCGGCTTCGGCGGCGGGGCAGGTGGGACGACGCGTTCGGTGCTCGGGGTGTCGGTCGCGATGGCCAGCGCGGTCGCCGACGTGGCGGCCGCACGGCGGGACTACCTGGACGAGTCGGGCGGCCGCTACGTGCACGTGATCGCGGACGGGTCCATCGGCAGGTCCGGAGACATCCCGAAGGCCATAGCGTGTGGGGCGGACGCGGTGATGATCGGTTCTCCGCTGGCTCGCGCGGTCGAGGCCCCGGGACGGGGCTGGCACTGGGGAGCGGAGGCCTGGCACCACCAGCTGCCGCGTGGAGAACGGGTGTGGGTCGGTACGGCCGGGACGTTGGAGCAGATCATGGTGGGTCCGTCGCAGACCGCGGACGGGTCGATGAACCTGGTCGGGGCGCTGCGACGGGCGATGGCGACGACCGGCTACACCGAGGTCAAGGACTTCCAACGGGTTGAGGTGACCGTGCATGGCTGAGAACCGGGCCGACTGGGACGTCGTCGTCGTCGGAAGCGGGTTCGGGGGGTCGGTGGCCGCGCTGCGCGCGGTCGAGAAGGGCTACCGCGTGCTGGTCGTGGAGGCCGGTCGGCGGTGGCGTGACGAGGACTTCCCGAAGACCAACTGGGACGCACGCAACTATCTGTGGGCACCTGCCATCGGCGCCTACGGCTTGCAGCGCATCGACCTCCTCAAGCACGTCATGGTGCTCTCGGGCGCCGGCGTCGGAGGTGGCTCGCTGGTCTACGCCAACACGCTCTACCGCCCGCTTCGGCCGTTCTACCGCGACCGGCAGTGGGGGCACATCACGGACTGGGAAGACGAGCTCGCGCCGTACTACGACCAGGCCACTCGAATGCTGGGCGTCGAGGAGAACCCCCAGATGACTCCAGCGGACGAGGCCTTCGCTGCCGTGGCAGAGCAGATGGGCGTCGGTGACACGTTCCGGCGAACCCCGGTAGGGGTGCTCTTCGGGGACGAGGCCGGCCGTGAGGTCGCCGATCCGTACTTCGGGGGCGCGGGCCCGACCCGCACGACGTGCACGTTCTGTGGCGGATGCATGACCGGGTGCCGGGTGGGAGCCAAGAACACCCTGGTCAAGAACTACCTGTACCTCGCTGAGCAGCAGGGCGCCCGCATCGTCGCCCTGACGACGGTCGATGCAGTCCGCCCGGCGGACGGCGGTGGCTACCACGTCGACCTCCGTCGCACGGATGCGCGTGGACGCGGTGCTCGCCGGACGGTGACGGCGGAGCAGGTGGTGTTCGCCGCAGGCACGATGGGTACGCAGCGTCTGCTGCTGCGGATGCGCGACGAGGGGCACCTCCCCGCCGTGTCCGATCGCCTCGGTCACCTGTTCCGCACCAACAGCGAGGCGCTCCTCGGGGTGGACGGCGGCGACACCAGCGTCGATCACAGCCGGGGCGTGGCCATCTCGTCGTCCTTCCACCCCGACCACGAGACCCATGTCGAGCCCGTTCGGTTCGCCAAGGGCGCGAACGCGATGCTCATGCTGGGGTCGCTGCTGGTCGAGGGCAACGAGCCCGGCGAGACCGGGCCCCCGCGGTGGCGGCGGTTCCTGTCCGAGCTGGCGCGCGACCCGAGCCAGGCTTGGCGTGTGCCGTGGGTCTACCGCGGGTCGGAACGCATGTTCGTCGTGCTCGTCATGCAGTCGCGCGACAACTCCCTCACGGTCTCGCTCGACAGGTCGCTGACGGGACGGGCGCGTCTGGTGACGAGCGAGGGTGTCGGTGAGTCCAACCCGTCCTACATCCCGGCGGGGCACCGGGCGACCCGGTTGCTGGCTGAGCACCTGGGCGGACACCCCCGGGGCTCGTGGCCCGAGGTCGCTGACATCCCGATGACGGCGCACATCCTGGGTGGCGCCGTCATCGGTGACTCGGCGAGCACGGGTGTGATCGACCCCTGGCACCGCGTGTACGGCCACCCCGGGCTGCACGTCACCGACGGCTCGGCTGTCTCGGCCAACCTCGGGGTGAACCCGTCGCTGACCATCACCGCGCAGGCGGAGCGGGCGATGTCGTTCTGGCCCAACAAGGGCCAGGACGACGCCCGTCCCCCGCTGGGGGCCGACTACCGGCGGGTGGCGCCTGTCGAGCCGAAGTCGCCCGTCGTCCCCGCCGATGCTCCGGGGGCACTGCGTCTGCCTGTCTGAGCGCGCCCGTCAGGGCGAGGCCGCCTGCTCGCCCTGCCACGACGTCCACAGCGCCGCGTAGGAGCCGCCGGCGGCCACGAGCTCGTCGTGGCTGCCCAGCTCGCTGATCCGGCCGTTCTCGACCACAGCCACCCGGTCGGCGTCGTGCGCCGTGTGCAGCCGGTGGGCGATCGACACCACCGTGCGTCCGTCGAGCACGCGCGCCAGCGACTGCTCGAGCGACCGCGCGGCTCGACGGTCGAGCAGCGACGTCGCCTCGTCGAGGATGAGCGTGTGCGGATCGGCCACCACCAGCCGAGCGAGCGCTACCTGCTGCGCCTGGGACGGTGCCAGTGAGACCCCTCCCGACCCCACCTCGGCGTCGAGCCCACCGTCCAGAGCGCGGGCCCACGGCCCTGCGCCGACGACGTCGAGGGCGCGCCACAGGTCGTCGTCGGCGGCCTCGGGGTTGGCCAGCAGCAGGTTGTCCCGCAGCGGGCCGACGAACACGTGGTGCTCCTGGGTGACCAGCACGACGTGGCGGCGGATCCGCTCGGCTGGCATGAGCGAGATGTCGGCGCCGCCGAGGCGCACCTGCCCGGACCGGGCCGGGTGGATCCCGGCCAGCAGACGCGCCATGGTGCTCTTGCCCGCCCCGGACGGTCCGACCACCGCCAGGCGTTCGCCCGGGACGACGCCGAGGTCGATGCCGCGCAGCACGTCCTGGTCGTCTCGGTACCCGAAGTGCACGTCGTGCGCGTCGAGGTGCTCGTCACGCGGGCGTGCCTCGGGGTCGGTCGGGGGTGCCGTCACCTCGGCCACACCCAGCAGGCGAGCCAGCGACGCCTGCCCCACCTGCAGCTCGTCGAACCACATCAGCACGAGGTCGACCGGCTCGATGAGCATCTGCGTGTAGAGCACGGCCGCGGTGAACGCGGCGATGCTGATGCGCCCGTCGGCGACGAGCCACCCGCCCAGGCCGACCACGACGGCCAGCGGCAGCACGTAGGCCGACTCGACGGACGGGAAGAACACCGACCGCAGGAACAGCGTGTACCGCTCCCAGTCCAACCACTCGCCCACCTTGCGGTCGGTGAACGCCACCCGCGACTCCCCGAGCCGGTACGCCTCGATCGTCCTCCCCGCGTCCACGCCCTCGGCGACGACCGCGTTGACGGACGCGTAGGCGCCCATCTCGGAGCGGTACGCCTGCGGTGCCCGCCTGAAGTACCAGCGCGACACCGCGACGATCGGCGGCAGCGCCAGCACCCAGGCCAGAGCGAGCGGAGGCGCGGTGACGACCAGGGCGCCACCGATGACCAGCACGCTGACCAGTGCGATGGCGATCTCCGGCACGGCATGGCGGACGGCCCAGGTGAGACGGTCGACGTCGGTGGTCGACCGGGTGACCAAGTCGCCGGTACCAGCACGCTCGACCTCGCCCGGGGGCAGGTCGACGGCACGACGCAGGAAGTCTTCGCGCAGGTCGGCCAGCACGGCTTCACCCAGGATGCTCGCTCGCAGCCGCGATGCCCGGGTGGCCAGCGTCTGCACGGCGACGGCGACCGCGAACCCGCCGATGAGCCAGCCCAGCGACGTCACCTCACCGACGCCGAGCTGCTCGACCAGCGAGCCGAGCACCTGCGGGCCGACCAGGCCCGCCAGCACGGCGATGCCGTGGATCGCCACCACCAGCAGCACGGTGCGACGGTGGCGGCGAAGAAGCATGCGTACCTCGGCCCGCATCGTGGGGCGCGAAGCCACCGGCAGGCGGTGCACCCGTGTGGCGTCCTCGCTGGGCGCCGGGGGCGTCCTCATGAGTCCTCCCTGGTCACGACGACGCGGTAGCGGGCGTCAGCCATCAGCTCGCCGTGCGTACCACGAGCGACCACCCGGTCGCCCTCGAGCAGCACGACCTCGTCCAGAGCGCTCAGCACGAGAGGGCTGGCCGTGCTGACCACTGTCGTCCGGCCCCGGCGCAGCGCCGCCATCGACTCGGCGATCGCTGCCTCGGTGTGGGCGTCCACGGCGCTGGTCGGCTCCTCGAGCACGAGGACGTCAGGGTCGGCCCGCAGCGAGCGGGCCAGGGCCAGCCGCTGGCGCTGGCCTCCCGACAGCGACCGACCACGCTCAGGCAGCTCACCGGTGAAGCCACCGAGCCCGTCCAGCACGTCCTGCGAGCACGACCCGGCGATCGCTCGCTCCGCGGAGATGCGGCCGCTGCGTGGCACGTCGAGCAACGAGGCCACGGTGCCCGACAGCAGCACGGGGTCGGTGTCCTGCACGAGCACACGCCGACGCACCACCTGCGTGGGCAGGTCGGCCAGGGCGACGCCGCCGAGCGTGGTGGGTGGCGGGCCGGGGTGCTCGGTGGTTCGCACGTCGCCGAGGCGCCGGGCCAGCGCAGCCGCGCTGGCAGGGTCGGCGCTGACGATGCCGATCGAGCGACCGGGGGGCACCACGAGGCCGCTGACCGGGTCGACCAGGTCGCCCGCACCCGGCTCGACGGCCCCGGGGGTCGGTTCGGCACGAAGCCGCTGCAGAGACAGCACCCGGACGACGCGGCGCGCCGCCACTCGGGCGGCGGTCGCCTTCTCGGCCGCCTCGGTGAGGGTTCGCAGGGGCAGCACGAGAAACGCGGTGTAGCCGTAGAACGCCACCAGCGTGCCGGTCTGCAGCGTCCCCGCCGCGACCTGCTGGGCACCGAGCCCGGTCACCACCACGACCAGCGCCCCTGGTAGCGCGACCTGCAGCGCGTCGAGCACGGACCGCACACGAGCGGTGTGCACGCCGGCCTCGCGGGCGTTCTGGGACGCCTCGGCGAAGCGCGTCAGAAACAGCTGTTCGCCCCCGATGCCACGCAGCACCCGCAACCCCGCCACGGTGTCGGCGGCGCGTGCGCTGGCCAGGCCGATGCGCTCGCGCTGCACAGCCTCGCGCCGCTCCAGAGGGCGCACCAGGGGGACGACGGCAGCCGACAGCAGGGGCACCCCGATCAGCACGATGAGGCCGAGCGTCACCGACGAGCGCAGCAGCAGCACCGCGACGACGAGGAACGACACGATGGCACCGGCGAAACGGGCCGTCACATCGAAGGCCGAGCCGATCCGCTCGACATCGTTGGCCGTGACGGTCACGACCTCACCCGTCGACACCTGCGCGGACAGGTCTCCACCGAGGTCGCTCGCGCGCCGGGCCACCAGCTGCTGGGTGCGCGACGCCGCCGTCAGCCAGTTGGTCACGGCCGCGCGGTGCCGCATGATCCCCGCGAAGGCCTGGACGGCGCCCAGGGCCAGCACCACCAGCCCCCAGCGCAGCGCGCCCCCGGGGTCGGCATCGACCACGGTCTGCACACCCGCCCCCAGCGCACCAGGCACCAGTGCCTGCGCACCCATCCATGCGACTCCCCAGGCCACGCCCACCATCAGGGCACGCCACTGGCCCCGGGCCACCCACCACAGAAAGCGCTCGGCGCTGCGCAGGTCGGGTGTGCCCGGATCGGTCAGGGGCAGGTCGCGCACAAGGGGCCACGGTAGGTTCGCAGCCCGGTCGAAGGGAAACGAGTTTCGTCAGCCAGACGGTGGCGCGTCGGAGGCGACCCGGTGCTGCTGGTCAGCGGCCCGGGTTGCGGCCCTCTCGATCTCCTGGGCGGTGATGTGGGCAGCCGACTGCCAGGCGATCGCCCGGACGCGGTCGATGGTGACGGCGACCTCGTCCGCCGTGCCCTCACCGGCGTAGCCGCGTCCCGACTCTGCCAACCACATGCTCACCAGGTCTTCGGCCATGCTTCGGATACGACGACGCATCAGGTCGCGGCCGCGAGCACTGAGCGCCACGTCGGTGCCCATCTCCGACAGCTGCAGGGCCCCGCGCAGCAGCGGCAGGTCGTCGGCGTGCCAGCGCACTCCGTCGGGGGTGGACACCTTGTGCAGGTAGCCCGCGTCGACGAGGTCGGGCAGCAGGTCGAGGTTGGCCTCGCCGAGAAACTCCGCGAGCCCTGCAGCATCGAACGTCCTCGACGCCTCGGTCAGCCATCGCTCGCTGGCCGCGTCCGGTCCGAGCAGGGCGACCACAGGTGCCTTGCCGAGCGACCCGGCGTCGACCATGTCACGGATCGCGTCGAGCTTCAGGCCGCGGCTGCGCAGGTCACTGATGAGCTCGAGCCGCTGCCGGTGGTCGTCGTCGTACACCGCCGAGCGCCCCTGACGCCGCGGCTTGGGCAGCAACCCGCTGGCCTGGTAGAACCGGATCGTGCGTGGTGGTACCCCAGCGACGCCGGCGATCTCGTCGAGGGAGTAGATCGTCACGGCCGAAGCCTAGACTTCGCCGGTGACCGCGCACGACCTCGTCCTCGTCGTCGACTACGGCGCCCAGTACGCCCAGCTCATCGCCCGGCGTGTGCGTGAGGCACGCGTCTACTCCGAGATCGTGCCGCACACGATGCCTGTCGAGCAGATGCTGGCGCGGCAGCCCACAGCGGTCGTGCTGTCCGGGGGCCCGTCCAGCGTCTACGCCGACGGCGCTCCGTCGACCGATCCGGCGCTGTTCGAGGCCGGTGTGCCGGTGTTCGGCATCTGCTACGGCTTCCAGTCGATGGCGCGGGCGCTCGGTGGTGAGGTCGAGCGCACAGGCCTGTCGGAGTTCGGACGTACCAGGCTCGAGGTCGACCTGCACGGCACCGTGCTTGCCGGTCTGCCCGGCGGGTTCGACGTGTGGATGAGCCACGGGGACGCGGTCACCCGAGCGCCTGACGGGCTGCGTCCGCTCGCCCGCACCGCGGGGGCCCCCGTGGCGGCGTTCGAGGACACGGCACGACGCCTCGCCGGTGTGCAGTGGCACCCGGAGGTGATGCACTCCGAGCACGGCCAGCGCGTGCTGGAGCACTTCCTCTACGACGTGGCGGGCGCTCGCCCGACGTGGACCACGTCGACGATCGTCGACGAGCAGGTCGCCGAGATCCGCTCGCGGGTGGGGTCGGCGAGGCTGATCTGCGGCCTGTCCGGCGGGGTGGACTCCGCAGTGGCTGCCGCGCTCGTCCAGCGGGCGGTGGGCGACCAGCTCACGTGCGTGTTCGTCGACCACGGGCTGCTGCGGGAGGGGGAGGCCGACCAGGTCGAGCGTGACTTCGTCGCAGCGACCGGTGTCGAGCTGGTCGTCGTGGACGCCCAGGAGCGGTTCCTGCAGGCCCTCGCGGGCGTGTCGGACCCTGAGACCAAGCGCAAGATCATCGGCCGGGAGTTCATCCGCGTCTTCGAGCAGGCCGCCGCCGACGTCGTGACGGCAGCGGGCGAGGCGGGACAAGCCGTGGAGTATCTGGTGCAGGGCACCCTCTACCCGGACGTGGTGGAGTCCGGCGGCGGCAGCGGCACGGCCACGATCAAGAGCCACCACAACGTCGGCGGGCTGCCCGACGACCTCGAGTTCTCGCTCGTCGAGCCCCTGCGCACCCTGTTCAAGGACGAGGTGCGAGCCGTCGGGGAGGAGCTGGGGCTGCCCGCGCAGATCGTCTGGCGGCACCCGTTCCCCGGACCCGGGCTGGCGATCCGTGTCGTGGGGGCCGTCGACGCCGATCGGCTCGCGACGCTGCGTGCCGCCGACGCGATCGCGCGCGAGGAGCTGACCGCGGCGGGGCTGGACCGCGACATCTGGCAGTTCCCCGTCGTGCTGCTCGCCGACGTGCGCTCGGTCGGCGTACAGGGGGACGGCCGCACCTACGGGCACCCGGTGGTGCTGCGTCCGGTGGTCAGCGAGGACGCGATGACAGCGGACTGGGCACGCCTTCCCGCAGCGCTTCTCGAGCGCATCTCCACGCGCATCACCAACGAGGTGCGCGAGGTGAACCGAGTCGTCCTGGACGTGACCAGCAAGCCCCCGGGCACGATCGAGTGGGAGTAGCGCGGGCTCACCGGCGCAGCAGATAGACCGGGCAGCCGTGCCTCGACGTGCCCACGGGTGACACGTGGGCGAATCCAGCCTGCGAGACCAGGTCGGCCGTCAGCGGCACCGGTGAGTCGATCATGGCCAGGCCGCCGTCCGCGACCAGACGGGCCAGCAGCCAGACGGCCTGGGCGACGCCGGTCGTGGCGGCGCCGCCACCTGCGGCGCGCACCGGATCGGTGAGCAGGCCGACCGCGACGACGAGGTCGAAGGTCATCTGCAGGCGGGGGTCGGTCTCGGAGTCGTGCAGGAACAGCACGCGGTCGCGGGTCGGGCTGCGCTGCCCGGCCTGCTGCGCGGCGCGAACCGCCTCGACGTCGGAGTCGATGCCGTAGACGGTGAGGTTCGGGAACGAGCCGGCCAGGTCGAGTGCGTCGGTGCCGTCGCGGCAACCGAGCACGAGCACCCGGTCCGGCGGCTCCCGTCGCAGCCGGGACGCCACGTCGGGCAGCTGCTCGATCCACTCCAGGAGTCGAGCCGACTCGACGCTGCTGTCGGGACGCTGGGACATGCCACCCCCTCGGTGCGTGCACCTGGTTGCATGGTGCACCGCGGGGTGGCCCCTGACCAGAGCCGATGGCCACGTCGTGGACGACACGCGGGTGGTGGCGCACCGGGAAGCCGGCAGGCCGGCCTGACGTGGCTCACCGTGCCCTGTCAGTAGGCTCGTCACCGTGGAGATCGTCTACGACCTGGTAGTGGTGCTGCACTTCCTCGGGCTCGCCAGCCTCATCGGTGGCTGGCTGGTGCAGATGCGGGCTCGCGGCGAGCGGCTGGTCAACCCGGCGATGCTGCACGGTGCCCTGACGCAGCTGCTGACCGGTCTGATCATCGTCGGCCTCGGTGAGGCCGTGCTCGACCGCGAGTACGACTACGCCAAGATCACGACGAAGCTGGTGATCTCGGCGGTCGTCCTGCTGCTGGTCTGGGTGAACCGGCGCAAGCCCGGTATTCCGGACGGCCTGTACTTCATCATCGGCGGGCTCTCCATCGTCAACGTGGTCGTCGCCGTTCTCTGGTAGCTCACGCGGCGGCCCCGAGCACGAGCCACCGTGCCGACCGAGCCCGAGGTGCCAGCGTGGCGGCTCGCGCGGCGACCCAGCCGCCCATGGCCAGCCACAGCGCGACGATGCCGGCGGCAGGGCCGCGGCTGTCACCGACCTCGACGGCGAGTGCCACGAGCGGCAGGAACGCCGCCGTGGAGACCAGTCCGGCGACCGCGAGGTAGCGCCCGTCACCGGCCCCGATGAGGATGCCGTCCAGCACGAACACCCATCCGGCGAGCGGCTGCAGCGCAGCGACCACGAGCAGCGCCACCACGAGCAGGCGACGCACCTCGAGGTCGTCGGTGAACAGAGGGGCAAGCGGCACCGCTGCCGCGGCGGTCAGCAGGCCGAGTGCCGTGCCGGCCAGCAGTCCCCAACGCACGAGCCGAGTCGTGAGCACCCGCACGGCACGGGGGTCGCCGCCGCCGAGATACTTGCCGACGAGGGCCTGCGCGGCGATCGCGAGCGCGTCGAGCGCGAGTGCCAGCAGGCCCCACACCACGTAGGCCACGTTGTGGGCGGCCAGTGCTTGCGTACCGAGGCGAGCAGCGGCAGCGGTCGCGGCGAGCAGCGCGACACGCAGCATGACGGTACGCAGCAGCAGCGGCCATCCGGTGCGCCAGGACGACACGACGTCGACCAGGTGCGGGGTCCAGCCGACCCGGTGCCGACCGGCGTCGGCAGCAACGACGGCTGCGAGCCAGACGGCCATCGCGACCTCGGTCACCACGGTGCCCAGGGCCGCACCCTCGATGCCGAGACCGAGCCCCAGCACCAGCACAACGTTGAGCACGACGTTCGTCGCGGCCCCGCACCCGGCGACGAGCAGGGGCGTGCGGGTGTTCTGCAGCCCGCGCAGCACCCCGGTCGCGGCCAGCGACACCAGCAGGGCCGGCAACCCCAGCCAGGCGATGCGCAGGTAGGCAGCCGCCTGCTCCGTCGCCTCGGCGGGTGCGGCGAACGCGGCAAGCACCGGGTCGGTCACCAGCAGCCCGGCGACGGCGGCGACCACACCGATGGCCGCGCCCAGCCAGAGCGCGCTGACCCCGTGCCGCACCGCCGCCGCCCGTCGACCCGCACCCAGCAGCCGCGCCACCGACCCCGTGGTGCCGTAGGCGAGAAAGATCGAGAGGTTCGTGACGGTGGTGACGACGATGCCGGCCAGACCGAGGCCCGCCAGGGGCGCAGCCCCCAGCCGGCCGACGATCGCGGCATCGGCCAGCAGGAAGAGCGGAGGTGCCAGCAGTGCCCCGAGAGCCGGGACGGCCAGACGGACGACCTCGCGGTCGATCTCTCGTTCGGGACTACCCGGTGCGGTGGGCACGAAAGGCCTCGGCCAGGCGCCCCTCGCCCAGTCCACCCTTCTCGGCGGTGGCGGCGAGCCAGCCCGACACCCAGCCACGCACGCTGTCCGGCTCCGGGTGCTGGGACTGGTGCGCCATGATCGCGGCGATCTTGCGCTCGAACTGGTCGGTCACGTCGATGAACGTGTTGGGGTCAGGGACGGCCATCACCCACACCTCCTCGACGGTCCAGGGCTCGAGCCCGTCGGCCAGCAGCTCGGGAAAGGCGAAGGGGTTGCGGGCGAACGGGTAGATGGCCCGGATGGCCGCCTCGCCGGCAGCCATGTGGTCGGGGTGGCTGGCTCCGATGCGGTCCCACCAGCGGTCGGGGTTGGGCAGCATGACGCGCTGCGGGCGCACGTCGCGGATGACGGCGACGAGCTGCCGCACCAGGTCTCGGGTCGCCTCGAGCTCGCCGTCGACATGGCCGAGAAAGCGCACGTCCGTCACGCCGACGAGCTCGGCGGCCGCACGCTGCTCGGTGCGCCGGATCTCCGGCATGCGCTCGCGGGGCACGTCGGGGTCGAAGCCGCCGGCCTGCCCGTCCGTGCAGACGCAGTAGGTGACGGCGACGCCGGCGTCGGTGAGCGTTGCCACGGTGCCGGCCGACCCGAAGTCGATGTCGTCGGGGTGGGCGGTGATCGCCAGCACCCGCTCGACGTCTGTGTGCGACGGGCCGGGCGCGTCCGTCCCGGCCGTCTCGGTCGTGTCGGTGGTCATGCGCGGTCCTCCACAGGTGTCGTACGAGCGCGCGTCACGCTACCGGCCCGGTTCGGCTGGGGGTGCCGGGCGTCGCGGACGGCGAGTGTCGGCGGTGGCACGTACCCTGATCGGCGACATGAGCTCCCCCGCCCGCGCCGCCGCGTCCACGGTGCCGGCTGATGCCGTCGGCAGCGACCAGTCCGGCGTCCAGGCCGACCTGGCCGACCTGCTGGCAGACCTCAACCCGCCGCAGCGCGAGGCGGTGCTGCACGAGGGCAGCCCGCTGCTGGTGGTCGCGGGGGCGGGCTCGGGCAAGACCCGGGTGCTGACGCGGCGCATCGCCTACCTGCTCGCAGCGCGGGGGGTGCATCCGGGTGCTGTGCTGGCGATCACGTTCACCAACAAGGCCGCCGGCGAGATGCGGGAGCGGGTCGCCGCGATGGTCGGACCCCGCGGACGGCACATGTGGGTGAGCACGTTCCACTCCGCCTGCGTGCGCATCCTGCGTCGCGAGATCACCCGCTTCGGGCTGCCCTCGTCGTTCTCCATCTACGACGCCGCCGACAGCCAGCGGCTGATGACGATGGTCGTGCGCGAGCTCGACCTCGACCCCAAGCGGCACCCCCCGAGGTCGTTCTCGGCGCAGGTCAGCAACCTCAAGAACGAGCTGGTCGACTACGAGACGTTCGCCGCCCGCGCGGGTACCGACGCCGAGCGGATGCTCGCCGAGGCCTACACGCGCTACCAGCAACGACTGACACAGGCGGGTGCGCTCGACTTCGACGACCTGATCATGACGACCGTCCACCTGCTGCAGGCCTTCCCGGACGTCGCCGAGCACTACCGGCGCAGGTTCGCCCACGTGCTCGTCGACGAGTACCAGGACACCAACCACGCCCAGTACGTGCTCGTGCGTGAGCTCGTCGGCACCACCGGCGAGCTGTGCGTCGTGGGCGACGCCGACCAGTCGATCTACGCGTTCCGTGGCGCCACGATTCGCAACATCCTTCAGTTCGAGCGCGACTTCCCGAACGCTCGCACGGTGCTGCTCGAGCAGAACTACCGCTCGACGCAGACGATCCTCTCCGCCGCCAACGCGGTGATCGCGAAGAACCCGAAGCGACCCGACAAGCGCTTGTGGACCGATGCCGGGGCCGGGGAGCGCATCGTCGGCTACGTCGCCGACGACGAGCACGCAGAGGCGCAGTTCGTGGCCGACGAGATCGACCGGCTGGCCGACGAGGGACTGGCCCGCGCCTGCGACGTCGCCGTCTTCTACCGGACGAACGCCCAGTCGCGCGTGTTCGAGGAGGTCTTCGTGCGCACCGGGCTGCCCTACAAGGTGGTCGGAGGCGTCCGCTTCTACGAGCGCCGTGAGGTGCGGGACGGACTTGCCTACCTGCGTGCGATCGGCAACCCGGCCGACGCCGTCTCGCTGCGGCGCATCCTCAACACGCCACGCAGGGGCATCGGCGACCGGGCCGAGGCGCTGCTGGACGCCTTCGCCGAACGTGAGCGCACGACGTTCGTCGAGGCGATGCGACGCGTGGACGAGGTGCCCGCGATGGCGAGTCGCTCGGTCGCGGCCGTGCGGGCGTTCACCGGGATGCTCGAGGGCTGGATCGGCGCCGCCGAGTCCGGGACGGGACCGTCCGCGCTGCTCACCGACGTGCTGGACCGAACCGGCTACCTGGCCGAGCTCACCGACTCGGCCGACCCGCAGGACGCCACCCGGGCCGAGAACCTGCGCGAGCTGGTGGCGGTGGCCCGCGAGTTCGAGGAGAGAAGTCCGGACGGGACGCTGACGGAGTTCCTCGAGCAGGTGTCGCTGGTGGCCGACGCCGACGAGATCCCGGACGGCGACGAGGGCGGCGGGGTGGTCACGCTGATGACCCTGCACACGGCCAAAGGCCTGGAGTTTCCCGTGGTGATGCTCACCGGCATGGAGAACGGGGTCTTCCCGCACCAGCGGTCGCTGGACGACCCGAGGGAGCAGCAGGAGGAGCGTCGCCTGGCCTACGTCGGCATCACACGGGCCCGCGAGCGGCTGTACCTGACCCGGGCTGCGGTGCGCACGTCCTGGGGGGCCCCGCAGTACAACCCGCCGTCGCAGTTCTTGGACGAGATCCCGGCTGAGCTCGTCACCTGGCAGCGCACGGGGGAGGAGGCGGCTCGCTCGCAGACGTCGTGGCGCTCGAGCGCGCGCTCGGGCGCACGGGCGGGGTCGGCGCAGCGCACGCGCGCGGTCGTGCACCTTGCTGCGGGAGACAAGGTGACGCACGACGCGTTCGGCCTCGGCACTGTCGTGAGCACCCGCGGCGCAGGTGACGACCTGCAGGTCAGCGTCGACTTCGGGTCGGGTGGAGTCAAGACGCTGCTCGTGCGCTACGCGCCGGTGGAGAAGCTGTGAGCAAGTGCCCTACAGCGTGACGCCCTTGCTCTGCAGCCACGTATAGGGGTTGAGCTCGCCGCCACCGGGGGCGTGTGCCTCGAGGTGCAGGTGGTTGCCGTAGCTGTTGCCGGTCGATCCCACGTAGCCGATGACCTGACCTGTGGTCACCTGGCCCCCGGAGACCGCGAGCCCGGACATGTGGGCGTACCAGGTCTGGGTGCCGTCGGAGTGCGTGATCTCGATCTTGTTGCCGTAGGCGCCGTCCCAGCCGGCATACGTCACCGTGCCCGAGTGCACGGCCTTGACCGGGGAGCCGTAGCTCGCGGTCAGGTCGAGGCCCGTGTGGTACCCGCGGGCCCACATCCAGCCGCGGACGCCGTACTGCGCGGAGACCTGGTAGCCGTCCAGCGGCTTGGTGTACATCGCGGCAAGCCGGGCGCGCTCCTCGGCCTCGCGGGCAGCGCGTTCGGCGGCCTGCGTGCGCTCCTGCTCGGCCTCGTCGGCGCGGATCTTCTGGTGTGTGGCGGTGGACGCCTGCTCGACCGCGAGGGTCAGCGACTCGGTGGCCGCGGTGATGTCGGTGAACGGGTCGACTGCGTCGTCGGACGGCACCGAGGTGGCCATGGGCCGAGCGGGGGCCTGCAGAGCGGTCGTCGTGCCGGAGATGCCGATGTTTGCGCCGGCGGTCGACATCGACAGGGAACCGGCCAGTGCGACGGCGACGGTCGCGGTGCCGGCCACGGCAGGCAGGGGCAAGCGTCGCTGCCGCTGACGGCAGTGCTTTCCGTGTCTGCTGCGTGCCATGGGGTTCCTTCGCTGGTGAGAGGCCACTCGGGAAGTCGGAGTGTCCGATTTGCCGGTATAGCCTCGCTTGCTAACTGTCTAAAGGTAACGGTTTGGTATCGACAGACCAAATCTGCCTCCACAACCGGTGTTGCGACGGCTCGGCCACGGTCGTTACCAGCCCGTGACCGGACAGGTCGATGCTTCCCACGGCATCCCCGGGCCAAACCTGTTCCGGACTACCCTGGACTCATGCAGCCGGCGGTTCCCCTGAGGGTCGTCGTCGCCAAGCCGGGCCTCGACGGTCACGACCGTGGCGCCAAGATCGTCGCTCGTGCCCTGCGCGACGCCGGGATCGAGGTGATCTACACGGGGCTGCACCAGTCCCCGGAGCAGATCGTCGCGACCGCGCTGCAGGAGGACGCCGACGCCATCGGGCTGTCCGTGCTCTCCGGCGCCCACCTGACGCAGTTCCGCCGGGTCACCGAGCTTCTCGCGGAGCAGGGCGCGTCCGACATCGTGGTCTTCGGTGGCGGGATCATCCCGGACGAGGACGTGCCGGCGCTGCAGCAGATGGGTGTCGCAGCGGTCTTCACCCCCGGAGCCACCACGTCGCAGATCGTCGACTGGGTGACTGCCAACGTGGGCTAACCGACCCCTGGGCTGTCCACAGCGATGACCCGGGTGAGGGTGTCGTCCCCATGCGGGGTGCGACGCCTGCTCGTGGCACGAGAGGTCCGCTACCCATGCCGGTGTGCACCTGTCGTCGACCACATCTGCGCAGGACGGTCTCGTCACCCGTCGCCAGGCCCTGGCTGCCGGGCTGACCGCGGCGGCGATCCGGCACGCGACCAGGCCCGGCGGCCCCTGGCAACGAGTGCTGCCAGGTGTGTACGCGACCTTCACCGGGCCGTTGGCGCCGCGCCACAGACTGCGTGCCCTGCTGCTGGCGGCCGGACCGGAGTCGATCGTGAGCGGAGCACCAGCCTGTCGGGCGCACGGTCTGACCTATGTGCCGCCCGACGCGCCGACGGTGGTGCTGGTGCCTGCGCGGCTGAGCCCCATGCTGCCGTCCACGGTCACGGTCGTGCGCACGGGTCGTCTGCCGACAGCAGTGGTGCGGCGAGGGCTGCCCCTCGCTCCGGTCGAGCGCGCGGTCATCGACACCTGCGCGGCCACCCACGTGCTCCGAGACGTGAGGGCCTTGATGTGTGAGGCCGTCCAGCGTGGGCTGACGACCACCGAGCGGCTCGCCGACGAGGTGCGGCAGGGCCCCGTACGCGGGTCGCGGCTGGCTCGGCGCACGCTGCGCGACCTGCAGGCCGGCGCTCGCAGCGCCCCTGAGTGCGAGCTGCTCGACCTGCTGCGCACGTCGAGGATCCTGCCGCCGCCGGCCATGAACCTACCTCTGCCCGGGTTGGTGGACGTCGTGCCTGGTGGCGGCGGGGTGGACGGTGCTGCCCGTCAGCCCCAGGCGCATCAGGGAGGATCCCGTCGGAGTGCTGCGGGAGATCGAGGCGGCATATCTCGCGGCGCTCCTGCGTCATGGCTGAGCGATCGGTACGGGTCGCGGCCGATGGATGCGCATCTGCTGTCGCTTCCAGATGGATGGCTGAGCCGTTGGTGCTGTCAGGGCAGCACTGATCGCTCAGCCACGCACTCGCCAGCAGCACCGATCGCTCAGCCACCCGCGGTGACCGCTCGTCTGCGGAGGGCTCCGCTCGTCGGTCCAGAAGGTCGGCCTGTCGACCTGCGGCACGACGGCCGGACCGCGCTGGATACCCTCGGAGTCGACCCTGTCGAGCCGACCAGAGGACGTGACGCGCGTGGACCTGATGGAGTACCAGGCCAAGGAGCTCTTCACAGCTCACGGTGTACCCGGGTTGCCCGGAGTGACCGCGGACGACGTGGACGCGGCGCGCGCCGCGGCCGAGCAGATCGGCACCACCGTCGTGGTGAAGGCGCAGGTCAAGACGGGTGGTCGCGGCAAGGCCGGGGGTGTCAAGCTCGCCGAGAGCCCGGAGCAGGCCGCCGAGAAGGCGCAGGCGATTCTCGGGCTCGACATCAAGGGGCACATCGTCGGCCGGGTTCTGGTGACCGAGGCGACCGACATCGAGCAGGAGTACTACGTGTCCTACCTGCTCGACCGGGCCAATCGCACCTTCCTGGCCATGGCCAGCGCCGAGGGGGGCATGGAGATCGAGCAGCTCGCCGTCGAGCGTCCGGACGCTCTGGCGAAGGTGCCGGTCGACGCTCTCGCAGGGGTGGACGAGGCCAAGGCGCGCCAGATCGTCGAGGCGGCGAACTTCGCCGCGTTCGCACCACCGGTGGTGGTGGACGCCATCGTCGACGTGCTGCAGCGGCTGTGGGAGGTGTTCGTCGCCGAGGACGCCACGCTGGTGGAGGTGAACCCACTGGTCCGTACCCCCGACGACCGGGTGCTGGCCATCGACGGCAAGGTCACGCTGGACGACAACGCCTCGTTCCGGCACCCCTCGCACGAGGCGTTCGTCGACAAGTCGGCCGACGACCCCCTCGAGCGGGCCGCCAAGGAGAAGGACCTCAACTACGTCAAGCTCGACGGCGAGGTGGGCATCATCGGCAACGGCGCCGGGCTGGTGATGAGCACGCTCGACGTCGTGGCGTACGCGGGGGAGGAGTTCGGTGGCGTCCGCCCCGCGAACTTCCTCGACATCGGGGGCGGTGCCTCGGCCCAGGTGATGGCGAACGGGCTCGAGATCATCCTGTCCGACCCGGCCGTACGCAGCGTGTTCGTCAACGTCTTCGGCGGCATCACCGCCTGCGACGCGGTCGCCAACGGCATCATCGCGGCGATCGAGATGCTCAAGGCTCGTGGCGAGACCATCGACAAGCCGCTCGTGGTGCGCCTCGACGGCAACAACGCCCGCGAGGGGCGACGAATCCTCGCCGAGACCGAGCACGACATCGTCGAGCTCGTCGACACCATGGACGAAGCCGCGCGCCGCGTGGCCGAGCTGGCAGCACAGGGAGCCTGAGCAGTGGCGATCTTTCTCACCGAGAAGTCCAAGGTCATCGTCCAGGGGATGACGGGGTCTGAGGGCAGCAAGCACACCCAGCGCATGATCACCGCCGGTACCCAGATCGTCGGCGGGGTGACGCCCGGCAAGGGCGGGCAGAAGGTCGACTTCGCCGGGGCCACGGTTCCGGTGTTCTCGTCCGTCGCCGAAGCCGTCGCGGCGACCGGCGCCGACGTGTCCGTCGTGTTCGTCCCGCCGAAGTTCGCGAAGGCTGCGGTCGTCGAGGCCATCGACGCGCAGGTGCCGCTCGTCGTCGTGATCACCGAGGGCATCCCGGTGCACGACACCGCGGCGTTCTTCGCCTACGCCCAGCAGGCGGGCACGACACGCATCATCGGACCCAACTGCCCCGGCCTGATCAGTCCGGGCGCGTCCAACGCCGGCATCATCCCGGCCGACATCACCAAGCCGGGTCGCATCGGGCTGGTCAGCAAGAGCGGCACGCTGACCTACCAGATGATGTACGAGCTTCGTGACATCGGCTTCTCGACCTGTGTCGGCATCGGCGGCGACCCCGTGATCGGCACCACGCACATCGACTGCCTGGAGGCCTTCAACGCCGACCCCGACACCGACGCGATCGTCATGATCGGCGAGATCGGTGGGGACGCCGAGGAACGGGCGGCGGAGTACGTCGCGGCGCACGTGACGAAGCCGGTGGTGGGGTACGTCGCCGGGTTCACCGCACCGGAGGGCAAGACGATGGGGCACGCCGGGGCCATCATCTCCGGCTCGGCCGGCACCGCCCAGGCGAAGAAGCTGGCACTGGAGGCGGCCGGGGTGCAGGTCGGCAAGACCCCCAGCGAGACGGCCCGACTGATGCGCGAGGTCATGCAACGGCTGTAGTGGCCGGTTGCCGCGACCCGCTCGCGGCGTGTGCTGCGGCGTGTCACGGCGCGGTACAGCGACGATGGGGTCGTGACTGCCGTCGTGACCGATGCTCGAGGCCACGGGCCGGCTGACGAAGCACGGCCGACCAGTCCGATGCGACTGCTCGTGGCCGGTGCCGCTGTGGCGCTCTGGACGACGGTGGCCGGCTTCGGTGTGGTCGCGGCACCAGTGCTCGTCGCCTGGCTCGGTGCGGGTGCCCGCGAGCCGTTGGTCGACGCGCTGAGCGTGGCGGGCCTCGGCTGGTTGCTCGGGCTCGGTGCCACCGTCGTCGGCCCCGACGGTCTCTGGGGGTTGACGCCCCTCGGGCTGACGCTGGTCACGCTGGCGCTGGCCTACCGCGGTGGGCTCTGGGCAGCCGAGTCGTGCGCGCTGCACACCGGGACGCGGGTGGCCGTGCTGCTCGCGGCCACGGCCGTGGTGTCGGGCGGGGCGGCGGGGGTGGCGGCCGCCTCCCTCACCCTGGACGCCGCAACGGTGGACCCCGGCGACGCCGCGGCTCGGGCGGGGCTCGTTGTCACACTCGGCGCCACCGTCGGCATGCTGGCCGGCGACGCTCGCTGGCGGCGCCGACTCGTGCGGGGCCTGCCGCCGTGGGTGCGAGCCGCGCTGCCCGCTGCGGTCGGGGCCCTTGCGACGCTCGTCGCTGCTGCGGCCGCAGCTCTGACGGCGGCGATGGTCACATCGTTCGGCACCGTGACCTCGCTGCTCGAGCAGATCGACCCCGGGGCGGCGGGGCTGCTCTCCCTGGCGCTGCTCAGCCTGGCCTACCTGCCCACGCTCGTCGTGTGGGCGTTGGCCGTGCTCGTCGGGCCGGGGGTGAGCATCGGCACGACGGTCAGCGTGACCAGCGCGGGGGTGCAGCCCGGACCGTTGCCGGGGTTCCCGGTGCTGGGCATCGTGCCGGAGTCGGTGCCCCCGTGGCTGGGTGCGGTGGGAGCCGCGGCTGGGCTGCTGGCCGGCATCGTGGCGGGGGGTCTTGTCGTCCGAGGTCTCGGTGCGGACGCGGCGCGATGGCACCCTGCGGCGGGTGCGGGTGTCGCCGGCGCGGTGACCGCCGCGCTCGTCGGTCTGGCGGGCTGGGCTGCCAGCGGACCCATGGGGCCGGGAGACCTGGCCTGGGCGGGTGTGGAGCCGGCTGTGGTCGGTGGGCTGACGGCAGTGCTGGTCGCCACGTCCGGGGCGCTGACGGCAACCGCCCTGACGTGGCGTCGGCTCGGCTACAGACCCAACCGGGACGACAGCGACGAGTTCAGCGCGTCCTGACAGTTCTGCTGGGCCTGAACGGTGTTGGCGGCCTGCATGCACCGGCTGTACTCGGTGATCTCCTCGCGCAGCAGCAGTGCCGCGGCGGTGATGGTCAGGCCCACGACGACGGCGACGACCCCGGCCGCGATGGCAACCAGGCGGGTTCGCCGCGGTACCAGCGCCCGGGCCAGCACGGCCCGGACCACGGCCACGACGCCGAGAACCGCTCCGAGGGGAGGAGCGAGGAACGCCGCAGCCACCGCTGCGACCGACAGCACGGCGAGTGCCACGGCCACCCGGCGGGTCGAGGTCGGTGCCGCCGCCCCGTCGGTGTCGTCCACCGGACTATCCTCCCCTATCGCAGGCCTCGTCCGGCCTCGTCCACCCTGACTCCCAGTGCTGGAGAAGCGCCCGTGCCTGACGCCGCGAGCCGGCCCGGCCGCATCGTCGTGCTGGCATCGGGGTCGGGCAGCATCTTCTCGGCCCTCGCCGAGGCCGCTGCGCACAGCGAGGGTCTGGCTCGCATCACCGCCCTGGTCTGCGACACACCCGGCGCCGGCGTGCTCGAGCGCGCCGCACGGACCGGGGTGTCGGCCACCGTGGTGCCTCTCGTCGACCCCCAGCGGCGCAGCGAGTGGGACGCGGACCTGGCCGAGGCCATCGCAGCCGGCGAGCCCGACCTCGTCGTGTCGGCGGGCTTCATGAGGCTGCTCGGACCAGGCGTGCTCGAGCGCTTCCCCCAGCGCATCATCAACACCCACCCGGCGCTGCTGCCTGCATTTCCGGGAGCCCACGCGGTGCGCGACGCCCTGCGCTACGGGGTACGGGTCACCGGCTGCACGGTGCACGTCGTCGACGCTGGGGTCGACACCGGCCCCGTGCTGGCGCAGCAGGCGGTGCAGGTGCTGCCCGAGGACGACGAGAGCAGCGTGCACGAGCGCATCAAGCAGGTCGAGCGGGTGCTGCTGCCCCAGGTCGTACTGGCGATGCTGCGCGACGGCTGGACCATCGACGGCAGGAGAGTGACGATCCCGTGACCACCATCCCCACCCCGGGCGAGCACGACCGCAGGCCGGTTCGGCGAGCCCTGGTGAGCGTGTCGGACAAGACCGGGCTGGTCGAGCTCGCGACGGCGCTGCACGAGGCAGGGGTGAGCCTGGTCTCGACTGGCTCGACGGCGGCGCGGATCGCCGAGGCAGGCATCCCGGTCACTCCGGTCGAGCAGGTCACCGGGTTTCCCGAGTGTCTCGACGGGCGGGTGAAGACGCTGCACCCGGCCATCCACGCGGGGCTGCTGGCCGACCCCACCCTGCCCGACCACGACCGCCAGCTCGCCGAGCTCGGCATCGCGGGGTTCGACCTGCTCGTGGTCAACCTGTACCCGTTCAGCCAGACGGTCGCCTCGGGTGCCCAGGCGCAGGACTGCATCGAGCAGATCGACATCGGCGGCCCGGCGATGGTGCGAGCGTCGGCGAAGAACCACGCGCGCATGGCCGTCGTCGTCTCGCCCGAGCGCTACGGCGACGTGATCGACGCCCTCGCGGCCGGCGGGTTCACGCTGGCCCAACGCCGAGCGCTCGCGGCGGAGGCCTTCGCGCACACGGCCTCCTACGACGTCGCTGTCGCCTCCTGGATGGCGAGCACCCTCACCACCACCGACGCCGAGGCCGGTGACCGGCCGTCGTTCCCGTCCTGGGTCGGCGCCACCTGGTCGCGCAGCGCCACCCTGCGCTACGGCGAGAACCCGCACCAGGCGGCGGCCCTGTACGTGGGCTCGCACACGACCGGGCTCGCCGGTGCCGAGCAGCTGCACGGCAAGCAGATGTCGTACAACAACTACGTCGACGCCGACGCTGCCCTGCGTGCCGCCTACGACTTCGACGCGCCGGCCGTCGCCGTCGTCAAGCACACGAACCCCTGCGGTCTGGCCGTCGCCGACGACATCGCCACCGCGCACGCGCTGGCGCACGCGACCGATCCCGTCTCGGCGTTCGGCGGGGTCATCGCCGCGAACCGTCCGGTGACCGGGGCGATGGCCGAGCAGGTGGCCGAGGTGTTCACCGAGGTGGTGGTGGCGCCGGGGTTCGAGCCGGACGCGCTGGCCGTCCTCTCGGCCAAGAAGAACGTTCGGCTGCTGGTCGTGGCACCGCCCGACCGTGCGACGCCGGAGTGGCGTCCGATCAGCGGTGGCCTGCTGCTGCAGCAGCGCGACACGATCGAGGCTCCCGGTGACGCGCCCCCGTCGTGGACCTTGGCTGCCGGCGAGGCGGCGGACGAGGCAACCTTGGCCGACCTCGCCTTCGCATGGCGGGCCTGCCGGTCGGTGAAGTCGAACGCGATCCTGCTGGCTCACGGCGGTGCCGCGGTCGGCATCGGTATGGGGCAGGTCAACCGGGTCGACTCGGCACGGCTGGCGGTGAGCCGCGCGGGCGAGCGGGCGGCCGGCTCGGTGGCCGCCTCCGACGCCTTCTTCCCCTTCCCGGACGGCCTCGACGTGCTCATCGACGCGGGGGTCAGCGCCGTCGTGCAGCCGGGTGGGTCCGTCCGGGACGACGACGTCATCGCCACCGCCCGACGGGCGGGGGTCACGCTCTACCTGACAGGCACTCGGCACTTCTTCCACTGACTGGGGCGCGTGCCAGGATGTGGCCGTGAGCGCCACGATCCTGGACGGCAGGGCCACCGCAGCCGAGGTCAAGCGAGACCTCGGCGAGCGGGTCGCCCGGCTCGCGGCGCGCGGCGTGGTGCCCGGGCTCGGGACGGTGCTGGTCGGGGACGACCCGGGCAGCCGGGCCTACGTCGCGGGCAAGCACCGTGACTGTGCCGAGGTGGGCATCGCGAGCATCCAGGTCGAGCTGCCCTCCGGCGCCAGCCAGGCCGACGTCGAGCAGGCGGTCGACAGCCTGAACGCGGACGAGCGCTGTACCGGGTACATCGTGCAGCTGCCACTGCCGAGGGGCCTGGACGCCAACGCCGTCCTGGCCCGCATGGACCCGGCCAAGGATGCCGACGGTCTGCACCCGACGAACCTCGGCTGGCTCGTGCTGGGGCGGCCGGCCCCGTTGCCGTGCACCCCGCGCGGCATCGTCACCCTGCTCTCCCGCTACGACGTGCCCCTGGACGGTGCCGAGGTCGTCGTGGTCGGCCGTGGCGTCACCGTGGGGCGTCCCCTAGGGCTGCTGCTGACGCGTCGCAGCGAGAACGCGACCGTCACGCTCTGCCACACCGGCACGCGCGACCTGGCGTCCCACCTGCATCGCGCCGACGTCGTCGTGGCGGCTGCCGGGGTGCCCGGCCTGGTCACCGCGCAGGTGGTCAAGCCCGGTGCCGCTGTGCTGGACGTCGGCATCACCCGAACCGAGGCAGGCCTCGTGGGAGATGTCGACCCCGGTGTGCGCGAGGTCGCTGGTCACCTCGCACCGATGCCCGGGGGTGTCGGACCGATGACACGCGCGATGCTGCTCACCAACGTGGTCGAGCAGGCCGAACGTGCAGCCGCCGGTGACTCGTCGCCGCGCGCCGGCGGCTGACGTGTCTGTCGGCCCGGGGCTCGGCCGCGACGATGCCGAGGAGTGGGGTCGTGGTGAGTGGACGGCCGAGGCCGAGGCGCCACCGCGACCGTGGCCCCGGCTCAGCGGCGCCTATGTGGCGGTCATGGTCGTCATCGCCGTCGGTCTCGTGCTCATGGCCGTCGTCGGGTGGGGACGGGCGGATGCCGCCCTGTTCCGGCCCGGCGCCCTGCTGGTGGCAGGCGCTGTGTGCGCCGCGGCTGTGCTGCGCGCCCTGCTCAGCGACGAACGGGCAGGCATGCTCGCGCTGCGTTCTCGTCGGGTGGACGTGCTGGTCTACGCCGCGCTCGGTGTCGCCGCCCTCGTGCTGGCGATCGTCGTACCCCCACCCTCGTGACCGACCCCGATGACTAGGCTGGCGGGGGGTGTCGACCCCGTGGGTCAACCAGAGATGGCGGAGGTAGTCATGGGCAGCAGGTCGGGCAAGGTCACCGTGGTCGGAGCCGGGTTCTACGGTTCGACCACCGCGCAGCGTCTTGCCGAGTACGACGTCTTCGAGACCGTTGTGCTGACCGACATCGTCGAGGGCAAGCCCGAAGGGCTCGCCCTGGACATGAACCAGTCGCGCCCGGTGGAGGGCTTCGAGACGACGGTGGTCGGGGTCACGACCGGCACGGACGGTTCGGGCTACGAGGCCATCGAGGGCTCCGACGTCGTCGTCATCACCGCCGGCTTCCCGCGCAAGCCCGGCATGCTGCGCATGGACCTGCTGGAGAAGAACGCAGGCATCGTCCGTCCTGTGAGCGAGAGCGTCGCGCGCTACGCGCCGAACGCCGTGATCATCGTGGTGACGAACCCCCTCGACGAGATGACGGCCCTCGCCCAGATCGCGTCCGGGCTGCCCCACGCGCGCGTGATGGGCCAGGCCGGCATGCTCGACACGGCGCGCTTCACCAACTCCGTGGCCGTCGAGCTCGGGGTGCCGGTCGGCAGCGTGCGCACCCTCACGCTGGGCTCGCACGGCGAGACGATGGTGCCCGTACCCTCGCGGTGCACGGTGGACGGGACGCCGCTGTCCGACGTCCTGCCCGCCGACAAGATCGACGAGCTCGTCACCCGTACCCGCAACGGCGGAGCCGAGATCGTCGCCCTGCTCAAGACCGGCTCGGCGTACTACGCGCCGTCGGCTGCCGCTGCCCGCATGGCCAGGGCCGTCATCGAGGACGCGGGAGCCGTCCTGCCGGTGTGCGCATGGGTCGACGGCGAGTACGGCATCTCCGGCGTCTACCTGGGCGTCGAGGCCGAGATCGGCCGCGACGGCGTCCGCCGTGTCGTCGAGACCGAGCTGACGGAGTCCGAGCGTGCCGCGCTCGGCGAGGCCGCCGAGGCCGTTCGGGCCAAGCAGGCCGACGTCGCGAGCATGTGACGCCCCGACCCCTCGTGCGCGACCAGAGGTCGCGTCGTCCGACGTCCCAGCAGAGAGGCAGACCACACCCATGAGCAGGATCACGGTGAACGGGCCCATCGTGGAGCTCGACGGCGACGAGATGACTCGCATCATCTGGGCCTTCATCAAAGACCAGCTGATACTGCCGTACCTGGATGTCGACCTGCACTACTACGACCTGTCGATCGAGAACCGGGACGCCACCGACGACCAGGTGACCGTCGACGCCGCGAACGCGATCAAGCAGCACGGCGTCGGCGTGAAGTGCGCGACCATCACCCCGGACGAGGCCCGCGTGGAGGAGTTCGGCCTGAAGAAGATGTGGCGGTCGCCGAACGGGACGATCCGCAACATCCTCGGCGGCGTGGTCTTTCGTGAGCCGATCATCATCAGCAACATCCCGCGGCTCGTGCCGTCGTGGACCAAGCCGATCATCATCGGCCGTCACGCGCACGGCGACCAGTACAAGGCCACCGACTTCAAGGTGCCCGGTGCGGGCACGGTGACCATCACCTACACCCCGTCCGACGGCAGCGAGCCGATGCAGCTCGAGGTCGCGACGTTCGGCGAGGACGGCGGCGTCGCGATGGGCATGTACAACTACAAGAACTCCATCATCGACTTCGCGCGGGCGTCCTTCGAGTACGGGCTCGAGCGCAGCTACCCGGTGTACATGTCGACGAAGAACACGATCCTCAAGGCCTACGACGGCATGTTCAAGGACACCTTCGCCGAGGTGTTCGAGGCCGAGTACGCCGAGCGCTTCGCCGAGGCCGGGCTGACCTACGAGCACCGGCTGATCGACGACATGGTGGCCGCCGCCCTGAAGTGGGAGGGTGGCTACGTCTGGGCCTGCAAGAACTACGACGGCGACGTGCAGAGCGACACCGTGGCCCAGGGGTTCGGCTCGCTGGGGCTGATGACCTCGGTGCTGATGACGCCGGACGGCAGGACCGTCGAGGCCGAGGCCGCCCACGGGACGGTCACGCGGCACTACCGGCAGCACCAGCAGGGCAAGCCGACGTCGACGAACCCGATCGCGTCCATCTTCGCCTGGACCGGCGGCATCAAGCACCGGGGCAAGCTCGATGGCACGCACGAGGTGACCGCATTCGGCGAGACGCTCGAACGTGTCTGCATCGAGACGGTCGAGCAGGGCAAGATGACCAAGGACCTCGCCCTGCTCGTGGGGCCCGACCAGCCCTTCCTGACCACCGAGGAGTTCTTGGCGGCGCTGCAGCAGAACCTGCAGCAGGCGATGGCCTGACCAACCCCTGGCCCCGCCGCCAGCCCCGCTTGATCACGGCAGGTAGGTGGGCCTGAGCCTGCCGAAGCGTAGACACCTCGGCAGGCTCACCTTCGCCACGGCCAGGGCATGGCGTCGCGGTCCTGGCGTCCTGTGGATGCACTCAGCACGTCGCGACAGCCCCGGACATGCTGACTGCATGGACGAGGTGGCCGCTGTGCTGGGTCAGGGCCAAGGCGTCGCGCTGATGCATGAGTTCATCGCCGCTGGCATCTCCCCGGACGAGATCCGCGCCCTGCTGCGCACGGGACGGCTCCGACGCCTACGCAGGGGCGCCTACACCGACTCGAGCCTGTGGCACTCCCTTGATGCCGTCGGCCGGCACCTGCTGATGTGCCGGGCTGTCGTGTCGTCTCTCAAGCCTCCGGCTGCTCTCAGCCACGCGTCAGCTGCGCTGGCACTGGGTCTGCCCGTGTGGGGCGTCGACCTGCGGGTCGTCCACGTCACCCGCCCGGGCCATGGACAGGGTCGGCGCGAAGCAGGCGTCGTCCATCACGTTGGGTCGCTGCCGGACGCCCAGCTCACGACTGTGGACGAGCTGCCGACCACGAACGTGGCGCGAACCGTGCTCGACCTTGCCAGGGTCGCTGGATTCGAGCCGGGTGTCGTGACTGCCGACGCCGCGCTGCACGAGAAGCTCACGACACCGCAGGCTCTGCTCGAGCTGCACACCGAGATGCTCGACTGGCCGGGGGCTCGGGTCGTCGGCCGTGTGCTCGCGTTCGCCGACGGGTTGGCGGAGTCACCGGGGGAGTCCCGCACGCGCGTGCTCTTCCGTGTCCACGGCCTGCCGGCACCTCGGCTGCAGGTGCCGATCCGAGCGAATGGCCGCCTCTACCGCGTCGATCTGCTCGTGGACGTAGCACCTGCGGTCTTCGAGTTCGACGGACGGCTCAAGTACCGGATGGGAGAGTCGTCGGACCCGCGCACCCTCGAGCACATCGTCTGGGCCGAGAAGCAGCGAGAGGACGACATCCGCGCCGAGGGGTACGGCTTCGGGCGCATCACCTGGGACGACCTCGCACACGGTGCTGCGACGGCAGCCCGGGTCCGCCGAGTGATGGGGCTCGGTGGTCACAACCGGTCTGGGCTGCGCCGGCGCCCTGCGTAGGTGAACGGCGTGGCGCCTGCGATGGTGACAGCCGCGCAGGCCGAGGTGTGCACGTGCTTGCCGAGGTGCGCACGCCCCGGCAAGCACCGCTACACCCACTTGCCGTGATCAACGGGGCGGGTGGTGGCGGCCTCAGGCACCTTCGTGTCGCTCCCGGCGGCAGGTGGGTCCCGAGGTGCGCTAGGGTCGTTGTCGAGCGCCGGAGTTTCGGTTGTCGCTAGGTGTGGTGGCGGTCAGGCCCCGGTCCACCTGACGGCGGCGAAAGGACGCACCTATCGTGGACGGCCTGCTCTCGTGGTTCTCCTATGTCGGTGACAACTGGGACAAGATCGCCGAGGCCACGGCGCAGCACGCCCGACTGGCCCTCGTCGTGGTGGTATCTGCCACCGTGTTCGCCGTTGCCGTCGGCATCGCCGTAGAACGACGGCCCGCAGCCCGCAACGCCGTGCTCAGCATCGCCGGCATCTTTCTGACGATCCCGTCGCTGGCGCTGTTCGCCCTGTTCATCCCGCTGGTCGGCATCGGCAACCCGCCGGCGATCATGGCGCTGTTCCTCTACTCCCTGCTGCCCATCCTGCGCAACACGGTCACCGGTCTGGACGAGGTGAGCCCCGCGGTCGTCGAGTCGGCCCGCGGCATGGGCATGAGCAACCGCCAGCAGCTGCTGCGCGTGCGCCTGCCCCTGGCCTGGCCGGTGATCATGGCGGGTGTCCGGGTGTCCAGCCTTCTCGTCGTCGGCATCGCCGCGATCGCCGTCCTCGTCGGTGGTGACGGGCTCGGCTCGTTCATCCAGGGGGGGCTCACCCGGCTGGGGTTGCCCGGCAGCGTCGAGTCGGTCTGGGTCGGCACGGTGTTCACCGTCGTCCTCGGACTGCTGCTCGATGCCGTGTTCTCGCTCGTCCAGCGGCTCACCAGCTCGCCTGGGCTCCGGATCTGAAGGAGATCGAATGTCCGACCGTCCCATGATCCACCTCGACCGGGTCACCAAGGTGTACCCGGGCTCGAAGGTCCCGGCCGTGGAAGAGCTGACCCTCGACATCGCGGAGGGCGAGATCCTCGTGCTGGTCGGCCCGTCCGGGTGCGGCAAGAGCACCACCCTGCGTCTGATCAACCGGATGATCGAACCGTCTGGCGGGCACATCTACTTCGACGGCGAGGACGTCACCGACGTCAACCCCGACCTGCTGCGTCGACGCATCGGCTACGTCATCCAGCAGATCGGCCTCTTCCCGCACCACACGATCGGGGAGAACATCGCCACCGTCCCGAAGATGCTCGGCTGGGACAAGAAGCGCATCACCGCCCGCGTCGACGAGCTGCTCGACACCGTCGGGCTCGAGCCGGGGCAGTACCGCGACCGCTACCCCAAGGAGCTGTCGGGTGGTCAGGCTCAGCGCGTGGGTGTCGCCCGGGCGCTGGGTGCCGACCCCGCCGTCATGCTCATGGACGAGCCGTTCGGCGCCATCGACCCGATCACACGTGACCGCCTGCAGAACGAGTTCCTGCGCCTGCAGGAGGAGCTGAAGAAGACCATCGTGTTCGTCACCCACGACATCGACGAAGCGATCAAGATGGGCGACCGGATCGCGATCCTGGGGGAGCGAAGCGTGATCCGCCAGGTCGACACCCCCGAGCGCATCCTGGCCTACCCGGTGGACGACTTCGTCGACGACTTCATCGGGTCGGGCTCCACGCTCAAGGGCCTCAACTTCGAGCGCGTGTCGAGCCTCGACCTGACGTCCTACCCGGCGATGTCGGTGCGTGATGCGCCCGAGGTGGGGCTGCGCAAGATGGACGAGGCCAACCGTGAGTGGGTGCTGCTGCTCGACGGCGACCACAAGCCCGTGCGCTGGCTGCGCCGAGCCGACCTCGAGCGCCCGCCCGGCGACCTCACCCAGCGTGGGCAGCACATCCGCGCCGAGGTGGAGCCGAACGCCACCCTGCACGACACCCTCGAGGAGATGCTCAACGAGTCCACCGGCATGTGCTGCGTCGTCGACAACCGTGGGCGCTACCAGGGTGTGGTCGAGATCAGCGACCTGACCGAGGTCATCCGGCGGCTGCGCACCGAGGCCAAGGAGCACTACGACGCGCTGGAGGCGTCCTCGGTATGAGTCAGCGAATCGCGGACTCCTCGCGCGGGGACCGGCTGGAGCGCACCCTCTCCACCGACGACGACGAGCTCGACCTGGCCGTCTCGGCCGCCGAGACCGATCGGACGCGCTCGCGCATCGTCGGGCTGTGGGTGGCCCCGTTCGGCATCCTCGCGCTCGTCGCCGCGCTGGCCGCCTACTACGTCAGCCTCGACCTCGAGTCGGCCACGATCCAGCAGGCCAGCGCGCTGGACTGGTCGACCAAGCTCTGGCCGCAGACCGTCGAGCACCTCACGATCGCCTTCTGGGCGACGGCGCTGGTGATCGCCCTGGCGGTGCCGCTGGGTGTGCTGCTCACCCGTCCGGCGATGCGCAGGGTCGCCCCCTACGTGCTGGTCGTGGCCAACTCCGGTCAGGCACTGCCTGCCTACGGACTCCTGATCCTGTTCCTGATCCTGCTGGGCCAGGGCACGAGCACGGTCGTCTGGGCGTTGGCGCTCTACGCGCTGCTGCCGGTGCTGCGCAACACGATGGTCGGTCTCGACAACGTCGACCGGGCCACGATCGAGGCCGGGCGCGGCATGGGGATGACCAAGCGTCAGGCACTCAC
>CAYNWB010000015.1:23777-46232 GCA_964400785.1 uncultured Actinomycetes bacterium | reverse complement strand
CGCGGAATGGCCCGAGGCCGCGAGCCCCTGCGGGCAGGCCCAGGCACAGCGCGCGCTGGTGACCGCCAGTCTGCTCGGGATCCGCGGGGTGCCCTACCTGATCGCCCCCGACGGGCGCTTGCGCCAGGGCGCTCCCGATGACCTTGCTGGCTGGCTGGAGGGCAACGAATGAAGGCCGCGCCCGCTCTGACCCTGACTTTGGCTCTGACGGCCATCTTGTCTGGCTGTGCCGGGATTGGTAAGCAGAACTTCGCCTGTCCCGGCTACCCGAGCAAGCCCCTGTGCCTGTCCACCTCCGAGGTCTACTGGCTGACCGACGGCGAGGCGCTCCCACAGGGCGCGATCAGGCCGCGGCCGATCGCTGTGGCTCCAAGCTCGGATGACCAGCCGTTCCTGGAGACACCTTGATGGGACTGAACCGATTCGCGTTGTCCGCTTTCAGCCTGGCCCTGGCACTGGCTGCGAGCGGCTGCGCGACGACGGGTTCGGCGCCCAGCGTCGGCACCCCGTCCTCTCCCGGGACGACCAGCAGGTACCGGAACCAGCCGTCGGCCGACGACTCGGTCTCGACCAGCACGACCCGGCCCCCGGGGGCCCGCGTGGCAGCCAGCACCGCCAGGTTTCCGGTGAAGCTGGGGATCGCCTCGGCGGCGTACAGCGCCGAGTCGTACTCCTCGGGGCTCAGCATCGCTCCGCGACCCCATCGAGGAGCCTGGGCTGCCACCGGCGCCCGCTGCGGCAGCACCGAGGTTCGCGACAGCGCGGAGACCTCGACGAGCCCGCGGGTGCCGGCGACCGAGCCGACCACGCCCAGCAGCGGAGCCTGCCCATCGAGGCTGCGCATCAGCATGCTGACCCCGTCCTCACGGATCGCGGCGCGGTTCCACACCCCGTCGTCGCGACGCAGCAGCAACGACGAGGCGGCGGCGACCTCCGGCGCGGCGAGCACGCGCGGATGCTCGAGGCCGGGCAGCGTGAGCCACGACACCTCCCCGTCCACAGGGGCCGCCTCGAGCAGCCTCCACTGCTCGTCGCGCAGCACCGCGGCGGCAGCGACCACCACCCGCCCCTGCTCGTTGAGCGAGCGCAGCAGCGCCACCTCGAAGCCGTCCGGCTCACCGAGGTAGAGAGGGTCGACGACACGTCCCGGCGCGGGCACCCCCTCGGTGGCGGCGGCCACCCGCCAGGCCTGCGTCACCTCTGCCAGCACAGCCTCGTCGTCGGCAAGCGACCCCCGGACGGGCCATGCCGCCAACGGCCCCTGCTGCACCGGGTCGCCGGTGTCCGTGCCTTGCTCCGCCGGCGCGGTCGGCCAGACCAGCAGTGCCAGCAGCGCCACGACGCCGGCCCCGGCGACCAAGGCGGCGAGCCGAGGCGACCGGGGCCGGGCGGGTGGTGCGGTGTCGTGCGCAGGGTGGCCGTCGAGGCCGACCTCGACCTCGACGGCGGGCCCGTCGGTCAGACGCGCCCCATCGAGGTGCCGGACGACTTGAGCTGCTCACACGCCTCGACGACACGCTGCGACATGCCGTTCTCGGCCGCCTTGCCCCACGACCGGGGGTCGTAGACCTTCTTGTTGCCCACGTCGCCGTCGACCTTCAGAACCCCGTCGTAGTTGGTGAACATGTGGCCGACCACCGGACGGGTGAACGCGTACTGCGTGTCGGTGTCGATGTTCATCTTCACCACGCCGTGTGTGAGGGCCTCGTGGATCTCGGCCTCGGTCGAGCCCGACCCTCCGTGGAACACGAGGTTGAACGGCTTGTCGTCCCCGCCGCCGAGCTTGCCCGCGGCGTCGGCCTGCAGCTCGCCCAGCAGCGACGGGCGCAGCTTGACGTGGCCGGGCTTGTACACACCGTGCACGTTGCCGAAGGTCGCGGCCACCATGTAGGTGCCCCGGTCACCGGAGACGCCGAGAGCCTCGATCACCTGCCAGGTGTCCTCGGGCGTGGTGTAGAGCTTGTCGTTGATCTCCCCGACGACGCCGTCCTCCTCACCGCCGACGACGCCGATCTCGATCTCGAGGACGATGTTGGCCTCGATGCACTTGTCGAAGAGCCGCTTCGCGATCTCGATGTTCTTGTCCAGCGGTACCGCCGATCCGTCCCACATGTGCGAGCCGAACAGGGGGTCCTTGCCGGCCTTGACCCGCTCGATCGAGATGTCGACCAGCGGCTCCATGTAGGTGGCGAGCTTGGGCTCGGGGCAGTGGTCGGTGTGCAGGGCGATGTTCACGTCGTACTTGTCGGCGACGACACCGGCGAAGGCGGCCATGGCCTCGGCCCCGGTCACCATGTTCTTGATGCCCTGGCCCGACCAGAACTCCGCCCCACCGGTGGAGGCCTGGACGATGCCGTCGCTGCCGGCGTCCGCGAATCCCTTGATCGCTGCGTTGAGGGTCTGCGACGAGGTGACGTTGATGGCCGGGTAGGCGAAGCCGCCGTCCTTGGCCCGCTTGATCATCTCGCGATAGACCTCGGGGTTGGCAATGGGCATGCTGGTCAAACCTCCGTGCGTGGTGCGCCGCTGCCCGGCGGCCGCCGAGCTGACCCTGAGTCTGCTGCATCGCCGACGGCGCCGCTACGGCTTCTCGCAGGTCGGCCTGGACGTACAGGCGCCGCCGCACCGCCTTCTGGACGTCTGACCCCCGGCACACCGTGGACGGCGCTAGCCTGGGCGGCGCCGCCGATGAGCGCGGACTCGCATATCACCAGGAGGCCCCGGTGCCGGAGCGCAGCGTCACGATCGCCAGCAAGGTAGGGCTGCACGCCCGACCCGCCGCCATCTTCGTCAAGGCCGCCTCGGAGCAGCCGGCCTCGGTGACCATCGTGAAGGCCGGCTCGGGAGCCGACCCGGTCGACGCCTCGAGCATCCTGGGCATCATGACGCTCGGCGCAGAGTTCGGCGACGAGGTCATCCTGACCTCCGAGGGTGAGGGCGCCGAGCAGGCGCTCGACGCCCTGGCCGCACTGCTGGCCACCGACCTCGACGCCTGAGCGCTACAGACCGAGCTCCTCGAGCACGGCAAGGGAGGCGCGCACAGCCGCTCGTCCCGACACGGCCGTGGGCGCGTCCATCGCGACCTTGGCCAGTCGCCGGCACTCCGGCAGCGACGTGCGGCTGAGCACGGCAGCCACGGCGGCGATCGAGCGGGGCGTCATCGACAGGCTGGTCACCCCGAGGCCGACGAGAACGACGGCGAGCGCGGGGTCGGATGCCGCCTCACCGCACACGCCGACGGGACGGCCGTTGGCCACGCCGCCGTCGACGCTGGCCTTGACCATGCGCAGCACAGCCGGCTGCCAGGGGTCGTTCAGCGCAGCCAGCTCGCCCATGAGGCGGTCGGCAGCCATCGTGTACTGCCCCAGGTCGTTCGTACCCAGGCTGGCGAACATGGCGAACTCGAGCACGTGGTCGGCGGTGATCGCCGCCGCCGGCGTCTCGATCATCACACCGGCCATGGTGAGGTCGTGCGCCGCGCACTGCTGCACGAAGGTCTTGGCCTCGTCCACCGTGCTCACCATCGGCGCCATGACCCACACCTCGGCCTGCTCGGCCGCGGCCGCCCGTGCGATCGCCGCGAGCTGGTCGTCGAGCACCTGGGGCGAGCGAAGCGCCGTGCGGTAGCCCCGCACCCCCAGCGCAGGGTTCTCCTCGTCGGTGTTCGTCAGGAACGGCAGCGGCTTGTCCGCACCGGCGTCCAGCGTGCGGATGACGACCTTCTTGCCGGGGAATCCGGCCAGCACCTCGCGGTACATCGTGACCTGCTCGTCGACCGACGGAGCCTCCGGCCGGTCCAAGAAGCAGAACTCCGTGCGGAACAGGCCCACGCCCTCGGCGTTGGCGGCAACCGCCGCCGCGACGTCCTTGACGTCCCCTACGTTGGCGAGCAGCTGGACGGGGTGGCCGTCGGACGTCGCGCCCTCGCCGTCGAAGGTGAGCTGGACGGACGCGGCGGCCTTGACGCGCTCGATGGTGTCGGCGTCCGGGTTGAGCCCCACGGTGCCCGCCGAGCCGTCGACCAGCACCACCGTGCCCTCGGCGATGTCGAGGACGCCGGGCGCCGCCACGACGGCAGGCAGGCCGAGCGCCTTGGCCAGGATCGCGGTGTGCGACGTCGGGCCTCCTTGGGCGGTGACCAGTCCCACGCAGGTCTGGGGGTCGAGCGTCGCGGTGTCGGCCGGAGCCAGGTCGATCGCCGCCAGCACGAAGGGCTCGTCGCGAACCGGCACCCCAGGGGCGGGGCGTCCCGTGAGCCCGGCGACGATCCGGTCGCGGACGTCCTGCACGTCACGGGCGCGCTCGGCCATGTACCCGCCGAGCGACTCCAGCATCGCGGCCACCTCGTCGGCGGCGTCCCAGACGGCCCGTGGCGCCACGGCGCCGTCCTTGGTCACCTTCGACTTCGCCGCGTTCAGCAGGGTCGGGTCGGCTGCCATCATCGCGGTCGCCTCGAGCAGGGCCTTGCCCTCCTCGTTCGCGACGGCTGCCCGCTTCTCCAGGTCGGCCTTCACCGCGGCGGCCGCCTCGCTGATGGACGCAGCCGCGGCGTCGCGTTCGGCCTCGTCCAGCGGCGGCTCGCTGGCGGGCTCGCTGATCGGATCGGGCATGCGCACCACGGGCCCCACCGACCGCCCCGGGCTGACCCCGACACCAGTGATCTGCTGCACGCGCGATCTCCCTACATCAGCTTCTGCATCTCGGACTTCAGCGCGTCGGCGCGGGGTCCGAAGATGGCCTGGACGTTGTTGCCGACCTCGAGGACGCCCGCGGCGCCCAGCTTCTGGATCGCGGCCTTGTCGACCTTGGACTTGTCCGCGACCTCGATACGCAGCCGGGTGATGCAGGCGTCGAGGTTGACGATGTTGCCTCGACCCCCGAACGCCCGGACGAGCTTGCCCGCCTCGGTGTCGGGCAGGTCGTCACCGGCCGGAGCAGCCGCAGGAGCAGCAGCAGGAGCAGTACTCGGGGCGACGTCCCCGGAGGCCATCGACTGCTCCATCTCACCCTTCAGCGCCTCAGCCTTGGGGCCGAAGATCGCCTGCATGTTGTTGCCGACCTCGACCACTCCGGCCGCTCCCATGGCCTTGAGGGCGTCCTTGTCGACCTTCGCCTTGTCGTTCACCTCGATGCGCAGGCGGGTGATGCACGCGTCGAGGTTCTTGATGTTGCCGGCGCCGCCGAAGGCCTGCACCAAACGCGGTCCCATCGCCGTGGCCGTGGCCGTGGCGGCACGTCCACCACCGAGCTCGGCCTCCGCGGCGGGCACCCCGGCTGCGGCCATCTGCTCGAACTCGTCCTCGATGTCGTCCTCGCGACCGGGGATCTTCGCGTCGAGCAGCTTGATGCCGAACCGGAAGAGGAAGTAGTAGACGACAGCGAAACCGAGGCCCACGAGAACCAAGATCCACCACGGTTGTCGGCCGGGCAGGATGCCGAACAGGAAGAAGTCGATGAGGCCGCCGGAGAACGTCAGCCCGATGTGGATGTTGAGGATCTCCATGATCATGAACGACAGCCCAGCGAACACCGCGTGGATGACGAACAGCAGCGGGGCCACGAACAGGAAGGTGAACTCGATCGGCTCGGTGATGCCGGTGAGGAACGAGGTGAGACCGGCCGAGAAGAACAGGCCGGCGACCACCTTGCGCCGGTGCGTCTTCGCCGACTGGTACATCGCCAGCGCGGCAGCCGGCAGCCCGAACATCATGAACGGGTACTTGCCGGTCATGAAGGTTCCCGCCTGGAAGTCGGGGTACAGGCCGTTGGTCTGGTCGCGACCGTCCGCCAGCTCGGCGAACCAGATGCGCTGGTCACCACGCACCAGGTCGCCGGCGGCGGTGGTGTACTCACCGAACTCGAACCAGAAGATCGGGTACCACACGTGGTGCAGACCGAACGGGATGAGCGACCGCTCGATCAGCCCGAACACGAAGGCGCCCGGGATCGGGTTGGCGAGCACGACCTCGGTGGCGAACGTGTTGATGCCGCTCTGGATCGGTGGCCAGATGAAGATGAAGAGCGCACCCACGAGCAGCGACAGTGCCGCCGTGGCGATCGGGACGAATCGCTTGCCCGCGAAGAAGCCCAGGGCAGGCGTCAGCTTGATGGTGAAGAACCGGTTGTAGCACCAAGCCGCCAAGACTCCGATCGCCAACCCCCCGAACACACCGGTCTGCAGGGACGGGATCCCCAGCACCGTGGCGTAGCGCGTGTCGCCGGCGATGGAGTCGGGAGTCAGGCCGAGCAGCGAGCTGATCGAGACGTTGAAGATGAGGTAGCCGACGGTCGCGGCCAGCGCGGCGACGCCGGCGTCGTTGGCCAACCCGATCGCCACGCCGATGGCGAAGATCAGGGGCAGGTTCGCGAAGACGATGTCGCCAGAGGCCTTCATCACCGTCGAGACGGTGACCCAGAAGTCGCTGAGCAGCCAGGGGGCGAGGTTGGTCAGCGTGTCCTGCTGCAGGCCGGCACCGATCCCCAGCAGCAGCCCCGCCGCCGGAAGGATGGCGACCGGCACCATCAACGCCTTGCCGATGCGTTGCAGGTACCCGAAGGCCGTCGCGCCGATCGACTGCTTGGCCGGTGCGGTGTCAGTTGCCGCGCTCATCGCCCCTCCTCGCCCGGGCCGCGGACATGCCCCGCCGACACGTCAGTCTCGTCACACCCCTGGCGAGGGCGACGGTAGCCGTTGCCGCGCACCCGCAACCACGGAATCGGCAGACCCACCAGCCCCTGCTCCAGCCTGTCGGGGACGGCGGTCGGGTCTCTGCGTTCTCGGTGCAGCGACGTCGTCGTCTTCGTACAGTGGCCCGACCCCATCTGCCACGACCTAGGAGAGCTCGATGCAGATCCTGTCCCCCGTCACCGGCCGCGCGATGCCCATCAGCGAGGTACCCGACCCCGTCTTCGCCGGCCTCATGGTCGGCCCCGGCATCGGCATCGACCCGGTGCGCGAGGCCGGTACCGCCGTGGCCCCGATCTCGGGCACCATCGTGAAGCTGCACCCGCACGCCTACGTGATCTCAGGCGAGTCCGGCTCGGTTCTCGTCCACCTCGGCATCGACACGGTGCAGCTCAAGGGCGAGGGCTTCACCGTCCACGCGACCGAGGGAGCCGTCGTGTCCGCCGGCGATGCCATCGTGTCGTGGGACCCGGCGCAGGTCGAGGCCGGGGGCAAGTCGCCTGCCGTTCCCGTGGTCGCCCTCGAGGGCTCGGCTGACTCCCTGAGCAGCGTCGTGGAGTCCGGCGACGTCGCGGCCGGCGACGTGGTGTTCGTCTGGGGCTGAGCCGGACGCTAGGCGCGGGTCGCCGCCTCGCCCGCGCGGCGGGCGGCGATCTGCACCGGGTCCCACACCGGTGAGAACGGTGGGGCGTAGGCAAGGTCGGACATCGCCAGCGCCTCGGCTGTCATCTCGTTCCACACGGCCAAGGCGCAGGCGTCGATCCTCTTGGCCGACCCTGGGCCGGCACCGACGATCTGGGCGCCGAGCATCCGCCCCGTCCCCTGCTCGGCGACGACCTTGACGGTCATGGCACTGGCGCCCGGCATGTACCCGGCCGTGGTCGTCGACTCCACACGACCGACCGACACCGAGAACCCGGCGTCGAGCGCCTCCTGCTCTCCCACACCGGTACGGGCGATCTCGAGGTCGCACACCTTCGTGATCGCCGTGCCGACCACGCCGGCAAACGTGTCGTAGCCGCCCGCAAGGTTCGTCCCCAGCACCCGGCCCTGCTTGTTCGCGTGGGTACCCAGAGCGACGTGCACCGGCTCCTGGCGCACCCGGTGGTACGACTCGACGCAGTCACCGGCCGCCCAGACGCCCTCGTGGCCGACCACTGCCTGACGCCGGTCGACCTGGAGCCCGCCGCTTCGTCCCAGCGGCAGGCCGGCGTCGGCGGCAAGTCGCGTGTTCGGGCGCACCCCGATGCCGAGCACCACGAGGTCGGCGGGGATCGTCCCCGCCGAGGTCAGCACGCCCGTCACCCAGTTGTCCGGGCCGAGCTCGAAGCCCTCGACCGACGTCTGCGTGCGCAGCGCGATGCCCATCGTCTGCATCTCGGTGCGCACGAGCGCGCCCATGTCGGGGTCGAGGGTGGTCATCGGCTCGGTTGCCATGTCGACCACCGTGGTCTGCAGGCCACGCCGGTGCAGCGCCTCGGCCACCTCGATGCCGATGTAGCCCGCCCCGACCACGACGGCCTGCTTCAGCTCACGCCCGGCCGCCAGGCTGTCGAGCAGCCCGGCCCCGTCGTCCAGGGTCTGCAGCCCGTGGATGCCGTCACCCCACGCCCCGGGCAGGTCGGGCCTGATCGGGATGGCGCCGGTAGCGATGACGAGGTCGTCGAAGGGCAGCCGCAGCGACGCCCCGGTCTCGAGCGTGCGCGCCTGGACGATGCGGGCACCAAGGTCGATCTCCACGGCCTCGGTGCCCGTCCGCACGTCGAGGCCGTTGGCACGGTGCTGCTCCGGTGAGCGAGCGACGAGCGTCTCGGCGTCCGCCACGTCACCGGCCACCCAGTACGGGATCCCGCACGCCGAGTACGACGTCCAGTGGCCTCTCTCCAGCACGACCACCTCGAGGCTGCGCCCGGTCGTCCTGGCGGTTCTCAGCGCCTGGGACGCCGCACTCATGCCCGCCGCGTCTCCTCCGATCACGACCACTCTCTGCGTCACCCTGCGCACGGTACGACCCCCCGCCTAGCGTTCGTGACGTGACCACACGACCCGCGCCGCAGGCCTGGCTCACCGACATGGACGGCGTGCTCATCCACGAGGGCGTCCCCATCCCCGGGGCAGCCGACTTCGTCGGGCGTCTGCGCGAGCGCGAGCTGCCCTTCCTCGTCCTCACCAACAACTCGATGTTCACCCGCCGCGACCTCTCCGACCGGCTCTCCGGCATGGGCATCGAGGTGCCGGAGCAGAACCTGTGGACCTCGGCGGTGGCCACTGCCCGATTTCTCGGCGACCAGATGCCCGGTGGACGTGCCTACGTGATCGGGGAGGCAGGGTTGACCACCGCGATGCACGAGGTCGGCTTCGTGCTCACCGACGCGTCCCCGGACTACGTGGTTCTCGGCGAGACGCGCACGTACTCGTTCGAGGCGATCACCAAGGCGATCCGGCTCATCGACGCCGGTGCCCGCTTCGTGGCCACCAACCCAGACCCGACCGGGCCGTCCACGGAGGGAGCGCTGCCGGCGACCGGTGCCGTAGCCGCCATGATCACCAAGGCCACCCGCAAGCAGGCCTACTTCGTCGGCAAGCCCAACCCAGTGATGATGCGGGCCGGGCTGAACAAGATCGGGGCGCACTCGGAGACCTCGGCGATGGTCGGGGACCGGATGGACACCGACATCGTCTCGGCGTTGGAGGCGGGCATGGAGTCGATCCTGGTACTGAGCGGCTCCACAGCACGCAGCGACCTCGAGCGCTACCCGTTCCGTCCGTCCAGGGTGCTGGACTCCATCGCCGACCTCGTCGACGAGATCTGACGCCCCGTCAGCCGAGCATCTCGCCCAGGGTGTCGGCCAGGTCAGCGTCGGGGCCGCCGGCGAGGAGAGCGACGAGCAGGACGAGGCCCACCACCAGCACCGCGGCGATCAGGGCCCACGAGGCGAGGTTCGTCCAGCGGCGCGGGGCCGGCCCGCTGACCCTGGGCGAGTGCGTCAGCGACGTGTCCCGTGACACCAGCGTCGAGTGCGTGGTGACGCCCCTCGCCGACGACTGCGGCGACGGTGCCGAGGTGCGCGACCGGGCGGCCTGACGACGCTGCCACTGCTGGGCGAACGAGGTGATGAGCTGGTCGAGATCGACCGTCGTGGCGCCGGAGACCCCCGCCGCGCTCGTCCCGGTAGGGGAAGAGCTCGCTTTCAGGTGCTCGGTCCAACGCTGCCCGTCCCAGTACCGGGCGCTGCGCGACCCGGCCGGGTCGGGGTACCAGCCCGCTGGTGCCGAAGCCACGGCCGCATCGTGCCCCGGCGACCACGCCCGGGTCCAGGGTCCTTCGACCGTCTCTCACTGAGGTGACGGCCGCTGCTCGAACACGTGGCGACGAACCCACGCGTGCATCGCGATGGCCGCCGCCGCTCCGGCGTTGATCGACCGAGTCGAGCCGAACTGGGCGATCGAGAGCACCGTGTCGGCGGTCTGCTGCGCCTGCTCGCTCAGCCCTGTCCCCTCCTGCCCGAAGAGCAGCACGCAGCGCCGGGGCAGGTCGTAGGTCTCCACGGGCACCGAGCCGGCCACGTTGTCGACGCCGATCAGCGCGATGCCCTGCTCGCTCGCCCAGCGGCCGAGTGCCGCCGCATCGGTGTGGTAGCGCAGGTGCTGGTAGCGGTCGGTCACCATCGCCCCCCGCCGGTTCCAGCGGCGCCGCCCCACGATGTGCACGGCCGACGCGGCGAACGCGTTGGCCGTCCGCACGACCGACCCGATGTTCATGTCGTGGGCGAAGTTCTCGATGGCCACCCCGAACGGGTGCCGGCGGGTGTCGAGGTCGGCCACGATCGCCTCGGTCGACCAGTAGCGGTACCGGTCGACCACGTTGCGCGCGTCCCCGTGGGCCAGCAGCTCGGGGTCGTAGCGGGGGTCCTGCGGCCAGTCCCCCACCCATGGCCCGACGCCGACACGTCGCTCCTCGGGCGGGATGGACGAAGGCACCGCCCCATGATCCACGGAAGCTTGCGGCACACCGGTGTGTGGGCATCGTCCGTCGATCATCGGGTCGCGCCGGGTACGTACCCTGTGGCCGTGATCGCTGCGCTGGTGAACCTCGTCCGGGGTGCCCTGATCGGGTTCGCCGAGGTGGTGCCCGGCGTCAGCGGGGGCACCATCGCCCTGATCATCGGGCTCTACGAGACGCTGATCGACTCTGCCGCCTCGTTCGTCCGGGGGCTGCTGGCCCTCGTGCGCGGACGCCTCGCGCACGCACGCGAGCTGCTCGCCGACGTGCACTGGCGAGTCGTCGTTCCGGTCGGGGTCGGCATGGCGGCCGCGGTCGTCGTCGGCGCCGCCGTGCTCGAGCCCCTGGTCGAGCAGTACCCGGTGCAGACCCGTTCGGTGTTCTTCGGGCTGGTGGTTGTGGGCATCTCGGTGCCGGCGCGCATGGTGGGCCGGTGGGACGTCCGCGCACTGCTTGTCGCCGCAGCGGCTGCGGCCGTCGCCTTCGTGCTGACCGGGCTGCCGCCGGCCACCGTCGAGGATCCCACCCTGCTGCTGGTCACGGCGTCAGGCGCCCTGGCCGTCTGCGCCCTGGCGCTGCCCGGGGTCTCGGGGTCGTTCCTGCTGCTCAGCATGGGGCTCTACGAGCCGACCATCGCAGCGGTCAACGACCGCGACCTGGCCTACCTGGCGGCGTTCGCGCTCGGGGCGGCGGTGGGTCTCGGGTCGTTCGTGCTGCTGCTGCAGTGGCTGCTCAGCCACCGTCCCCGCATCACGCTCATCGTGCTGGCAGGCCTCATGGCCGGGTCGCTTCGGGCGCTGTGGCCATGGCAGGACGACGATCGAACCCTGCTGGCGCCCGAGGGCGACCTGCTCGCCGCGGTGGGTCTGGCGCTGGCCGGCGCCGGGGTCATCGTCGGCCTCATCTGGCTGGAGCGCCGACTTGCCCGGGTACTGCCCGACGTCGAGGTGGACGCGCTGTCCGCCGCTCAGGCCAGCCCGAGGTCGTCCAGCGAGTAGGCCGCGAGGTAGCTCAGCCCGGCCGCACGCACCGCGTCGCCGGCACCCCTGTCGACGATGACGGCCACCGCCGTGACCTCGGCGCCGGCGTCGCGCAGCGCCTCGACCGCCGTCAGCACGCTGCCACCGGTGGTGGAGGTGTCCTCCACGGCGAGCACCCGACGACCCGTCACGTCCGGACCCTCGATGCGCCGCTGCAGCCCGTGCTGCTTGCCCGCCTTGCGGACGACGAACGCGTCCAGGTGCCGGCCGGACGACGCTGCCGCGTGCATCATGGCCGTCGCCACGGGGTCGGCACCCAGCGTGAGGCCGCCGACAGCGTCGGCGGCGAACCCTGAGGTGAGGTCGAGCATGACCGCACCCACCAGGGGTGCGGCCTCCCCGTCCAGGGTCACACGACGCAGGTCGACGTAGTAGTCGGCCTCCCGACCGGACGACAGCATGACGCGGCCGTGCACCACGGCCTTGTCGACGATCTGCTCACGCAGCCGGTACCACTCGATCGACTTCTGCCCACTCATCGGTCGCCCCTGGTGCGCAATCGGTGGATGGTCTCGTACGGAGCGTTGCGCAGCAGCCCCGCGACCACCTTGTAGCGCACGCTGGGCACGTGCACCGGCCTGCCCTTCTCCCACGCGGCCAGCGTCTGGCGCACCACCTCGTCGGCGTCGAGCCAGGCCACCGACGGCATGCCCTGGGTCTTGATGCCGGCACGCTCGTGGAACTCGGTACGCACGAAGCCCGGAGCCAGCGCCATGACGCGCACGCCGCGCCCGGCGACCTGGCCGGCGACCGCCTGGGAGAAGGAGGTGACCCACGCCTTGTGGGCGCTGTAGGTGCCCTGGGGCAGCCAGCCCGCGAGCGACGAGACGTTGATGACACCTCCGGAGCCGCGCTCGGCCATGGCGCCGGCCGCAGCGTGCGTGAGCACCAACGTGGCCCGCACGTGCAGGTCGAGCATCCTCTCCTCGTCGGCGACGTCGTTGGCCAGGAAGGGCTTGCGCAGCGCGCTGCCGGCGTTGTTGACCAGCAGGTCGACCGGCTGCTGCGGGTCGGCGAGTCGATCGGCGACCTGCTGCAGCCGGCCGCGGTCGGTCAGGTCGGCCGCGAGCACCTCGGCAGTGCAGCCGAACCGATGGGTCAGGTCGGCCGCGAGGTCGTCGAGGCGGGCTGCGTCCCGAGCCACCAGCACCAGGTCGTATCCCGTCGCCGCGAGCCGCTCGGCGAAGGCCCGGCCCAGACCGGCACTGGCACCTGTCACGAGGGCGGTAGGCACGGCTCGACACTGTAGGCGGGCGCTACCGTGGCCCGTCGTGACCCCCAGCGCGACACCGAGGCCGGCCGGCCGGGTCGCGGGCCTGGGCGAGACGATCTTCGCGGAGATGTCTGCCCTGGCGGTCGCCACCGGGTCGATCAACCTCGGTCAGGGCTTCCCCGACTCCGACGGCCCCCCGGCGCTGCTGCGCGCGGCGCAGCAGGCGATCGCGTCCGGGCACAACCAGTACCCGCCCGGTCTCGGGGTGCCCGAGCTGCGCACCGCGATCGCCGCCCACCAGCAGCGGCACTACGGCATCGTCCTCGACCCCGAGCGCGAGGTACTCGTGACGACAGGGGCGACCGAGGCGCTGGCATCGGCCATCCTGGCCTTCGTCGAGCCCGGCGACGAGGTGGTCGCGCTCGAGCCCTTCTTCGACTCCTACCCCGCCGCGGTGCAGCTGGCCGGCGGACGGCTGCGGGGAGTGGTGCTCGAGCCACCCCACTTTCGCCTCTCTCGCGAGGCCCTGCGCTCGGTCGTGACCGACCGCACCCGGATGATCGTGCTCAACAGCCCGCACAACCCGACCGGAGCGGTGCTGACCCGCGACGAGCTCGCCGCGGTGGCCGAGGTCGCCTGCGAGCGCGACCTGCTGGTCGTTGCGGACGAGGTCTACGAGCACCTCACCTTCGACGGCGTCGCCCACGTCCCGATCAGCACCCTGCCGGGTATGGCGCACCGGACGATGACGGCCGGGTCAGCAGGCAAGACGTTCTCGGTGACGGGGTGGAAGATCGGCTGGCTCACCGGGCCCGCTCCCCTGGTGGGGGCGGCTCGGTCGGTCAAGCAGTACCTGTCGTACGTGTCCGGCGCACCCTTCCAGCCTGCCGTGGCCTCGGTGCTGACCACGCACGACGACTGGGTGGCCGGGCTGCGCGACTCGTTGCAGCACCGCCGTGACCTGCTGGTCGCCGGCTTGCAGGGCATCGGTCTCACGACGTACCTGCCGTCCGGCACCTACTTCGCGATCTCCGATGTACGGTCGTGGGGGTACGAGGACGGGGCTGTGTTCTGCGCAGAGCTGCCCCAGCGGGCGGGTGTGGTCGCCATACCGTGCTCGGCGTTCTACGACAGGCACCGTCCTGACGACGACAACCCAGGAAGGTCACTGATCCGATGGACGTTCAGCAAGGCGGAGCCAACCCTGACCCGAGCGCTGGACCTGCTGACCCGAGCGAGGCCGAGGGCAGCCGGGTCGGGCTGATCGTCGGTGTGGCACTGGCCGTGCTGGCCGGCCTGATCGCCGTGGTGGTGCTGCTCAACCGCGACACCGACGACGAGACGGCAGCGGCACCGACAGCGACCCCGACCGCCACCGCCACCGTCACGGCCACCGCGACGGCCACCCCGACCTCGACTGCGACCCCGAGCCCGACCGCGACCGCCTCGCCGACAGACGAGACGGGGGACTACCCGTTCCTGAGGCCCGACTCCCTCGGTGATCTCGAGCTGCGCATGACCAAGCAGCAGGCGCTGGACACCGGCCTGGTCACGGAGTCCGAGGTCGAGGGACTGGTCGAGCTGGTCGCCGATGCCGAGGCACTCCCCGGTGTGTTCGTCTGCTGGGACGAGCAGGCCGACGCGCTGACGTCGTTCACGGTCAAGGACGGCTCACCCATCACCACGCCCGACCTGATCGGCGTCGACAGCACCCCGGACGATCTTCGGGCGGCCTACGGCGTGCTGCTGCAGGAGCGTGAGGAGAACGGCGAGACGTGGTTCCTGGTTCCCGACGACGACGCCGGCTACGCGTTCTTCCCCACCGACGTCGAGCTGATCATGCTCGCCGGCACCGACACCGTGCTGCAGGACCTGCGCCCAGGCACGGAGCCCTGCTGAGACCACCTGGTCATGCGACGAGGCAGGCCTACACTGGAGGTGTGAGGTGACCTGCCATGACAGCGCCCACGCGTCCTCGGGCCGATCGAGACCGGCGCATCTGGTGGTGGGTAGCGGGCGTGGTCCTGGCTCTCGTGGCTGCCGCTTCTGTCGTCTGGCTCGTGGTGGGACGCGAGGACGACACGGTGGCCCAGGTCGAGCCCGCCCCGACCGCCACCACAGAACCGACCGCGACGCCCGGGCCGACACCCACGCCCACACCTGAGCCCACACCGCCACCGCAGACGACACCGGAGCCCGAGCCAGAACCGGAGCCGGAGCCGGAGCCGCAGGCGCTCTCCGGGGCTACGTACGGGCCGTTCTCCGGCGGTCAGACGCCCCCCGTGGGCGGCTCATGGATCGCCGACGTGCGCGCCGCCGGGCATGCCGGGTACGACAGGGTCGTCATCGAGTTCGACGGCGTCGTCGTGCCCACGTACCGGGTGGCCTACACCGCCACGACCGGCCCGTTCTACGACATCCCGGGCGACGTCGTCACCATTGACGGCACCGCCTTCATCGACGTGTGGCTGCAGGGCACGTCCAGGGTGGACATGACCGACGACTACACGCCCGTCTACACCGGGCCGACACGCGTGCTCAGCGACACCGAGGTGGTGACCGAGGTGATCGAGATGGAGGACTTCGAGGCGAACGTCCACTGGCTGATCGGGCTACGGTCGAGGGAGCGCTTCGTCGTGTGGACGATGGACTCCCCCAGCCGGCTGATCATCGACATCGAGGCCTGACCCGACCGCGCGGTGCCCCAGCGCGCTTTCGCGCGCCCAACGACCGCGCGGTCGCAGGGGACGGGCTCAGTCCTCCACGAGCTCGGCGTCGACGATCTCGGGCTCGTCGGTCAGCGGCTCGCTGACACCCCGGGCCGCGTCCGCCGCCGCCCGAGCCGCCTCGCCGGCGATGACGACAAGGCCGTCCCCGTGGTCGGCGCGGTCGACCAGCACCGTGTCACCGTCGTGGATGCCGCCGGACAGGATCGCCCGCGCCATCTGGTCACCGATCGCCGTCTGCACGAGCCGCCGCAACGGACGGGCGCCGTAGACGGGGTCGAAGCCGGTCAACGACAGCCACTCCTTGGCGGCGTCGGTCACCACCAGGTCGAGGCGACGATCGACCAGCCGCTGCGCCAGCAGGTCGACCTGCAGCTCGACGATCTGCTCGAGGTCTTCGGTCGACAGCGGGTCGAACAGCACCACGTCGTCGAGCCGGTTGAGAAACTCCGGCTTGAACGAGGCGCGCACGACGTTCATCACCGCCTCCCGCTTCGCCTCGTCCGACAGCGTCGGGTCGGCGAGGTAGGTCGAGCCCAGGTTCGACGTCATCACGAGGATGGCGTTGCGGAAGTCGACCGTGCGGCCCTGCCCGTCGGTGAGGCGTCCGTCGTCGAACACAGCCAGCAGCACGTCGAACACCTCGGGGTGGGCCTTCTCGACCTCGTCGAGCAGCACGACGCTGTAGGGCCGGCGCCGGACGGCCTCGGTGAGCTGGCCGCCCTCCTCGTACCCGACGTAGCCGGGAGGAGCCCCGACGAGACGGGCGACGGAGTGCTTCTCGCCGTACTCGCTCATGTCGATGCGCACCATGGCGCGCTCGTCGTCGAACAAGAAGTCGGCGAGTGCCTTGACCAGCTCGGTCTTGCCGACGCCGGTGGGTCCCAGAAACAGGAACGACCCGGTCGGACGGTTGGGGTCGCTGATACCGGCTCGGGCACGACGGACGGCGTCGGACACCGACGCGATGGCGGTTCGCTGACCGATGACACGAGCGCCCAGCTCGTCCTCCATGCGCAGCAGCTTGGCGGTCTCGCCCTCGAGCAGCCTCCCGGCCGGGATACCCGTCCACGACGCGACCACGTCGGCGATGTCGTCGGCGGTCACCTCGTCGCTCACCATCGGGGCCTGCTCGCTGGCCGCTGCCGCCGACGCTGTCGCGACGGCGGCGTCCAGCTGCTTCTCGAGTGCGGGGATCTCGCCGTAGAGCAGCCGCGACGCTGTCTCGTAGTCACCGTTGCGCTGCGCGACCTCGGCCTGCATGTGCAGCGCGTCGAGGCGCTCCTTGAGCTGGCCGACTCGGTTGAGCCCCGACTTCTCCTGCTCCCAGCGGGCCACGAGCGCGTTGAGCCTCTCCTGCTCGTCGGCCAGCCGCGCCCGCAGCGCTGCGAGCCTCTCCTGCGAGGCCTCGTCCGACTCGTTCGCCAGAGCCAGCTCCTCCATCCGCAGCCGGTCGACGGCCCGCCGCAGCTCGTCGATCTCGACCGGCGAGGAGTCGATCTCCATGCGCAGGCGGGACGCAGACTCGTCCACCAGGTCGATGGCCTTGTCGGGCAGCTGCCGTCCGGAGATGAAGCGGTTCGACAGCGTGGCGGCAGCGACGAGTGCCGCGTCGGCGATGGCCACCTTGTGGTGGGCCTCGTACCGGCCCTTCAGCCCGCGCAGGATCGCCACGGTGTCCTCGACGCTGGGCTCCCCCACGAACACCTGCTGGAAGCGCCGCTCCAGGGCAGGATCCTTCTCGATGCGCTCGCGGTACTCGTCCAGCGTGGTGGCACCGATCATGCGCAGCTCTCCCCGGGCGAGCATGGGCTTGAGCATGTTGCCGGCGTCCATCGCGCCCTCGGCCGCACCGGCACCGACGACGGTGTGCAGCTCGTCGATGAAGGTGATCACCTGGCCCTCGGCGTCCTTGATCTCGTTGAGGACGGCCTTGAGGCGCTCCTCGAACTCGCCGCGGTACTTCGCGCCGGCCACCATCGCGCCCAGGTCGAGCGAGATGAGGCTCTTCTCCTTCAGCGACTCGGGCACGTCGCCGGCGACGATGCGTTGTGCGAGGCCCTCCACGACGGCGGTCTTGCCGACGCCGGGCTCGCCGATGAGCACGGGGTTGTTCTTGGTACGCCGCGAGAGCACCTGCACGACGCGACGGATCTCGGCGTCCCGCCCGATCACCGGGTCGACCTTGCCCTCGCGAGCCCGCGCGGTCAGGTCGATGCCGTACTTCTCCAGCGCCTTGTACTGGCCCTCGGGGTCGGGGCTGGTGACCCGCGCCGAGCCGCGCACCTCGGTGAAGGCATCCCGCAGCCGCTTGGGGGCGGCGCCGGCCTTGGTCAGCAGGTCGCGGGCCGACGACTCCACGGAGGCCAGGGCGACGAGCAGGTGCTCGGTCGAGACGTACTCGTCGCCCATCTGCTTGGCAGCCTCACCCGCCGAGGTGAGCACGCGGTAGAACGACCCGGACGCCGCCGGAGCGCCCACGCTGGGCCCGCTGGCCGAGGGCAGCTTCGCCGCGAGCGCGTCGGCCTCACGGATCAGCTGGTCGGCGTCGACCCCGACGGCGGCCAGCAGCGGGCGCGTGGTGCCGTCGCTCTGGGCCAGCAGGGCACGCAGCAGGTGGATGGGTTCGACGTTGGGGTTGCCGGCTCCGCCGGCGGTACGCACCGCCGCGGAGACGGCCTCCTGGCTCTTCGTCGTGAGCTGGTCGGTCATCGAGGTCTCCTGGCTTCTGGGTCAGCGGCGTCGGCTCGGGTAGAGCACGACGGCGGTCGACGCCGGCTCGGGCCGTCCAGGGCTGTGGTCGGCCGCCCGAGCCGGCAGGTAGGTACGGCGGTAGCCGCCTGCGGCAAGGGCCGAGCTGAGCTCGCTGAGCTCCTCCAGCGCCTGCGCGAGACGCTGCTGCAGCGCCTCGACCTGGTTCTCCAGGTCGATGATGCGCTTGATGCCCGCGAGGTTGACGCCCTCGTCCTGGCTCAGCCGCTGCACCTCACGCAGCTGCAGGATGTCGCGCAGGGAGTACCGGCGACCGCCGCTGTCGGTCCGCGTCGGCGTCACCAGGCCGAGTCGGTCGTACTGCCGCAGCGTCTGGGGGTGCAGGCCGGCCATCTGAGCCGCCACCGAGATCACGTAGACCGGGGCGTCGACCGGCACCTCGAAGGTGACGCGCTGGGTCATCGGGCACCTCCCTCGGCAGCTCGGCGCAGCAGGTCGGCACGCACGTCCTCACCCGAGGTGGCCTCGGCGAAGGCCTCGAGGGCCTGCTTGGCCTTGCCGTCCACGCGCTGCGGAACCTGCACGTCGACGGTGACGAGCAGGTCGCCCTTGGTGCCGTCCTTGCGTGTCGACCCCTTGCCGCGCACCCGCATGGTGCGCCCGTTGGGCGTGCCGGCGGGAAGCTTCAGGCGGACGGTCGTGCCGGTGATCGTCGGCACCTCGATCTCGGTGCCCAGCGCCGCCTCGGTGAACGTCACGGGGACGGTGACCGTCAGGTTGTCCCCGCTGCGGCCGAACACCTGGTCGGGGGTCACGTGCACGACGACGTAGAGGTCACCCGCCGAGCCGCCGCGCTCGCCCGGGGCCCCTTTGCCCTTGAGCTTGATGCGCTGGCCGTCGCGCACCCCGGCGGGGATGCGCACGTTCATCGTCCGGGACTTCTGGCCGCGGCCCGACCCGTGGCAGGTCGGGCACGGGTCGTCCACGACGAGTCCGCGGCCCCGGCACTCCCGGCACGGCTCGGCGATGCCGAAGCGCCCCGCGCTGCGCGAGACCTGGCCGGTGCCCTCGCAGCTCGGGCAGACCCGCGGCACCGTGCCGGGCCTGGCGCCGGTGCCGCGGCACGCGTCGCAGGCTGCGGCACTGGTCATGCGCAGCGGAACGGTGACGCCGTCGACCGCCTCGCGGAACCCGAGCGTCACCTCCGACTCCACGTCGGCGCCGCGCCGCGGCCCGGTGCCGGGCGCGCGCCCACCCGTGCGTCCGGAGAAGATGGTGCCGAACAGGTCGCCGACACTGGCGCCACCACCTGCCCCGCCGCCCTGACCGAACAGGTCGGACAGGTCGAAGGGCACGCCACCGGTGCCACCCGTGCCGCCACCGGGGAACCCGAAGGGCGCTCCCCCTCCGCGACCCGAGGCGAACAGGTCACGGGTCTCGTCGTACTCGGCGCGCTTCTTCTTGTCCGACAGCACGTCGTAGGCCTCCGAGACCTCCTTGAAACGGTCCTCGGCGCCCTTGTTGTCCTTGTTGTGGTCAGGGTGCAGGTCACGTGCGAGCTTGCGGTAGGCCTTCTTGATCTGCTCGGCCGTGGCCGTCTTCTCGACCCCGAGGGTCTTGTAGTAGTCCTTCTCGACCCAGTCCTGCACGCTCATGTGGTCTGCACCCCCTCTCTCAGCTCGGCTCTGCCACGGCCACCCGGGCCGCGCGCAGGATTCGATCGCCGACCCGGTAGCCCGCGAAGAGCACCTGCGTGCACGTCGGCTCGGTCACCTCGTCGCTGTGCTCGTGCATCAACGCCTCGTGGATCGAGGGGTCGAACGGGTCACCGGGCTCGCCGTACTTCTGCAGCCCGAGACGGGTCACCGTGCTCTCGAGGTTCTCCGCGACGGTCTTGAACGCACCGTCGAGGTCGCCGTGGTCACGCGCCCGGCCGATGTCGTCGAGCACCGGCAGCAGGGTCTCGAGCACCCCGGCGACGGCCAGGTCGCGCGCGACGTCCCGGTCACGGTCGACGCGTCGGCGGTAGTTCACGTACTCCGCCTGCAGCCGCTTGAGGTCGTCGACGAGCGCCGCCTCCTTGGCGCGTACCTGCTCGAGCTCCTGGCTGAGCCGATCGGCCTCGCCGTTGCCGAGCCCCGGCTCGCCGGGTTCGCCGGCCGCCACCGGGTCGGGCCCGGGAGCCCCGGGCCGAGGCCCGGGGTCCCGAACCTGGCCGGTCACCGGATCGATGCGCCGCCGGTCACGGATGATCGGACCGGAGTCCGGCTCGTCCGGACGAGGCTCGCGGGGCTGGTCGGTCACTTGTCGTCCTCGTCGACGATCTCGGCGTCGACGACGTCCTCGTCACCCGAGGCGTCCCCACCGAACGACTCGTCGGCACCCGCGCCGAACCCGGCGTCGCCGGCTCCTTCCGAGCCCTGCGCCGGCCCGGCCGCGGCATACATCGCCGTGCCCAGGGCCGAGCTGGCCGCGCTGAGTCGCTCCGAGCCCGACTTGATGGCGGCGAAGTCAGCACCCTCGAGCGACTTCTTGAGCTCGGCCAGGGCAGCCTCAGCCTCGCTCTTGGTCTCGGCAGGCACCTTCTCCAGCGCGTCGGAGTTGTCGGCCATGAACTTCTCGGTCTGGTAGACCATGGCCTCGGCCTGGTTGCGGGTCTCGGCCTCCTCGCGACGCTTGCGGTCCTCCTCGGCGTGCGACTCCGCGTCACGCATCATGCGGTCGATGTCGTCCTTCGGCAGCGCCGAGCCACCGGTGATGGTCATCGACTGCTCCTTGCCCGTCCCCCGGTCCTTGGCCGAGACGTGGACGATGCCGTTCGCGTCGATGTCGAAGGTGACCTCGATCTGCGGGATACCCCGCGGTGCCGGGGCGATGCCGGTGAGCTCGAAGTTGCCCAGCGGCTTGTTGTCACGGGCCATCTCGCGCTCGCCCTGGAAGACCTGGATCATCACCGACGGCTGGTTGTCCTCGGCCGTGGTGAAGGTCTCCGAACGCTTGGTCGGGATCGTCGTGTTGCGCTCGATGATCTTGGTCATGATGCCGCCCTTGGTCTCGATGCCGAGCGACAGCGGCGTCACGTCGAGCAGCAGGACGTCCTTCACCTCGCCCCTGAGCACCCCGGCCTGCAGGGAGGCGCCGATGGCGACGACCTCGTCGGGGTTGACGCCCTTGTTCGGTTCCTTGCCACCGGTGAGGCCGCGCACCACCTCGACGACGGCCGGCATGCGGGTGGAGCCGCCCACGAGCACGACGTGGTCGATGTGCTTGACGTCGATGCCGGCGTCCTTGATGACCTGCTTGAACGGCGCCTTCGTGCGGTCGAGCAGGTCGTGGGTCATCGACTCGAACTGGGCGCGGGTGAGGGTCTCGTCGACGTGGATCGGGTTCTTCTCCGCGTCCTGGGCGATGTAGGGCAGCGAGATGCTGGTCTGGGTCGCGCTCGACAGCTCGATCTTGGCGCGCTCGGCGGCCTCACGGATGCGCTGCATCGCGATCTTGTCCTTCGCCAGGTCGACTCCCTGCACCTTGCGGACCTGGTCGACCAGCCACTCGGCGACCCGGTCGTCCCAGTCGTCACCGCCGAGGTGGTTGTCGCCCGAGGTGGCCTTGACCTCGACGACACCCTCGCCGATCTCGAGCAACGACACGTCGAACGTGCCACCCCCGAGGTCGAACACGAGGATGGTCTGCTCCTTCTCGCCCTTGTCCAGCCCGTAGGCCAGGGCCGCCGCCGTCGGCTCGTTGACGATGCGCAGCACGTTGAGGCCGGCGATGTCACCGGCCTCCTTCGTGGCCTGACGCTGGGCGTCGTTGAAGTAGGCCGGAACGGTGATCACGGCGTCGGTGATGGTCTCGCCGAGGTAGGCCTCGGCGTCCCTCTTCAGCTTCTGCAGCACGCGGGCCGAGATCTCCTGCGGCGTGTAGTCCTTGCCGTCGATGTTCCTCTTCCAGTCGCCCTCGCCCATGTGCCGCTTGACCGACCGGATCGTGCGGTCGACGTTGGTCACGGCCTGTCGCTTGGCGACCTCGCCCACGAGCACCTCGCCGTTCTTGGCGAAGGCGACGATGGACGG
>CAYNWB010000015.1:0-23677 GCA_964400785.1 uncultured Actinomycetes bacterium | reverse complement strand
GTCGGTGACCTCAGCCCTGGTGACACTGACGCAGCAGCTGAGCCGGCGGGAGTTCACGCTCCTGATGTCGATGACCATGGCGTCTGCGGCGCTGGCCATCGACATGATGCTGCCCGCCTTCCCGCAGATGCGTGACGACTTCGGTCTCGGCTCCAGCTCCAACACGGTGGCGCTGGTCGTCACCGCGTTCTTCGTCGGCCTCGGCCTCGGGCAGCCGGTCTGGGGTCCGCTGTCCGACGCCGTCGGACGCAAGCCCGTGCTCTGGATCGGCCTGGCCGTCTACGGGTTCAGCGCACTGGCGGCCGTCATCAGCCCGACCCTGACCGTCCTGCTCGTGCTACGGGTCGTCGCCGGCTTCGGCGCGGCCAGCCTTCGAGTGGTAGCCCTGAGCGTCATCCGGGACGCGTTCGTCGGCACCGAGATGGCCAAGGTGCTCTCCTACATCATGGCCGTGTTCATCCTCGTGCCCATCCTCGCGCCGACGATCGGCACCGCCATCCTGACCACGGGCTCGACCTGGCACGGCATCTTCGCGTTCCTGAGCGTGTTCGCCGCGCTGCTCGGGGTCTGGCTGACCCGCCTGCCCGAGACGCTGCCGGCCGATCGGCGCATGCCGCTGCGGTGGTCGAGCCTGGGACTGGCGTTTCGCGCCGTGCTCGGCAACCGCTTCGTGATGAGCCTGACGCTCGCCCAGGCCGCCGGCTTCGGCTTCTTCACCTCCTACCTGGCTTCCAGCGAGATCATCGTCTCCGAGGTGCTGGACCTGCAGCCGTGGTTCCCGGTGATCTTCGGGGCGTCGGCCGCCATGCTCGGGGTGGGGATGCTCACCAACCCGCGCCTGCTCGACCGCTGGGGGCTGCGCGCAGTACTGCGTCTCGCCGTGCTCTGCTACGTCACCGCCCTGGGCCTGTTCGCTGCCGTCACGCTGCTCTTCGACGGACGTCCACCCCTCGTCCCGTACCTCGTGGTTCTCGCGGTGATCCTGGTCAGCCAGGCGTTGGCGATCCCCAACCTCAACTCCGCCGCGATGATCCCCATGGGTCGCACCGCGGGCACCGCCGCAGCCGTCATCGGCTCCATCGCCACGCTCGTCGGCGCCCTGGTCGGGACCATCGTGAGCGCATCGTTCGACGGCACGCTGCGACCGCTGGCAACCACGGGCGTCGTCGCCGGGCTGGTCGCTGTCGGATGCTGGCGGTTCGCCGACAGGCGCTGGAACCGCGCCGCCGGCGTCGAGCACATCGAGCCCGACCAGTCAGTGGTGGCCTCCACCGACACGTCCCTCGCCTAGGCGTGGGCGCAGCCTACGAGACGAGCGCGTCGTCGCGGAGCGCGTCGGTCAGCAGCCCGACCAGTGCCTCGAGCTGGACGTCGGCGGCGGCCGCCGGCTGCTCGGTCGAGCCGTCCAGCGCACGGGCGGCCAGGCCGGCCTTGCTGTCGATGAGCTCGGCGATCCGGGCGTCGAGGGTCTGCGCGGCGATGATGCGCCACGCCGTCACGGGCTGCTCCTGACCGATGCGGTGGATGCGGTCCATGGCCTGTGTCTGCTCTGCGTCGGTCCACGACAGCTCAGCCAGCACGAGGTTCGACGCCACGTGCAGGTTCAGGCCCACACCGGCGGCCGTCAACGAGCACACCGCCACGGCGACGTCAGGATCGTTGACGAACGCGTCGATGTTGGCCTGGCGAACCTTCGACGTCTGGTCGCCGCGTATCGAGCAGTAGCGCAGGCCCCGCTGCCCGAACAGCGTCTCGGCGCTGTCCATCACGTCGACGTGCTTGGCGAAGAACACCACCTTGCCGACGCTGCGGGCCAGCTGCGCGGTGTAGTCGGCTGCGAGGCTCGACTTGGCCAGGCCGATGCGTCGCATCATGCTGAAGACGTTCTCGCCCGAGCCCGCCTTGTCCATGCTGCGCCGCTCCCGGGCAGCCACCTGGTGCACAAGCTCGTGGTCGATGCCCTCGACGACTGCGGCGGAGCCACGACGTGCCAGAGCTGCGCGGTACCGGGCGACCAGACGGCGTGCGAGCTCACGCTCTGCCTCCCGGATCGAGCGCCCCGCCGCGTCGTCGAGCTCGACCGGCAGGTCGGCCACCCGGCGGGGGGGGATGTCGGCTGCCACGTCGACCTTGCGGCGGCGCACGATGCCCATGTCGATGACGCAGCGACGGGCGGCCGCGTAGAACCCCGGCTCACCGGGCACCAGGCCCGTGTCGGCGAGCGACGCCATCAGGTCACCGATCGGCCGCTTCTCGTCGATCCAGCCGAGGAACTGCCAGATCGCCAAGAAGTCGTCGAGGTCGTTGATGAGCGGTGTGCCGGTCAGAGCCATGAGCAGAGGCCGGCCGGTCCAGGCGCGGATGCGGTCGGAGATCTCCAGCACGTGCTGCGAGCGCTGTGACGCCTTGTTCTTGATGAAGTGCGCCTCGTCCACGACCATGCCGCGAAAGCGCAGGTCTGCCAGCCAGCCGATGTGGCGGTCGAGCACCTCGTAGTTGACGATCACGATGTCGGCGAAGCCGTCGATGGTCTCGCCGTCCCCGTGCACCACCGTGGGGGCGCGTTCGGGTGTCCACAGACGGGCCTCTCGGGCCCAGTTGGCCTTCACGACGTTCGGAACCACCGCAAGCAGCGGGTACGCCTGCGCTTCGCGGGCAGCCAGCAGCGCCTGTGCGGTCTTGCCCAGGCCGGGCTCGTCGGCGAGCAGGAATGTGCGGTGGCCCGCCGCCGCAGCGGCGACGACCTGCGCCTGGTGCGGCATCAGAGCCAGACCCCCGGACACCCGCGTCGGGGACGGCTCGGGCAGGGGCATGCACGAGCTCGACCCGCTGCTCGCCTCTTCGAACGACCGCAGCAGCGGACCGAGCAGCTCCCAGCCCGCGAGGCGCGAGGAACGCACGGGAGCCTGCGGCACAGCGGCGAGGTCGGGGGCGTGGAACGGGTTCGCCAGCTGGCGAGCCAGCACCGACTGCGGCACCACGCGGCGCTTGGCCGGCGCCGAGGGCGGCAGGGCCGGCTCGGCTTCGGCCGGCAGCTGCTCGACTCCGGCTGCTTCGAGCAGCTCGCGCCGAAACTGCCGGGCGGCCTCCGACACCTCGGCGTCCTCGCCGATCAGAGCGAGAAGTGAGGTGTCGCGCACCGCGGTCTTCGCCAGGATCGTCGCGATGCCGTCGAGGCGCTTGAGCTGCTCGGTCCGCTCCGCCTCCGAGCTCGTCGCGTCGGCCTTGACCCGTGCCTGCTCCTCGCGCACGAGCAGGGCGACGACCTGAAACTTCGTCCGCACCGACGGACGCGCGAAACCTCGCTGCACCTCGGCCTCGACCTCCCGGACGACACGGGCCAGCACGGGGATGATCCCCTCGTTGTCGCGAGGCTGGCTGCGCGAGGCAGCCGGGCGGGCAGCCGTCTGACGCTGACGACGTCGAGCCACTGCACCTCCCTGGCGCCGCGCGACGAGGCCACGGTTGGCCTTCGCGCACGACGCTGCACGAGCACCACCGGTCGACGGATGCGCGTCGGCCCTGACAGCCTGCACGAAGGGCGCGCCCTGATCGGGGGTTCCCCTGACTGTACCGCGCGCACCGGGACGTGCGAGCGGCTACACCACCGACACCGGCTCGGCGTGCCAGATGCGCTCCAGGTAGTCGCGGATCGAGCGGTCGGAGGAGAAGAAGCCGCACCTCGCGACGTTGAGGATCGCCGACCGTGTCCAGGAGTCGCGGTCACGGTAGGCCTGCTCGACCCTGTCCTGGGCCTGCAGGTAGGCAGCGAAGTCGGCGAGCACCAGGAAGGGGTCCTGGTTGAGCAGGGCGTCCACGACCTGGCCGAAGGCCGACGCGTCGCCGCCGGAGTAGGCACCGGACGAGATGGCCCCGATGGCCTGGCGCAGCAGCGGGTCGCTCTCGTAGTAGGCGCCTGGCTGGTAGCCGCGCTCGAGGGTCTCACTCACCTGGGTCTCGTCGAGACCGAAGAGGAAGAAGTTGTCGTGCCCGACAAGGTCGAGGATCTCGACGTTCGCTCCGTCGAGCGTGCCGATGGTGAGGGCACCGTTGAGAGCGAACTTCATGTTGCCGGTGCCCGAGGCCTCCTTGCCGGCCATGGAGATCTGCTCGGAGAGGTCGGCCGCCGGGATCAGCCGTTCGGCCAGCGTCACGTTGTAGTTGGCCGGGAACACCATCGAGAGCCGTCCCTGGACTGCCGGGTCGCTGTTCACCGCCGCGGCCACGCTGTTGATCAGGGCGATGATCTCCTTGGCCATCTGGTAGCCCGGAGCGGCCTTCGCCCCGAACACCACCGTTCGTGGCACGAGGTCGTCCGGAACCAGCTCACCGGAACGCAACCGCTGGTGCAGCGAGACGACGTGCAGCAGCTTCAAGGTCTGGCGCTTGTACTCGTGCAGGCGCTTGACCATCACGTCGAACATCGTGTCCGGCGACACGACGATGCCGTCGCGCTTGGCGAGGACGTCGGCGATGCGCACCTTGTTGGCCTGCTTGACCGCGCCGAAGGCGGCCCGGAACTCCGGGTCGTCGGCCAGCGGCTCGAGCCGGCTGAGCTGGGTCAGGTCGTTGACCCAGCCGTCCCCGATGCGCGAGGTGATCAGGTCGGACAGGCCAGGGTTGGCGAGCTTCATGAACCGGCGCGGGGTGACGCCGTTGGTCACGTTCGTGAACTTCTGCGGGTAGAACTCGGCGAAGTCGCGCAGCACCTTGTCTCGCAGCAGCTGGCTGTGCAGCTCGGCGACACCGTTGACGCGCGACCCGGCCACTGATGCCAGGAACGCCATGCGCACCGAACGCTCCGGGTGCTCCTGGATGATCGACATGCGCCGGATGCGCCACTCGTCGCCGGGGTAGGCCTCACGCAGCTGAGCCAGGAACCAGTCGTTGATCTGGTAGATGATCTCCATGTGGCGCGGGAGCAGGCTCTCCAGGAGCGACACGGGCCAGACCTCGAGCGCCTCGGGCAGCAGCGTGTGGCAGGTGTAGGCGAAGCAGCCCTGCGTGATCTGCCAGGCCTCGTCCCACTCCATGCCCTTCTCGTCGATGAGCACCCGCATCATCTCGGGGATGCCGATCACCGGGTGGGTGTCGTTGAGCTGGAAGACCACTCGCTGGGGCAGAGACTCCATCGGGGTGCCGTCGGGCAGCAGGTCGAAGAAGTCGCGCAAGGAGCAGGCGACGAAGAAGTACTGCTGCTGCAGGCGCAGTCGCCTGCCCTGAGGGGTGGAGTCCTCGGGGTAGAGCACCTTCGAGATGTTCTCGGCCTCGTTCTGAGCCTTGACAGCGGCGTCGTAGTCGCCGGTGTTGAAGATCTTCAGGTCGAAGCCCTGGGGGGCCTTCGCGCTCCACAGCCGAAGGGTGTTTACCGTGCCGCTGTCGTAGCCGGGGACCATGTAGTTGTAGGGGATGCCGAGAACCTCGGTCTCGGGCACCCAGCGACGCCGCTGGGTGCCGTCCTCGTCCGTCACGGACTCGACGTGCCCACCGAAGCCCACGGTCTTGGCCATCTCGGGGTGCGGGAACTCCCAGGGGTTGCCGAGCGTGAGCCAGGCGTCGGGCCGCTCGACCTGGCGGCCGTCCTCGTCGAACTCCTGGCGGAAGATGCCGTACTCGTACCGGATGCCGTAGCCGACCGCCGGGATGCGCAGGGTCGCCAGCGAGTCGACGAAGCAGGCAGCGAGGCGGCCCAAACCACCGTTGCCCAGGCCGGGCTCGACCTCGAGCTCTCGTAGCTCGTCCAGGTCGAGGCCGAGACCGGCCAACGCCTCGCGTGCCGTGTCTTCGAGGTCTGCGGCCAGCAGGGCGTTGTCGAGCTGGCGACCGAGCAGGTACTCCGCGGACAGGTAGCCGACGAACTTCGCCTGGCGGCTCAGCTGCCGGTTCAGCGTCGCGATCCAGCGGGCCATGAGTGCTTGACGAACGGTGCGGGCAAGGGCCATGTAGTGGTCGTTGGGCGTGGCCCGGGCCATGTCGACACCCTGCCCGAACTTGAGCCGGGCCAGAAACTCACTGGCAAAGGCATCGGGGTCGGACAGGTGAGGCTGGCCGTTCGAGGGAAAGGTCGAGGTCATGAGCCGGAACGCTACTCGTGGTGGCAGTCACATGCCGCCAGGACTGCGCGGGTGTGCGCCGCGACAGTCCCCTACCCTGGACCGCGTGCTGACTCAGATGCGCGACCGTACGGGAGGTCCGAGGGCCCGCTACCGGATCCTTGCCCTGCTCATCGCGCTCGGCATGCTGCTGACCGCCGCCCCGCTGCTGATCCCGATCGTGTCCTCGCTGGTCAGCGGCCTGCGCGGCTGACGTCGTTCAGCGCCGGCCCCAGTACCGCGTCACCGCGCCGTTGACCCGACCTGCCATCGCTGCCGCCCTGTCGCTGCTGACCGACAGGGTGCGACGCCCAGCCAGGTCGAGCCGGCACCCTGGCCCGCCGCGCAGCACGACGGCCCAGTCCCGGCCGTTGGTGCGATACCCCCAGCCACCCCACTGGCTGGGCCTCAGATCGACCACGACGGAGCCCTCGATCTCGCTCACGGCCACGACCCTCCGCAGCGGCCCCAGCGGGCCGAACCAGATCGTCACCGCATCGTCGTCGACGCGGTAGCGGTAGACCGACAGCCACCCGATGGGCAGCGCGACCAGCCCTGCTACCACGATCAGTGCCGGACCCAGGCTGATCGCCAGCGATGCGCAGGCGGCGGCGACCCCTACGCCGAGCCCCAGGATCCACCACACCACCTGCGTCTCGGCGTAGGGTCCGTGCTCGACGGACTCCGGTGCCGACGGCGCGACCCGCGGCGCCACCGCGCTGAACGTCGCCGGACGCGGCGACGCGAACCACGCGACCCCGGCCGCGACGGCCGGCACGACGACGACGAGCACCATCTCCCATCCGGAGAAGACGGCCTCGTGCCACTGCTCGACGCCCCGGTTCGGCACCAAGGTGAGCACGAGGGACGCGGGGGCGAGTGCGACGAGCGGGGCCAGCCCGGTCAGCCACCCGCGAAGCGGACGGGGTCGGCCCAGCAGCATCGTCCCGACCGCGAGCATGACCACGACCCCCGCGACGCCGAGGCCCGTCGTCACCCGCACCGTGCCGTCCAGCGTCGCCGCTCCGTCCGCGGCCCCTGAGGCACTGAAGTGGATGGCCAGCGGGTCGGGCAGCTCGTCACGCCAGCGGTACGCCATCGACCAGGCCGCAGCCACGAGTGCCGCGACGAACCCCACGGCAGCCAGCGCACCGAGCACGACGCGACCGCGAGACGGCGGGTCGTGCTCGATCCAGGCGCGCGCCATCTCAGCCTGCGGGCACGAGGCCGAGCAGCTCGAGCATGCGGTCGATCTCGTACTCGAAGAACGGATGGTCGGGCGCCCGCTCGTCGGCGACCACGTTGTGACGGTGACCGAACAGGTCGAAGGAGACGGCGCCGAACAGGTACGTCCAGGCCATGAGCCCACGCGCGACCAGCGCCAGCGGCGGCGCGCCCGCGTCGGGGTCGCGGAAGGAGTCGACCACCGGCTCGAGGCTGAAGGCCGCGTCAGCAGGGACGTCGGCGGCGTCGACCGCGAGGAGTCCTGTTGTGAGCCCATCGGTGATGATCGCGATCAGCAGGCGAGGCACTCGCGTGGCCGGCGGGATCGTCGACTCCGGGGCGGAGTAGCCGGGCACCGGCGAGCCGTAGATCAGCGCGTACTCGTGCTCGTGCGCCATCGCCCACCGACGCAGAGCTCGCGCCACCGCACGAAACCGGCCGGCCAGGTCGTCGCGGGCCACCTCGGCCTCTGCACGCTCGACCGCCAGACCCAGGGAGTCGTAGGCGTCGACGATCAGCTGGGTCAGCAGGTCGTCACGACTGGGGAAGTAGCGGTACACCGCGGACGAGGCCATGCCCATCTCTCGGGACACAGCGCGCAACGAGATGCCCGCCGCCCCGTCGCGGGCAAGCTGTCGCCTCGCGGCCTCGAGGATCTCCGCCGTGAGCGCCGCCCTGGTGCGCTCGCGTACGGACGAGCTACGGGAGGCGCCGCGGGCGACCTCGTCTGCTGCCGTCACCGCTCCACCCTACGACACAAGTCAGAGTGTTGCTCACAAGAGAGAGCACCGCTCTTGACATCCGTCGGAGGTCGTGCGACTCTCGCTTCGAGAGCACCGCTCTCTTACGTGAGCACCCGTCACCTGGAGGAACCCGTGTCCCACCACCTCGTCGTCGGCGCCGGACCCATCGGCACCGCCACGGCCGCTCGCCTCGCCGCCGCGGGAGAGTCGGTGACCCTCGTGTCGCGCTCGGGGCGCGGCGCTGCCCCCGGCATCACCGCCGTAGGTGCCGACGCGTCCAGCACCGCCCGCATGAGCGAGCTCGCCGCCGGTGCCGTCGCGATCTACAACTGCGCGAACCCCGCCTACCACCGCTGGCCGACAGACTGGCCCCCGATCGCCAACGCCCTGCTCTCCGCGGCTCAGACCTCGGGTGCCGTGCTGGCCACGGTGTCGAACCTCTACGGCTACGGCCCGGTGTCGGGAGCGATGCGCGAGGACCTACCGCTCGCGGCGCGGGGCCCCAAGGGACGCGTGCGTGCGCAGATGTTCCACGACGCCCGCGCGGCGCACGAGGCCGGTCGGCTGCGCATGACCGAGGTGCGCGGATCGGACTACGTCGGCCCGGGGGCGCAGAGCCACCTCGGCGAGCGCGTCGTCCCTGCGCTGCTGGCCGGCAAGCGCGTCTCGGTCATCGGTAGCCCCGACCAGCCGCACACCTGGACCTACACCCACGACGTGGCACGCATGCTCGTGACGGCAGCAGCCGACGAGCGCGCCTGGGGGCGGGCTTGGCACGTCCCCTCGAACCCACCCCGTACTCAGCGTGAGGCCATCGCAGACCTGGCCGACGTGGCCGGGGTACCCATGGTCAAGGTCGGCACAGTGCCTCGTCTGGCGTTGCGCGCTCTCGGCCTGGTGAACCCGATGATGCGCGAGCTCGGCGAGACCTACTACCAGTTCAGCGAGCCGTTCGTGATGGACAGCGGTGACGCCGAGAGGACGTTCGGCATCACCGCCACCCCGTGGCCGGACGTGCTCGAGCACACGCTGCGGTCCTACGGCTGGCCCGAGTCGACCAGCACCGTGTCGGGGTAGAAGGCCGCCCAGGCGAACCAGAAGGGGTCGGTGTGCGGCACCACCTCGAGAGTCGAGCCGGCCAGGGGGCCGCCGGTCGCAGCGCCGGCAAGCGTCCAGGTGCTGCCGGTCTCGGCGTCGGTCAGGCCGTCGTCGGTGGCCGTCAACGTGAGCCGCTGACCGTCGACGACGGGGTCGAGCACGGCGGTCGAGCCGACGGTTCGGCCCTCGGCGATGGTGCCGGAGTCCAGCGCCGAGGCCGCTCCCGAGACCATGACCGCGACGAGCCCGCGTCCGTCGAAGGTCACCGGCACGACGCCCTCGGACTGCAGCAGAGCATGGTCGACGGCCACTGCCTGCGACCCATCGGGAGTCGCCACGCCGACCACTCGCCGCTTGGGCGGAAGCCTGTCGTCGGCGTCACCGTCGAACAGGAACGGCGTATCCGACTCCTGGTCGTAGAGCTCGTACGGATTGGCCCCGTAGTTGCGCTCCTGGCCGGTGATGCGGTTGAGCACGAGCCCGTCCGGGTTCTGCTCGCGCCAGTCTGCGTAGGAGAGCGTCTGCACCGGGTAGCGGTCGAGCTCCACGCCCGTGAGCACCCCTGCCACGCCCAGACCGATGAGCTGCGACCACAGCGACTCGGTCTGCCGGTCGTACATCAGCAGGTCGGAGTTGTAGAGAAGCCCCGACGTGCCGAAGCTGACAAGGCGGTCGGCCCCGTCGGGTCCGGTCAGCCGGCGATCGAACACCAGCGCGGAGTTGCACAGCGGGCAGTAGGTGACCGACACCGGCACCCCGGCGATCTGGTCGTTGACGATCTCGTGCCAGATCATGATCTGCACCGGGTAGGCGCGGCTCTCGCCGCCGATCGTGACGGCGAGCACGGGCTCGTTGTCGTCGAGCCAGTCGACCTCGTCGATGGTGTCGAACCGTGGCTCGTCGACCGGCGGGATCCCGTCCGGTGGTGGCCCTCCGGACACGATGCGGTCGGTCTCGACCAGAGGCTGCGGCAGGCCCTCACCGATCGGGTTGTCCAGCGCCGAGGGCACGTCCTCGCGAGGACTGTCGGGTAGGAGCGCGCCGTCATCGACCGCCTCGCCCGACGACTGGCCGACTACGTCGAGCACGTCGTCTGCCGTCGAGTCGCCCGAACCCGTCCCACACCCAGCTGCGAGAAGGGCCCCAGCGAGGACGAGGGCGGCAGCCCGGCGCGAGCTCAAACGTCCGCGAGCTGTTCCATGGCGTCCACCAGAGCGGCCTGGCTCAGGCCGCCGGCGAACGTCTGGGTACGGCCGTCGTCGTTGACGAACACGAACGTGGGCTGGGCAACGACCCCGAACTGGCGCCACACGTCGCCGGGGACGTCGGCCACGTGTGTGACGGCCGCTGCGCCCGTCTCGTCGACGAAGGCCTGCATCTCTTCGAGCGTCCCGCTCGACGCAACTCCGACGATCTCGACGCTGCCGTCCAGCTGGGTTGCGGCAGCCGCCACCGAGGGCGCCTCGGACCGGCAGATCGTGCACCACGGAGCCCAGAACCAGAGAACGACGTCCTGACCGGCCAGCTCGCTGGCGTCGAAGTCCGCTCCATCGGTCGTCACCGCCTGGAACGACAGGGGGTGCCCCCCCTCGACGGCGTCGGGCGAGTCGCCGTCGGCGGCAGACGAGGTGGGGTCGGAGGCGGCCGTCTCGTCGACGGCACTGCCGCAGGCGGCGAGCACAAGGGCCAGGGCGCTGAGCGCGGCGACAGAGGCAGGTCGTCTCACGCCGACCGAAACCCGCCGCTCACCGCGCGCCATTCCCGATCGGCGCGATCGAATCAGGAGTCGTCCGTCGAGACCCCGAGCACCTCGGTGACGTGTGGCTGCAGCAGACCAGCGGTCACGCACCGTCCGAGCAGGTCGGCCCAGCGCGCCCGCTGGCCCGATTCCTCGACCGGTGCCCAGGCCTGCCGAGCCTCGTCCGCTGCGCCGACGTCGGCGAGCGTCGCCGCCTGCCAGAACGAGAACTCGAGGTAGTCCGGAGCGGCCTCGACCGCCTCGCGGTAGGCCTCGGCCGCGCCGATGACCTCCCCAGCGGCCACCAGCCCGTCTGCCACGTCGAGGCGCTGGTTGGCCAGGGCGAGCCGGGTGAGGCGCCGAAGCTCAGGCAGCGGCTCCGGGCTGTCGTCCACGCGCACATCCACGATGGCGTCCACGAGGGGGTCGCCCGTGGCTCGTGGCCCGACCACGATGATGGCCGCCGACTGTCGTCCCCGTATGTCACCCCCTCGAGCCTCGGCGGCGTCCAGCGCGTCCAGCAGGCGCGAGGACAGCGGCTGGCCGGCCGTGCCCACGAACGCCTCGGCCATCGCCTCGGGCACTCCCTGACGCAGCATCATGTTGGCCTGTGCGGCGAACCCGTCGCCGGTGACGTGCGAGGCCTCGGGGATGCACCCGGCGCCCGTGTGTGCCGCCACGACACCATCGGCCGAGACGGCACCGACCTGGCGCACCTGGGGCTGCTCGTCCATCTCGATCGATGCCGCCAGGGCCTCGGCGGGGCCCAGACCCGCGCGCATGCCACTGAGGGTGCGTGATCCGTGCGCCATCAGCACCAGGGACTGGGTGGCGACCGCACCGACGCCCGGCTCGATGTAGCGGGCGACACGACCGGCGGCGAGCACATGGCTGGCGATGGCGATGCCGAGCATGTCGGTGTCGGGGCAGCGGGCGACGATCGAGTAGGTCACCCGCCCATCCTGCCCCGCTGCTGCCACGATGGGTGGATGACGCGGCGTGCGGTGGTGGACGTGGCCATGACGGCTGGTCGACTGCTCGTGCGAGCCGACGAGGGCGTCGCCCAGCCGCGAGTCGCCTCCATCGCCGCCAAGCTGGCGACCGACGCGCGGGCGATCGACGCCGCCGCGGGCGCCGTGGTGGAAGCCGGGGATCACCTGCTCCGGATCGTGGTGGCCGAGCCGGCCGGCCGCGGACGCTCGCCGCAGGTGCTCGTGGAGGTGCACGTACCCCGCGGTACCGACGTGGTCGCCGACGCCGGCCAGGCCGAGGTCGTGTGCACGGGTCAGGTGGGAGCGCTCGAGGTGCGCACCACCTCGGGAAGCGTGCACGCGGAGGACGTCGAGGGAAGCCTGGACGTGCGTACCGGCCGAGGGCCGGTGACCGTGCACCGGTACACGGGCGACGCCCGCCTGTCGGTGTCGGACGCAGGGGTGATCATCCGGGCCGCGCACGGGCCGCTGAGCATGCACGGGCGCTCCGGCGACGTGCACGTCTGGTCGCTCGCGGCGTCGGCTCAGATAGCGACGAGCACGGGCAACGTCCGAGTCGGGTGGCAGGGCGAGTCCGCGGTGCGCCTGGACGTCGCGACCCACACCGGCAGGGTCGACATGCGTGTCGGCAATGACCCGAATGCGCAGAATGTCTTGGCCATTCGCACGATCTCGGGCGACATCCGGGTCACGTCGGCCTGAGAACCCCGGGCGAGGGGTGCGCCTGCGCATACAAAGTGGACGTGCCAGGCCCGCTGACCTGCGGTTCTGCAGGGTGGGACGGGCCAGCGCGGGTCACTTTGTATGCGCACGGGCACGGCTGGCCCTGACACGTCACACCGAGGTGCGGTGGAAGCTCACGTGCGACCGGCTCGGCGTAGGACCGCGTTGACCCTGGTAGCGCGAACCGTGCTTGGCCGAGCCGTACGGGTGCTCAGCAGGGCTGGACAACCGGAAGAAGCAGAGCTGACCGATCTTCATACCGGGCCAGAGCATGATCGGCAGCGTCGCGACGTTCGACAGCTCGAGCGTGACGTGCCCGGAGAAGCCCGGGTCGATGAAACCCGCGGTCGAGTGCGTCAGCAGCCCGAGACGCCCCAGGGACGACTTGCCCTCGAGCCGTGCGGCGACGTCGTCGGGCAAGGTCACCACCTCGAAGGTGGAGGCCAGTACGAACTCCCCGGGGTGCAGCACGAACGGGTCGGCTCCGCTCGTCTCGACCAGCCGGGTGAGGTCGGGCTGCTCGGATGCCGGGTCGATGTGCGGGTAGCGGTGGTTCTCGAAAACTCGGAAGAACCGGTCGAGCCGCACGTCCACGCTCGATGGCTGCACCATCGCCTCGTCGTAGGGCTCGAGCACGACGCGGCCGGTGTCGACCTCAGCCCGGATGTCACGGTCACTCAGCAGCATGGCCTGGACCCTAGGCCGCCTCGACCGGCTCGCGGCAACCGGCTCGCGACACAGAGTCCGATGACTCTGTCCCCAGCGCGCGGGTTCTCGGGCAGGCTGGGCCGATGCGGGTCGCTCTGTTCGTCACGTGCGTCAACGACGCGATGTTCCCCGACACCGGCAAAGCCACCGTGGCAGTTCTGCGCCGGCTGGGGATCGACGTCGAGTTCCCGATGCAGCAGTCATGCTGCGGGCAGCCGCACTACAACTCGGGCCACCAGGCCGAGACGTTGCCACTCGTCCAGCGCTTCGTCCGCGTGTTCAACGACTACGACGTCGTCGTGAGCCCCTCGGCCTCGTGCGTCAGCATGGTGCACGAGTACTACCCGAGCCTGACCGCCGCCACCACGGACGCCGCCCTGCAGACCGACGTCGAAGCGCTGGTGCCCAGGGTTCTTGAGCTGAGCCAACTGCTCGTGGACCGCCTGGGCGTGACCGACGTCGGGGCCTACTTCCCCCACTCGGTCACCTACCACCCGGCGTGCCACGGACTGCGCATGCTCGACCTGGGCGATCGCTACCCGCGCCTGCTCGGCGCCGTCGAGGGGTTGACGCTGCTCGACCTGCCCGGGGCAGAGGAGTGCTGCGGATTCGGTGGCACGTTCTCACTCAAGAATGCCGACACGTCGGCTGCGATGGTGGGCACCAAGGTCGACAACATCCTGGCCACGGGCGCCCACGTGCTCGCGTCGACAGACAACAGCTGCCTGCTCAACATCGCGGGCGCCCTCGTTCGCCGCACCGAGGCGATCAGGTACATGCACGCCGCGGAGATTCTGGCCACCACCAAGCTGGACGGCGACACGTGGCGCCGGACGATGCCCTCGCTGGCGGGGGCGGGCTCATGAGCGGCCGGACGGGCCCCGTCGTGTGGCACGACGTCCCACCGTTTCCCGATGCGGCCAGGCACCAGCTGAGCAAGACCGAGCAGCGCGCGACCCTGAGCCGCGTCACTCACCAGATCCGCAGCAAACGGGCGGGTGTGGTGGCCGAGCGCGACGACTGGCAAGACCTGCGTCGAGCGGGCGAGCAGATCAAGAACCGCACTCTGCGCCACCTGGACGAGTACCTGGAGCAGGCCGAGCGGGCCCTCGTCGCCGCCGGTGCCACCGTCCATTGGGCCGTGGACGCCGATCATGCGAACCGGATCGTCCACTCGCTGGTGAAGCAGACCGGCGAGACGGAGGTCGTGAAGATCAAGTCGATGGTCACGGCCGAGATCGGCCTGAACGAGTACTTGGACAGGCGTGGCATCAGCGCGACCGAGACCGACCTGGCCGAGCTCATCGTGCAGATGGCCGACGACCGACCGAGCCACATCGTCGTGCCGGCGATCCACCGCAACCGCTCGGAGATCCGTGACATCTTCGACGAGCACATGCCGGGTACGCCCACCGACCTCACCGACGACCCCGCCGAGCTTGCCGGTCAGGCCCGACGGCACCTTCGGGAGAAGTTCCTGAGGGCGAAGGTCGCGATCTCGGGTGCCAACTTCGTGGTTGCCGAGACCGGCACGCTGTGCATCGTCGAGTCCGAGGGCAACGGCCGGATGTGCCTCACCCTGCCCGACACCCTGATCTCAGTCGTCGGCATCGAGAAGGTCGTGCCGACGTTCGCCGACCTCGAGGTCTTCCTGCAGCTCTTGCCGCGGTCCAGCACCGGCGAGCGCATGAACCCCTACACCTCGCTGTGGACGGGAGTCACCCCCGGTGACGGGCCGCAGAACCTGCACGTGGTGTTTCTCGACAACGGGCGGACGAGGGCGCTGGCCGACCCGGTGGGCCGGCAGGCGCTGCGGTGCATCCGCTGCTCGGCGTGCCTGAACTCGTGCCCGGTCTACGAGCGCACCGGGGGCCACGCCTACGGGTCGGTGTACCCCGGACCGATCGGGGCGATCCTCACCCCCCAGCTGCGTGGGATGGACGACGCCGTCGACCGAGCGCTGCCGTTCGCGTCGTCGCTGTGCGGGGCCTGCTACGAGGTCTGCCCCGTCCGCATCAACATCCCCCAGGTGCTCACCCACCTGCGCGCGAAGGCGGTCGAGCACGACCGCGAGCACCACAAGCACCTGCTCGAGCGCGTCGCCTTCAAGGCGGTCACGGCCGGCTTCGACAACGACCTGCTCTACAACGCCGGCCTGACTGCGGGCGTGCCCACGGCACACCTGGCAGCGGGCAAGGACGGGATCGGATGGTTGCCCTTCGTGGGCGGCAAGTGGACGACGAGCCGGGACGTCCTGCAACCGCCATCGCAGAGCTTTCGGCAGTGGTGGAAGAAGCAGTCGAAGGAGCAGTCATGAGCGGGCGCGAGACGATCCTGGCGCGGGTGCGTGCCGCGCTGAGCGACGTCCCCGCTGGCGAGCGCCCCAGTGACGTCGACGTGCCGCGCCTGTACCGCCGCGAGAGCGACCTCTCGCCGGAGCAGACGGTGGCGCTGTTCGTCGAGGCCGTCGAGGACTACGGAGCCACAGTGCACCGGATCGACCCGGACGACCTGGTCGACACTGTTCGATCGGTCTGCCACGAGAGGGGCCTGCGCACGGTGGTGGCTCCCTCGGGATTCCCCGAGCAGGTCGTCAGTGCGGCCGGGATGGTGCTCATGCGGGACTCGCCGCCGATGAGCGCAGCATCGCTCGACCGCGCCGACGCGGTGATCACCAACGCCGCCGTGGCCATCGCCGAGACCGGGACCATCGCGCTGGTGGCCGAGTCCGGCATGGGACGGCGAGCGTTGAGCCTGGTGCCTGACGTCCATCTGTGCGTCGTTCGCGAGAGCCAGGTCGTCGCGACCGTCCCCGAGGCCATGGATGCTCTCGCGTCACGGTCGACCAGGCCGATCACCCTCATCTCCGGAGGCAGCGCGACCAGCGACATCGAGCTGGTGCGGGTCGAAGGAGTGCACGGACCACGGGTGCTCGATGTTCTGCTGGTGGCCGACCTGGGGCATAATGGGGAGGCCTCGCGGGTGTAGTTCAATGGCAGAACATCAGCTTCCCAAGCTGACAGTGCGAGTTCGATTCTCGTCACCCGCTCCACCGAGAACCCCCTGCTAGCAGGGGGTTTCTTCATGTCCACGGTCGGCGCGCCTGACCCGTTCTGACCCCTGAACACCCTTGATCACCATCGTTTAGCCCACGTTTAGCCCACGACGATCCTGGGATCTCGTGCCGGCTGGGCTCGGGATCAGAGCCGACGGGGATCGGGGAATCCGAGGCTGACGTAGCCGGGGGCGCGTTTGGCGAGGGATGCGGCCAGCACAGGCGTGTCGACGTCGTGGTAGTCGTGCACCTCGGCGGACGTCTTGCCGGGATGAGATCGCAGAATCCGCCCTGCGTACTGAACGAGTCGACCCTTGAACGCGACGGGCCCAGCCAGAAAGAGGGTGTCGAGCTCGGGAGAGTCGAACTGGTCCAGCTCACGTTCCAGGTCGCCGCGGCTCATGACTACCTGGCAGTGCCGCCGTCCGCAGGAGGGTGCCACAGCCGAAAGTCGACATGCCGGGCGGCCACAACGAAGTCCCTGTCCGTCGTCAGCAGCATGTGCCCACCAGCGATGGCCAGCTGCGCGATCAGCGCGTCAATCGTCCCCACCTGCACACCGACGGACCGCAGGGCGGTGCGCACCTGCGCGGCCGCGATGTGATCGTCCCGCGTCGGCACCAGGTACTCCAGCGCGCCGAACGTGTCGATGATCTGCGTCTTCACCTGCTCACGCACCACACCCTGCAACAACTCCTGCAGGATGATCCCCGTCGTGGCCACGACGTCACCTCCGGCGAGCGCGTGGTGCAGCGCACCCACCTCAGGAACGTCGGGGGGTGTGTCACGGCGCAGGGCCAGCGACCAGACGCTGGTGTCCACCAGCAGGCTCATCCGCGCGAGCGCTCGCTCTTGTGGTCGTAGGACGGGTCCATCTCGACCCGTCCGAACAGCTCGAGGATGCGGGCCTGCTCGCGACGCGCGATGAACTCCTCCAGGGCCCGTGTCACAGCGGCCTTCTTCGTCCGCTCACCACTGACCGACAGGGCACGCTCGAGCAGATCCGGATCGATCGCCAGATTCGTCGCCATGTGCACCTCCTCACACATAAGGCTACACAGAGCGCTGCGCGAACGGGGGAACAGCTGCGTCCTTGCGACACACGAGCATCGGATTCTGCTCGGTTGCCTCGCGAGGATCGATTCGAGCAGAGATAGGCCCCGGATTCGCGCCATCGTTGTCCGCAGGTCGTGAGGTCAGCACTCACTCCGCGGACGCTCTAGGCCACCTCTCCGGATTTGGGTCGGGCGGGCACTCAGGCGGGTATGCAGCAGCAGGACGAGGCGGAGGACTCTCCGCCGCCGTGGGTCTCGCTGGCCGTCGGTAGGCTGCTGGTCTCAGCATCAACACGGCAGAGGCGACGTCTGTGTCCCGCACCGAACAGCTCGATCCGTGGGCGGTCCGCGCCAAGAAGCACTACTCCGTCCGTGAGATCTACTCGATCACCCGCGCTGCCGTAGGCACTGCTCGGCACGTCGCCAGGCTCCGCAGAGAACGCGGCGAGCAGTACACCGAGCGAATCATGCTGGCGGTGACCGAGGTCAACGGCTGTGCGCTGTGCGCGTATGGCCACACACGCTTCGCTCTGGAAGCCGGCCTGAGTCCTGCCGAGGTCCGCGACCTGCTCGGTGGGGTCGCCACGAACAGCCCGGACGACGAGCTCCCGGCCATCGCGTTCGCCCAGCACTATGCCGAAGCAAGGGGCCACCCCGAGCCGGATGCCTGGGACCGCCTCGTGCAGATCTACGGTGAGCGGGAGGCACTCGGAGTGCTCGGCGCCGTCCGAATGATCATGTGGGGCAACGCGCTCGGCATCCCATTCAGCTCGCTTCTGGACAGGTTGCGCGGCCGACCGCATCCGGACAGCAGCCTGGGATACGAGACCGGCACGCTCGCCGGATCGGCATTGGCTGTGCCGCTGGCCCTCGCCCATGCGGCTGTCTCGGTCAGCCGGCGCGACTCATCGAGGGGTCGCTGAGGAGGTAGCCCAGTCTCGGCGCACGGCGCAGCCCAGGCGGGACGCGGCGGTGCGTAGCCTCCGGGTGTGAGGGACGCGCCGGAGATCCCCGAAGGTGCCGCGCGTGGCTTCTGGCATGACCTGCGGGTCGTCATGCGTCGCCCGCACTACCGTCAACTGCTGGCCACCGCGCTGATGAGCCGGCTCGGTGACGGCTTCCTGTTCGCCGCCGCAGGCACGTACGTGTTGTTCGACCCGAACCGGCAAGCCACCGCGGCCGGGTACGCGCTGGCGTTCACCGTCATCTACCTGCCGTACTCGCTGATCGGGCCGTTCGCCGGCATCGCCTTGGACCGCTGGCAGCGCCGACAGGTGCTGCTCGTCTCCAGCGTGTTGCGGGCGTGCACGGTGGCGCTGCTTGCCTTGCTCCTCGTGGGTGGCACCACCGATCTGGTGTTCGCCGTGCTGATGCTGACAGCGTTCGGGCTGAACCGGTTCTTCCTCGCCGGCATCGGGGCGTCCATACCCCGCGTGGTGCCAGGCGACGAACTGGTCATGGCCAACGCCGTCACCCCGACGATCGGCACCCTGTTCTTCTCTGCCGGGGGCCTGATGGCGGTGGCGCTTCGACAGGCTGCAGGCGGGCCCGGCCCGGGAGACGCTGCGATCGTGGCGGCCTGCGCCGGCTGCTTCGTTCTCGCAGCGCTGCTCATGCTCCGCCTGCCGCGCACCCAGCTCGGCCCGGACTCCACCGAGAACCTGCCGCAGGTCTCGTCCGCGGTCGCCACCGTGCTGCTTGGCCTGATCGGCGCAGTGCGGCACCTGCGGGAACGCTTCCCCGCCGGCTGGGCGCTGCTCGTGATGGCCAGCCACCGGTTCGCCTTCGGCTTCGTCGTGGCCCAGACCGTCGTGCTGTTCCGCAACACCTTCTTCTCGCCGGACGAGGCGGACGCGGCCCTGGCCGGCATCGCCGGGTCCACGCTCGCGCTCGCCGGGGGGATCGGCCTGGCCGTGCTGCTCACCCCGATCGCCACCCGTCGCATGACCAAGGAGGTCTGGATGGTGCTGCTGCTCGGGCTCGGCGCGCTCGGCATGCTGCTGCCGACGGCGACGATCGCGGTGTGGACTGTCATGACTGCGGGCGTCGTACTGGGCCTGTCGAGTCAGGGCGTGAAGATCTGCGTCGACTCCCTCGTTCAGCAGTGGACCGCTGACGACGTGCGGGGCCGGTCGTTCTCCCTCTACGACATGATGTTCCAGATGGCCCTCGTAGCCTCCGCCATCACCGCGGCCCTCGTCCTGCCCCCGAACGGCGCGACCCGGCTGGGCTTCCTCGCCGCCGGTCTGCTCATGGCCGTGATCGGTCTGGTCTACAGGCGCGCCACTACGTCCAGCCGCTACCGAGCGATGCGCGCGCCGGCGGCCTCGGGGGGCTAGGGCTTCGGGATCACCTGGGCCGCGGCAGCCCGCTGGGCGCTACGGCTTCGGGTGCCCTCGGGGCGTGACTGGCCGCGGTATGCCAGGAGACCTGACGAACATCGGAGATGCCCACTAGCCTGAGGCGAGATGGCCGATGTCCCTCCCCCAGAGCGTTGGACACGACCGAGTCGAGAGCCGCATCTGCGGGCAGGCGACCGAGATCGCGAGGCCGCAGCACGTGTAGTCAGCAAGGCCGCCGCACAGGGCCGTCTGGACCTCGATGAGATGACTGAGCGGATGGACCGGGTCTGGGCTGCGCGCACCTACGGCGACCTCGATGCTGTGCTGGGCGACCTGCAGCCGCCGGGTAGGACGCGGCCGCTGGCAGACAGGGACGACGAGGTGCTCCGGGTAGTGGCGGGGATGGGCAACCGCAAGCAGTCCGGCGTGTGGGTGTGCCCGCGGCGGATCGTGGCCCAGACGGGGGTAGCCGGCAACGTCACCATCGACTTCACAGAGTCGGTGCTCGAGCACGACGTGGTGCGCGTCGAGGTCCTCACCGTCACCGGCCGCATAGTCCTCGTGGTGCCGCAAGGATGGGCCGTCGACGCCTCCGGCGTCACCACGCCCTATGTGGGGTCGGTCAAGAACAAGCTGTCCGCTCGCCCCGAACCCACCGCACCCGAACTCGTGATCACGGGCACCCTCGGCCTGGGCGACGTCATCGTCCGACACCCACGCACGACCCGATTCCTGCCCCGCTGAATGGGCCCGGCTTCGTCACCAAGGTCAGCGCCACATATGCAGGCATCTACCAGTGGACCGTCAACTTCGAGGTCGCGGATGAAGGCGAGGACTTCGGTGAGTCCGGGCTCCAGCTGGAGTTCGGACCGTCTGCGTGGTTCGCCAACGAGCAAGATCCCCAATGGCGGCGCACCGTAGACCCGACCACCGCGGACTACTCGCACCTCTTCCTGACCAGGGCAGGGCTCCGGGAGATCCGTCAGTCAGCGGTGACACTCCACAAGGTGCTTGACGGCCTCCGGCAGGACGACCGCAGACTGCACGACGAGATCGTCGAGCTCTGGCTCGGCCCCAGGTCCTGACCCCAACCCGGGCGAGCGAAACGAGATCAGCTTCACCACAGGGCATGGCGGCCGCCGTGCATGTCGGCATCGACCTCGCGTGGTCCACCGGCAGGACCGGGCTCGCTGCGGTCGACCACGCCGGACCTTCTCCCCTGGACGACCACGGCGGACGAGAGCAGACCTGAAGCAGGAGCCGCAGTCCCCGCGAGCCCATCCACGGGAGGTGACGGAGATGACTCCCCAGGTCGTGCAGTTGCCGCGTGAGGAGTGGAGAACCGCCGGTGAGGTCGAGGGACGCGCCTTCGCCGACACCCCGTTGTTCCTCGCGCTGTTCCCCGACGACCAGACCAGGGCTGAGTCCAGTCTCGTCTTGATGAGCGCGGGCGTCCGGATGGCCCTGCTCGCCGGCAAGATCGTGGAGACCGTGCCCTCGCGCATGGCCGTGATGGTGTGGGACCCGCCCGGGCACACGGACTCGCCCTGGCTACCCCTTCGCCTGCCCCGGGTCATGTTCGACCTCATGCGCCGCGTCCCCCGAGCCGACACTCAGCGCCTGATGGACTGGGAAGCCCGCTGGGCGACGCGCCGCCACGAGCTCCTGCCCGAGCCCCATTGGTACGCCGAGATGCTCGCCGTGCACCCGGACCGGCAACGCTTCGGCCTCGGCGCAGTTCTCACCCGGCACGGCCTGGCCCGCGCCGACACCACCGGGACCCCGGTCTTCCTCGAGGCCGACTCCGCCACCAACGCCGCCTTCTACGCCAAACTGGGCTTCAAGCTCGTCGAGCACGGCCACGACGACGTCATCGACCTTCCCGTGTGGCGCATGGTCCACCGACCCGAGACGGGCACTCACGCGCCAGCGTGACGGCGTCTTCGCTGACAGAAGCACCCAGCGGTGACGACGCGAACGGCGTCGCTGACGGCGCGGTCCTGCACCTATCGAGTTGCTGTGGCGCGGTCAGGGTGTCGTCATCGACTCAGATCCGCTCATCGACCTGCCCCACAGTGGGTGCAATGCCGCAGTTGTCGCGGTGTCTTGCCGGGGGATAGCGGTGGGCGATGTGCCTAGGTCAGCGCCGGCGGTAGATCTCGCGACGGTGACCCACGGCCACGACGACGACCAGCACGATCAGTATCTGGTCGTGGATCTCGTAGACGACCCGGTAGTCGCCGGTGCGGACGCGCCACTCGCCGGCCCCACCAACCAGCCGCTTCGCACCACTCGGGCGAGGCTCGTCGGACAGCAGCTCGATGGCGCCTTCTACCTGGCGGCGTGCCGCTAGGTCGAGCTTGCGGAGCTGGCGGGCCGCTGCGGGTGCCAGTTCGACGGAGTAGGTCATGCCAAGCCGAGATCGGCCTTGACTTGCTCCCAGGGGATCGCGACTTGGCCCTCAGCCATCTCCGCGCGTGCAGCTCGGGCGGCTTCGATGTCAGCAAGGTCTTCCGCGGCGTCGATGAGCCGCTCAAGGTCGTCGGCGTCGATGACCGCCGCTACTCGCCGGCCGCGGCGGGTGAGGTAGACAGGGTCGTGGGCGACCCGGGCTCGGTCGACAACGTCGGCCAAGCGGGCTCGGGCCTCGCTGACGGTCACCTCAGTCATGATGCGAAGATACGCCGAAATCGCTGAAATGTACAAAGAAGCGCGTGCAAGTGCCCGGGCGGTAGGACGCACGTCGTGGTCGGTGCCGTCCTCCTGCACCCGTTTGAGCAGTTGCTGGATCTCCATGTCGAGCTACGTCGCGGCGTCACCAACACACTCTCTTGACGAACGAGCCCATGGCTCCAGTCGGAGTCGGCTACCCAGCTCGAGGTTCAGTTCGACTCCGCGCGAGGGCGTCTCCGAGTGAGGCGTCAATCGCACCGGCGACCTGCCGGGCGTGTGTCAGCGTGGCGTGCTGGTAGCGCTGCGCCGCCGCGGAGGTCGAGTGGCCCGCCATCTGCATCAGCGTGGCGAGGGTGGCGCCGTGCTCGGCGGCCGCCGTCAGCGCGGTGTGGCGAAGGTCGTGGGCTCGTGCGTCGCTCCGCCCGATCCGATCCAGGCCGCGGCACTCGGGTGGCAGACGCTCGGACGCCTCGTCATCGCGGCCGGACCGCCCACGACACGCCTCCTGCTGCGAATGGCGGGCCGGCGCATCATGGACGCCGAGCGAACCGCGATCACAGACCCGGGTGCCGTCTCGGGTGGCCGCGCCAGCATTCTCGGCAGGGTTCCGAGCCGGGTCTCGCCAGCGCAGGTCGACCTGTGGCTCGATGGCCTCGACGCGGCCCGCGGGCACCCGGAAAGACTCGCGGGGGCGGCCACGGCGTTCGCGTCAATCACCAGGACCATGTTCATCACGCAACGGTCGACGAACCAGGCACTTGACGCGGTGCGGGTGCCCGTCCTCGTGCTCTGGGGAACGGACGATCCGCTGGTGGCTCGAAGGACCGGTCTCCCGCCCCTTGATCTCGTCGACGAGGCAGGAGAAGTGTGGTGAGGAAGGGAAGGACGGCCGACGTGAGCTACCGAGTGCACCGTTTCGACATCGACATGGAGAAGGACGCCTCCCAACTGGAGGCCTTCCTGAACGGCTTGTCCGGCGAGGTCGTGGCCATCATCCCCCACATCAAGAAGACCACCCTGGCCCAGATCTACGGAGTGACCCGCAAGGTTGACTTCCTACTCGTCGTCGAGCGAACGCAGTAACTACAGATGCGAACGTTCGTTCGCGCCCGAGGGCGAGTAGCGCTTGCCAGGTTCCACGCGCAGTCAGTGCTAGCCGCGCCTCGCCTCTCGGGCGTTGGTGACCACGGCCGTGATCAGCTCGGCCCAGTGGGTGAGAACGGCGAAGTGTCCA
>CAYNWB010000014.1:13865-46605 GCA_964400785.1 uncultured Actinomycetes bacterium | reverse complement strand
CCGGACTCTTCTGGACCCGCGACCGACACGGACTCCACCCAGCACAAACCGCAACAGACAGATCACCACCCTCACCCATCGAGGCGGCGTGACCCGCATGAGCCTTGTCCGAAATCCGCTAGCCACAAGGGGTCGAATCATGAAGCATCCTCGTCGTGCCCAGCGAAGCCGTGGCCGATCTCTTGGCCGACCCGACATGGTGCTACCGCGTCGTGTCGAGCCGCGACGCGAGGTGGGACGGCCGGTTGTACCTGGGTGTGGTGTCGACCGGGGTGTACTGCCGTCCCTCCTGCCCGGCACGTACCCCGCTGCAGCGCAACTGCCGGTACTACGCCTCCAGGGCGGCTGCGGTCGCAGCTGGCTTTCGGGCGTGCCGCCGGTGTCGTCCCGACGCGTTGCCGGGCACCCGAGACGACGACCACCGCGCCGACCTGGCGGCTCGGGCCCTCCGGCTCATCCGGGACGGGGCCGTGGACGAGGGGGGCGTGGCAGGGCTGGCGGCCAGGCTGCACGTCAGCGAGCGCCACCTGCACCGAGCGCTCGTCGCCGAGGTGGGCGTCGGGCCGCTGCGGCTGGCGTCCTCGCGACGGGCCCAGCTGGCCCGGCTGCTCATCGAGCAGAGCGAGCTGACCATGACCGACGTGGCGTTCGCGGCCGGGTTCGCCAGCGTCCGCCAGTTCAATGACGTGATGCGTGCCGAGTTCGGGTGCGCTCCGTCCGCGCTGCGGCGGCGTCCTCCGGGGGACGACCGGCGTCCGGTGCCGCGTGGGCCTGGCCTGACGCTGCGGCTTCGGTACCGCGAGCCCTACGCGGTCGAGCAGGTGTGGGACTACCTGGGCGCTCGACTGATCCCGGGTGTCGAGCGGCTCGACGGGATGGCGCTGGTGCGGCCTGTGCAGACGGTGTCGGGTCGCGGCGAGATCGCCGTCGACCGGCCGCACGACGGCCAGGTACGCGTCTACCTCGACCTGCCCGACCTCGACGACCTGGCGCCAGCGGTCGCGAGCGTTCGCCGCTGGCTCGACCTCGATGCCGACCCGGCCGCTGTCGACGCGACGCTCGGTGCCGACGAGGGGTTCGCGGGGTTCGTGCGTCGGGCGCCGGGAATGCGGGTGCCGGGCACCGTCGATGGGTTCGAGCTGGCTGCTCGCGCCGTGGTCGGGCAGCAGGTCTCGGTCGCCGGAGCGCGCACCCTGCTGGGCCGCATTGCCGCAGCAGTGGGGCAGCCGGGCTCGTTCCCCACTGCGGCCGAGGTTGTCGACGCTGGAGTGGCCGAGCTGGCGTCGTGCGGCCTGACCGGACGGCGGGCGACCACGCTCGTGGCGCTGGCCGAAGCCGTGGCGGGAGGTGAGCTCGCGCTCGACCCGGGTGCCGACCGGGAGCATGCTCGGGCAACCCTGCTCGCGATCGCCGGTATCGGACCGTGGACCGCCGAGTACGTCGCGCTGCGAGCTCTGGCAGATCCGGACGCCTGGCCCTCGACCGACTTGGTGCTGGCGCGCAGGGTGGCGGCCGAGGGGTTCGACCCGGCCCGGTGGCGGCCCTGGCGCGGGTATGCGGCGATGCATCTGTGGACCGACTCCACCCGACGTGGCACTGCACAACCCGACGCCGCCCAACCAGACAGGGAGCCTCGATGACCGGTACTGCGACGATCCCCACGCCCGTCGGCCCGCTGGCTGTCGTCCTCGATCAGGACGGCACGGTGCTGGCGTCCGGGTTCGGCGACCTGGGCGGGCTGACGTCCCGGTTGGGTCTCCCCGAGACCCTGCCGGCCGCGGACCCCGACCTCGTCGCACCGGTTGCCGAGGCCGTCCGCCGGTACTTCGCCGGTGACCTCGACGCGCTGGACGAGGTCGCGGTGCGTCAGCGCGGGGGAGACTTCGCGCAGGCCGCCTGGCAGCAGCTACGCACGATCACACCGGGGCAGCCGGTGACCTACGCCGAGCTGGCCGCGAGGGCGGGTTCGCCGGGTGCCGCCCGCGCCGCCGGGCAGGCGTGCGCACGCAACCTCGTGGCTCCGTTCGTGCCCTGCCACCGCGTCGTCCCCTCCGGCGGAGGTATCGGCGGATACGCGTACGGTGCCGACGTGAAGCAGAGGTTGCTGGCGCACGAGCGCGCGGCGCGCAGACCCGAGTGAGCCGCCGCGGCTGGCTGCCGTCGTACCTCGGGCTCGTGCTCATCTGGGGCTGCAGCTTTCTGCTCAACGAGCTCGCCCTGCGCTCGTTCAGTCCGTTGGCGGTCGCCTTCGGACGCATCTCGCTCGGCGCGGTGACCCTCGTCGCCGTGCTGATAGCCCTGCGCCAGCCGGTACGGCTGCAGCGCTCGCAGCTCGTTGACCTCGTCGTGCTCGCGGCGGTCGTCACCGCTGTGCCATTCGCCCTGATCGCCTTCGCGCAGACGCGCGTCACCTCGATCCTGGCGGGGCTGCTCAATGCCACCACCCCACTGTGGGTGGCGATCTTCGTGGCGCTGCTGATCCCACTCGAGCGTGCCACCCGCCAGCAGGGGTTGGGGCTGCTGCTGGGGTTCGGCGGCATCGGCGTGCTGCTCGGGGTGTGGGACATCGACGCCCTCGACCTGATCGGCGTGCTCGCCATGCTGGCCGCCACCGCGTGCTACGGCTTCGGCACGGCCTGGATGCGCTGGCGCCTGGCCGACTCGGCACTGTCCGGTGCCTCGCTGAGTGCCACCCAGCTCGTGATCGCCACGGCGGTGCTGTTGCCCGTGCTGCCACTGGGTGGCGCACCCGAGCAGGTGCTGATCGAGTCGGTCGTGGCACTGGTGGTGCTCGGGGCGCTCGGAGCCGGGCTGGCCTACGTGCTGTTCTGGAGGGTGGTCCGCGTAGCGGGTCCCACGGTCGCGGCGACCGTGACCTACCTGATCCCCCTGGTGTCGACGACGCTGGGAGTGCTGGTGCTGGGCGAGCAGCTCACCTGGAACCAGCCCGTCGGTGGGGCCATCGCCCTGGTCGGCGTAGCGCTCGCGCAAGGCCTCATCGGCGCACGACGCCGCGTTCTCGCCTGACGTCACTCACCGGGCAGGTGGACGACGCGCCCCTCCCGGGCACGCCGCGGACCCAGCTCAGCCAGGTACATCGCGGCCAGCACGAGCGCGGCTCCCAGGATGAAGCGCGGGGTCACCGGGTCGTCGTCGAACACCACGCCGAAGAAGGCCGCGAACACCGGTTCGGTCGTCATGATGATGGCCGCCCGGGTGGCGGGCAGCCGGGCCTGCGCCCACGTCTGCGCGACCATGGCCAGCGCCCCGGCAGCCAGGGCCACGTAGACCATCGCCAGCCACTGCGTGCCGGTCGAGGGCAGCACGATGCCTCCGGGCACGGCGGCGACCCCGCACAGCACCGCGATCACACCCATCTGCACCACGGCGAGCCCCACAGCCTGGCCGGGCTTCGACCAGGCGCCGAGCAGCACGATGTGCAGGGCGTAGCCGACGGCCCCCAGCGCGGTGAGCACCTCACCGAGTCCGAGAGCGAACCCGTTCAGCGAGAGCACGCCGAGCCCGGCCGTGGCCAGGCCGACTGCCAGCCAGGTCGCCCGGGCGACAGACTCTCGTAGCAGCAGCGCGGCGATCACCGGCGTGAGCACGACGTACAGCCCGGTGATGAATCCCGACACCGACGCCGACACCATCGTTAGCCCGGTCGTCTGCAGCAGCTGGGCCGCCCCGTAGGCCACCCCGAGCACCACGGCCTTGCGGCGCACCTCCGGGGAGAGCCGGGCCACCGACCGAGGCGCCAGCAGCCACAGCCCGACGGCGGCGATCGTGAAGCGCACGGCGAGGTAGTCGGTGACGGGGATGGTCTCGGTGGCGTCCTTGATGACGACGAACGTCGAGCCCCAGATCGCTGTGACCGACAGCAGCGCCGCCGCAGGGGCGAGGGTGCCGGCGCGGCCGGCCAGAGTGGTGGTCACGCAGCCTCTAGAAGATGTAGATGGTGACCTCGGAGCCCACCCGCACGGTGCTGCCCTCGGCCGGGGCCTGGCGCAGCACGTTGTTCGGACCGGCCGGCAGCAGCACCACCGTGCGCACCGTCAGGCCGGCGGCTTCGAGCGCGGCCTTCGCGTCGTCGGCGTCGTCGCCCTCGACGTCGGGCACCTGCACGGTCTCAGGCCCGAGCGACACCACGACCGACACGGGGTCCGACCGGAACAGCGTTCCGTCCGCCGGGTTCTGCGAGATGACCCGCCCCTTCTCGACCTCGCCCGAGTACGCCTCGCCCACCTGGGCGACCAGCCCGGCCTGCTCGATCGCGTCGACGGCCTCGGCGGCGGGTCGTCCCGTGACGTCGGGAACCTCGATCGGCTGCCGACCGTCGCTGATCACGAACGCCACCTCGGCGCCCCGCTTGACCTCGGTGCCGGGCTCGGGGCTCTGCGAGATGATGAGGTCTTTCGCGACGTCCTCGCTGAACGTCCGGGAGACCTCACCGGCGACCAGCGTGAGCTCGCCGAGCTGCGCCTCGGCCTGCTCTCGGGTCGAGCCGACGATGGACGGAACCTGGTAGCGCTCCGGGCCGAGCGACACGACGAGGCCGACCGTCTCGCCGGGTGCGATGCGCGACCCGGCCGAGGGGTCGGTGGCCACCACCGACTCGGCCGGGATCGACTCGGAGTACTCCTCGCTCGTCACCGCCACGCTCAGTCCGGCGGACGCGCCGGCCTGCTCGGCCTGCGCCACCGTCATGCCGACCAGCGACGGCGTGTCGACGAGGCGGCCCTCGAGCCACCACCAGGAGGCGCCGCCGAGCACGGCGACGAGCGCGAGCATGAGGACGAGGCGCCGCAGACGCCGCTTGGCGCGTGGCTTCTTCGGCGGGGTGCGGAACGGGTCGGCCGGCGGCTCCGGTCGTACGTCGCTCGGCGGAAGCGTCGCCTGCGTGCTCGGCTCGGCTGCCAGCGGCTCGAGCGCTGTCGTGCTGGAGTGGATCGGGTTGGTGTCCGAGCGCCGCTCCGCGACGGTGCCGGCCAGAGGGATCGGCGCCGGCGCAACGCCGATCGGCTCACCCTCGAGCGCTCGTCGGGTACGGCGAACCGCGCCGAGAAACGCCCCGGCGTCTGCGAACCGTTCTGCGGCCGAGCGGGCCGTCGCCATCGCCACCAGCGCGTCCACCTCGGCCGGCACGTCGGGCACCTCGTCGGAGGGCACCGGGACGTCCTCGTCCACGTGCTTGCGGACGATGACGTAGTCGGTGGGCCCGTCGTGCGGGGGGTGTCCGGTCAGCAGCTCGTAGAGCATGACGCCGGCGGCGTAGACGTCGGAGGCCTGCGTGGCCGGCTGGCCGAGTGCCTGCTCGGGGGAGATGTAGGCGACGGTTCCCAGCAGCAACCCCCGGGTGCCGGCGCTGCGCGGGGCGTTCGGCGCGGTCGTCACCGCGTGGGCGAGGCCGAAGTCGGCCACCTGGATGTGCCCGTCGTCGCCCACCAGCACGTTCTCGGGCTTCACGTCGCGGTGGACGATGCCCGCGTCGTGCGCGGCGGCCAGGGCGGTGAGCACGGGGTCCATGATCGACAGGGCGGTGCGGGCGTCGAGGCGGCCACGCTCGGTGATGACCCGACGCAGGGTGCGTCCCCGCACCAGCTCGAGGGCCAGCCAGACGATCCCGTCCGAGGCCCCCTGGTCGAACACCGTGACGATCGTGCGGTCACGCGAGAGGGCCGCGGCCGAGTGCGCCTCGGCGATGAAGCGCTGCACGAACTCGTCGTCCTCGGCGAGGTCGGCATGCATCACCTTGAGCGCCACGTCCCGGTTCAGACGCTCGTCGGAGGCTTCGTAGACCGTGGCCATACCGCCCCGGGCGATGCGGGCACGCACGCGGTAGCGGCCGTCGACCAACCGGCCGATCAGCGCGTCCTGAACCGCGGTGTCCACGCGCCAAGTGTAGGTGCGCAGGTCGCAGACCCCCGGTCGTGCGACTCGGGGGTGTCGGGCAGGCTGGTGCCATGGACTGGCTGATGCAGTATGCCTACATCTCAGTTCTGGTGTTCATCGTGCTGACCACGCTTCCGCTCGAGCTGTACCTGGGCGTGCGGGTCTGGCGACGCCCCAGACGGCTGGCTCTGACGGTGCTGCCGGTGGTGGTGGTCTTCGTCCTCTGGGACCTCTACGCGATCAGTGAGAACCACTGGTTCTTCGACCCGGAGCAGACCACCGGCGTCGTGCTGTTCGGCACGTTGCCGCTGGAGGAGCTGCTGTTCTTCATCGTCGTGCCCATCGCGGCCGTGATGACGTTGGAGGCCGTGCGGGTCGTGCGGCTGTGGCCGGTCGGGGACGGTGCGACATGACGTACACCCAGCTGGCGCTGCTCGGCGTCGTCGTCGTGGTGGTGCTCGACCTGGCGGTGCTGCGGGTCGGGCTGCTGCGGCGCTCCGCCTTCTGGACCGCCTACGCGATCATCGCGTTCTTCCAGCTGGTCACCAACGGGTGGCTCACCGGTCGCGAGATCGTCACCTACAACCCCGACACGGCCTTGACCAGCAGCAACGTCGTGCTGCTGGGCGACTGGCGCATCTTCTACGCGCCGGTCGAAGACCTGCTGTTCGGGTTCGCCATGATCGTGCTCACCCTCGACCTGTGGGTGGTGTGGGGTCGGCGGGGTGTCGACCTGCACCCGTACGCCGACGGGCCGTGGCAGCGTCGCCGGGACGCCGCCCGAGCGGCTCAGGACGACGAGGCGGCGAGCCGGGACGACCGCGACCAGCGGGCGCGCAAGGCGCGTCCGTAGGCGGCACCGGCCACGCGGGCGCGCCGCCCCGTCGACGTCGTGGCGCGGCTGTCGAACACCTGGTAGTCGATGGCCTCGACCTCGTCGACGATGCCGACGTAGAGCTCTTGCGCGGCCTCGATGCAGGGCCGGCTGGTGGGGTGCAGCAGCGGTATGCCGGCCTCGGCACGCCGGGACAGCCTGCGCACCCGCGCGATCTCGAACTCGAGCAGCTCGCGCACCTGCGGGGTCACCTGCCGCGCCTCGAGGTGCTGCGGGGTGAGCCCGAAGCGCTCGAGGTCTTCCAGCGGTAGGTAGATGCGTCCCCGGTCGAGGTCTTCACCCACGTCGCGGATGAAGTTGGCCAGCTGGAACGCCACGCCCAGGTCGGTGGCCGGCGGGTAGGCGTCGTCCGAGAGCGGCTCGAGGATCGGCACCATCTGCAGCCCGATGACCGCGGCGCTGCCGTAGACGTACTCGTAGAGGTCGTCGTAGGTGGGGTAGTGGGTGACGGTGAGGTCCATGCGCATCGAGTGCAGGAACGCCTCGAAGTGCTCGATCGGGATGCTCCAGCGGTTCACCGTGTCGACCAGCGCGCGCCCGATCGGGTCGTCGCTGGAGCCTCGCCCGATGTCGGCGAGCACCCGGTCGCCCCACGCGCCCAGCCAGTCGCTCTTCTGCTGGGGCGTGAGGGTCGAGGCGAGGTCGTCGACGATCTCGTCGGCGTAGCGCGCGAAGCCGTACAGCGCGTGCACGTAGGGGCGCTTGGCCGGCGGCAGCAGCAGCGTGGCCAAGTAGTAGGTCTTGCCGTGCTGGGCGTTGAGCTCGCGGCAGCGCTCGTAGGAGGCACGGGTCGCCGGATCGGTGATGCCGGCGGCGTCCAGCTCTCGCGTGCTCACGGGCCGAATCATCCCAGAGGTGGTGCCTTCTTGCCGTGGGGGTCGTGGCACGATCGGCGGATGCGACGACGCCTCGCGCTGCTGCTGGTGCTGGCTGCCTGGCTGCTGGTCGGGTGCGCAGCTGGGACGGTGACGGCCGCCGACCAGTCCGCGCCGGGGGCTGCTGACGTCGAGCAGGCGCTGCCCGACTCCGAGGTCGACCCCGTCAGCGGGCTTGCGTGGGTGCTCGAGGCGGAGCTGCCCCCGTCGGCGCAGCAGACCCTTCTGCTCGTCGATGCGGGCGGGCCGTTTCCGTACGACAAGGACGGCAGCACGTTCGGCAACCGTGAGGGGCTGCTGCCCGACGAGCCGCGGGGCTACTACGCCGAGTACACGGTGGACAAGCCCGGCGAGGACGACCGCGGCCCGTGGCGGCTGGTCACCGGCGAGGGCGACGAGGTCTACTGGACCGAGGACCACTACTCGTCGTTCTCGAGGGTGTGGCGCTGATGGTCGCGGTGCGCTCGCTCGACGACCTCGCCGGGCTGCCGGCTGGGATCGTCCCGGTTGCCCAGGCCGTCGACGTCGTCGAGCTCGAGGCGCGCTGCGACGCGCGCGGGCGTCCGATGGTGCTGCTCGAGACGGCGACCGTGACCGACAAGGCGGGCTTCATGGAGGCGATCAGCGACGCGCTGGCCCTGCCCGCCTGGTTCGGGCGCAACTGGGACGCCCTGGCGGAGTGCCTGTCGGAGGTGCCGCCCAGCACGGTGCTGGTGTGGGACGGGTGGACCGAGATGGCGCGGGTGTCTCCTCGCGACACCGAGGTGGCCATCGAGGTGCTGGCCGAGTCGGGCCTGACGGTGCTGATGGTCAACGCGCCTGCCGAGCAGGACTGAGGGGCTTCTCCCCAGGCAGGCCGCGGGTCGGCGTGTCGTCCCCAGCTGCGGGTTCGGTACGTGCGGCTGGTGGCCTGCGGCCGTGACCATCCCTGGCCATGGATGTCGTTGACGAGGTGCGCCTGCACGGAGGTGTCATGCGACGGTCCCGCCTACCGCGGGCGGCCACGAGGCGTGCCGTCGCGGCCGGTCGCCTGGTGGCGCCGCGTCGGGGGGTGGTGGCCCTGCCCGACCTGCCCGCCGACCAGATGACGGCGCTGCGGCTTGGCGGAGTGCTCAGCTGTGCGTCGGCCGCGGCCGTGCTGGGGCTCGACCTGATCGACCAGCCTGGTCGGCTGCACGTCACGGTGCCGCGCGGCACGGCGGTGCCTGAAGACACCTCGACGGTGTTCCACCGCCGCGACGTCGCCACCGACGGGATGACGACGACGCTGTCGCGCACGGCCGCGGACTGTGCCCGGTGCCTGCCGCCGGTGGCGGCCCTCGTCGTGGTCGAGTCGGCCCTGCGCGCGGGGGCGGAACCCGAGCAGGTCGAGGCCCACCTGTGGGGCCGGGGGTGCGGCCCGGCACGCGCGCTGGTGCGACGGGCTGACCCTCGCTCCGGATCGAGCGGCGAGACCGTGGCCAGGCTCACGATCGAGGATGCCGGGCTGCGTGTCGAGCCCCAGGTGCTGATCTCGGGAGTCGGGTGGGTGGATCTGCTCGTCGAGGGCAGGGTGGTGGTGGAGATCGACGGGTACGCCTACCACTCGGATCCCGCGCAGTTCGCCCTCGACCGTCGCCGCGACGCCGCCCTGGTCGCGCTGGGCTACATCGTGCTGCGTTTCACCTGGGTCGATGCCGTGCGGCGCCCGGCGTACCTGCTCTCGATGGTGCGCCGCGCCGTCGCGCAGGCCTCGTAGGTGCCCCTCCGCATACAAAGTGGTCAGCGATGGTGCGGCGACCTGCGGCGATGCCCGCGCCAAGCGGGCGCCCGACCCCACTTTGTATGCCGACGGGCACCGATCCGGGTCAGCGCCAGGCTCGGGAGCGGTAGCTGGGGTCGGGGCCGAGCACTCGCTCGGCCGCCAGACGGCCCGAGACCAGCACCATCGGCACACCCACGCCCGGCTGGGTGCCCGACCCGGTGAAGACCACGTTCTGGCCCCAGATGTTGCGCGGCCGGAACGGTCCGGTCTGCAGGAACGAGTGGGCGCTCGCGAACGGGGCGCCCATCTCCATGCCGCGCGCCTCCCAGTCCAGCGGGGTCGTGAGGTGCTCGACCTCGATGGCGTCGCCGAAGCCGACGTAGCCCGACCGCTCGAGCGTTGTCACCATCTCGTCGCGGAAGGGCCCCGCCAGCTTGGTCCAGTCCTGGCCGCCGTGCAGGTTCGGGGTCATGAACAGCACGTAGTAGCTCTGCTTGCCCTCCGGTGCGAGCGACGGGTCAGACCTCGTGTGGTTGCTCACCAGGAACGACGGGTCGGTCGGCAGCACCTCGTCGTCGACGAGCTCGCGAAAGGTCTGCGCCCAGGGCTCGCCGAAGTGGATGTTGTGGTGCCCGATCTTCGAGTACGACGCCGACGAGCCGACCAGCATGAGCGCGCACGACGGCGAGTAGCGCAGGGGCCGGCGCAGGGGATGACGCAGCAGGTCACGCCGCGCGATCGGCAGGTCGGGATTCAGCACGACGACGTCGGCCTCGATGCGGTCCCCGTCGGCGGTGAGCACGGCCACGGCCCGGTCGCCCCGGGTCTCCACACCGGTGACTGTCGTGGAGTACCGGAACTCCACCCCGTGCTTCTCGGCCGCCCCGGCGAGGCCCCTTGGTACGGCGTGCATGCCCCCCTTGGGGAAGAACACGCCTGCCACGCTGTCCATGTAGGCGATCACGGCGTAGATGGCGAAGGCGTCGTACGGGCTCATGCCGGCGTAGAGCGCCTGGAACGAGAACAGCCGCTGGGTGCGGGGGTCCTTGAGGTACTCGGCCACCTTCGGGGCGAGCCTGCGGAACCCGCCCATCGCCACCAGCCGGGCCAGCTGCGGCGTCACGAGGTCGAACGGCGAGTCGAGGTTGCGGTCGATGAAGTGCCGCTGCTCGAGCCGGTACAGCTCGGAGACGAAGTCGACGAACTTCACGTACCCCGCGGCCTCCTCCGGGCCGATGACCCGGCGGATCTCTTCTGCCATGGCCTGCGGGTCGGGGTGCGTGTCGAGCACCGAGCCGTCGGGGTAGAACGCCCGGTACAGCGGGTCGAGCGGCTCGAGCTCCAGCCAGTCGTCCATGCGCTCGCCGACCGCGTCGAACGCGTCGGCGATCAGGTCGGGCATGGTCAGCACCGTCGGGCCGGTGTCGAAGGAGTACCCGTCGACCTCGAGCAGGCCGTTGCGGCCACCCGGCACGGACTCCCGCTCGAGCACCGTCACCCGGCGTCCGGCGCCGGCCAGGCGCAACGCGGCCGACAGCCCGGCCAGCCCCGCTCCGACGACCACGACGTGGTCGGTGGGTCCGGTGACCGTTCTCATGGGGGCTCCTCGCGTACGCCTAGGTGTGTCGTGCCGTGGCCGCCGCGATGAGTCCGCTCAGCACGCCTCTGGTGGGGTCGGCGACATCAGAAGTATCGAGTGCCGCGGCAGCCTCTGCCACCAGAGCCTCGATGAGACGCTCCACCTCGGCGAGCGCTCCGGTGTCGACGATCACCTCGCGCAGCTCGGCGACGCTGGCGGCGTCGAGACGCGGGTCACCGAGATGGCGGCGCAGCGACGCCTGCTGCGCGGCGGTGCCGTTCTGGCGGGCGAACGCCACGAGCATCGTGCGTTTGCCCTCGCGCAGGTCGTCACCAGCGGGCTTGCCCGTCTGCTCGGGGTCGCCGAACACCCCCAGCACGTCGTCTCGCAGCTGGAACGCCTCACCCAGCGGCAACCCGTACGCCGAGTAGGCAGCCAGCAGCTCGGGCGACCCGCCGGCCAGCGTGCCCCCCAGCAGCAGGGGGTGCTCGATCGTGTACTTCGCGCTCTTGTACCGGATCACCTGCCGCGCACGCTCGGCCGCTCCGTCGTCCTGGCCGGCCCGCGCCTGCTCGAGCATGTCGAGGTACTGCCCGCCCATCAGCTCGGTGCGCATGCGGTCGAACACCGGACGGCCGCGGGTGAGCGCGGCGCTGTCGAGCCCTGAGCCGGTCAGCAGCTCGTCGCTCCACGACAGGCACAGGTCTCCGAGCAGGATCGCGGCGGCCTCGCCGAATCGCTCCGGCGTACCGAGCCAGGACGACCCACGGTGCAGCTCGGCGAAGCGCCGGTGGATCGCCGGCATGCCCCGGCGGGTGTCCGAGTCGTCCATGACGTCGTCGTGGATGAGCGCGGCGGCCTGGAACAGCTCCAGCCCGGTCGCCGCCCGCACGATCGCCTCGCCCGCAGGGCCGTCTGCCGGCCCGCCCGCCCCGCGCCATCCCCAGTAGCAGAACGCGGGACGCAGCCGCTTGCCTCCACGAGTGAGGTCGGCCGCCGCGTCGACGAGCGGGGTCAGGTCGTCGCTCACCGCTCCCAGCACGTCGCGCTGGTGGGCGAGAACGTCGTCCAGCACGGCCTGCACCCGAGCCCGCAGCTGCTCGACGTCGAACGGACTGGTCACGGGCACGAGGCTAGGCGAGCGCGTCCGCGACGTGGCAGCCAGGCCGCGCACCTACCCTTGTCTCGTGACCTCTCGTGGGACGGCGCAGCGCGCCCGGGCGCGCCGGGTGAGCATCCGCGAGCGCCTGGCCGAGCCGACCCCGACGTTCTCGTTCGAGTTCTTCCCGCCCAAGACCGATGCGGGTGAGCAGGCCCTGTGGCAGGCGTTGCGCGAGCTCGAGCCGCTGCGTCCGGGGTTCGTCTCGGTCACCTACGGTGCCGGAGGGTCGACCCGCGACCGGACGGTGCGCGTCACCCGCCGCATCGCCGAGGAGACCACGCTCACCCCGATGGCCCACCTGACCTGCGTGGGCAGCAGCCGCGCCGAGCTCGCCGCGGTGCTCGGGGAGTACGCCGACGCCGGGATCCACAACGTGCTGGCCCTGCGCGGTGACCCGCCCGGGGGCCCGGGCGCGCCGTTCGAGCCCCACCCGCACGGGTTGGCGTACGCGTGCGAGCTCGTCGGGCTCGTCCGCTCGCTGGGCACCTTCGAGGTCGGGGTGGCGGCCTTTCCCGAGGGCCATCCCGAGGCCCGCGACCTCGACCACGACGCGGACGTGCTGGTGGCCAAGGCCGACGCGGGTGCCGACTTCGCGATCACGCAGTTCTTCTTCGACGTCGACGACTACCTGCGGCTGGTCGACCGGGTGCGAGCGCGCCGGTGCGACCTGCCGATCGTCCCCGGCATCATGCCGGTGACGAACGTGTCGCAGATCGAGCGGTTCGCCCAGCTGTCGGGTGCGGCCTTTCCCCCACGGCTCGCGCAGCGGTTGCACGCCGTCGCCGACGACCCGGTCGCGGTGCGCGCGATCGGGGTCGAGGTGGCCACCGAGATGGCCACGCGGCTGCTGGCCGAGGGCGTACCCGGGCTGCACTTCTACACACTGAACCGGTCCACGGCGACACGCGAGGTCTACGCCGCGTTGAGCTGAGCCGTCGAGAGGGAGGGTCGGATGACCACAGGCGAGATCGTCGAGCGCGTCGAGAGCGTCACCGTCGTCGGCACGGGCGTGGTGCGGGGCACACCGGACGTGCTGCGCCTCGACCTCGGCGTCGAGGTGCACGACGTCACCGTGGACGCGGCCCTGGCCGGCGCCAACCTGGCGATGTCGGCGCTGCAGCGGGCGCTGCTGAGCGCCGGCGTGCCGCAGCACGACCTGCGCACGAGCAACCTGGGCATCCGTACCGAGTACGACAGACAGGGACGCACCGTCAGCGGGTACGTCGTGACCCAAGGGCTCGACGTCGTGCTGCGTGACCTCTCGTCGGCCGGCGCGCTCATCGGAGAGGTGGCTGCGGCCGGTGGTGACAGCACGCGCGTGAACGGCCTGCGCTTCGACGTCGAGGACGACGCCGCCCTGCTCGAGCAGGCCCGGCGGGCGGCTGTCGACGACGCGCGCCGACGTGCCCAGACGTACGCGGGCGCCGCCGCCCGCACCATCGGCCGGGCGCTGCGCATCAGCGAGGCCGGCACGGGGGACCCGTCGCCCGTGCCGGTGCGGGCGCGACTCATGGCAGCCGAGGCGGGTCCGGTGCCCCTGCAGTCGGGGGCCCACGAGGTGAGCGTGACGGTCACCGTCGAGTGGGCGCTGGAGTGAGCGTCCTCGACCGCGACGCCTACTTCGACCGGTGGGCGCAGCTGCACGGGGGGTACGACCCTCGGTCGTCGCGGTTGACCAGCGCGTGGCTCACGCTCGCCTACACCCTGGCCCGCCCGATGGCGCTGCTGCGGGTGCCGCCGGACGTCGTGACCGCGCTGGGCGCCGTGGTGTCGGGGCTGGCGGTGTACCTGGCCTGGCTCGGTGAGCCCTGGCTCGTGGCCGCCGCGGTCGTGGTGGCGCTGAGCGGAGTCGCGGACAACCTCGACGGCGCGGTCGCCGTGATGACGGGGCGCACCACCCGGTGGGGGTTCGTGCTCGACTCGGTGGTCGACCGGGTGTCGGACGCGCTCTACCTGGTCGCGCTCTGGGTCGTCGGCGCCCCCGGCTGGCTGTGCGTGGTCGGTGGCGCGCTCATGGGTCTGCAGGAGTACACGCGCGCCCGGGCCGGCAACGCCGGCATGAGCGAGATCGGGGTCGTCACGATCTGGGAGCGTCCGACACGGGTGATCGTCACGGCGATGTTCCTGCTCGGAGCCGGCCTCTACGCCGCGTCGGCGCAGCAGTGGGCAACCGCCGGTGCCGCGGCGTGGGCGACGCTCGGTGTGGTCGGTCTGGCGCAGCTGGTCGTGGTGGTACGCCGGGTGCTGCGCGGCGACGGCGCTGGCGAATAATCACTGGTAGGCCGACGCCGGCTGCGCGAGTATCGCCTGCCGCGAACGGCACCCGAGGAGCGTGACGCATGTCGATGGTCAGCTGGGTGCGCTCCCGGCTCGGGCAGCTTCCGCGCGAGGCGCGTGTGCTGCTCATCGGCGTGGCCATCAACGCGTTCGGCAACGGGCTCGCCCTGCCGCTGCTGGTGGTCTACCTCTACGACGTCCGTGGGTTGCCCCTGGACACCGTCGGGCTGCTTGCCGCCACCCCGCCGCTCGTCGCGCTGCTGCTGCTCGGACCCATCGGGGCCCTGATCGACCGGTACGGGCCACGACGCACCCAGATGGTGGCGCTGCTCTGCTCGACCGCGGGCATCAGCCTGCTGTCCGGGGCCGCCACCGCCTCCGCGGCGTTCGTGGCCATGGCCCTGGCCGGCGTGGGTCAGGCCGCGTTCTGGCCGGCCAGCCAGGCCCTGGTGTCCGAGGTGGTGCCCTCGCCGATCCGCCCGAAGTACTTCGGCGTCTCGTTCGCCCTGCTCAACGCCGGTATCGGCTTGGGCGGCGTGGTGACGGCCTTCGTGGCCTCGGTGGACAACCCGGCGACGTTCGAGTGGATCTACCGCGTCGACGCCGCGTCCTTCCTCGTCCCGCTGGCCCTGCTGGCGGGCCCGCTGCGGCACATCGGCAACCGCGCGGCGCACGGTGGCGAGCACCACGAGCAGCCCGGCAGCTACCGGCAGGTGGTGGCCGACCGGGTGTTCCGTCGGTTCCTCGTGGTGATCTTCGCCTCGGCCTTCGTCGGGTACGGCGTGATCGAGGCCGGCTGGGCCGGGTACGCCCGCACGGTCGCCGATGCCTCGACCCGCACGATCGGGCTCGCGTTCGCGGCCAACACGCTGATGATCGTGCTGTTCCAGCTCGCTGCGCTGCGCTTCATCGAGGGCCGCCGGCGTACCAGCATGCTGGCCTTGCTCGCCGGGGTGTGGGCGGTGGCCTGGCTCATGCTCGGGGCGGCCGGCCTGGTGCCGGGGTCGGTGGTCTCGATGCTGCTGCTCATCGCCTCGCTCGGGGTGTTCGGGCTGGGGGAGACGCTGCTGTCGCCGATCGTCCCCGCGATCACCAACGACCTCGCCACGGACGAGCTGCGCGGTCGCTACAACGCCGTCGGGTCGTGGGCCTTCCAGGTGGCGGGGGTGAGTGCCCCGGCGATCGCCGGCCTGATGCTCGACCGCGGCCTGGCCGGGGCCTTCATCGGGCTGCTGGTGGGCGGCTGCGTGCTGTTCGCCACGGTGGCACTGCGCCTGGCTAGACACCTGCCGCCTGCGGCCAACGGTTTGGGTGGGTCAGGCGTCACCGACGAGGTCGGCGACGATCTGCGCGCTCAGGCCGACCAGGGGTAGCCCTCCGCCGGGATGGGAGGAGCCTCCGACGAGGAACAGCCCGGGTATCGGCGACTGGTTCGCCGGACGCAGGAAGGCCGCCCGCTGGCTGTTCGACGAGGTGCCGTAGATGGCCCCGCCCGGGGCACCCGTCTCGGCCTCGAGATCGGCCGGCGTGCGCACCACGCGCCACAGCAGCCGGTCGCGCACGTCGAGCCCGCGGGCGGCCAGCACGTCGAGCACGTGGTCGGCGTACTGCTCGGCGACCCCGGCGTGGGTCCAGTCGACGGTGCCGGGCTGGTCGTCAGGTCCGGCGGGGTCACGCTGGCGTGGAGCGTTGACGAGCACGAACCACGACTCGCCGTCCTGCGGTCGCATCTGCGGGTCGTCGGGGTTGCAGATGTAGATCGCCGGGTCGGGGATCGGCCGCGCCGGGCGTCGCGACGTGCCGAACAGCGAGTCGAACTCGTCGTCGTAGTCGGCCGGGAAGAGCACGGTGTGGTGGGTCATGCCGGGTGTGCGCCCGCGGACGGCCAGCAGCAGCACGAACCCGCTGAACGACAGCCCGGCCTTGTCGATCGAGGCGCGCACGTCGCGCGAGGCCTTGCCGTCCGGCAGCAGGCGGCCGTAGAGCGTGGTCGCGTCGCAGTTGGCGACGACGACGTCGGCCGGGACGGTCTCGCCGTCGGCGAGACGCACGCCGCTGGCCCGTCCGGACTCGGTCAGCACCGCGCTGACCTCGGTGTTCGTGCGGATCGTGGCGCCGCGGAACTCGACCCGGCGCGCGAGTGCCTCTCCGAGGTTGCGCAGGCCGCCGGGCACGTGCCAGGCGCCGAAGGTCTGCTCGACGTAGGGGATGGTCGACAGCACGCCCGGGGCGCGGCGTGGGTCAGAGCCGGAGTAGGTCGCGTAGCGGTCGAGCATCGTCTGCAGGTGGGGGTCGCGCAGGTACTGGTTGCCGATGCTGCGCAGGGTGTGCCACGGGGCGACCGTGCGGACGTGGCTGGCGTTGCGGGCCAGGCGGACGAGCGTGCGCGGCCCCTCGAGCGGGGACTCCAGGAACGGGCCGCGAGTGACGTCCCAGATCTCGCCGGCCCGCGCCAGCAGCGCGGCCCACTGGTCGCCGGCTCCGGCGCCGAACGCCTCGTCCAGCGCACGCTTGGCGCCGGCTCGAGAGGCGTTGGGCAGCCGTACCTGCGCCCCGTCGGCGAAGCGGTAGTCGAAGGCCGGGTCGACCGGGACGAGCTCGAGCTCGCGCTCGAGCGGGCGGCCGCTCTTGCGGAACGTGTCGCGGTAGACCGCCGGGATCGTCAGCAGCGACGGGCCGGTGTCGAACACGAACCCGTCGCGCTCGTAGCGGCCCAGCTTGCCGCCGATGGTGGGCGCTCGCTCGAGCACCGTCACGTCGTGCCCGCGCTTGGCCAGACGCGCCGAGACGGCGAGGCCGCCCATCCCAGCCCCGATCACCGCTACACGCGCCATGGTCGTTCGAGCCTACGCGTCAGCCCAGCGAGCGACCCTTCCAGGTCAGCGCACCACGGCGCCGGTTGCGCCACGAGTCGGCGACGAGGGCGCCGAACAGCACGATCGACACCGGGTGCGCCAGCACGTCCGGCAGCACCGGCTGCGCGGTGGTGCGGGCCACCATCGTGCGGCCGAGCACTCCCATGCCGTACCCGAGCCAGCCGAGACGTGAGCCGGTGAGCACCGCCGACATGGGCGGGGCGACGTAGGCCAGCGCGAGAGCGCCGACGACGGCGGCGGAGCCTGCGCGTCCCCCGAAGGCCGTCCACAGTGACTTCGTGTACCCCTCGTGCAGGTCGTGCCACGACTCGTACATGCGGCAGGTGGCCATCGTCGAGCCGTCGACGGCGACGCCGCTGCCACCGGAGCGCTTCACCGCGCGCATCAGCCCGACGTCGTCGAGCACGTCGAGGGCGACGGCTCGGTGCCCGCCGGCTCGGCGGTAGGCGTCACGGGTGACGACGAAGAACTGGCCGGTCGCCGCGACCAGCGAGGGACGCGGTGAGCGCTCGGCGATGCCCAGCGGCAGGGTGGTCAGCCACGACCACTCGATGAGCGGCTGCACGAGCCGGGGGCCCAGACCGTCGGCCAGCTGACGCGGGTACGGCGAGATGGCGTCGAGGCCGGAGGTGTGCAGCAGGGCGACGGCCGAGGCGATCGCGACCGGGTGCAGGGTGACGTCGGCGTCGATGAAGCAGAGCACAGAGCCGGAGGAGGCATCGGCGAGCTGCTGGCAGGCGTGCGGCTTGCCGAGCCAGCCGGAGGGCAGGGCGGCTCCGGCCAGCACGCGCAGCCGAGGGTCTCCGGCTGCCTCGGCGGTGACCACGTCGGCAGTGCCGTCGTCGGAGCCGTCGTCGAGCACGAGCACCTCGAGGTCGGGCACCCGCTGCTGGGCCAGCAGCGAGGTGATCGTGGGACCGATGCGGTGTGCCTCGTTGCGGGCGGGGACGAGCACCGAGACCCGCTCGGGTACCGGCGGGGGATCAGCGGGTAGTCGCCGCAGGCGGCGCAGGTTCAGCGCTGTGTGCACGGTGAGGGCGGTCGCGACGAGAGCCCCCACGGTGCCGAGCGCGCGCACAGCTGCGGCCGGGGTGGCACTCACCGGGCCTCGTGCCGCTCACGCAGCAGCAGCCTGAGGTACGGCACGACGGTGAGCCCCATCGCCAGCCCGCCCCAGGCCGCGACCGCGGGGCGGCCGAAGAAGACCAGGTTGGCCAGCACCTGCGACAGGTACGTCCACACCAGGACGGCCGCCGGCGCGAAGTCGTGCGGCAGTCGTCCAGCCGCGGGAAGGGGCGAGGCGCGGCTGCGCTCGAGCAGGCGCGTCCAGCCCGTCATGACGAGCATCATCGTGGTGGCCGCGAGCACCCAGCCGGCGTAGTTCGTCAGGGGGATGCCGGGCACGCCGGGCAGAGCAGGGTCGGGTGCGGCCCAGACCCAGTGGCCGGCCTCGACCATCTGGGGGTCGAGAAAGAGGTCCCAGGCCGCCAGCGTCCAGGCGCCGACGAGCCAGCCCCAGCGACGACCGCCGAGAGCCTGCCCGGCCAGGTAGGCGGGATAGCCGAGCATGATCCAGGCCAGCGGCACGAGCACCGGTACCTCGGCCACCTCGAGACCGAGCGTGCCGGTGTAGGAGTAGGTGCCGAACGGGAAACCCGTGGCCGTGCCCACCGCCTCGACCAGCAGGCCGAGCCCGCCGAACGTCAGGGTCATGGCCAGCCCCCAGAGCCATCCCCGGACGGCGACCGCGTGCGCGACGGCGGCGGCCGAGAGCAGCACGACCGAGCCGAGCGTCGCTGCCCGCAGCGGCTCACCCGACAGCAGGGGGTAGGCGACCTGCAGCAGCACACCGCCGCCGGCGAGCACGAGTGGCACCCACCATCCCCACCCCCGGCGAGGGGTGGTCAGGGGCTCGCCCTGGGCTGAGCGGGAGTGGACGACCACGAGAAGACTGTAGGCAGGGGGTGCGACAGACGCCGCTCGGTGGTGCTCAGCCAGGCACGACCGGCACCGGGCGCCCGCCGGTGATGCGCAGCAGCTCGTCGAACGTCGTGGGGAACACGGTGTGCGGGTGCCCGCCGGCCGCCCACACCTGGGCGTGGCGGGCGAGCCACTCGTCCACCAGGGTGCGCAGGGGAGTGGGGTGGCCCACCGGGGCGACGCCGCCGATCGCCTGGCCGGTGTGCGTCCGCACGAACTCGGGGCTCGCTCGTCGCAGGCTGCCCACTCCCAGCAGTGCCGCCACGTGGACGGTGTCGACGCGGTGGGCGCCGCTGGTGAGCACCAGGACGGGAGACCCCTCGGCGTCGAAGACCAGGCTGTTGGCGATCGCACCGATCTCGCAGCCGAGCTGAGCAGCGGCGGCCGCCGCCGTCGGGGCCGAGTCGGGCAGGGCGATGATCCGGCCGGCGACACCGGCGTCGGCCAGGGCCGTGGCGACGGTGCGGACGGTGGGGTGGTCGTGAGGCACGTCCCGAAGGGTAGGTGGATGGCCGGCTGTGCCGGCTCGGACGCCGGTGTGCACAGGGGGTTGACGCGTCCGGGAGAGGGCGCTTAACTACTGGGTGTTCGAACATGTGTTCGAAACTGGACCCGATGGTTCGCGGCCATCGGTGAGCAGGCTTCCCGTCTCGGGTGCGGACTCGACCCCGCACCTGAGACGGGGTGTCTTCCCCCTGCGTGCCTGGTCGTGCTGATGCCTGTTGGGAGGGGAGTCCGCCATGCGCCACTACGTCGAGCCGGTCGAGGTTCGGTCAGGCCTGGTGGGCGGCATCGAGGGGCCGGCCCAGTTCCTCTGGAGACGCCGGCTCTACCTGGTTCGTGACGTCCTCGGCTTCTGGGTGGAGTCCAGCAGCTGGTGGCGGACGGGCGATGCAGGTTCTGCGGAGAGGCAGGTCTGGCGGGTCGAGGCCGGACGGGGACGACAGGCGTCCCGAGTCGTCGCCGACCTGGCGCTCGACCCGGTCGACGCCCAGTGGCTGCTGCTACGTACCTACGACTGAAGGAGACCGTGATGACGACACGAGTCGGGGTCGGCGTGATGGACATGCTCGCGCAGGCCCACAGCTGTCTGCAGGAGGCGGCGGTCGCCGTTCGCCCCACCGACCGCTACGCCATGGCGCACCTGGCGGCGCTGCGAACAGCAGCCGCCGTGCTGGCGGCCCGGGTCGGTGCCGAGCCGCCCGGACGTCGGAGCTCGCGCAACGCCTGGGTGCTGCTGTCGCGGGCGGCACCCGAGCTGGCGGAGTGGGCCGCCTTCTTCTCCGCCGGTGCCGGCAAACGGGCCGCGGCCCAGGCCGGCATCGCCCATGCGGTGACCACGCGGGATGCCGACGACCTGCTGCGCGACGCCGACACCTTTCTCGGGGTGGCCACGCGGCTGCTCGGGCTGCCGCACCATCCGCCCCTGCCCGGGGTGTCCGCGCCGCTGCGGGCCGGATAGCGCAGGCGGGCTCGGCATGGTTGCCAACGACCCCTTCGTGCATCTGCAGGTGGCCTCGGGGTTCTCGCTGCGCCACGGTGCGTCCCACCCCCACGCGCTCGTCGCGCGGGCGGCCGACCACGGCATGGACGCCCTGGCACTGACCGACCGGGACGGTGTGTACGGAGCCGTCCGCTTCGCGCTGGCCTGCCAGTCGGCGGGTATCGCTCCGATCCTGGGGGTGGACCTCGCCGTGGAGCCCGAGGCCTCGCCCGGACAGCCGGCGCCCCGTCGGCGCACGCCGGCGCGAGGCGGGGCACAGGTCGACCGGCGGCGAGCCCGGGTGACGGTGCTGGCCCAGGGCCGTCAGGGGTGGGCGGCGCTGTGCCGGCTGGTGTCGACCGCCCACCTCGGCACGACCCCGAGCCAGGACGTCCCCGCCACGGGGGTCACCGAACGCCGCCGTGACCCGGCGGTGACGCTCGCCCAGGTCGCCGAGGCGGCGTCCGGTGGTGCCCTCGGTGTGGTGCTGGGGGCGCAGTCGGACGTGGCGGCCGGGCTCGCCCGGCACCGTCCCGACCTGGCCACCCAGGCTCTGGACGCCTGGCGCGGCGCCGTCGGGCAGGCGGCGCTGACCCTGCAGACCGTCTCCCACCGCGCATCGGGCGACCGGCTGGCCCCCGGCAGCACCCGCCATGCCGCGCAGATGCTCGGCCTGGGCCGGCAGCAGGGGCTGCCCGTCGTCCTGAGCAACGCGGTGCGCTACGCCGACCCCTCGCAGGCCCCTGTGGTCGACGTGCTCGACGCCGTGCGCCGGCTCGTCCCGCTGCACCCGCGGCACCTCGACCGGGCCAACGCCGAGGGGTACCTCAAGAGCGGCGCGCAGATGCGCGAGATCGCCGAGCAGGTCGTCCGGGCTGCCGGTCAGCCGCAGTCGCAGGTGGCTCGGCTGCTGGCCGACACCCGGGCCGTGGCCGAGCGGTTCGCCCTCGACCCGCGAGCCGACCTGGGGCTGGGACAGATCCACTTCCCCGAGCACGACCTGCTGCGCGACCTGACCGACGGCGAGCGCGCCGGCACCGCCGACGCCGATGCGATGCTGCGGGCCCGGTGCGAGGCCGGGCTGGTCCGGCGGTACGGTCCTCGGCCCCGGCGTGCGGTGCTCGACCGCCTGGCAGACGAGCTCGACGTCATCGCCCGGCTGGGGTACGCCGCCTACTTCCTCAGCGTCGGCGAGGTCTGCGACCTCGTCCGTGAGATGGGGGTGCGGGTCGCGGCGCGCGGCTCCGGAGCCGGCAGCCTGGTCTGCTACGCCCTGAACATCTCGGGGGTCGATCCTCTCGAGCACGGGCTGCTGATGGAGCGGTTCCTGTCCCCGCTGCGCCAGGCGCTGCCCGACATCGACATCGACGTCGAGTCGGCTCGCCGGCTCGAGGTCTACCAGCGCATCTTCGACAGGTTCGGCACGCAGCGCACGGCCTGCGTGTCGATGATGGAGACCTACCGGGTGCGCCACGCCATCCGTGACACCGGGGCAGCGCTCGGGCTGCCGCCGGCCGAGATCGACGCGATCGCCAAGGCGTTCCCCCACATCAGGGCTCGCGACGCCCGCCTCGCCCTCGACGAGCTGCCCGAGCTGCGGGCCAGCCGGCTCGGTGACGCGCTGCGGGCCGGACAGCTCGACGTGCTGCTCTCGCTCGCCGAGAGGCTGGACGGGCTGCCCCGCCACGTGGCGCTGCACCCGTGCGGGGTGATCCTGTCCGACCCGTCCCTGCTCGACCGCACCCCCGTCGAGCCGAGCCTGGCCGGGTTCGCGATGAGCCAGTTCGACAAGGACGACGTGGAGAACCTCGGGCTGCTCAAGCTCGACGTGCTCGGCATCCGCATGCAGTCGGCGATGTCGCACGCGATCAGCGAGGTGGCTCGCGTGGACGGGGTGACCGTCGACATCGACGACCGCTCGTGCGTGCCGCTGGACGACCCGGACACCTTTCGTCTCATCCAGTCCACGCGCACTCTCGGCTGCTTCCAGATCGAGTCTCCCGGGCAGCGCGAGCTGATCGGCAAGTTCGCCCCGCAGACCTTCGGCGACATCGTCATCGACATCTCGCTGTTTCGTCCCGGGCCGGTCAAGAGCGACATGGTCACGCCGTTCCTGCAGTCCCGGCAGGGGTGGAAGAGCCCGGAGTACCTGCACCCCGACCTCGAGCCGGCGCTGCGCGAGACCTGCGGGGTGGTGGTGTTCCACGAGCAGGTGCTGCGCATCATCGCGACCGTCAGCGGGTGCACCCTGGCCGAGGCCGACGAGGCCCGGCGGGCGCTCGGTGACGTCGAGGGCAAGCAGCAGGTGCGCGCATGGCTGGTCCCCGCCGCGCGGGCACGGGGGTACGACGAGGCGACCGTCACCGAGGTGTGGCAGGTGCTCGAGGCCTTCGCCTCCTTCGGGTTCTGCAAGGCCCACGCGGCCGCCTTCGCGCTGCCCACCTACCAGTCGGCGTGGCTCAAGACCCACCACACCGCCGCGTTCCTGGCCGGGGTGCTCACCCACGACCCGGGCATGTACCCCAAGCGGCTCATCCTCGAGGACGCCCGCGCCTTCGGCATCGCCGTCCTCGCCCTCGACGTCAACCTCTCCGACGACGTCTACCGGGTCGAGCGGATGGGCGTGCACGACGAGCCGCCGCCGGGGATCCTCGGGGCCCCGCCACGCGAGGCCCCGCCGGACGGGCTGCCCGACGCTCGTGCCTACGGCATCCGGCTCGCGCTGAGCGAGGTCGCCGGCATCAGCGACGACGAGGTGGCGCGCATCATCGCCGGCCGCCCGTTCCACTCCCTGACCGACTTCTGGTGCCGCGCCCGGGTGTCGCGCCCGGTGACCGAGCGGCTCGTGCTGGCCGGGGCCTTCGACGGCATCTACGGGTTGGGCTCGACCGTGCCGGTGCGGCGCCGCGGCCAGGTGACCCGCCGTGACCTGCTGCTGCAGCTGGCCGACCTGGACGGGGTGCGCGTGCGCAGGTCCGGCGCGCGACGACCGGTGCCGGCTGCCGAGCAGCTGACGTTCGCGCTGGAGACCGACGAGACCATGCAGGGGTCGGGGCTGCCCGAGATGACCAGTGGCGAGCGGGTGCGGGCCGAGCTCGAGATCCTCGGCCTCGACGCCAGCAGGCACGTCATCGACTTCTACGCCGACCTGCTGCGCGCGCTCGGCACCACTCGCTCGATCGACCTGCTACGGCGGCGCAGCAAGGCCGACCTGCTCGTCGCCGGGGTCAAGGTGGCCACCCAGACCCCTCCCGTGCGCTCGGGTCGCCGCGTCATCTTTCTCACCCTCGACGACGGCAGCGGGCCGGTGGACGCCACCTTCTTCGACGACGCGCAGGGGCCGTACGCCTCGACGCTGTTCCACTCGTGGCTGCTCGTGGTGCGCGGTGAGCTGCGGCGCACCGGCCCGCGTGGGGTGTCGCTGCGCGCCACCGGGTGCTGGGAGCTCACCTCGCTGCACCAGGCCTGGCAGGACGGTGGGCTGCCTGCCGTCCACGCGCTCATGGCGCAGACCTCGCCGCACACCCAGCAGTCGGTCGAGCAGATGGCGGCCAGCCGGTCGAGCCGTCCGGTCATGGCCGACCCGCCCCGCGAGGGTGCGTCGACCGCCGGAGGCATGGGACGGCGGCGTGTGCTGGTGCATCCCAGCGGGTTTCGGCAGTCGCCCTACGCCGACATCAAGCCGGCGGGAGGCGACGTCTCCGCAGCACCTCGCACCCTGTGGCACGCCAGTCCCGGCAGCTCCGGGCCGTGAGCGGGTCGGGCCCTGCGCCGGGAGCGCTTCTCGGGGAGGACGCGTGCACGGTGCTGCACGTCGACATGGACGCCTTCTACGTCGGGGTGGAGCTGCGCGAGCGACCCGACCTGGTCGGGGTGCCGCTCGTCGTGGGTGGGGACGGTCGCGGCGTCGTGCTCTCGGCCAGCTACGCCGCCCGCCGCTACGGCGTGCGCTCGGGCATGCCCACCAGCCGGGCGCGGCGCCTGGTGCCCGACCTGCTGGTGCTGCGCCCACGGTTCGAGCGGTACGCCGAGGTCTCGGCGGGTGTGATGCAGATCTTTCGTTCGATCACGGCCCACGTCGAGCCTGTGTCGCTGGACGAGGCCTTTCTGGACGTCCGCGGGGCCCGCCGACGGTTCGGCCCCCCGCGGGCCGTCGCCGAGCTCATCCGGGCCCGGGTCGCCGACGAGCAGGGCATCGTGTGCACGGTCGGGGGTGCGGCCACCACCTCGCTGGCCAAGATCGCCTCGGCCCAGGGCAAGCCCGACGGGCTGCTGCTGGTGCCACCGCAGGCGGTGGTGAGCTTCTTGCACCCCCTGCCCGTCGGGGCTCTGTGGGGGGTGGGTGCCCAGACCGAGTCGCGGCTGCGGCACCTCGGACTGACCACCGTGGGTGACGTCGCTCGCGTGCCGGTGCACACCTTGGTGCGGGCGTTCGGGCCGGCACAGGCCCGGCAGCTGGTCGAGCTGAGCTGGGGCAGGGCCACCCATCCGGTGGCCGTGCACGTCGAGCCTGCCGAGCGGTCGATCGGCTCGCAGCGCACGTTCGCCCACGACATCGACGACCCGGTGGTGATGCGCCGAGAGCTGTTGCGCATCGCCGTGGGGGTCACGGCCCGGCTGCGCGCCGCCGGGCAGCAGGGCCGCACCGTCGTGCTCACCGTCCGGTTCGCCGACTTCACCACGCTCACCCGGTCGCGAACGCTGCGCGACCACACCGACATCGCCGCGGAGGTGCATGCCGCGGCATGTACGGCGCTGGACGGTCTCGCCCTGCAGCGCGCCCGGGTGCGGCTGCTCGGTATCCGGGTGAGCGGTCTCGTGCCGCTGGAGACGAGCACGCGCCAGCTGGCCCTCGGTGAGCGGGAGCGCGGGTGGGCCGAGGCCGAGCAGGCCATCGACCAGGCAGTCCGCCGGTTCGGCCCGGGAGCGGTGCGCCCGGCTGCACTCGTGCCGCAGCGCACGCCCTAGGCAGGTGTGAATCGTTATCGAGCAGGGTGAGGCGAGTTGTGACGCTCGGGTTTCGCTCACGCCAAACGCTGCCTATCCTTACGGTGACAAGCGCCGGTCCAGGTCGTGGCGACCGACCCCGGCTGGAGGAGAGGAGGGACCGTTGCCTCTTTCGGAGAACGAGCAGCGGATGCTCGAGCAGATGGAGCGGGCCCTCTACGAGGAGGACCCCAAGTTCGCGACCCAGCTCAAGGGGTCGGACGCTCGGGCCTTCTACCGCAAGCGCCTCGCCGTGGCCGTCGCCGGGTTCGCCCTCGGGATCGCGGCCCTGCTCGGTGGGGCCGTGGCGAACATCCCCGCCGTTGCCGTCATCGGTTTTCTGCTCATGCTGGCCGGCGCCTGGTTCGGCGTGTCCAGCTGGCGCCGTATCCCTGCCCCCGGTGAGATCGGCAGCTTCTCCGCGCCCGGCGGCCAGAAGGCGTCGGGCAAGAAGGGCCCCGGCTTCATGGGCCGCGTCGAGGACCGCTGGAACAAGCGGCGCGACGAGATGGGCCGCTGACCAGCCCAGCAACCGGCCCAGCAACCGGCCCAGCAGCCAGCCCAGTAGCCAGCCCAGCAACCGCGAGCGGTGCCGACCTCAGTGCCTGCTGACTCAGCGCCTGCTGAACAGCCGCCGCATCGGCGCGGGCCACAGCACGGCCTGCCAGCGCGTACGGCGTGAGGCGACCGCCATGATCTGCTGCCGCACCACCGCGGCGTCCTGCTGCAGCCCGTCCATGGGCGGCACCTGCGGGGCGTAGCGCGCTCGCTCGGTCGCCCGGGCCACCTGAGCCAGGCGTTGCCGACTGTCCTGCGAGAGCCCGGTCGCCGACTCGAGCGTCGCGGCACGCACGCGAATGGTGTCGGCCGGGTCGGCGGCGACGCCGACCTCGAGGGCCGCGTCCAGGATGTCGGCCCACGCCGCCTCCGCCTGACGCGCCGGGTCGTCACCGGCGACGATCCAGCGACGCCGACGCGACGCCCAACCGGCCAGCACGGGCGTCAGGGCGAGCAGCACGAGCACGGCGACGACAGCGACCAACGGCAGACGGCTCGGCGTCGACCCCGCCGCCGGGCCTTGCTGGACGAGGTCGTCCAGCGGGGCTGCCGCCGCCGGGTCGGAGTCGTCGGCTCCCGTCGGGACGGGCTGGCTCAGCGACTCGGGGATCTCCGCGGCCTGCGAGCCCGGGACGGTGTAGCTCGGCGGGGATCCCGTGCGCGAGCCGGGGGTGGGCTCGAAGCGCACCCACCCGATGCCCTCGAAGAAGAGCTCCGGCCAGGCGTGCGCGTCCTGGGCCCGGACGATCCAGAACCCCGGCTGGGTCTGCTCTCCGCGCAGGTAGCCCACCGCGACTCGGGACGGGATGCCCAGCACCCGGGCCATGATCGCCATCGACGCCGCGTACTGCTCGCAGTAGCCCCGCCGCTCGTCGAGAAAGCTGATCAGGTCGTCCGAGCCGTTGCCGGGGTTCACGGCGAGGTCGTAGACGAAACCTCCGTCGTTGCGGAACCACGTCTGCAGCGCGACCGCCCGCTCGAAGTTGTTCTCGGAGTCGGCCGTCACCTCACGGGCGAGGTCACGCACCACCGCGGGTAGGTCGTCGGGCAGCGAGAGCGTCTCCAGGAACCGGCCGGGCAGCGGTGGCAGGCCCGCGAGGTCCTCGGCCGTCGCCTGCACCTGCAGGGAGGTGACGTCGTAGCGCAGGCCGTCGGTGCGCCGGTCGGTGGACACGACGTCGAGCGTCTCGGCGTGGTAGCGCCAGTCGCCGTCGGCGGTGCGCACCTCGGCCGCGGGGTAGGGCAGCGGCAGCCACTGCGACTGCAGGTTCTCGGTGATCTCGATCTGGTAGCCCAGCTCGGTACGCCCGACGGTCGGTGAGAGCCCGGGCGGGTTGGGCAGACCTTCGGTGACCCGGTTGTCCTCGGGCACCGGGCGGTCCGCGGTGCGCCACACGGTGCCGTCGTAGATGTCGAGGGTGAGCAGCCGCAGGTACTCAGGGTCCGGTGCGTCGGTGGTGTAGCGGATCACCTCGACGTTGTCCGGACGCACCAGGTCGCGCTTGAGGTCGACGATCGGGTTCTCGGTGCGGATGCTCTGCCCGCCTCCACCACCCAGGCCGCTGCCGCCGCCGAACAGGGCGGCCGAGCCCTCCGGCAGCGCCGTGGCCCCGGTGACCGCCAGCACCAGCGCCCCCAGCGCCAACGGCAGCCCGACCGCCGACAGGCTCGTCGCTCGCGTCCCTGCGGTGCTCCCCGTCGACGCGGCCGCCCCCAGCGGCCGACCCCAGCGGCGCGAACGCTCGCGGCCGTCCACGGCCAGCAGCAGCAGGTAGCCGGCCGCGGCAGCGACGAACGCCCAGGCGGTCGGCCCACCCGGCGTCGTGGCCATGGCAACGGCATGCACCACGGCGATGGGCACGCCGGCCAGAGGTGCCATCCGAGCGGTGACCGCGAGCGCGTCCACGGCCCAGGCGGTCAGCCCGACCCCGCCGACGACGAGAAGCAGGATCCCCGGGTCGAGCGGCACCGGCGCCTGGAACGTCTGCACGGTGTCGATGCCGGCGAGGTAGGTCTCGCCCAGGCGCTGGGCCCAGGCGCGGGACGGCAGCCAGCCGAGCCGGGCCACGTCGGAGCCCACCAGCCGACCGAGCCAGATGGCCAGGCCCACCCCCTGGGCCGCCAGAACGGCCCAGGCCGGGGCCCGCAGGGCGCGCAGCCCGATGCCGATGCCGGCGACGAGCGCCACGCTCACCAGGGCCGCGCCCACCCACGACCCGTCGTCGATCAGCGGTTGCAGCCCGGCCGAGGCGAGCACGGTCGCGGTGGCCGCTGCCATCGAGAGTCGAACCGTGGACGACGTCATCCCGCCACCTCCACGGCGGCGAGGGCGTCCACGCCCGCGTTCTCACCGAGACGAGCCCATGCAGCGGCGAGGTCGGAGGCCCCGCGGGCCTGGGTGCCCACGACCACCGGGTGCCAGCCGGCCCTGCGCAGGGTGGCGGCGGCGACGTCGGCGGGCACGGCCCCGAGGCCGGGTTGGACGCCCCCGGGCCACGCCGCGACGTCGAGAACCAGGGCGAGTGCGGCGGAGGTGTCGTGGCGCAGCCGGGCCATCGTCGACACCTCGTCAGCGGTCATCGCTCCCAGCACCGCCACGACCAGCCCGCTGGACGTCCCGGCGCCGTGCAGCAGCGAGCGGATCCGTCCGATCGAGGCACGCTCGGACACCTCGACCGTCGACAGGGCCTCGAGCAGCTGGCCCTCGGCCGACCCGGGCCCCTCGCTGCGGTCGTGCCAGGCCGTGCTGGCCGATCCGCCCTCGTCGGTGACCAGACGAACCGAGTAGCCGCGGGTGAGCAGGTGCGTCCCGACCGACGCCGCCGCCATGACCGACCACTCCAGCGACGACGACTCCGGCGTCTGGCGGCCCGCGACGGGGCGCGAGTGGGCCACCGACCGGTTGTCGAGCACCAACGTGGCCCGGCTCTGCCAGGGCTGCTCCTCACGGCGCACCATGAGCTCGGAGTGGCGCGCGCTGGCCCGCCAGTGGACGCGCCGCCGGTCGTCCCCACGCTGGTAGGGGCGCACGGTGACGTCCTCCTCGCCCGCGGCGGCGATCGACCGGGGCCGTGACTCGCCGCTGCCGCTCCACTCCCCGGGGATGCGGATCGCGGGCAGGCCCACCACCTGCGGCGTGACCACCACCGTGGTGGGCGCCGCTCGTTCGCTGCGCGACACCACGAGCCCGAACGGGTCTTCGACGAACACCGTGAGCGGGCCGACGTCGAGCAGACCTCGGTGGCGCGGCCGCAGCCGGTAGGTGACGCGCCGCGACCAGCGCGAGCCGCCGCGGTCGATGACGAAGCGGGGTCGAGCCGATCCGGCGCCCGGGACGGTGTCCTCGATGCGCAGCATGCCCGCCGGCACGAAGGTGGACGACGACAGGTCGAGGTGCACCGTCGTCTCGCTGTCGACCGGCACCCGCTGAGGGTCGGTCGAGCGCACGGCGCGCAGCCCCAGCCGGGTGCGGGTCACCACGAGCAGGCTGAGTGCCAGCAGGCCGAGCAGCAGCAGCCCCACCCGCTGCCACCCGTCGCCCCCGCCGGCCAGCCCCACACCCAGCGCCGCCACGCCGAGCACGGCGAAAGCCCAGCCCCGCCGGGTCAGCCCGCGTCGACTGGGCCGACCGTCGGCTGACGCGGCAGCGGGCTGGGCGGCGGTCATCGGCGTCGCGCCGGCTCCGGTCCGGGGGCGGGCAGGGCGCGCACGAGGTCGGCGACGACCTCGGCCGCCGTGCGGCGTCCGATCTGCGCCTCGGCCGTCAGCAGCAGCCGGTGCGACAGCACCGGTACCGCGAGAGCCTGGACGTCGTCGGGAACCACGTAGCCGCGGCCCTCCATCGCCGCGCGGGCGCGTGCCGCACGCACCAGGTGGATCGTGGCGCGCGGGGAGGCGCCCAGGCGCAGGTCGGCCGAGCGACGGGTCGACCCGATGAGCTCGACGACGTACCGCTTGACCGTCGCGGCGACGTGCACGCTGCGTACCGCGCCCATGTAGCGGGCGATGTCCTCGGCCGTGGCCACCGGTCGTTGGTCGGCCAGCGACGACGCGCCGGCCTGGGTGTCGATCATGGCCACCTCGTCCCCGGCGGCGGGGTACCCGATCGCGGTGCGCACCATGAACCGGTCGCGCTGTGCCTCCGGCAGCGGGTAGGTGCCCTCCATCTCGACGGGGTTCTGCGTCGCGATCACGAGGAACGGTGCGTCGAGCGGGTACGTGTGCCCGTCGACGCTGACCTGGCTCTCCTCCATGGCCTCGAGCATCGCCGACTGCGTCTTGGGGGAGGCGCGGTTGATCTCGTCACCGAGCACCACGTTCGCGAAGATGCCGCCGGGACGGAACTCGAACTCGCGCGTCTGCTGGTTGAACACGCTGACGCCGGTGACGTCGCTGGGCATCAGGTCGGGCGTGAACTGGATGCGCCGCATGGTCGAGTCGATGGCACGCGCCAGCGACTTCGCGAGCATCGTCTTGCCGACGCCGGGCACGTCCTCGACGAGCAGGTGCCCCCCGGCGAGCAGCACCACGGTGCTGAGCCGGATGACGTCCGGCTTGCCCTCGATCACCGACGCCACCGACGTGGTGATGCGGTCGGCCGCCTCGGCCACCTCGTCCAGCGTCGTGTCGAGCACGGCCGAGCGCTGCGTCTCGCCGCGCTCCACTCCGGCGACGGTGGTGCTCATCGGCTGGCTCCTCCTGGCGTCGGCGGCCCGCGGGTGGGGTGAGAACACCATCGGGTAGCAGCAGTGTTCCAAACCTCTCGGGTTCGCACGACCCGGACGCAGGCGCCACCCGGCGGCAGCGGGCTGGCCTGCGGCGACATCGTCGAGAACACGCCGATCCCGTCGTGGCTGGATCTGGACGTGGGTGGGGGCAGGTGGGTTAGAGTGGGGCGCAGTGGGGACCGGTGGCTCAGAAGTCACCCCTGATGGGTCGAGGAGGTACGCCGTGTTTCTCGGGACGTACTCGCCTCGCCTGGACGAGAAGGGGCGTCTGGCGTTCCCCGCGAAGTACCGCGACGAGCTCGCCGAGGGCGTGGTGATCACCCCCGGGCAGGAGCGCTGCCTGTTCGTCTTCCCCCGCGCCGACTTCGCCGAGCGCTTCGCCACCTTGATCAGCGCGCCTGTGGGCTCGCGCAAGGCGCGGGAGGCCTCGCGCATGCTCGCCGCCGCCGCGCACGACGACGTCCCGGACAAGCAGGGCCGCGTGACGGTGCCCCCGCACCTGCGCACCTACGCCGGGCTCGACCGCGACACCGTCGTGGTGGGCGCCCTGTCCCGGCTCGAGATCTGGCAGACGGAGGCCTGGTCGGCCTACCGGGCCAGCAAGGAGGACGACTTCGCCGAGTTCGACGAGGGGGTGCTCGACGACCTGTTCTGAGTGACTCGCCGCTCGAGCGGCGAGGTCTCCGGCCCGCCCGACACCGTCTGACGCACCTTCCCCGGCGGCAGAAGGGCGGTCGGGCAGGAGACCTGGCCGCTCGACCGACATCCCGCCACCCGCCCAGACGACCTCGACCGTCCGACACCCCGAGGAGACCGAGCCGATGCCGGACCAGCGACACATCCCGGTCATGCGCGACCGGGTCGTCGAGCTGCTGGCGCCCTCGCTCGGTCACGGGGGTGCCGTCGTCGTGGACGGCACGCTCGGCATGGGCGGGCACGCCGAGGCCGTGCTGCAGGCCTGCCCCCAGGTGCACCTGGTGGGCATCGACCGCGACCCGGAGGCCCTGGCCCTCGCCGAGCAGCGGCTGGCGGCCTTCCGCGACCGCGTCACCCTGGTGCGGGCGGTCTACGACAGCGTCCCGCAGGTGCTGTCGTCGCTCGGCCTGCCTGCGGTGGACGGCGTGCTGCTCGACCTCGGTGTCTCGTCGCTGCAGCTGGACGAGGTACGGCGCGGCTTCTCCTACGCGGCGGACGCTCCCCTGGACATGCGCATGGACCCCAGCGACGGGCCCACCGCCGCCGACGTGCTCAACACCTACCCGGCCACCGAGCTGGCCCGGGTGCTGCGCCAGTACGGCGAGGAGCGCTTCGCCCGCCGCATCGCCGCCGCCGTCGTCGCCGAGCGCGAGCGGGAGCCGTTCACGACCAGCGCCCGTCTCGTCGCCCTGCTGCGCGAGCAGATCCCGGCGCCGAGCCAGCGCACCGGCGGGCACCCCGCCAAGCGCACGTTCCAGGCGCTGCGCATCGAGGTCAACGCCGAGCTGAGCACGCTCGCCCAGGCCGTCCCGGCTGCCGTGAACTCCCTCGCCCTGTCCGGCCGGATCGTCGTGCTGGCCTACCACTCCCTGGAGGACCGCATCGTGAAGCGCACACTGGCCACCGGCGCGGCCAGCCGGACCCCCATGGACCTACCCGTCGAGCTGCCCGAGCACGCACCCCTGCTGCGGCTGCTCACCCGCGGCGCCGAGCGGCCCGACGCTGCAGAG
>CAYNWB010000014.1:13358-13855 GCA_964400785.1 uncultured Actinomycetes bacterium | reverse complement strand
AACCCGCGAGCCGCCTCTGCGCGGCTGCGGGCCGCCGAGCGCATCGCCGTCGGTGACGTGCCGAGCGACCAGGTGGCAGCGTGAGCGCCGTCGGTGCCGTCGGCGCCACAGCACTCCGGTTCGTCCCCGACCAGTGGCGCACGGCGTCCCTGCACCTGGTGCCCACCCCCGGACGGCGGGCGCCGCGGGCGGCGTTCGTCGCCCTCGTCATGGCTCTGCTCGCGATCGGTCTTGTCGGCCTGCTGGTGCTGACCACCGGCATGCAGCAGCGAGCGTTCACCGTGTTCGACCTGCAGAACGAGATCGCGTCGCTGCGCGAGCAGCGCCAGGTGCTCACGGCCGAGCTGGCGTCGAAGGAGGCGCCTGGGGCGCTGGCCGAGGCTGCGGCGCTGGTCGGCATGGTGCCCAACGACAGCCCGGCCTTTCTCGACCTCGAGTCCGGCGCCATCCGTGGCGAGCTGGTGCCGGCGGATGTCCCGCCCGGTGGTGGCCGGTGA
>CAYNWB010000014.1:10229-13348 GCA_964400785.1 uncultured Actinomycetes bacterium | reverse complement strand
CCCGCGCCTCGCCCGGGCGAGCGGCCGGCACGGCCCGCGGCGGAGCCGCTCGTCGAGCCGGCTCGACGACACGCACGGCCACCTCGACCGCGCCGAGGCGTCGATCCACCACGATGGCCGACGTGCCCGCGCGAACCGCGACCCGCCCCCGGCCGGCGCCGGGTCGCACGTCGCCGGGCCCACGTCCGCGTTCGTCGCAGCGGAGCGTCCCGCGGCGTCGTCGGGTGCGTCTGCCCGTGCTGGCGATGGCCGCCTCGTCCCGACGGCTCACTGTCGCGTTCGTCGCTCTCACCCTGGTGTTCGGGGTCTTCGCCGTACGTCTGGTGCAGCTGCAGGGTCTGGACTCGTCGCGCTACGCCGCGATGGCGGCGAGCGAGCGCCTGCGTGAGATCTCGCTGCCGTCGGTGCGCGGACCGATCCTGGACACCAACGGCGTGCCGCTCGTCGCGACCGTGGACGCCGTCGACCTGGTCGTCGACCAGACCCAGCTGAGCAACCCCGCCGCCGCGGCACTGCAGCTCGCGGGTCTGCTCGGTCGCGAGCCGGCCGAGCTGCAGGCGGCCCTGACCGGCACCGACCCGTACGTGCGGCTGCAGCGCAAGGTGGACGGCCCGGTGTGGAGCCAGATCCGCCAGATGGGCATCAAGGGCATCTACTCCGAGCCGGCGGCCGAGCGGGCCTACCCCGCCGGCGCCGTCGCGGCGAACGTCGTCGGCTTCACCGGCAGCAACGGCGAGGAGGGGCTGGACGAGCGCACGGTCGGCCTGGCCGGCCTGGAGGCCACCCACGAGGACGTGCTGGCCGGGGTGCCGGGCCTGCTGCGCTACGAGCGCGACAGTGCCGGCCGGGCGATCCCGCTGGCCGACTCGGCCCGGGTCGAGCCGGTGCCCGGAGCCGGCCTGCGCCTGACGATCGACCGTGACATCCAGTGGTACGTCGAGCAGGCGCTGGCGGCCAAGGTGGCGGAGGCGAGTGCGGCGTCCGGGGCGGCGATCGTGCTCGACCCGACGACGGGGGCGATCCTCGCGCTGGCCGACGTCCCCGTGGTCGACCCCAGCGACCCGGCCGCGACACCCAAGGACGACCGCGGCAGCCGAGCCATCTCGGCTCCCTACGAGCCGGGCTCGGTGCAGAAGGTGCTGACCATGGCCGCAGCGCTCGACTCCGGTGCGGTACGGCCCGACGACGTGTTCACGGTGCCCGACAAGATCTCGCGCGACGGCTGGGCGAGCCCGATCAACGACTTCTCCCCGCACGAGACCTGGCAGCTGACGCCCGCCGGCGTGCTGGCCAAGTCGAGCAACGTCGGCACCATCCTGGTCGCCGAGCGCATGGACAAGCAGACGATGCGCGACTACCTGGTGAGGTTCGGCTACGGCGAGGTGCCGGGGCTGGGCATGCCGGGGGAGGAGCCGGGAATCATGCCCGAGGAGTGGAGCGACCTGCGCCGCGACACGATCTCGTACGGGCAGGGCGTGGCGACCACGATCGTGCACCTGGCCTCGGCCTACGGCGCGATCGCCAACGACGGCCTGCGGGTGCCGCCTCGGCTGGTGGACGCGGTGGTCGAGGCGTCCGGGACGGAGCGTCCGATCGCCCGTGGCGAGCCGGTTCAGGTGGTGAGCCCGCAGACCGCCCAGGACGTGATCACCATGATGGAGGCCGTCGTCGCCGACGGCGGGACGGCGAGCAACATCTCGGTGGACGGCTACCGCGTGGCCGGCAAGACGGGCACCGCCGAGCGCCTGGACGCCGCCGGGTCGGTGGTCGGCTACACGGCGACGTTCGCCGGCATCGCCCCTGCCGACGACCCGAGGCTGGTCATGGTCGTCTCGATCCAGGACCCGCAGAACGGCCGCTACGGAGGCCAGCTCGGGGGGCCGGTGTTCGCCGACGTGATGCGGTTCGTCCTTCCCCGACTGGGGATCGCTCCCTCCGGCGCCCCCGCGCCGCAGGTACCGATCTTCGCCGACTGAGCCAGCGCGGCAACTAGCCTCACCGCGATGCCTTCTGCCACCGCCCCGCCACCCACGCGTCCGCGTCGGGTGGTGCCGCGCACGCTGGACGGTCTGGCCGAGTACCTGCAGATCGACTGCCCGCCCGAGCACGCCGACCTGGCCGTGACCGGGGTGTCGCACGCCTCCGGGTCGGTGCTGCCGGGTGACCTCTACGTGGCGATCCCCGGTCAACGCGCCCACGGCGCAGCCTTCGCCGGTGACGCGGCCGCGGCGGGCGCGCTGGCGCTGCTCACCGACCCCGCCGGCGCCACGCTGGCGGCCGACACCGCTCTGCCCACTCTCGTGGCCGACGACCCCCGCGCCCTGCTCGGGCAGGCGGCGGCCTACGTCTACGGGTTCCCGGCGCGCGACGTGCGGGTGGTCGGCGTCACCGGCACCAACGGCAAGACCACTGTCACCGCGCTGCTGCACTCCGTGCTGACGCACGTCTACGGGGCAGCGGGGCTCGTCGGCACCATCGAGACGCGACTCGGGCAGCGCGTCGTGCCCAGCGTGCGCACGACCCCCGAGGCCAGCGACCTGCACGCGATTCTTGCGGTGCTGCGCGAGCAGGGCATCGGCACCTGCGCCATCGAGGTGTCGAGCCACGCGCTGGCACTCGGCCGGGTGGCGGGGCTCGTCGTCGACGTGGCCGGGTTCACGAACCTGAGCCAGGACCACCAGGACTTTCACCCTGACATGGAGCACTACTTCGCCACGAAGGCATCGCTGTTCACCCCGCAGCGGTCGCGACGAGGGGTGGTGATGGTCGACGACGCGTGGGGCCGCCGGCTGGCCCAGCAGGCCGGGGTGCCCGTGCAGACGGTGGCCGTGGTGCCCGACGACCCCGAGCATCCGGCCGTTCGCGGTGCGGACTGGACGGTGCAGCAGATCCGTCCCGAGGGCGGCGGCAGCCGTGCCGAGCTGCTCGACCCCGACGGCGTGCGCCACGACCTCGTCGTGCCCTTGCCGGGGCTGGTCAACGTGGCCAACGCGGCGCTGACGGTGGCCCTGGCGGCGCAGATCGGTGTCGCGGTGGCCGCGGCCGTGCAGGCGGTGGCGAGCGCGCCGATGGTGCCCGGACGGATGGAGCTCGTGTCGGGCGAACGCCGTCCGGTCGTC
>CAYNWB010000014.1:0-10215 GCA_964400785.1 uncultured Actinomycetes bacterium | reverse complement strand
AAACGGGGCCCGATGGGGGCCGCGGCGGCACGCGGCGCCGACCTTGTGATCGTCACCGACGACAACCCTCGGTCGGAGGACCCCGCGACGATCCGGGCGGCGGTGCTCGCCGGGGCGCGGTCGGTGCAGGCGGCCGACGTGCGCGAGGTGGCCGACCGGGCCGAGGCGATCGAGCAGGCGGTGCTGCTGGCCGGCACCGGTACGGTGCTGCTGGCGGGCAAGGGCCACGAGCAGGGCCAGCAGGTGGGCGACGTCGTCCATCCCTTCGACGACCGGGTCGTGGCCCGCGAGGTGCTCGACCGCGTGTCCCGGCAGGAGGACCGGCCATGATCGAGATGACGCTCGCCGAGGTCGCGGACGCGGTCGGTGCCCGCCTCGCAGCCGGTGCCGACCCGGCAGCCGTCGTCACCGGACCGGTCGTCACCGACTCACGCCAGGTCACCCTGGGGGCGTTGTTCGTCGCCTTGCCCGGCGAGCAGGTGCACGGCGACGACTTCGCCCACGCGGCCGTGCAGGCCGGAGCCGTGGCCGTGCTCACCGCACGCGATCTCGACGTGCCGTGCCTGGTGGTCGACGACCCCGCGGCCGCCCTCGGTCGGCTGGCCCGGGCAGTCGTCGACCGGCTCGGGCTGCCGGTCGTGGCGGTCACCGGGTCGAGCGGCAAGACCACCACCAAGGACATGCTGGCCGCCGTGCTGTCGCGCCTCGGCGCCGTGGTCGCGCCCGAGGGCTCGTTCAACAACGAGGTCGGTCTGCCGGTGACCGCGCTGCGCTGCGACGAGCACACGGCGGTGCTCGTGGCCGAGATGGGCGCGCGGGGTCGCGGCCACATCGCCTACCTGTGCGGCATCACCCCGCCGACCGTGTCGGTCGTGCTCAACGTCGGCAGCGCCCACCTCGGCGAGTTCGGCAGCAGAGCCGCCATCGGGCAGGCCAAGAGCGAGATCGTGCAGGCTCTGCCGCCCGACGGGCTGGCGGTGCTCAACGCCGACGACCCGGTGGTGGCCGCGATGGCCGACGTCAGCCCGGCACCGGTGCGCCTGGTCGGGGAAGGAGCACAGGCGCAGGTCCGGGCCGACGACGTGCGCGTCGACGCCGCGGGGCGGGCCTCGTTCGTGCTCACCGATGGCACCGGTGCGGCATCCGTCGCGCTGCGGCTGGTGGGGGAGCACCAGGTCGCCAACGCTCTGGCAGTGGCCGCCGTGGCCCGACACCTGGGCATGACGCTTGCCGAGGTCGCTGACGCGCTGAGCCAGGTCGAGCAGGCCTCGCGGTGGCGCATGGAGGTGACCGAGCGCGCCGACGGCGTCACGGTGATCAACGACGCCTACAACGCCAACCCCGAGTCGGTGCGGGCCGCGCTCAAGGCGCTGGTCGGCATCGCGGGGCCACGCCGCAGCTGGGCCGTGCTGGGTGAGATGCGCGAGCTCGGTGACAGTGCGCCGACCGAGCACGACGCGATCGGCCGGCTGGCCGTCCGCCTCGACGTCGACCGGCTGGTGGCCGTCGGGGAGGGGGCTCGCGCGATCCACCTCGGGGCCGCGCACGAGGGGTCGTGGGGTCGGGAGTCGGTGTGGGTGCCCGACCGCGAGGCCGCCCTGGCGATGCTGCGCGACGAGGTGCAGCCCGGGGACGTCGTGCTGGTCAAGGGCTCCCGCCTGGTCGGGCTGGAATGGGTCGCGCAGGCTCTGCTGGCGGACGAGGAGGACGTGCGGTGATCGGCCTCATCGTCGCGGCGAGCACCGCCTTTCTGGTCGCGATCCTGGGTACCCGGGTGGCCATCGGCATCCTGGTGGCCAAAGGGTTCGGGCAGCTGATCCGTGACGACGGCCCGACCACCCATCACGTCAAGCGCGGTACCCCCACCATGGGCGGCACCGTCATCATCGTCGCGGTGCTGCTCGGCTACGTGGCCGCCCACCTGGCGCTGTGGCAGCCCCCGAGCGCGACCGGCCTGCTCGTGCTGTTCCTCATGACGGGCCTGGGCATGGTCGGCTTCGTCGACGACTACATCAAGATCTCCCGGCAGCGCAGCCTCGGCCTGCGCAGCGCGGCCAAGCTGGGCGGGCAGGCCGGCGTCGCGGTCGTGTTCGCGCTGCTGGCCGTCCAGTTCCCGGACGAACGGGGGCTGACGCCGGCGTCGACGGCCGTCTCCTTCATCCGCGACACCGCCATCGTGCTGCCTGTTGCGGCGTTCGTGGTGTGGGCCCTGCTCATCGTTGCCGGGACGTCGAACGGGGTGAACCTCACCGACGGCCTCGACGGGCTGGCGACCGGGGCGATGCTCGTCTCAGCGGGGGCGTTCACGCTCATCGGCGTGTGGCAGTTCAACCAGTCGTGCGCCCTCAACGCCGGTCCGCAGTGCTACGAGGTGCGCAACCCGCTCGACATCGCCATCATCGCCGCATCGCTGGCCGCGGCCTGCCTGGGGTTCCTGTGGTGGAACACGTCCCCGGCCAAGATCTTCATGGGCGACACCGGCTCCCTGGCCCTCGGCGGTGCTCTGGCCGGCCTGGCCATGGCGACCCGCACCGAGCTGCTGCTCGTGCTCATCGGTGGCCTGTTCGTCATCGTCACGATGTCGTCGATCCTGCAGATCGGCTACTTCAAGCTGACCGGCGGGCAGCGCATCTTCCGCATGGCGCCCCTGCAGCACCACTTCGAGCTCAAGGGCTGGGCCGAGGTGACCATCGTCGTGCGGTTCTGGATCGTCGCGGCCCTGTCCGCAGCAGCAGGCCTGGCCCTGTTCTACGCCGAGTGGCTGGTCGTGCGGTGACCGAGCCCGACCTGCGCGGCCGGCGCGTGCTCGTGGCCGGGCTGGCGCGCTCGGGGGTCGCCGCCTGCCGCGCGCTCACCGACCGTGGCGCCCGGGTGCGGGTGGTCGACCGGGCCGAGGACGCACCGGTGCTCGAGCACGCCGCCGAGGTCGAGCGACTCGGCGTCGCGGTGGGTCTCGGACCCCGCCACGCCGACCTGCTGCCCGACGACGTCGACCTCGTCGTCGCCTCCCCGGGGTGGCCCCCCTCCGCCGCCCTGCTCGTCGAGGCGCACCGGCGGGGCGTGCCCGTCTGGGGTGAGGTCGAGCTCGCCTGGCGGCTGCGTCGCCCCGGTGCGGCACCGTGGCTGGTGGTGACCGGCACCAACGGCAAGACCACCACCACCCGCATGCTCGAGGCGATGCTGCTGGCCGACGGCCGGCGAGCGCGTGCGGTCGGCAACATCGGGGTGCCCCTGGTCGCTGTCGTCACTGCTGATGATGACGACGACGTGCTCGCCGTCGAGCTGGGCAGCCCGCAGCTGCACTCGGTGTCGACGGTGAGCGCCCATGCGGCGACGGTGCTCAACCTCGCTCCCGACCACATCGACTGGCACGGCTCGTTCGAGGCCTACCGAGCCGCCAAGCGGACGGCCTACGACCGCTGCCAGGCCGTGGCCGTCCACAACGCCGACGACGGCGCGACCGGTGCCCTGGTGCGCGAGGCTGCCCTCGCTCCGGGCTGCCGGACGGTGTCGTTCACGCTCGCCGAGCCCGGGCCCGGCCAGCTCGGGCTGGTCGGCTCCGCGCTGGTCGACCGTGCCTTCGCAGCGCCGGGGACGGACTCCGACGTGCTCGCCGACCTCGCTGACGTGCACCCCGCGGCTCCGCACAACACCGCCAACGCGTTGGCTGCCGCCGCCCTCGCCCGCAGCATCGGCGTCTCGGCGGCATCGGTCGGTGCCGGGCTGCGCGCCTTCGTGCCCGAGCCGCACCGCATCGCCCTGGTCGCAAGCGTCGACGGCGTCGACTACGTCGACGACAGCAAGGCGACCAACGCCCATGCGGCGCAGACGTCCCTGGCCGCCTACGACTCGGTCGTGTGGGTGGCCGGTGGGTTGGCCAAGGGTGGGGAGTTCGACGAGCTGGTGCGAGCGCAGGCCTCGCGGATCCGGGCGGCGGTGCTGCTGGGCACCGACCGGGCGCGCATCGCACAGGCACTCGCACGACACGCACCGACAATCCCCGTGGTCGAGGTCGAGCCGCCGGACACTAGCGGCATGTCTCTGATGGACCGGGTCGTGCACGCGGCCCATCAGCTGGCACGCCCCGGCGACACCGTGCTGCTCGCCCCGGCCTGCGCCTCGTGGGACCAGTTCGCCGACTACACGGCGCGCGGGCGGGCCTTCGCCGAAGCGGTGCGCCGTCTGCCCGGCGCCGCCGGCACGAGCGGACCACCCGCGTGAGCGCGCCGACCCTGGACCGAGAGGCCCCCACGGCGCCGTCGCGATGGAGCACGCTGCGCACCTGGCTGGCCCACCCGCTCGCGCCCTACTACCTGCTGCTGGGCAGCGTCGGGCTGCTGCTGGCGATCGGGCTGGTCATGGTGCTCTCGGCCTCCGGTGTGTGGGCCCTGCGCGAGTACGACGACTCCTACTGGGCGTTCAAGCGCCAGCTCTTGATGGTCGGAGCGGGTCTCGTCGTGGCCCTGGTGATCTCCCGCACGCCTCTGCCGATGATCCGACGCGCAGCCTGGCCGCTGCTGCTGGGGGCCGCCGGGATGCTGCTGCTCACGTTCGTCCCGGGCCTCGGCGTCGAGGTCAACGGCGCGACCGCGTGGCTCGACCTCGGCGGCCCGTTCAACATCCAGCCCTCCGAGCTGGCCAAGCTGGCCCTGGTGGTCTGGGGCGCGCACGTCTACGCCAAGAAGGGTCGGTCGGTGCGCGAGGTGCGCCACCTCACCGTCCCCGTCCTTCTCGGCGCCGGCGTCGTGATCGCCCTGACCCTGGGGCAGCGAGACCTGGGCACGGCGATCATCCTCACCGCCATCGTGTTCGGGCTGCTGTGGGTGCTCGGCGTGCCCTGGTGGCTGATGGCGGTCGGCATCACCGTCGCCGGTGCGGTCGGCGGGCTGTTCGTCGCGATGGAGGAGTACCGCCGGGCTCGGCTGCTGTCGTTCCTCGACCCCTTCGCCGACCGGCTCGACACCGGGTACCAGGTGGTTGCCAGCATCTACGCGTTCGGGTCCGGGGGTTGGTGGGGCACCGGTCTGGGCGCCTCCCGTCAGAAGTGGGGACGGCTGCCCGAGGCACACACCGACTTCATCTACGCCGTCATCGGCGAGGAGCTGGGGCTGGTCGGCTCGTTGGTCGTGCTCGTGCTGCTGCTCGTGCTCGCCTACGCGGGGCTGCGCATCGCCACCCGCTCCACCGACCGCTTCGTGCGCCTGGCTGTCGCCGGTGTCATGACGTGGATGCTCGTGCAGTCGGTGGTGAACATCGGCGCCGCCATCAACGTGCTGCCCCTGACCGGGGTGCCTCTGCCGCTGGTGTCGTACGGCGGCTCGTCGATGGTGTTCGTGCTGGCCGGTCTGGGTGTCGTGATGGCCGGGGCCCGTGCCGATCCCGCGGTGCGGGCTGCGCTGGCCGCACGCCGAGGCCCGACCCGCACATCACGAGGGCGGTGAGCACGTGCACGTCGTGCTCGCCGGCGGGGGAACAGCCGGACACGTGGAGCCTGCCCTGTCGGTGGCCGATGCCCTACGCCGGGCCGACCCCACGGTCGGGGTCACCGCGCTCGGCACCGAGCGTGGGCTGGAGACCCGGCTGGTGCCGGCGCGTGGGTACGACCTCGAGCTGATCCCCGCCGTCCCGTTGCCCCGGCGGCCCAGCGTCGACCTGCTCACCGTGCCCGGTCGGCTGCGCGCTGCCGTGGTCGCCTGCGAGCGGGTGCTGACCCGCACCGGTGCGGACGCCCTGGTCGGTTTCGGCGGCTACGTCGCCCTGCCGGCCTACCTGGCCGCCCGACGCCTGCGCGTGCCGAGCGTCGTGCACGAGGCGAATGCGAAGCCGGGGCTGGCCAACCGCATCGGGGCCCGGCTGACTCCCTACGTCGGGGTGGCGACCCCCGACGTGCGCCTGCCCCATGCCCGGCACGTGGGCATCCCGCTGCGCCACTCGATCGCCACGCTGGACCGGACGGCGCTGCGCGCGCAGGCCCGCGACTTCTTCGGCCTCGACCAGCACCGCACCACCGTCCTGGTGTTCGGGGGCAGCCAGGGCGCACGTCGGCTCAACGCCACGATGGGCGAGGCCGCCCCGGTCGTCCTGGCCACCGGCGCCCAGGTGCTGCACGCTCGCGGCCGGGACCAGCAGGTGACGGTGGGCGAGCAGAACCCGCAGGTGGCCGCGCGCTACCACGTCGTGGAGTACCTCGACCGCATGGACCTGGCCTACGCCGCCGCCGACCTGGTGGTCTCCCGAGCCGGGGCGATGACCTGCGCCGAGCTCGCCGCCGTCGGCCTGCCGTCGGTGTACGTGCCGTTCCCGATCGGCAACGGCGAGCAGCGGTTCAACGCCCTGCCGACCGTGCGAGCCGGTGGTGGTCTTCTCGTGGACGACGCAGACTTCACCCCGGAGTGGGTCGCGGCCACGCTGCCGGCGTTGCTGACCGACCCCGACCGGCTCGCCCGCATGAGCCGCGCCGCGGAGTCCCTGGGGCGTCGCGACTCCGACGAGCAGGTGGTGGCCATGGTTCGCGCCGCGGTCGAGGGCAGGCAGGAGCACAGATGATGATGACCGAGCCCCCCGAGCGCATCCCGGAGGTCGACGAGCTCGGAGCCGTCCACCTGATCGGGGTGGGCGGGCGCGGCATGTCGGGCATCGCGCGCATCCTCGCGCTGCGGGGCGTCACGGTCACCGGCAGCGACGCGAAGGAGTCCGCAGCGACCACGGCGCTGCAGGCCGTCGGCGTGCCCTGCTTCATCGGTCACGACGCCGCCCACGTCGGCGCCGCCGACACCGTCGTGGTGTCCTCGGCCATCCCCGAGAGCAATCCAGAGCTCGTGGCCGCCCGCGAGCGGGGCCTGCGCGTGCTGCCCCGCACCGTGGCGTTGGTGTCGCTGATGCGCGGGTATCGCAGCGTGGCGGTGGCGGGCACCCACGGCAAGACGACGACGACGTCGATGCTCACCGTCGCCCTGCAGCACTGCGGCCTCGACCCCTCGTTCGCCGTCGGGGGCAACCTCGTCTCGAGCGGGGCCAACGCCCACCACGGCACCGGCGAGGTGTTCGTGGCCGAGACCGACGAGAGCGACGGCTCGTTCGTCGCGTTCGAGCCTGACGTCGCCGTGGTCACCAACATCGACTACGACCACGTCGACCAGTGGGACGACCCTGGCGCCTACGTCGACTCGTTCGACATGTTCGCCGAGCGGGTGGCCGACGACGGCGTGCTCGTGGTCTGCCAGGACGACGCGCGGGCGGCCGCGCTGGGTGACCGGGCGGCGCGCAGAGGGCTGCGCGTACGTCGCTACGGCGAGCACCGCGACGCCGACGTGCGCGTCGAGCGTGTCGTGGGACGCGGGCTCAGCACCGGTGTGCAGGTGGTGGTGAACGGGCGGCGCCTGCCCGCCATGACCCTCGGTGTGCCCGGGCACCACAACGCACTGAACGCCGTGGGTGCGCTCACGGCCGGGCTGGCTCTCGGGGTGCCCGAGCGCGCCCTCGTGCAAGGTCTCGAGTCGTTCCGGGGAACCCTGCGCCGGTTCGAGCTCAAGGGCGAGGCCGACGGCGTGCGAGTGTTCGACGACTTCGCCCACCACCCCACCGAGCTGCGCGAGGCGCTGCGCACGGCCCGTGAGGTGGCAGCCGGTGGACGCGTGGTCGTCGTCTTCCAGTCGCAGCTGTACTCGCGCACCCAGGCCTTCGCCGAGCAGTTCGGCGCCGCGCTCGGGCTGGCGGACGCGGTCGTGGTGATGGACGTGTTCGGGTCGCGGGAGTCCCCGGTACCCGGGGTCACCGGCGCCCTCATCGCCGACGCCGTGCCGCTGCCCGAGGGCGCTGTGCACTTCGTGCCGTCCTGGCTGGCAGTGCCGCCCGCGGTGGCCGCCCTGGCACGCCCCGGCGACCTCGTGCTGACCGCCGGGTCGGGGGACGTGACGCTGATCGGTCCCGAGGTGCTCGAGGTGCTGCGCCAGCGAAGCGAGTCCGGATGAGGCTGCGCACCCCCTCGCCGCCACCCGACCTGGCGCCGCGACGGACGCCCGGCGCAGAGCCGGCCGTCGAGGGTCTCGGTCGTCGGCGGCGTCGGGCCACCTGGCGCACCCGGCTGGTGCGCGGGGGCATCGCTGTGTCGGTGGCGGGCGTGCTCGGGCTGGCCGCCTGGGTGGTCGGGTACTCCGACCTGCTGACCGCGCAGCAGGTCACGGTCGACGGTGTGCAGCCTCCACTGGCCGAGCAGGTCGTCGAGGTCGCCGCGGTACCCATGGGTCGCCCCCTGGCACGCGTCGACACCGACGCGGTGGCCGAGCGCGTGCAGACGCTTGCGGCCGTGGCATCGGCGAGCGCCAGCCGCAGCTGGCCCAGCACCGTCGTGCTGACCGTGACGCCGCGAGTGCCCGTGGCGAGCCTGTTCTCCGACGACGGCTGGTACTCCGTCGACGCCGAGGGCGTGCTCTTCGACCCGGCCGACGCACCGGCGGACGACCTGCCGGTGCTGGCGGCCCCGGACACCGAGGTCGGTCTCGACGCACGGGCCGCCGGCGTGAGCGTGGCGCAGGCGCTGCCGAGCGAGGTGCGCAGCCAGGTCGCCCGCATCGAGGCGCCGTCACCGGTGGAGGTGCGCCTGGTGCTGCGCGACGACCGTGTCGTGGTGTGGGGGAGCGCGGACGACGCAGCCCGCAAGGCCGAGGTGCTCGACGTCCTGCTGCAGACACCGGCCACCCAGTACGACGTCTCGGTGCCCGACCGCCCGACCCTGCGCCCGGCCTGAGCGTCGCGCACACTTTCTCGCCGAAATCTCTGCTCGCCCCGGCGTGTTGCGCCGTGATCGTGCCCGACCGCTCCTACCGTCTCTCACCAACGGCAGGTTGACATAACTATCAACCTCTACCTGACAGTGAGAGTTCAGCAGCACCGGTTGGCGGTCATCCGGTGGAGAGGAAGGCGGACGTCATGGCAGCTCCCCAGAACTACCTGGCGGTGATCAAGGTCGTCGGCATCGGTGGCGGCGGCGTGAACGCCGTCAACCGGATGATCGAGGCCGGCCTGCGCGGGGTCGAGTTCATCGCGATCAACACCGACGCCCAGGCGCTGCTCATGAGTGACGCCGACGTGAAGCTCGACGTGGGTCGTGAGGCGACCCGCGGGCTGGGCGCCGGGGCCGACCCCGAGGTGGGCCGTCGTGCCGCCGAGGACCACGCCGAGGAGATCGAGGAGGTGCTGCGCGGCGCCGACATGGTCTTCGTGACCGCGGGTGAGGGCGGCGGCACCGGTACCGGGGGTGCGCCGGTGGTCGCGCGCATCGCCAAGTCGATGGGGGCGTTGACCGTCGGCGTGGTCACCCGACCCTTCGCCTTCGAGGGCAAGCGCCGGGGCTCGCAGGCCGAGGCCGGCATCGAGGCGCTCACCGACGAGGTCGACACGCTGATCGTCATCCCCAACGACCGCCTGCTCTCGATCAGCGACCGCCAGGTCAGCGTGCTCGACGCGTTCCGCAGCGCCGACGAGGTGCTGCGCAGCGGCGTGCAGGGCATCACCGACCTGATCACGACCCCGGGCCTGATCAACCTCGACTTCGCCGACGTGAAGTCGGTGATGAAGGACGCAGGGTCGGCGCTGATGGGCATCGGCTCGGCGCGAGGTGAGGACCGCTCGATCGCCGCCGCCGAGCTCGCCATCTCCAGCCCGCTGCTCGAGGCGTCCATCGACGGTGCCTACGGCGTGCTGCTGTCGGTCTCCGGTGGTTCCGACCTCGGCCTGTTCGAGATCCACGAGGCGGCCAACCTGGTCGCCGAGGCTGCGCACCAGGACGCGAACATCATCTTCGGCGCGGTCATCGACGACGCGCTGGGCGACGAGGTGCGCGTGACCGTCATCGCCGCCGGCTTCGAGGGCGGCGCACCGAAGAAGCGCGAGGACCGTGGCTCCCGCCGGGGCGAGACCAAGGGTCTCGCCTCGAAGAAGCCCGAGCCCACCAACGGCAGGCCGGTGGGGCAGCCGGCACCCTCGGCCGGTTCGCCGTCCTCCCAGGCCGGTGCGTCGAACGGGGAGCCCTCGGCGCCCCCGAAGCCACGGGTGCTGGTGCCTGACACCAACGACGACCTGGACGTCCCCGACTTCTTGAAGTAGCCGCAGCACGTGGCTGTGTCCGTCGTCGTCACCGATCGCGTCGGTGGCGTCAGCCAGATGCCCTACGACACGCTGAACCTGGCCACCCACGTGGGCGACGACCCCGAGGCC
>CAYNWB010000013.1:5695-48433 GCA_964400785.1 uncultured Actinomycetes bacterium | reverse complement strand
ACTGACTGATCGGTTTGACACTGACCTGACGGTCAGTCAGCCTGGTTCCATGCAACGGCCGAGCCGGGACGACGTGCGTGCCGAGTTCGTCGACATCGCTGCTCGGCGCTTCGGGACGGACGGCTTCCAGGCCACCTCCCTGGACGACATCGCGACCGAGGCGGGCTACTCCAAGGCTGCGGTGCTCTACCACTTCGGGTCGAAGGACGACCTGCTCGTCGCTGTCATGGGTCGTCACATCGAGCAGATCGCCGAGCTGGTCTGCGGTCTCGAGCAGCAGCCCCCCGGCCCCGAGCGCACGGAGCGCGCGATCGAGTCGCTGGTGACGCTCGCACTCGAGCACCGCCCGGCCGCACCCCTGGCGTTGAGCCCGGCCCACGACCTGGCCACGGCCATGTCCCGGCACCCCGACCTCATGGTGCAGTTCCGCGAGGTGCGCGAACGCATCGGGCGCCTGCTCGTCGGCGACCACCCGACGCTCGAGCAGCGCATCCGCCTGATCATCGTGTTCTCCGGCATGCCCGCCCTGCTGATCGAGCTCCGTGACATCCCGGCCGCGCAGCTGCACGGCCCGATCCGCGACGTCCTGCGCGACGCCGTCCACTCCGAGGAGACCTGATGCGCCTGTCCACGTGGGCAGTGACCAAGCCCAAGCGAGCCCTGCTCGCCTTCTTCGCGCTGCTGTTCGTGCTGGGGCTGTCAGCAGCCCGCTTCGGCGGCGACTTCATCGACTCGTTCGAGCTGCCCGACACCGAGTCGGCCACCGCGACCGAGCTGCTCACGCAGACGGCCGCCGCCTCGGAGTCGTCCGGTGGCCAGGCACGCGTGGTCTGGTCGTCGGACTCGGGGTCGGCTCTCGACCCCGAGGTGCTCGCTGCTCTCGAGCCCACCTTCACCGAGATCGCCGAGATCGAGGCGGTCACCTGCGTCCAGGGCCCGACGGGGCAGACCTACGGCGAGGGCTGCGTGGCCCCGCAGCTGCCGCCCCTCGACCAGCTGCCGCCCGACCAGGCAGCCGTGCTGCAGGGCGCGATCGAGGCCGCCCAGCAGGCCACCGCTCCGGTCAGCCAGGACGGCACGGTCGCCTACGCCACTGTCACGCTCGAGCTGTCGGGGGACGCGCTGGCGCCGGAGGACGCGATCGCCTTCATCGACGCCGTGGAGGCCGCCGACGAGATCGACGGGCTCACGGTCGGAGCCAGCGGGGCCGTCCTCGGGTTCGCCGAGGCAGAGCCGCCCGCACTCGGTGAGGCCGTCGGTGTCACCGTCGCCCTGATCATCCTGCTGATCGCCTTCGGCAGCGCCATCGCGGCGGGTCTGCCGATCGTCACCGCCCTCGTCGGCCTCGCCGGCGGGCTCTCGTTGGTGGTCATCACAGCCAACTTCCTCGACGTGGCCACGTTCGGCCCCACCCTGGCCGCGATGATCGGGCTCGGCGTCGGTATCGACTACGCGCTGTTCATCACCAACCGCTACCGGCAGTCGGTCCAGGCAGGGCACGACCCGACCTCGGCCGCGCTCGAGTCGGTGCGCACCTCGGGGCGCGCCGTCGCGTTCGCCGGGACGGCCGTCATCATCGCCCTGATGGGCCTGCTCGTGCTCGGCATCTCGTTCTTCTACGGGCTGGCCCTGGCTGCTGCTGCGACGGTGCTCATGATGATGCTGTCGGCGCTGTGGTTCTTGCCCGCGCTGCTCAGCCTGCTCGGCGACCGTGCCCTGGGCGCGAAGATGCCCTGGGCGAAGAAGCAGAAGGACTTCCACCCCGAGGGCGGCGGCTTCGCCCACTACGGACGACTGCTGCAGCGCCGACCCTGGGTCACCGCCCTGGCCGCGCTCGGTGCCGTCCTGCTCATCGCCGCCCCCACGCTGGGCCTGCGCCTCGGCTTCTCCGACGACGGTGGACGCGCCGAGGGCTCGTCGCTGCGCACCGGGTACGACCTGCTCGCCGAGGGGTTCGGCCCGGGCGTGAACGGGCCGTTCTTCGTCGCGGTCGAGCTGCCGGCACCCGGCGACGCCGCGGCACTCGCTGCGACGATCGTCGCCCTCGATCAGACCGAGGGGGTCGCGGGCACGCTGCCCACCGTGCAGATGCTCCCGCTCGCCCTGCAGCCGACCGACACCGTCAGCGCTGTTCAGGTGATCCCGGACTCCGCACCCCAGGACGTCGAGACGACCGAGCTGCTCGACCGGATCCGCACCGAGACCCTCCCCCCGGTCGAGGACGCGACCGGGGTCTCGGCCTACGTGGGCGGGTTCCAGGCCGTCACCGCCGACTTCACGCAGGTGATCAACGACGCCATGCCGCTGTTCCTGACCGTCGTGGTCGGCCTCGGCTTCGTGGCGCTGGTGATCCTGTTCCGCTCGATCGTGGTGCCCTTGACCGGTGCCCTCACCAGCCTGCTCAGCCTCGCTGCCGCACTCGGCGTGACCACGGCGGTGTTCACGTGGGGATGGGGTGCGTCGCTCATCGGCGTGGACAGCACGGGCCCGATCTTCCCGTTCCTGCCGGTGATGGTGTTCGCGATCCTGTTCGGGCTGTCGATGGACTACCAGGTCTTTCTCGTCTCCCGCATGCAGGAGGAGTGGCTGCGCACCGGTGACAACCTGGCCGCCGTACGCCGCGGGCTGGCCGGGTCGGGGCGCGTGGTCGTGATCGCCGCCCTGATCATGGCCAGCGTCTTCCTGGCCTTCGTGCCCAGCCCGACGACCGAGATCAAGCTGTTCGGCGTCGCGCTCGGCTCGGCGGTGCTCATCGACGCGTTCATCGTCCGCCTGGTGCTCATCCCGTCGGTCATGACGATCATCGGCAAGGCCAACTGGTGGCTCCCCGGGCCGCTGGACCGCATCCTGCCCACGGTCGACATCGAGGGCGGGTCGGACGAGATCACCGACGACCCCGACCTGCTCGACGACCCGGAGCTGGCGCCGGCCCGCTCCTAGTCGACGGCCAGGTGGTCGCCCAGCGCGTGCGTCAGCGACACGAGTGCCTCGCTCAGCCCGGTCAGCAGCGACACATCGACTCCGGCTGGAGTGTCGTGGGCGGAGTGCGCGACCTCGGCCAGCACGGTCTGCAGGTGCTCGCTGGTGAATGCCACCGCCGGTCGTCCACGCTGGGCGAACACCATGTGGTCGCTCTGGAACCACGGCGGGCCCTCCGCCAGGCGTGGGGCCCCTGCCAGCGACGCGCGCACGAGGTCGGCCAACTCGTCGGGCATCTCGTACAGGGAGTAGGCGGTGTCGCCCGAGCGGTACCCGGCACCGTCGATGTTGACGACCAGTGCGATCCGGTCGAGATGATCTGCCTGCTCACGCAGGTAGGCCAGCTCGCCGGCGGCGCTGTAGGTGTCCTCCCCGTTCACCGCCAGCAGCTCGACACCCAGGCCGTCCGGCACCCGGCCCGCCAGGGCCCGGGCGAGCAGCAGCAGCACCACAACACCCGCTGCGTTGTCCACCGCCCCGGGCGTGCCCGGCTTGCTGTCCAGGTGGGCCGTGACGAGCAGCCGCGGCGACACGGGCCCTGACCGAGCCACGACGTTGCGGGCCCGCGAGGGCCAGCGGTGCGCGCTCATCTGCACGCGAACCTGCGCCCCGACGTGCTCGGCCAGCGCCGCCGCGTCGTCCAGGCGCAGGTTGCCGGTCGGGATCGGGAACGCACCGTCCTCGATCAGCGGGAACGGGTCGAGCGCACCTGCGGTGTCGGGCGCCGTCCCCGTGCCCGCCAGCACCACACGCGGTCTGGCACGCACGAGCCGGTCGAGAAGCTCGGTGTGCTCGGGGTTGCTGTAGAACGGGTAGCCGATCGGGGTGAGCTGCTCGACGGTCAGGCTGTCCAGCAGCAGCACGACCGTCCCCGTGAGGTCGGCGTCCAGGTCGGCGAGGGAGCGCGCCACGACCAGACGCCGGGTGACCTCGGCCCCGAGCGCGTAGGGGCTGGGGACGACGGTCCAGACCTGCCGCCCGACGCTGACGCTGCCGGGGGACCCCGACCAGTCCACGACGTCGAAGACCTGCTCGTCGACCTGCCATCCAGCCTCGCGCAGCACTCCGGCGACGTAGCCGGCCGCCTGGTCGTTGCCCGGGCTGCCCAGGCGACGGTCAGGGCTCACCTCGCAGAGGGTGTGCAGGTAGGTGGTGGCCAGGAGCTCGGCGGGCGTGGTCACCGGCCCACCGAACCGCACCTGCGCAGACGCCTGCCAGGGACCAAGGTCAGGCGCCCTCGCGTCGTGGCCACGCGACGCGACCGACAGACTGGCCCCATGAGCCTGCTGCTCTCACCGCTGACGCTGCGTGGGACGACCTTTCGTACCCGAGCCTGGGTGTCGCCGATGTGCCAGTACTCCTCGAAGGACGGGCACCCGACCGACTGGCACCTGGTGCACTACGGCAGCCTGGCCCGCGGTGGTGCCGGGCTGGTCATGGCCGAAGCGACGGCAGTCGCGCCGGAGGGCCGCATCTCGCCGGCCGACGCCGGCATCTGGGACGACGACCAGGCCGCCGGCTACTCGCGCATCGTCGACATCGTCCGCGACCAGGGGGCTGTGCCCGGCATCCAGCTGGCGCATGCCGGGCGCAAGGCGTCGACACAGGTGCCCTGGCTGGGGCGGGGCTACGTGGCGGCGGCCCACGGAGGGTGGACGACGGTGGGACCGTCCCCGCTGCCCTTCGGCGACTGGCCGGCGCCGACGCCCCTGACGGCGGCCCAGATCGACGACCTGGTGCTCTCGTTCGCCGACGCCGCCGAACGCGCGGCTGCCTCGGGCTTCGAGGTGGCCGAGGTGCATGCCGCGCACGGGTACCTGCTGCACCAGTTCCTGTCCCCGCTGTCGAACCGTCGTGACGACGAGTACGGGGGCTCGTTCGACAACAGGGTTCGGCTGCTGCTGCGGGTGGCACAGGCCGTCCGCGAGGCGTGGCCGTCCGACCGGCCGGTGTTCGTCCGCCTCTCGGCCACCGACTGGGTGGACGGGGGCTGGGCACTCGCCGACACGGTGGCCGCCTCGCAGCGGCTGGCCGAGATGGGGATCGACCTCGTGGACGTCTCCAGCGGCGGCCTCGACCCGGGGCAGCAGATCCACGCCGCACCGGGCTTCCAGGTGCCTTTCGCGGCGGCCGTGCGCGCGCAGGCCGCACTGGCCACGGCCGCCGTGGGCCTGATCACCGAGCCGGCCCAGGCCGAGCAGGTGCTGGCTGACGGAGCCGCCGACGCCGTCATGCTGGCCCGGGCGATGCTGCGCAACCCCCACTGGCCGCTGCACGCGGCGACAGCCCTGGGCGACGAGGCGGCCTGGCCGCCTCAGTACCGGGCCGCCGCGCGCCCTACTGCACCAGCGGCGCCACGTCGGTGACCGTGCCGTCGACCGCGACCGTCGGCGTCCCTCGCACGCCACGCGCGAAGCTCTGCTCGGTCAGAGCAGCCACCCACGCGGTGTAGTCGCCGTCGGAGATGCACGCCGACGTGGCCTCGTTGCCGGCCCCGACCTCGTCGGCCATGCCGAGCAGGATCTCGGTGGTGTACTGCCCGACAGCCTCGCTCGGGTTCTGACGCTCGTAGACCACCTCGTGGAAGCTCACCCACGTGTCGAGGTCGTTGTGCTGGTAGACGCACGCCGAGGCGTTGGCCGCCCGGGGTGAGTCCTCGGTGAGAAAGGCGATGGGGTGCACCACGAGCCGGTACTCCCCGCTCAGGGCAGCCTCGCGCAGCTGGGCCCCGGCCGACAGCTCCAACCGGGCACAGAACGGGCAGACGTAGTCCTCGAACACCTCGACGAGCGGCCCGTCACCGTCCGCCCCGATCACCAGACCCGCATAGTCCTCGGTGCCGTCCGGCCCGCCGGCAAGACCTGCCGGCGCCGTCGGCGCCAGCACCGTCGCGGCCTGTGACTCCGACTCCGTGGGGTTCGGCGTCGCCACAGCGTCGGCACCCTCGTCCAGGGCGGCGGCGGAGTCACCGGGACGTGGCAGCACCCAGCCCAGGATGAGACCGATCGCCAGCCCGAGCACGAGCGCCACCGTCACCGGAACCGCGACCGGCACCGTGACGCCCCGCGCCGGGGCCGGCTCCGGCGGGTTCGGCGCAGCCGCCTCGTCCGGCAGCGAGTCGTGCCCCGCCGGGGTGTCGGTCTCGGCTCGGTCGTCTGCCATGTCGCCCTGCCTTCGTCGTCGGTGGCGCGACCTCCCAGGGTAGGTGCTGCTCGAGGCCGCCACGACGAGCGGTCGCCCGCGCACGACGAACGGCGACGAGAGGTTGACGCGGGGACCAGTCCCGGTCAGCCCGGGACCTTCGCCCCCCGTCGACGCAGGTGGGCGGCGGCATCGTCGAGCGCCAGGGCGAGGCAGCGCGCCGCTGCCCCAGCAGGAGGAGGCACGGTGATCATCCCCGACGGCGACCTGTGGGTGACCGGTGACGAGACCCTGGGCGAGCACCTCGACCGGCGCGGCGTGAGCCGGCGGCGCTTTCTCGAGTTCTGCGGCGCCGTGGCCGGCGTGCTCACCGCAGGCCCCGTCCTCGCCGGCAGGGCCGAGGCTGCGATCACGGCCGAGACGATCGCGCAGAGCCTGTCCGGCATGACGAAGCCGGTGCTGGTGTGGCTGCAGCTGCAGGAGTGCACGGGCTGCATGGAGAGCGTCCTGCGCTCCGGCGACACCACGGTGGAGGAGCTCATCCTCAACCTCGTCTCGATGGACTACAACGAGCTGCTCATGGCCGCGGCGGGCGAGGCGGCCGACCAGGCGCTGGTCGCCGCCAACGAGCAGCCCCACATCCTCGTCGTCAACGGCTCGGTGCCACTGGCCGACGGAGGGGCCTACACGACGATCGCAGGCCGGTCGGCGGAGTCGATCCTGCGCGAGTCGGCACGCAACGCCACGGCGGTCTTCGCCGTCGGCGCCTGCGCGCACTGGGGCTGCGTCCAGGCCTCGCGCCCCAACCCCAGTGAGGCGGTCGGGGTCGACCGCATCATCACCGACAAGCCCGTGGTCAACATCGCCGGCTGCCCTCCGATCCCCGAGGTGATCACCGCGTCGCTCGTCTACACGCTGGCCAACGGGGCTCCGCCTCCGGTCGACGGGCAGGGGCGCCCGCTGTTCGCCTACGCCGACCGCATCCACGACTTCTGCCCCAAGAGGGGCCGCTTCGACGCGGGGCAGTTCGTCCGCACCTTCGACGACGACGCCGCCCGCGACGGCTACTGCCTGTACGAGGTCGGCTGCCGCGGCCCCAACACGTTCGCACCCTGTCCGATCATCCGGTGGAACCTCTCCCAGGACTGGCCCATCGGCGCCGGCCACCCCTGCATCGGGTGCACCGAGGTCGGCTTCTACGACCGCTTCACCCCGTTCTACGAGGTGCTGCCCAACCTCCGGGTGCCAGGCACCGGCGTCGAGGCCGACGCCACCACCGTCGGACTCGTGGGTCTGGCGGCCGTCGGCGTCGGGGTGGCGGCTCACGCCGGTCTGACAGCCGTCCAGGAGCGCCGCGCGACGAAGGCGGCCGAGAGGGTCTACCTGCCCCTGGTGGGTGAGCTGCCGACCCGTGAGCGACCACTCGACTCCACGAGCAGACAGGACGAGCAATGAGCGAACGCGTCGTCATCGACCCGGTCACCCGCATCGAGGGTCACCTGCGCGTCGAGGTGCTCGCCGAGGGCGGCGAGATCACCGAGGCATGGTCGCAGACCACCCAGTTCAAGGGCATCGAGATGGTGCTGGCGAACCGCGACCCTCGGGACGCCTGGGCCTTCGCCCAGCGCATCTGCGGGGTCTGCACCGTCGTGCACGCGATCGCGTCGGTGCGCGCCGTCGAGGACGCGCTCCAGTACCCCGTCCCACGGGCGGCCGACCTCATCCGCAACCTGGTGCTCGGCAGCCAGATGGTGCAGGACCACGTCATCCACTTCTACCACCTGCACGCACTCGACTTCGTCAACGTCGCCAACGTCCCCAACGCCGATGTGGACGCGGCGGTCGCGGCCGCGGTCGACCTCGAGCCGCGCTACGCGCTCAACAGCGTGGCGCGCTTCGCCGCCGTGAAGGACCAGGTCAGCCGCATCCTGGCGTCGGGCCAGCTGTCGATCTTCACCAACGGGTACTGGGACCACCCCGACTACAGGCTGCCGGCCGAGGTCGACCTGATCGCGGTGTCGCACTACCTCGATGCGCTGACCTGGCAGCGCGAGATCATTCGCATCAACACCATCTTCGGCGGCAAGAACCCGCACCCGAACTTCTTGGTGGGCGGCATGGCGTCCGCGATCAACATGGACAACGAGATCACGATCAACCAGGTCAAGCTCAACCAGGTGCAGGGCATGATCGCCCAGATCATCGACTTCGTCGAGAACGTCTACCTGCCCGACGTCCTCGCGATCCTGTCGGCCTACCCCGACTACCTCGACATCGGCCGGGCCAACCCGAGCTTCATGGCGCTCGGCAAGGGCGGCTACAACTGCGCCGGCTACCCGACCCCTCCCGACGGCTTCCGTCCGGGCGTCATGCTCGACGGCAGGCTCGAGGTGGTCGACCTCGACCTGGACAAGATCGAGGAGTACGCCACGTCCGGCTGGTACCGCTACTCCGCCGGCGACGTCGGGCTGCAGCCCTGGGTCGGCGAGACCGTGCCCGACTACACCGGGCCCACCCCACCGTACGACTGGCTGGCCGACAACGAGCGCTACACCTGGTCGAAGGCGCCACGCTACGACGGGCGTGCCGTGCAGGTCGGACCGATGCCCCGGGTGCTGTCGGCCTACGTCCAGGGCGACGCCGAGACCCGCGACGACGTCGACCCGATCCTGCGCCGGCTGGGCGCGGTGCCGGAGCAGATGAACTCCACGGCCGGACGCATCCTGGCCCGGGCCATCGAGGCCGTCGAGATGTCGCGCCAGCTGCAGAGGTGGTTCGACGACCTCTCCACGGGCATCCAGGCCGGCGACACAGCCACGTTCAACCCCGACAAGTGGGACAAGGACACCTGGCCGACGGCAGCGAAGGGCGTGGGATTCGCCGAGGTCGCCCGCGGAACCCTGTCGCACTGGGTGCGGGTGACCGACGGCGCCATCTCCAACTACCAGGCGGTCGTACCCAGCACGTGGAACGGATGCGGTCGGGCCAACGGCGAACGCGGCCCGTACGAGGAGTCGCTCGTGCCGCACCCGCTGGTGCGCCCCGAGCAGCCGCTGGAGCCCCTGCGCACCATCCACTCGTTCGACCCCTGCCAGTCGTGCGGCATCCACGTGCTGGACGTCACCGGCGCCGAGGTGGCCTGGGCGAAGGTGCAGTGAGAGCCCCATGAGCCACGACATCGCCGACAGCGCTGTGCGCCCCGAGGCGACCGAGATCGAGATCGGGACGCCGGTGGCTTTCGGCTCGACGAGCCCCGGTGACGTGCTGCGGCTGGCGGCCTACGGCACCCCACCCGGCGAGGGCAACGTGCTCGAGCGGGCGATCCTGGCCGACGCCTCCTACCGCGGCACCGCGGCACGCCCCACCGAGGTCGACGGGTACCGCCCTCCGACCGACGACCAACCATGGAGCGAGACCGAGGTGATCGTCGACGGCGCCCGATGGACGATCGCTCGGGGCGACCCCCGGGCGCTCGTGGAGCGGCTCGTACGTCCGGACCGGGCCACGCACGTCCGAGCGATCGGGGAGTCCGCACGCCTCACCCTCGGGGCGTACCGCCCCCTCGGAGTGGCGTATCGCCAGGGCGACGGCGACTGGGTGATGGCCGGGTACGTGCCCGTCCGTGGATGGACCCGGCCCGGACGCCGCTCCGGCGGGCGTCCGTTCGACTACCACAGCGTGTGGGACCTCAGCCTGCGGCTGGCCCACTGGACCTGGGTGGCGGCGATCATCGTTCTCACCGTGTCGGGCTACCTGCTGGCCCAGCCCTCGTGGATCCCCGCCGGCTACACCGACCCGCCGACCGAGTTCTTCGTCGGGTACGTGCGGCTCGTGCACTACGTAGCCGCCGTGGTGCTGTGCCTGGTGCTGCTCGTGCGCGCCTACGGGCTGTCCGTGAGCACGATCCCCTACGACAGGTGGAAGGCGTTGATCCCCTTCAGGTCGCGCCGCGCCATCGTCAACGGCGTCAAGACGCTGCGCGGCTACCTGTTCATCAAGCCGCACGAGACGCCGGTCTACTTCGGCCACAACCCTCTGCAGCAGCTCACCTACACCAGCGTGTACGTCATCCTGCTGCTGCAGATCGCCACCGGCTTCGCGCTGTGGAGCCTGTTCAACCCCGACGGGCTCTTTCTGGAGTGGTTCGGCTGGATCAACGAGCTTCTCGGCACTGCCCAGGTGCGGCTGCTGCACTACATGATCATGTGGGGCCTGCTCGTGTTCATCCCGGCGCATGTGTACCTGTCGGTGCGTGCCGACAGCGTCGAGCGCATGGGAGCGATCTCGTCCATGGTGTCCGGTGGCCGCTGGGTACGCCGGGGTGCGGTCTTCGAGGACTGGCCGAACCCCGACGGGGGCAACTCCCCCGCCGGCACCGAGCTGCGCGCCGAGGACGACGGTCGAGCCGGACGATGACCCCTGCGACCCCCGCGACCCGCGCCGCCCCGGCGACCCCTGCCCGGGGCACGGCGGTGATCGGGCTGGGCAACCCACTGCTGACCGACGACGGGGTGGGGCTTGCTCTGCTCGAGGCCCTGCGTGCGGACGGCTGGGCGGACGTCCGCCTCGTCGACGGCGGCACCTGGGGCCTGTCGCTGCTGCCCGTGCTGGCCGACTCCGAGCGCGTCCTCGTCCTGGACGCCGTCAGGTCCGGCCACGCACCGGGCACGGTTGTTCGAGGAGAGCGGGCTGACATCCCGCGCCTCTACCGGTACCCGCTCTCCCCCCACCAGATCGACCTTGCCGAGGTGCTGGCCGCCGCCGAGCTGGTCGGCTCGCTGCCCGAGCAGATCACGGTGATCGGGGTCGAGCCGGCGTCGACTGACGGGCCCTGCCTCGAGCTCACCCCACCGGTGGCCAAGGCCCTCCCCGGAGCCGCCGATGCCGCCCGCGCGGTGCTGCGGGGCTGGGGAGCGCACCTGCCCACCGAACGGTCCACGGCCGACAGGTAGCGTCCGGCCTCGTGGTGCAAGGGCTGGTCGTCGCGCTGCTGGTGGTGTGCGTTCTCGCCGCCCTCGTGCTGGGCTTCGAGGGCCTGCGAGGCCGGGACCCGTTGTGGGGGCACCTCGGCGTCGTGGCGGCGGTGGAGCTGCTGCTGGTCGTCCAGGCCGCGGTCGCCGTCGTGCTGCTCGTGCAGGGTGGCCAGATCGAGGGCTCGGCTGGTGTGTTCCTCGCCTACCTGGTCGGGACGCTGCTGGCACTGCCGCTGACCCTGCTCTGGGGCCTCGGTGAGCCCAGCAGGTGGACGCTGGTCGCCCTCGCCGTCGCCTGTCTCGTGGTCGCGGTGCTCGTGCTGCGACTCGACCAGATCTGGGCGGGGGTATGACCGCCGAGCAGATCGGGCCGACGGCCGGACGCACGTCGAGGGGCTTCGGCCGCGTGCTGGTCGTCGTCTACGGGGTGTTCGCCGTGTCGGCGTTCGCGCGCGCCAGCGTGCAGATCCTGCGGGACTTCTCCGAGGCTCCGGTGGCCTACTCGCTCTCGGCGTTCGCAGCGGTCGTCTACCTCGTGGCCACGGTGGCGCTGGCGCGCGACATGCGCGCACTGGCCACCACAGCCGTGCTGATCGAGCTCGCCGGCGTGCTCGCGGTCGGCGCGCTGAGCCTGGGCGATGTCATCGACTTCCCGCGCGCCACCGTCTGGTCGGGCTTCGGGCAGGGCTACGGCTACGTGCCGCTGGTGCTGCCGGTCGTCGGACTCTGGTGGCTGTGGCGCACGCGCCCTACGTCCTGACCGGGGCCACGTCTGCGCCGTGGTCAGGTGGCTCCGGCGTGCCCGCCGGGATCACCAGCACCGGGCAGGAGCCCATCCGGATGCAGGCGGTGCTCACCGAGCCCAGTACCGGGTTTCGGATGCTCGACATGCCGTGGCTGCCCAGGACGATGAGCGAGGCATCGCGCGAGGCGTTGACGAGAACGACGTCCGGCTCGCCCTGCACCACCTCGTACGACACGGGGGGCGCGTCGGCGCACGCGGCGACGGCCGCCTCGACCAGGGCTGCCAGCGTGGCCTCGGCCTCGCGCAGCATGGCGTGGGTCTCGCCCGCGTCGTCGGTGGCACGAACCGTCATCACCGCCTCCACGCTGGCCCCGTGGCAGGAGGCGTAGGGCAGGGCCCAGGCCAGCGCGCGCTTGGACTGCTCCGAACCGTCGACGCCCACGAGCACAGGTCTCACGTCTGTCACCCTAGAGCAGCCACACCACCCTGGTGGTGGCGCTCGCTCAGTCGGCCTCGGTTCGCCCACCCAGGTTCGCCACGGCCCGCACGACCCGGTCGGTGATCTCGTCCGGCACCAAGCGCAGGCCGCGCAGCGGCACGGTCTCCCGCCCCACCATGTAGCGCCGCTTCGGGTGGCTGCTCTCGATCGCTGCGGCGATGGCCCGCGCCACGGCGTCCGGTGGTGGGGCCAGCCGGTCGAGCGTCCGCATGATCTGCTCGACCCGGGCGAGGCCGGCTGCGTATGGCGAGGACGGGTGGTCCATCTGCGCGACCTGGGTACCCGCCTTGGCCAGGATGGACGTGCTGAAGAACCCGGGCTCGATCAGCGCCACCCGGATCCCGAATGGCGCCACCTCGACGCGCAGCACGTCCGACAGGGCCTCGAGCCCGAACTTCGAGGCGTGGTACCAGGCGTGGAAGGGCATGATCGCCTCACGTCCGGCGATCGACGAGACGTTGACGATGCGGCCGGCCCCTGCGGCCCGCATGGACGGGATCGCGCAGGACGCGATCACCGCCGGCGTCACGAGGTTGATGTCGAGCAGCGCCTTCGCCTGCGCCTCCGGGACCGACTCGACAGCCCCCGTGACGCTGGCCCCGGCGTTGTTGACGACCGCGAAGAAGTCGGGCAGACGCGGCCAGCGGGCCCGTACTGCCTCGTGGTCGGACACGTCGAGCACGACGGTATGCACGAGGTCGCTCACCCCGGCCTCGCGCGCCGCCTCCCGCAGCGGGTCGGCCTTGGCCCGGCTCCGCACCGTGCCGTGCACGACCCAGCCTCGCTCGGCCAGGCGCACGGCGGTGACCAGGCCGATGCCGCTGTTGGCACCCGTCACCAGCACGGGCCCGGGGCGCTCGCGCACGGGGCCGACCTCTAGTCCGCCGAGCCGTCGACCGGGTCGTACGCGCCGTCGGCGACCGGCACGCCCACCTCGGCGAATCCCTCGGCGAGGCACTGCACCAGCACGTCGGGGTCGGGCACGGCGGCGTCGTCCATGGAGACGCCGATCGACGCCCACGTCGCCGAGTACGACAGCAGCGTGATGTTCACTGCCGCCCCGACGGTGGGCACCAGCGGGTAGAGCCGCTCCACCCGGGCGCCACCCAGCCACACCGGAACCGGCGGCCCCGGCACGTTCGACGCTGTGACGTCACTGGTCTGAGCGATGCGGCCGAGCAACAAGGACGGTGCGAACCGCTGCAGCTCGGCAAGCTCGTTGACGTACTGGTGCGCCGGCTCACGGCGAGCCGCGCCGACGACCTCGGCTGCGTCCTGCATCCGCACGAGTGGGTCGGTCTCGGACACGACCAGCTCGACACGAGCGATGCTGACGGCGTTCGTGCTCGCGTCGTGCGCCTCGGTGCGGATGCTGATGGGGATGTTGACCCGCAGCCTGTCCGGAACCGCAGAGTGCTCCTCGTGGTAGCGCCGCATTCCGCCCGTGACCGCCGCGAGAAAGACGTCGTTGATGCTGTGCCCGTGGCTCTTGCCCGCGGCCTTCAGCGGCGGGAACGGCACGTCGATGGTGCGCGACGTGTACGTGGTGGCGCGATCGCGCATGACAGGCGACAAGGGCTGCCGGTGGACGGCCGCGACCCGCAGCACCGAGCCCAGTCCCCCGACAGCCGACGTCACGGCCCCACGCGGGTCGGTCACTGCTGCCACGGCGGCGCCGGGGATCTTGCCGACGGTCTCGACGCCCTGCCCCGCCAGCCGCTTCGTACCGCTGAGCAGAGCAGTCCAGGTCACCGCCAACGGGTCGACCACACCGGCGTGGGGGGCGGGCGGCAGTGGCGGCTCCTCCGGGGCGTCGGCCGACCAGTCCACCAGGCTGGCCATGAGCATGACCATCCCCTGCCCATCCGCGATCGCGTGGTGCAGCACGACGACCAGCGCCGCCTTGCCACCCGCCAGGTCCTCGATCAGGGCGGCTCGCCACAGGGGGCGGTTGCGGTCGAGGTCGAGAAGGCTCTGCCTGCGAGCCACCTCGAGCACGTACTGCCACGACCCAGGTTCCGGCGCCCGAAACCGGGTGACGTGCAGCCTGACGTCGAAGTAGGGGTCGACCACCAGCCGCGGGCTGTTGAGCGCGAAGCCCGGCTCCACCATGCGCTGACGCAGCACCGGGAACTGCCGGCTGAGCCGCTCCATGCGCCGTGCCAGCGCATCGACGTCCGGCGACTTCTCCATCAGCATCAGCCCCACGACGGGCGAGCGCATCGTCGGGTCGCTCACCGCGCTGCGCCACGTCGCAGCGTTGAAGCCGGTGAGCTTCGTGCCGCGCGGGTTCGGTCCTGAGAAGGGCTGCTCCGACATGGGCGCAGTCTGCCGTATGCCGCGCGGGCCCGGGCCTGGGATGCTGTGGGCATGGTCGACTGGGTGCGCCTCGGCGCGGACGCCGAAGAGCTCGCGACGGGTGCCATCCGGGGCGGCAAGCGCTTGAGCGGCGTGCTGCGCCCCATGGCCATCGAGCCCTACCGGGGTTTCGTCGCCGACGGGGTCGCTCACGTGCGCGCCCGCGTGCTGGAGAGGCCGCGCTTCGAGTCCGCGGCCGAGGGCCTGCGCATCGACGCCTCGATCTACGCCAACCTGATGCGCTGGGTCGTGCTCGACATGCCCGGCGTCGAGGTGACGGTCACGCTCGGTGGGGCCAGTGTGACGGCCACCAGCAACGCCGACGGCTTCGTGGTGGCCAAGGTTCCTGCGGACGATCTCGCACCGGGGTGGCATGTGGTGACCCTCTCGGCGGTCGACCAGGAGGGGCGCACCGTCACCGCGCAGGGACGAGTCGTGCGCCCAGATCCCCGCTCGCAGATCGCCGTGATCAGCGACATCGACGACACGATCCTTCGCACCGGTATGACCGAGGGCCTGCGGGCCATCCAGCGCACGGTGCTGCGCGACGCACACGGTCGCAAGCCGATCCCGGGCACGCCGAGCCTCTACAGGGGGCTGGCGCGTGGCGCGGGAGGTCGCCCCGAGTCGACCTTCTTCTATGTCTCGTCCAGCCCCTGGAACCTCTACGACATGCTCGTCCAGTTTCTTGCCATGCGTGGATTCCCGCGCGGCCCGCTGTTCCTGACCGACTGGCGTCCGGGACCGCTGTCGATCGACGGCAAGGAGAACCCCGGTCACAAGAGGGCGCGCATCCGCAGGCTGCTCGACGCCTACCCCGAGCTGACCTACGTCCTCGTGGGGGACGACGGAGAGGCCGACCCGACGATCTACCAGGAGTTCCTGAAGTCCGACCGCGACCGGATCGAGGTGGCCATGGTGCGCTCGGTCGACGGCGCTGCAGGACGGCGCGCACGCCGCGTCCAGAAGATCCCGTCCAACCCCGGCCGCGTGCTCACCTGCTCCGACGCCGAGCACATGGCGCGTGTCGCCGAGCACCTCGGGCTGGTCGACGGGCTCACCATCGAAGAGGTGCAGACCGAGATGGGCGCACGGCTCTGACTCGCCCCGCCGCTCGCCTGCTGGGGCTGGCAGTGCTGGTGAGCGCGCTGCTGCTGTCAGGCTGCGCCACAGACGGAGCCGACGACGCCCCCGTGCCCTCGACGGGACGGGCCACACCGACGACGAGCGCGTCCGTGGTGCCGTCACCATCGGCCACCACCACCCCGAGCGCGTCGGTCACTGCTGCGCCCACGACCTCCGTGCCTCGGCCTGCCCCGTCCCCCGACCCTTCGCTCGACCTGCCACTCATCCAGGCGTCGGCTCGGGCAGACACCGACGAGGTGCGCCGGCTGCTGGCCTCAGGAGCGAGCGTGCGAGCCACCGACGCCCAGGGCAGGACACCCCTCGTCGCGGCTGCCTACTCCGGTGCAGTCGAGGTGGCGCAGCTGCTTCTTGCTGCAGGCGCAGACCCGAACGAGAAGGACGAGACGGTCCAGAGCGCGTACCTCATCGCCACGAGCGAGGTCGGGGACGACCCCACGCTGCTCGACCTGCTGCTGCGCAACGGAGCTGACGTGACGTCCCGGGACTCGTTCAACGGCACGGGCCTCATCCGTGCCGCCGACCGCGGGTTCCCTCGCATCGTCGAGAGGCTGCTGCAGACCGACATCGCCGTCGACCACGTCAACCGTCTCGGCTGGACGGCTCTGCACGAGGCGATCATCCTCGGTGACGGCGGCGACGCCTACGTCCGCGTGGTCGCGCTGCTCGTCGACGCAGGCGTCGACGTCAACCTCGCGTCGACACAGGACGGGCGTCGACCCCTGACCCACGCCACCGACAGGGGTTTCGTCGAGATCGCCGATGTGCTGCGTGCTGCGGGGGCGCAGCCCTGACCACGTGGTCCGGCGGCCGGTGCCCGGTGCGCTGCCTAGGCTCGAGCACGTGTCCGCGTCCGTGGTGAACGCCTGGTTCGAGGCCCCCCGCGGGTGGCGGTCGGCGCACCTGCAGACGATCCGCTCTCGCCTGGCGCCTCCCGATGCGCCGACGGACGCCCTTGCCGGCACGCGCCGGCTGTCGATACCCATGGACGACGGGACGGGCGACCGGCTCGGGGTGCTCGTGCACAGCCCGGTGCCGCCACCAACCACCGCTGCCGCACCACGCCTCGTGCTGCTCGTGCATGGCTTGGGTGGGTCGGCCGAGTCGACCTACATGCTCGCAACAGCCGCCCACCTGCTGCGTGCGGGCATCTCGGTGGCCCGCCTCGACCTGCGGGGCGCAGGTCGCTCGGGCACGGCGAGCAGCCAGATGTACCACGCAGGTCGCACGGCCGACATCCGCACCGTGCTCGCCGAGCTCACTCGAGCTCCCGAGGCCGGCGACGGTCGCGGTGGCGCTGCGCTCGGTGTGATGGGCTTCTCCCTCGGGGGCAACGTCACCCTCAAGCTGCTCGGCGAGCCGCTCGAAGGGCTGCCCGTCGTGGCGGGGGTCACGGTGTCGGCCCCGCTCGACCTCGCCGCCGGCAGCGAGTACCTGCACCACGTGGCGTTCGGGCTCTACGAGCGGGCGATGCTGCGCGGGCTGAAGGTCGACGTCGAACGCTTCGCCGGACCCATGACCCCGGACGAGCGTGCCGCCGTGGCAGCCGCCCGACGCATCGAGGAGTTCGACGACGCCTTCACGGCACGGCGCAACGGATGGCGCGACGCTGCCGAGTACTACGCGGTGAACTCCTCGGCTCAGTATCTTCCGCGCATCACCGTGCCGACGTTGGTCATCCACGCCCTCGACGACCCGATCGTGCCCAGCGGCCCCTACCGTTCCATCGACTGGGCCGCGCTGGAGCGGACGGGCAGCGTCCGGCGGGCCATCAGCGCCAACGGCGGCCACGTCGGGTTCCACCAGCGCTCGGGCAGGCCCCCGTTCTACGCCGAGAGAGCCGTCGCGTTCTTCACGCGCGAGGCGACGAGCGCGGGCGGCTGACGCCGAGCACGACCTGGAGGGCGCATCAGCCCAGAACGGCCGACGCACCCACGGCGCTGCCGATCGCATACGTGACCCCGGCAGCGGCCACGCCGACGACGAGCTGGCGCGCAGCCGAGCGCACGACCCCGGCTCCGGACGTGCGGCCGACGGCCCCACCGACGGCAACCAGGGCCAGCACGGTCAGCACGATGGCGACGACGAGCGCCGAGGGCCCCGACATGAGCGCGAACGGCACCAGCGGTACTGCCGCACCCACCGCGAACGAGGCGAAGCTCGACAGCGCCACCCGCACCGGGGAGCCGAGGTCGCCCGGGTCGAGACCCAGCTCCTCACGGACGAGGGTGTCGAGAGCCACCGTGGGATCAGCGATGATCGTGGCTGCTGCCTCGTCCGCGAGCTCGGCCGACATGCCCTTGGCCTGGTAGAGCAGCGACAGCTCGCGGGCCTCGTCCTCGGGGTGCTCGGCGAGCTCGGCGGCCTCGAGCGCGATCTCGCGGGCGAACACGTCACGTTGGCCGGCGACCGACACGTACTCCCCCGCCGCCATCGAGAACGCGCCGGCGAGCAGCCCGGCCAACCCGGCGAAGGCCACGGTGGAGTTGGCCACCCCTGACCCGGCGAACCCCATGATGAGGGCGGAGTTCGAGACCAGCCCGTCGCTCACCCCGAAGATCGCAGCGCGCAGGGTGCCGGACTTGTCGGCGCGGTGCCAGGGCTCGTTGCGCGAGAACTGCTCGCGCACCTCGTCCCCGTCCAGCCGTGCCGTCGGCGGCCTGTGCTCAGGCTGTGGTCGGGGCTCTCGCATCTGCCGCAGCACCCGCTCGTGCACGCGCTCGTCGTCGGCCATGCCGGCCGCGGCGTACTCCTCGTCGTCGTAGACGCCCTGGGCGTCCCTCTCACCCTGCTCGAGGTCGGACAGCACCGCGTCGAGCCCCAGCGATCGCGCCCGGGCGAGCAGCTGCTGCTGGTCGGGGTCCAGCGGCTGGTCCGCCGGTATCGGCGCACCTCGCTCACGCAGCAGGGCCGTCCAGTGCTCGGCGTGGCGATCCTCGATCGATGCCAGCTCGAGCAGCGCGTCGCGGCGCGACCCCTCGGTCAGATCAGCGAGCGCCCGGTACATGCGTGCTGCGGCGCGCTCGTCGGCGAGGTAGGACGAGAAGCGCTGCGACGGATCGGTCATGGCACCATTCTCGCCGGTAGGGCCGAGGTGTCTGCCTCACTCCCACCGGTAGGCCCACCACGCCACCCCTGCACCCACACCGGCCAACGCCAGCGCGACCAGCGACTCGCGCACGGCCCACTGCCCGGTCAGCCATGGCTCCTGCATCATCGTGATGATCGGGGTCAGCGGCAGCCAGGCTCCTATGGTCTGCAGGGCGTCGGGCAGCACCTCCGGCGGGGGACCGGCGCCGGAGAGGAAGAGGAACGTGAACCACAGCAGCAGCCCGACCGACTGCGCGGCACGAGCGGTGGGCAGCAGGGTGCCGAGCATGATGCCGCCGCAGGCCACGGCCACGGCACCGAGCCCGTAGGCGAGCAGGAACAGCCCAGGGCTCTGCGGCGCCGAGACGTCGGTGAGCACGAACGCCGCCGCGACGAGCAGGGCCGCACCCACGGTGGCGATCAGCAGGGCGATGAGCAGCTGCGACCCCAGCACCAGCCCCCGCTGCACCCCGGACGCCTGCAGCCGGCGCAGCACCCCGCTCTGGCGGTACTCCGCGAGGTGGGCCGGCGCCGCGATCAGCCCGAACCCGGCGACGGCGAGGGCGACGTAGGCCGGGGTGTACCAGTCGCTGGGGCCGAAGCCCCGGTAGACGACGAAGTCGCCCTGCCCGGTGCCCGAGGCCTCGTTGCCGAACACGCCGTTGAGGATGTAGAGCACCATCAGGGGCAGGGCGAGCGTGAAGATGACGGTGATCGGCTCACGCAGGAACAGCTTCAGCTCCGTCCAGGTGAGCCTGACCAGCGAGCGGGTCACGACGCCTCCCCCACGAGGCGGAGGTAGACGTCCTCCAGGCTGGGCCGCCGCACCGCCATGTCGTGAGGGTGCACACCGCCATCGATGAGTGCCTTGCCGACAACGGGGACGATCGAGGGGTCACCTCGCACATGCAGGCGCGGACCGACGACGTCGACGCCGATGACACCCGGCAGCGCGCGCAGCGGGTCGACCATGGTCGGCGGTGCGCTGAACTCGACGGTGACTCCGTCGGTCGAGCGTGCCACCAGCTCGGCGGGCGAGCCGGTGTCCACGACCCGGCCTGCGGCGACCACCGCCAGCCGGTCGCACAGCCGCTCCGCCTCGTCCATGAAGTGGGTGACGAGCACGACGGTCGTGCCGGCGTCCCTGATCCTCTCGATCAGCTGCCAGGTCGCCCGCCGGGCCGCCGGGTCGAGGCCTGTGGTCATCTCGTCGAGAAAGACGAGACGGGGCCGGTTGACCAGAGCCAGGGCGACGAGCAGCCGCTGGCGTTGTCCGCCGGACAGGCTGCCGAAGTACGCGGACGCCTTCTGGGTGAGTCCCCACTCGTCCATCACGGTGCGCCACGGTGGCCCTCCGGGCTGCAGCCCGGAGAACAGGTCCAGCGCCTCCCACACCTTCATCCGGTGCGGCAGGGACGACTCCTGCAGCTGCGAGCCGACCATGCCCCGCAGCGTCTCGCCGTCGGTGCGAGGATCGAGCCCGAGCACGCGCACCACCCCGCTGTCGGGCCGGCGCAGCCCTTGGACGCACTCGACGCTGGTGGTCTTGCCGGCGCCGTTCGGGCCGAGCAGGCCGAAGATCTCTCCGGGGAAGACCTCGAACGACACGTCGGCCACGGCCTGCAGGTCGCCGTAGCTCTTCTGCAGGTTCGCCACGGTGACAACCGGCTGCATCCCGCGCTCCTGTCGGGCGGCGAGAGGGACACCGGCAGCCTATCGAGCGGCTCGCGCTCGCGTAGGGCCTTCGACCCTGGGAAGGCCGCGGCAGGCGTCCATGATGGGCAGGGATCCACAGATCGCGAAGGGTGACGCATGAGCAACTCGAGCACGGGTGCCGCCGCAGGTGGGGGCGCCCTCTACGGACTGGGCATCTTCGGAGCCTGGGTGTACTTCTGGCAGCAGGCCGACTCGTTCTGGGAGTACGTCCTGGTCGTGTTCCAGGGACTGTTCTGGCCGGCCTGGATGGTCTACGAGGCGTTCGCGGCGCTGGCGGCCTGACCGCCGCCCCGAGGCACCGAGTCCAGCAGCGCCCGGGCCTGCGCGTAGCCCGCACGCATGTACTGCGACCACCCTCGGCGGTCGACGAACTCGGTGTACAGGCCTGCACCGTGCACGGTGCCGTAGGCCACCGGGTCGAGCATGTGCATCTCGGTGGCGTCGTCGAGGTCGCTCAGGGAGCGTCGGGCGGTGTCGATGTGGCCCATGAGCCGGGTCTGTCCCGAGACCCGGATGAGGCTGAAGGGCTCGCGCCGCCAGCTGTGGTCCTCGTCGGCGTGCAGGCCAGGACGGTAGAAGCCGTTCACCACCACCGCGACGTCGCAGATGTCGCCCCTCGTGAACGGCCGTGAGGGCAGGATCTCGACGATGCCGCCGTCGAGGTAGGACTGGCCCTGGTAGTCGACCGGCTCGAAGGCCAGCGGCAGGGCGATCGCCATGCGCACCGCGCGCGCAGCCGGCAGGTCGGGGTCGTCGACCGAGCTGATGTAGCGCAGCTGGTTCTTCTCGATGCTCCAGACCGGGAACCACACCGGAGTCGGCAGCTCGCCGAGCGTGACGTCACCGAGGATGCCCCGGAAGGTCCGCTCGACGGCATCACCGCGGAGCAGCCCTGCCCACCCCTGCCCGAGCCGGAGCGGAGCCGCGGCGAGCCGCAGCCACTCCGGGTCGAGGTAGTCCTCCGGCTTCAGCCGCAGCAGCGTGTGGGCCACGTCCTCGGTCGGCATGCCCGCCGCCAGGGGCATGCCGAACATCGCCGAGCCCGAGCACAGCCCGTAGCCCACCGGCCTGACCCCTGACTCGTGCAGGGCACGCACGACCCCGACCGTCGAGGCGAGCGCGCCGCTGCCGCCGGTGGCGACGACCGCGACGCGTCGGTCGCCCCACACCTGAGGAGCGTCGGCGCGATGTGGCCCGAACACGTGCGCCGGGTCCTCCGGCGGTGAATCCGTCGGCAGAGGCAGCAGCCCGCGGCGTAGCTGGTCGAGGATCGAGACGTCCTCACGGACGGCCCGCCACGCCCTGCCCGCGTGCACGGGGATGCGCAGGTACTGCCCCACGCGCGCCAGGTCGGTCAGGTAGTTGAGGGCCACGGGGTGCATTCTGGCCGACCCCCCGGCGCAGGACCATGGCTGGAGCACGTCCCCGTCGGCGCCTACGGTGACAGCGTGCAGCACCGCATGTACACCGACCTCGCGCAGTGGTGGCCGCTGCTCTCACCACCGCAGGACTACGCCGACGAGGCCGCGGTGCTCGGCGGGCTGCTGCGCACCGGCCGGCGTCCGGTCCAGCGTGTGCTCGAGCTCGGCAGCGGCGGCGGTCACGTCGCCCACCACCTTGGCGGGCAGGCGGCGATGACCCTGGTCGACCTGTCGCCCCAGATGCTGGCGATGTCGCGGCTGATCAACCCCACCTGCGAGCACGTCGTCGGTGACATGCGCACGATCCGGCTGGGACGGCACTTCGACGCGGTGCTCGTGCACGACGCGATCGACTACCTGCTCACCGAGGACGAGGTGCGGGCGCTCGGTCGGACGCTTGCCGAGCACCTGGCCCCCGGCGGCGTCGCAGTGCTGGCTCCCGACCACATCGCCGAGTCGTTCGAGCCCGGCACGCAGTGCGGGGGGTCGGACGCCCCCGACGGTCGCGCCGCCCGCTACCTGGAGTGGACCTGGGACCCCGACCCGACCGACACCTGGGTGCACGGTGAGTACGCGTTCGTGCTGCGCGACCACGACGGCACCATCACCACCGCCCACGAGTCGCACCGGTTCGGCCTCTTCGCACGAGACCGCTGGATCGACCTGCTGCACGAGGCCGGGTTGTCCACCGTCGCGGTGCTGGAGCAGACCGACGACGACAGGACTCCCCGCACGCTGTTCGTCAGCACGACGGGAGACGACGCCGGTCAGAACCGGTGACCGCAGTCCCGGCACTGGCGATCGGGAGCCAGCCCGTCGATGCAGCAGTCTCCGAGACATGCCAGACGGTGCTGCAGAGCCACCGTCGTGTCGCGGTCGGTCACCTCGATCACCAGCAGCACGCCGTCTCCTCCGCACGCGGGGCACGGACGCACCTGGGCGCGCCACCAGTCGAGGTGGCTCTGCTCAGCCGAAGCCGCACCCATCGCCCCACGGTGGCCGACAGGCGGATCGGCGTCAACCGATGAACTGGTACCCCACCGCCAGCGCACCCAGGTAGACCAGTGGCAGCACCACGACGCCGAGGGCGGTCACGGCCGGCCGACGCCACCGCGTGCCGCGCACCAGCAGCCACGCCCCGACACTGAGCAGCACCTCTGCGGGCAGGACGTAGGCCGCGACGCCGCCGACGGTCTGCACCCCCACGGGCTGCCACAACGGGACGACCGGAGCGAGCAGCTCCGCGCCCCAGAACAGCGCCAGGCCGGCCGCGGCCACCACAGCGAGCGCGGCCCGCTCCCCGAGCCGCTGCTCGGCAAGGGCGGCGACCAGCACGAGCGGGAAGAGCGCCAGCACCCACATGCCGGCCATGAACACCGGCACCGTGCCGACGAACGGTGCCCCGGTGTCGGCGAAGTCCAGGGTGGCCAGCACCTCGGACAGGAACCAGTCGGGAAGCACCATGAGCACGCTGAGTGGCGCGAGCACCAGCCACGCCGTGGTCCACCCCTGCGCCGGCGGTCGCCGGGCGGTCAGCAGCAACGCGACGTGGTAGGCCACGACGAGAGCCAGCACGGCCGCTCCGGTCGAGCCCACGGGAACGGCCAGCACGGCCAGGGCGACCCCGGCGAACACAGCGTGGAACAGCACGGCCAGGCGGGCGTCGGTCCACCCAGGCGGCAGGTCGACCGATGGCACCAGCCCTGTGCGGGCCTCGGCGGGCGGCAGGCGACTCATCACCCCGACGGTACGACCCCTAGCCTGCCGGGGTGACCGTCAACACCATCGAGTCCAACGGGATCACGCTCGCCTTCGAGACGTTCGGTGACCCGGCCGACGACCCGATGCTGCTCATCATGGGTCTCGGTACACAGATGCTCGCCTGGCCGGACGCGCTGTGCGCCGGGCTGGCCGCCAACGGGCACTACGTCGTGCGGTTCGACAACCGCGACGTCGGGCTGTCGACGCACCTGACCGACGTCCGGGCGCCCCGCGTGTCGGACGTGGTGCTGCGGCGGCACTCCCCGCCCTACACGATCGACGACATGGCCGACGACGCCGTCGGGCTGATGGACGGACTCGGCCTGCCCAGCGCTCACGTCGTCGGCGCCTCGATGGGCGGGTTCATCGCGCAGTCGCTGGCGCTCCGGCACCGAGACAGGGTGCGCACCCTCGCCTTGATCATGACGTCGACCGGCTCGAAGACGGTCGGCAACCCCAAGCCCGCCCTGTTCAGCCGTCTCACCAAGCGCCGGGCCGTGGCCGACCGCCAAAGCGCCCAGTCGATGGCGATCGAGACGTTTCGCATGATCGGCTCCCGGGGCTACGCCTTCGACGAGGAGTACCTGTCCGACCTGGCGGGACGCTCCTACGACCGCGCCCACGACCCAGGCGGGTACCTGCGCCAGCTCGCGGCCATCACGGCTCAGCCCGACCGGACGTCGCGCCTGCGCCGGCTGCGGATCCCAGCCCTGGTGATGCACGGCCTGGCCGACCCGCTCGTCGCCCCGAGCGGGGGGCTGGCACTTGCCACCGCGCTGCGCCGCTCACGGTTCGTCGGCTTCGAGGGCATGGGCCACGACCTGCCCCGCGAGCTGTGGCCCGACTTCGTCTCGCACATCACCGAGCTGACGCACCGGGCGAGGTCGTCCGACCGGGCCGACTGACGCGGCGACGCAGCGCCTTCTCGGCTGCCACCACGAGCGACACACCGACGGCCACCGCAGCCACCCGCACCCAGGCATCCACGCCGAGCGGAGCCGACCCGAACGCGACGTGGAAGAACGGCAGGTAGGTGAACAGCACCTGCAGCAGCAGCATGGTCGCCATGCCGACCAGCAGCATCGGGTTGCTGAGCAGGCCGACCTGCAGCACCGACTTCGTCAGCGACCGACAGTTGACCAGGTAGGCCATCTCGACGAGCACGAAGACGTTCACGGCCACCGTGCGTGCCTCGGCCAGGCTCGCGCCCGCCGCCAGCTCGTACTCGAACAGCCCGAACGCGCCGATCAGCAGCAGCACCGACACCAGCAGGATCCGCTCGACGAGCACCCGGGTGAGGATCGGCTGCTGTGGATCCCGCGGAGCGCGGCTCATGATGCCGGGCTCGTTGGGCTCGAAGACGAGCATGAGGCCCAGGGCGATCGCCGTCGTCATGTTGATCCAGAGCACCTGCACGGGCAGCACAGGCAGGGTGGCGCCGAGCAGGATCGCCGTGAGGATGACCATGCCCTCGCCGAGGTTCGTCGGCAGCGTCCAGGTGATGAACTTCGTGATGTTGTCGTAGACGCCGCGGCCCTCCTCGATGGCCGCCTCGATCGTCGCGAAGTTGTCATCGGTGAGAACCATCGCGCTGGCGTCCTTGGCCACCTCGGTACCGGTGTCACCCATCGCGATCCCGATGTCGGCCTGGCGCAGAGCCGGAGCGTCGTTGACCCCGTCCCCCGTCATGGCCACCACGTGGTTGCGACCCTGGAGCGCCTCGACCAGGCGCAGCTTGTGCTCGGGGCTCACCCGGGCCAGCACCGTCGCCTCGGTCGCGGCCTGCGCGAACTGCTGTTCGTCCATCTGCCGCAGCTGCGCGCCGGTCACCACCACGGGGTCGCGACCGTCCCGGGCCAGGCCCATCTCGGTCGCGATCGCCCGGGCGGTCGCAGCGTGGTCGCCGGTGATCATCCTGACGTCGATGCCTGCGCGGTGGCACGTCTGCACCGCGGCAACGGCCTCGGGCCGTGGCGGGTCGTGCATGCCGACCAACCCGAGCAACGTCAGCGACAGCCCGTCGACGTCGTCCGGCTGGATCGTCTCGACATCCGACGCGACGTCGGCGCAGGCCAGGCAGAGCACGCGCAGTGCCTGCTCTCCCAGGGCCTCCACAGCCGCGTGGATGCTGTCGGCGTCCACGGGCACCTCGCCACCATCGCGGCCACGCGCGCGCGTGCACTGCTGGAGCACGGCCTCGACCGCACCCTTCACCACGACCAGGCCCCGCTCACCCGACGTCGCGCGGTGCAGCGTCGCCATCCGCTGAGCCTGGGACGAGAAGGGCACCTCGTCGACGCGCGGCAGGTGCTCGTCCAGCACGGCACGATCGATGCCCGCCTTGGCTGCCGCCGTCAGCAGGGCCACCTCTGTGGGGTCGCCGGCAGCGACCCAGCTCTCGTCGCGCCGGCGTAGGGAGGAGTCGTTGCAGAGCACCCCTGCCCGCAGCGTCTCGTCCAGCGCTGCGTCCTGCTCGACCGACACAGGTTCGCCCTCGGCGTCGCGAACCTCTCCCTCCGGGTCGTAGCCACTGCCGCTGAGTGCGTAGCGGGCTGTCGGCGTCACCACGGTCGTGACGGTCATCTGGTTCTGAGTCAGCGTGCCCGTCTTGTCGCTGCACACGACGGTGGTCGCGCCGAGGGTCTCCACGGCGGGCAACCGCCTGATGATCGCGTTGCGGCGAGCCATCCGCGAGACACCGATGGCCAGGATGATGGTGACCGCAGCAGGCAGGCCCTCGGGGATCGCGCCGACCGCCAGAGCGATCGCGGCGGTCACCATGTCTCCCAACGGCTCGCCGCGAACCAGGCCGAGGACGAGCGTCAGGGCAGCCAGCGCCAGGATCACCACGGTCAGCAGGCGGCTGAACGCCCCCAGCTTGCGGGTGAGCGGAGTCTGCACGCCACCGGACTCCCCGACCAGACGATGGATCAGCCCGAGCTCGGTGTCCCCACCGGTTGCCACGACGACTCCGGTGCCGGTGCCGGCCACCACCAGAGACCCCGAGAAGGTCATGTTCAGGCGGTCGCCGAGCTCGGTGGCGTCGTCGACCACCACAGCCTGCTTGGCGACGGGTACCGACTCCCCGGTCAGCGCGGACTCGTCGACGCTGAGGTCCTGCACTGCGAGCAGCCGCATGTCGGCCGCCACCTTGTCACCCGCCTCGAGCAGGCAGACATCCCCCGGTACCAGGTCGGTGGACTCGATCCGCTGCCTGTGCCCGTCGCGGATGACGGTCACGTGCGTGCGAGTCATCGCCATCAACGCCGACAAGGCCTTCTCGGCACGCTCCTCCTGCACGAAGCTCACGACCACGTTCACGAGCACGACCGCAGCGATGACCGATGCCTCGACCAGCTCGCGCAGCGCGAGCGCCAGCGCGGCGGCCCCGAGCAGCACGTAGACCAGCGGATGGTGGAAGTGCCGCAGCACGCGCAGCACGGGCCCCGTCCGGCGCGGCGGGGGCAGCACGTTCGGCCCCATCTGCTCCCTGCGGGCCTCAGCCTGATGCTCGGTCAGGCCCTTCGTGCGATCGGTCTCCAGCAGCAGGACGACCTCGTGCTCAGGCAAGGCGTGGTGGACGCGGTCGTCGGCGGCGAGGGTCGGCACCGACCTCACCCGGTTCCGAGGTGAGTCACCATCACCGGTCGTGTCGACACCGTGAGCAAGCCTTCGGCGACGCTGCCCAGCATCCGGCGCGAGACCCCCCGGCCTCGCGTGCCCACGACGATCATCTCGGCGTCGTGACGCTCGGCCGCCTCGGCGAGGGCCTGCACGGGGCGACCGGCCAGCACCTCGATCGAGACGGCGCGTCCGGCCAGGCGCGCAGCCGCGTCCTGCAGCCGGGTGGTCGCCTCGTCGACGCCAGCGCCGCCCGGTTGCTCGGCGGTGTCGTAGTCCACGACCTCGCACAGCACCAGGCAGCACTGCTCGTCGCCCAGCACCCGCTGGGCCAGTTCCAGGGCGTGCTCGGACTCCGGCGAGCCGTCGATACCCACCAGCACCTTGCGGGCGACGGTGGACGGTGCCCCCTCGTGCACGAGCACCTCAGGCGCCGACTCCACTCGATCGGTGAAGACGAGCATCGAGAAGGGCCCCAGGATCATCGCCGCCAGCAGCCAGCCGGGGTGGGGATGACCTTGGCGATACAGGTAGTAGTAGCCGCCCAGCCCGCCCACGAGCCAGACCCCGAGTGCCACCCACGTGAACGTCGAACCCGCCATGCATCCACCATGCCGGGGCTCGGCCGCGCGGGTAAGGGCCGAGCGTCCCCATGGGTGCCCGGCGTACCGTGGACACCGCACGGACGTCCTCGAGGAGAGGCGATCGAGAAGCGGGCACCAGGCGAGAGGGCCCCTGCACTGGCGGTGGCCGCGGTTCGCCGACGCTGGGTCGGCCTCGCTGGGGGTCTCGTCGGCGCCGGCGCAACCTATGTGCTGCTGCCCGCCGACCTCGACCACGCCGCTCGGCTCACCGCGGCCACGGCGGTTCTCATGGGCCTGTGGTGGATGACCGAGGCGATCCCCATACCGGCGACCGCCCTCGTGCCGCTGGCGGTCTTCCCAGCGCTGACCGACGCAGAGATCGCGGACGTCGGGGCCTCCTACGGCGACAGCATCATCTTCTTGTTCATGGGCGGCTTTCTGCTGGCGCTGGCGATGCAGCGCTGGAACCTGCACCGCAGGATCGCTCTGCTGACCGTGCGGGCGATGGGCACCGACCCCTCGATGGTCGTGGGGGGCTTCATGATCGCCACGGGCTTTCTGAGCATGTGGGTGTCCAACACCGCGACCGCGCTGATGATGCTGCCCATAGCGGTGTCGGTGCTTCTCATCGTGGCACCGCCGCAGGCAGACGGCACACCGACCGACCCCGGCGGCGCGCCGTCCGAGGCCTCGGTGAAGCAGGCGGTGATCTCGTCCCGGTTCGGCACGGCCCTGATGCTCGGCATCGCCTACGCGGCCTCGATCGGGTCGTTGGGCACCATCATCGGTACCCCGCCGAATGCGCTGCTGGTGGGCTACATGGACGAGACGTTCGACGTCAGCATCGGCTTCGGGCAGTGGATGCTGGTGGGCGTCCCGCTGGCGGTCGTGTTCCTCGTCATCACGTGGTTCGTGCTGACCAAGGTTCTCTACACGCCGGAGATCGACCAGCTGGTCGGCAGTCACGACCTGCTGACCGAGGAGATCTCTGAGCTCGGGCCCACCTCGAGCGCCGAGAAGCGGGTGCTGGCGGTCTTCGTCCTGGCCGCGACCGCGTGGGTGGGGGTGCCGCTGCTGCAGGACGACCCGTTCATCAGCGACGCCGGCATCGCCGTCGTCATCGGCCTTCTGCTGTTCGTGCTGCCGGCTGGGGCCGCCCGGGGGGTGCGGCTGCTGGACTGGGCCACCGCCGTCGCCCTGCCCTGGGGCGTGCTGCTGCTCTTCGGGGGCGGGCTGGCGCTGTCGGCGCAGTTCACGGCCAGCGGCCTGTCCACCTGGATCGGCGAGCAGGTCAGCGGGCTGGACGCGATACCGCTCGTGCTGCTCGTGGCCCTCGTCGTCGCCGGGATCGTCCTGCTGACCGAGCTGACCAGCAACACGGCCACCGCCGCAACGTTCCTGCCAGTGGCAGGGGGCGCAGCGCTGGGCCTGGGGCTCGACCCGCTGGTTCTCACGGTGCCGGTGGCGATCGCCGCCAGCTGTGCCTTCATGCTGCCCGTCGCAACCCCGCCGAACGCGATCGCCTACGGCTCCGGGTACGTCACCATCGGGCAGATGACCCGTGGCGGGGTGGCGCTCAACCTGATCGGCGTCGTGCTGATCACCGTGGTGGCGATGACTCTGGTGGGCTGGGTGTTCGGCCTGACGGCCTAGCCGGTACCCCGCCTAGCCCAGCGAACCGGGGTCGGCGGGCACGTCCACGGCGTGCTCGGCCAGCACCGCGAGCGGAACCACCCCCAGCACCGCCTCGTTGGTGCTCGCGAGCACCACGGGTGCTGCGACCCCGTCGGCGTGGGCACGGGCCCAGTTGACCGCGGTCACGCACCAGCGGTCGCCGGGGACGAGCCCGGGAAAGCGGTACTGCGGCACAGGGGTCGACAGGTCGTTGCCGATGCTGCGTTGGTGCTCGAGAAACTCGCGGGTCACGACGGCGCAGATCGTGTGGCTGCCCGCGTCCTGGGGCCCTGTGCGGCAGCCTCCGTCCCGGAAGAACCCCGTCATCGGGTCGGTACCGCAGGGCTCGAGGTCGCCACCGAGGACGTTGCGCTCGCTCACCGGTCCATCATCGCGTGCGGGCGGGCCTCCCCGCAGGAGTGACGTGCTGCTCGACGGCGGTCACCTTGGCGCTGCGCAGCAGCGTCCGCACCGCGGTGCGCTGGTCGAGGGTCGCCACGGTGACGACGGTGCCGGCGTTGCCCGCCCGCGCTGTCCGCCCGGAGCGGTGCAGGTAGGCCTTGTGCTCGGCAGGCGGGTCCACGTGCACGACGAGGTTGACGTCGTCGACGTGGATGCCCCGCGCCGCGATGTCGGTCGCCACGAGCACCCGCACCTGGCCCTCGTGGAAGGCCGACAGGTTGCGCGTGCGCGCGGCCTGGGACAGGTTGCCGTGCAGGTCAGCACTCGGGACGCCGGCCGCGCTGAGGCGCCGTGCCAGCTTCTTGGCCGCGTGCTTGGTTCGGGTGAATGCCAGGGTGCGAGGCTGGCCGGCCAGCAGGTCGTGCACGACCGCAGCCTTGTTCACAGCGTCGACCGTGACCAGGCGGTGCGTCATGGCCGGGACCGACGACTCCGCCTCGTCGACGGCGTGCCTGGCCGGGTCGTGCAGGTAGCGCCGCACCAGCACGTCGACGTCACCGTCGAGGGTGGCGGAGAACAGCAGGCGCTGGGTGCGCGGCGGCGTTCGGTCGAGCAGCCGGCGCACGGCGGGCAGGAATCCCAGGTCGGCCATGTGGTCGGCCTCGTCGATGACGGTGACTTCGACGGCGTCCAGACGCACGTGGCCCTGGCCGATCAGGTCTTCGAGGCGTCCGGGGGTGGCGACGCAGATGTCGACGCCTCGGCGCAGAGCAGTCACCTGCGGCCCCTGCGAGACCCCACCGAAGATCGTCATGCTGCGCAGACCGACGGCGCGAGTCAGAGGCAGCAGGGTCTGCTGCACCTGGTTGGCGAGCTCGCGCGTCGGCACCAGCACGAGGGCCCGTGGCCGATGGGGTCTGCGGGTCGGCGAGGCCGCCAGCCGGGCGACCGTCGGAACCGCGAAGGCGATGGTCTTGCCGCTGCCGGTGCGGGCGCGGCCGAGCACGTCGCGACCGGCCAGAGCGTCAGGCAGGGTCGCGACCTGGATGGGGAAGGCGGTGGTGCGGCCCTGCTCGCGCAGCGCGGCGACGAGCGGCTGAGGGACGCCGAGAGCGGCGAAGCCGACCTCGGCGGTGACGGGGGGAGCGGGAACGGAGGTGCTGGGCACTGGCGTGTCCTTCGGACGTGGAAGGGGAGCGGCTCATGACCGCTCACACGTCAACGAGAGGCGAGCACCGGGTTGTCGGCGCTGAGTCACACGAGAGACCCGATGGATCGAGCCTTCGTACGAAGAGTACGCGACGCCGGGCGGCATGATGGCCTCGTGACCAGGACCACGACTCGTGCCGGCTGACCTGCTGCCTCTCGCGCTGGCCATCGCAGCCTCGCCGTTCCCCGTGGTCCCTGCGATCCTGCTGCTGTTCACGGCCCGCCCCCGGGCCACCACGGCAGGCTTCCTGACCGGCTGGTTCGTCGGTGTCGCCGCCGCGACGACGACGTTCGCGTTGCTCGCAGAGGTGGTCGAGCTCGCAGACGAGCCACCCACCTGGGCGTCGTGGACGCGAGTGGTGCTCGGGCTGCTGCTGGTCGTGCTCGGTGCTCGGGAGTGGCTCACGCGCGGAGCGGACCCCAAGCAGCCCGCGTGGATGGCCGGCTTGGACACCGCCGTCCCCTCCTCGGCACTTCGGCTCGGCCTGCTGCTGTCGGCGGCGAACCCGAAGATCATCGTGCTCGCCGCCGCAGGTGGCATCGTCATCGGCTCGGCAGGCCTTGCCGTCGCCTCGGCCATCGGGGCCACGGTGGCCTTCGCTCTCGTCGCGTCGGTCACCGTGGCCGGTCCGCTGCTGGCGTACCTCGTGGCCGGCGAGCGGGCGCTCGGGCTGCTCGGCCACGTGCGGGCCTGGCTGCAGCGCCACAGCAGCGCGGTCATGGCGATCGTTCTCGTCCTGATCGGGCTCGCGTTGGTGTCTACCGGAGTCAGCGGTCTGTGACCTGCTGCTGCAGACTGGCCGACGCCACGACGATGCCCGTCACATCGTCCTCTCCTCCACCGGCGACGTGTGAACCGGGTCGGGCAGGTCCAGCGGCTCGGGCACCACACCGTGCCGAGGGTGGAACAGCTCGGTGAGACCGGCGCCGATGGCGGCACCGAGAACCTGCGCGACGACGAACAGCGCTGCCGACGAGGCAGCGATACCGGCGAACGTGTCAGTGAACATGCGGCCCCACGTCACCGCGGGGTTGGCGAACGACGTGGAGGACGTGAAGAAGTACGCGGCCCCGATCCAGGCGGGCACCAGCACCGGGCCCAGGTGTCCGAGTCGGGTCCGGGTCAGTGCTCCGATCACCCAGATCAGCCCCGCGGTCGCGACAACCTCACCGAGCAGGATGCCGGCTCCGGTGCGCTCGGTCGAGGAGAGCTCGACGACAGGCAGGTCGAACATCACGTTGGCCAGCACCACACCTACCGATGCCCCGACCAGCTGCGCGCTCACGTACCCGACGGCCTGGCCTGGTGGCATCTCTCGCCGACTCGCGGCGACCAGGGTGACGGCCGGGTTGAAGTGGGCGCCGGAGATCGGCCCGAGTGTCCAGATCAGCACGCCTAGGACGGCGACGGTGGCGACCGCGTTGACCAGCAGGGCCAGGGCCGTGTCATCGGTGAGGTTCGTGGCCATGACCCCCGAGCCGACGACCGCGGCGACCAGAACGGCGGTACCAACCGTCTCTGCGGCGTGCCGACGGTGCAGAACCGCCGAGATCACGTGGCGATGGCCACGTCGAGCTCGGCCAGCAGACCCCGCACGCGTCGTTCGACGTCGTCACGGATGACACGCACGGAGTCGAGGTCCTGGCCCGATGGATCGTCGAGGTCCCAGTCGAGGTAGCGCTTGCCCGGGTAGATCGGGCAGGCGTCACCGCAGCCCATCGTGATGACGACATCGGCAGCCTGCAGGATCTCCTCGGTCCACGGCTTGGGGAACTCCTGCGTGATGTCGATACCCCGCTCCGCCATCGCCCGGACGGCCATCGGGTTGATCTCGCTGCCTGGCTCGGACCCTCCCGACCATGCGACCGCGTTGTCGCCGGCGAGATGCGTGAAGAACCCGAGTGCCATCTGTGAGCGGCCGGCGTTGTGCACGCAGAGGAACAGCACCGTGGGGATGCCCGACAGGGCCTTGCCCTCGACCTTGGACAGGGCGCGAAGGCGTTGGCGGGCGAACCTCTCGGCGATCAGGGGCAAGAAGTTCGCCACCGTGGCCCGTCCGGCGAACTCGTCGTAGGACGAGTGCAGAAATCGATCGATGGTCTCGACGCCGAACGTGCCGTCGAAGTCGCGCTGCAGCCTGGTCGCGGCGGCCCCGAGGGCCTGCTGCTGGTCCAGGGCGATGTCGGGGCGCTGGTAGCGAGTGGTGTTCACGGACGGGGCCCTTTCGTGGGTGACGGCAGGATGGGATGCGGCAGGATCAGGGGAGAACGGGGACGTCGAGGTCGGCCAGCAGCGCTCGCACCCGCGCGTCGACGTCGTCGACGATGCGACGAACTGTCGACATGTCCTGACCCTTGGGGTCGTCGACCTGCCAGTCCTCGTAGCGCTTGCCGGGAAAGACGGGACACGTCTCGCCACATCCCATCGTGATGACGACGTCGGCCTGCTGCACGCCGTCCGGGGTGAGCAGCGTGGGAGCGTGATCGTCGACAGTCAGCCCCCGCTCGGCGAGCACAGCGGCCACAGCAGGGTTGACCCCGCTGCCCGGCTCGCTGCCGGCGGACGAGGCCACGACCTGGTCTGCGCCGTAGTGCCGGGCAAGCACCTCGGCAGCGACGCTGCGCCCCGAGTTGTGGATGCAGGCGAACAGCAGCACGGGACGATCGGCAGACACAGACAGCACTCCTCAGTGGGTGAGGTGGACGGCGGGAGCGAGTGACGCGATGCGCTCTGCGACGGCTCTGAAGGCCGCCTCGAACGCATCGTCGGAGTCGTGGCGTGCGGGGTCGGGGATCGACCAGTGCAGCGTGGGGGCGACCCGCCGCGAGAGGGCGTCGTCGAGCTCCTCACGAGCGCCGTCGCAGACGGTGACGACCAGGTCGCGCTCGTCCAGCAGCCCGGCGACCTGCGTGGGCCGCACACGGTCGAGGTGCAGGGAGTGCCTGCGTGCGGCAGCGACTGCTCGCGGGTGGACGCGGCGTGCGGGTCGAGTTCCACCGGAGGCGACGGGGACGTCGCTGCGCTGGCGCCACAAGGCGGTTGCCAGCTGCGACCGGGCAGAGTTGTGGGTGCAGACGAACACGACGCGTGGAGCACTCAGCGGGGCCAGCGGATCGATCTGCACCAGGGCCTGCTGCCGCAGCCGCAGGTAGGAGCGCCGGCGATCGGCTTCGGACCTGACGCGAGTCAGCACCCCGGCCGTCTCCAGCACCCGGACGTGGTGGGCGAGCAGGTTGCCGGCGATGCCGAGACTGCCGGCCAGCGCACCTGGCGAGGCGTCACCGAGACGCAGGGCGTCCACGATCGCCAAGCGAGTGGGATCGCCCAGAGCTGCATGGACGGCGGCCCGTGCGGCGAGAGACGCTTCAGTAGACATTGACTCAATAGTCGCTGAACTACCTGCCGGGCGTCAAGCGCTCCGACCCAGGCGAATGATCCGACGAGCACCGTTCGCGACGATCACGAAGATGACGGCCCCGGCGACCAGGTCCGGCGCCCCGCTTCCGGTGGCCGACACCAGCAGCGCTGCGACGATCACGAGGGCGTTGACCTTGACGTCGTTGGAGGTGAAGATCCACGCCGCCTGCAGATGGGCCGCCTCGCCCCTGGCCCGCCGCAGCACCAGCAGCGTGACGACGTTGGCGACCAGCGCCGCCGCAGCCACGACCACCATCGTCGCCACGTCCGGCAGCACCTCTCCGGCCACGGCTCGGCGCACCACCTCGACCAGACCGAGCACGGCGAGCGTCATCTGCAGGTACCCACTGAGGACGGCCAGCCGCTTCTGCTGCGCCACGACGCGCCCCACCGCGAGCAGGCTGAGCGCATACACGCTGGCGTCGGCGAGCATGTCCAGGGAGTCCGCGACCAGGCCGAGCGAGCCCGCCAGCAGGCCAGCGGTGAGCTCGACGACGAAGAAGACCGCGTTGATCGCCAGCGCCACCCCCAGCGCACGCCGTTCGGCGCGCGTGCGACCCGCCGCGCGACCGTCGAGCCTCGGTGCAGGTGCCTCCACCGTGGAGACACTGCCCAGACCGAGCTCGGCGACGGCCGTGACGACGTCCCCGCCGTCCCCGTCGTGCTCGATCCACACGGTGCGGTCGTCGAGGTCGACCTCGACGGCGCGCACGCCGGCGAGCGACGCCAGACGCATCCGCACGAGCTGTTCCTCCGCCGCGCAGTCCATCCGCGGGACGTGCAGCCGGGTCGTCGTCATGGCGTGGTCGCGCGGGTCACCCTCAGCCCAGGGCCACGAACCAGAGCAGGGCGACCCCGAGCGAGTTCGTGGCCAGGTGCACCATCATGGGCGGCAGAAGGCTGCGGCTGCGGTGCCGAAGCCACCCCAGCCCGATCCCGGACGCTGTGGTGAACACCACAGTCCCGACCACCACGAGCCACACAGGGGTGCTCGACGCCCCGTCCTCGAGGGCCACGCTCAGGCTCGGCGCGACGTGCCACAGACCGAACAGCACGGCAGACCCCACGACCGCCGTTCGCGTGCCGGCGCCGGCGCGACCGAGAAGCGCCGGCAAGGCACCCCGAAAGGCGACCTCCTCGATCAGCACGGTGCCCAGCGGGATCGTCACCAGGGCCTGCAGGGCGAGCGCATTCGGCTCGGGAGCGGAGACCTGCAGGCTCGCGACCCAGGCAGTCAGCGCCGGCACGGCCCGCGCGGCGACGGCGAACAGCGCGAAACCTGCTGCGAACAGGGCGAAGAAGCCCGCGGCCCACAGCAGTCCCGTCCGCAGCGCCCGAAGCGACAGACCCAGGTCGTGCCAGGTGGCCCGCCCTGCCCGGGTGACCGCCAGCACAGCGACGGTTGCCACCACGCCGAGCACCGCTCCGGTGACACCGAGGACGGCGGTGCCGACCTTGAGCGCCGCGAGCACCGCGAGCACGCCCACGATCGGCAGCCACCGTTGGCGGTGGTTCGGCAGCACGGGGGCAACGGCAGACGGCAGTGCTGAACCGAGCACCAGCCCCTCCGATCCGAGTCCCCGCACGGCGGACTCACGCCCCTGTCACAGACACTGTGACACATGCGCGTGGCCATCCTGCTGTTCGAGGGCGTCGACCTGCTCGACGTCGGGGGTCCCTACGAGGTGTTCCTGACCGCGAACCGCCTGGCACAACGGGCCGGCGACGAGTCCCCGTTCGAGGTCTCGACCGTGAGCGCGACCGACGAGCCGGTGCGCGCCTACGGGGGGCTCCGGCTCGGTGCGAGCACGTCCCTCGCCGAGGCCGTCGGCAGCGAGATCGTCGTCGTCCCGGGCGCGGTGGACATCGACGCCGTGGCGGCCGATCCGCGGGTGAGGTCGGCGGTCGAGGCGCTCACCGCAGACGCCGACATCACCACGAGCGTCTGCACCGGGGCTTTCCTGCTCGGTGATGCCGGACTGCTGGAGGGGCGACCGTTCACGACCCACTGGGAGGACGTGGCGGCCCTCGGGGATCGCCTGGGCGCGCCCGAGGGACGCGCCCGGCGCGCGGCGTGGGTCGACAGCGGCGAGGTGGTGACCGCTGGAGGCCTGGCGTGCGGCATCTCCATGGCACTGCACCTGGTGGGCCGCCTCGTCGGGCTCGACAGCGCGCTGGCCGTGGCCCGCCAGATCGACTACGCGTGGCAGCCAGCCTGAGGGGTCAGCCCGCAGGGGCCGTGGCCTTGATGATCGCGCTGTGCATGCCCGGCACGACCTCGTGGGTGCGCGTGATCGAGATGGCCACGAAGCCCTCGTCCTGCAGAAGCTGCTCGAGCTCTCCGACCGACAGGGCCCCCGCGATGCAGCCCGCCCACGACCCACGCTCTGCGCGCTGCTGCGGGCTGAGGTCGTCGTCCGCCACGATGTCGGAGATGCCGACCCGCCCGCCGGGGCGCAGCACGCGCCGCACCTCGGCGACGACGGCCGCCTTGTCGGGGCTCAGGTTGACCACGCAGTTGGAGATGACCACGTCGATCGAGCCGTCGGGCAGAGGGACGTCCTCGATCGTTCCGTGCAGGAACTGCACGTTGGTGACTCCGGCCTCGGTCGCGTTGCGGCGTGCCAGCTCGAGCATGTCCTCGGTCATGTCGAGCCCGTAGGCGAAACCTTCGGGGCCGACACGCTGGGCAGACAGCAGCACGTCGATGCCTCCGCCCGAGCCGAGGTCGAGCACGCGTTCACCCGGGCGCAGATCGGCGACGGCCGTGGGGTTGCCGCAGCCGAGGCTGGCCGCGACCGCAGCAGCCGGCAGGCCATCGCGCTGCGAGACCTCGTAGAGCTGTGACCCGAGCCCCGGCTCGAGCTCGAGCACTGTCGGGCCGCAGCAGCTCGCCTGCCCCTCCGCGACAGTGCGAGCGGCCTCGGCGTAGCGGTCACGCACCTCGGCGTGGACGTCGCGCCGGGCCGATGCGGTCGGGGTGTCGGTCATGAGATCTCCTTTGTGATGTCTGATGGCGAGACCCTCGTCTATCTATCGATGATTGTCAATACCGACATCTGTCGATATTCGGCGTAGGCTGTGGGGATGCCCGCTCCCCGACCGCCTCTCACCCACGGTCTCGACCTGACGTCGTGCTGCTCGCCGTTGATCGCCGAGGTGCCCGACGAGCAGGAGTCCGCTGCGCTGGCCGCAGGCTTTCGAGCCTTGGGCGACCCGGTACGACTCCAGATGCTCGGCATGCTGCTCAACGCGCCGGACGGGGAGGTCTGCGCCTGCGACCTGGTCGTGCCACTGGCGCGCTCCCAGTCCACCGTCTCCCACCACCTCAAGGTGTTGCGCCTGGCCGGTCTCGTGGCGTCCAGGCGTCAAGGCGCCAACATCTTGTACTCGGCCCGCCGCGACCAGATCGCCGCGCTTCAAGCGTTCCTGGCGCCGTCCGTGGTGCCTGCTGCCGCAGAGGCCGACCACCACGTCAGCCGCCTGCGCAGCCAGAGCGAGACGTAGACCAGCGCCACCAAGGCAGGCACCTCGATGAGAGGACCGACCACGCCGGCCAACGCCTGACCCGACGTCACACCCCACACGCCGATGCTCACCGCGATCGCCAGCTCGAAGTTGTTGCCTGCCGCTGTGAACGCGACGGTCGCAGTCTTGGGGTAGCCGAGACCGGCTCGAATGCCCAGCAAGAACGCCACGCCCCACATGAGGGCGAAGTAGGCCAGCAAGGGCACGGCGATCAAGGCCACGGAGCCTGGGTCGTCCAGGATGGCGTCTCCCTGCAGGGCGAACATGACCACGATGGTGAACAGCAGCCCGTAGAGCGCCAACGGCGACACCCGGGGGATGAACGTCGACTCGTACCACTCCCGGCCCCTGCGCCGCAGGCCTATGCGCCGGGTGAGAAAGCCGGCAGCCAGCGGGATCCCCAGGAAGATCAGCACGGCCTTCGTGATCTCCCAGGTCGAGAACTGCACGTCCTGGGTCGGCAGACCCAGCCAGTCAGGAAGAATCCGTAGGTAGAAGGTTCCCAGCAGCGCGTAGGCCGCGATCTGGAACACGGAGTTGACCGCGACGAGCAGCGCCCCCGCTTCACGGTCTCCGCAGGCCAAGTCGTTCCAGATGAGCACCATGGCGATGCAGCGAGCGAGCCCGATGACGATCAGGCCGGTGCGAAACTCCGGGTAGTCGGCGAGAAAGGCCCAGGCCAGCGTGAACATCAGCGCCGGTCCGACAAGCCAGTTGAGCACCAGGGACAGCACCAGCATGCGCCGGTCACCGGTCACATGGCTCATGTCCTCGTAGCGAACCTTGGCCAGCACCGGGTACATCATCAGAAGCAGCCCGAGCGCGATCGGCAGAGACGTCTGGTCGATCTTGACCGCATCGAGAACACCCTGTACCCCGGGGACTGCCCTGCCGAGCAACAGACCCACCAGCATGGCGAGCAGAATCCAGACGGGCAGAAACCGGTCCAGCGCCGAGAGCTTGGCGAGCACGGCCGCCTCGTCGCGGCCGGTTGGGGTGGGTGTCACCGACACCTTGCGCGCAGCCTCTGCCTCAGCGTGCCGCGGCCGACAGCAGGCCGCCGATCTCGCTGGCACTCGGCACACGTCCCGACACCAGCACCCTCTCGTCGACGACGAGGCCCGGCGTCGACATGATGCCGTAGGCGGCGATCTCGCCGTAGTCGACGACCTTGGTCACCGTGGCCTCGAGCCCGAGGTCGTCCAGCGCCTGGCGGGTTGCCTTCTCGAGGTTCTTGCAGTTCTTGCACCCTGGTCCGAGGATCTTGATCTGCATGGCTACTCCTTGATCCGAAGTGAGCGGTCGGGTCTTATGCGACAAGGTTGAGCAGCAGGCCGACGAGCATGATCCCGCCGGCGATGATCGCGGTGAACAGAGCGAGCAGAGGCATCTTCAGCACCCGGCGCAGCATGATCAGCGAGGGCAGGGACAGCGCGACGACGCTCATCATGAAGGCCATGACGGTGCCCAGCGCCACGCCCTTGTCCCACAGTGCCTCGGCCAGCGGGATGACCCCCGCAGCGTTGGCGTACATCGGGATGCCGGCCACGGTGGCGACCACGACTGCGAAGGGGTTGTCGGCACCAGCGACGCGGGCGAAGAAGTCGGCCGGCACCCAGCCGTGGATCGCCGCACCGATGCCGACGCCGACCAGCACATACGGCCAGACCTTGCCGACGATCTCCGTCGTCTCGGCACGCGCGGCCTCGACGCGCTGCGCGAGTGTCGGCCTCGCCTGCTCGGCCGTCAGCGCGGCGACCGGGGTGCTGAACACGAACGGCTCGACCCAGCGGTCGAGGTCGGCACGCGACAGCAGCAGACCCGAGGCGATGGCGAGGGCGAGGCCCGCCGCGACGTAGATCGCAGTCACGTCCCACCCGAACGTCCCGCCGAGCATGACGACAGCCACCTCGTTGATCAACGGGGACGCGATGAGGAACGTCAGGGTGATGCTCAGCGGGATCCCGGCGGCGACGAAGCCGATGAACAGAGGGATCGAGCTGCACGAGCAGAACGGCGTGACGGCCCCCAGCAGGGCCGCCAGCACCAGCCCGACCACCAGCCCTCGTCCGGCCAGCACCGTACGAACCCGCTCCGGTGAGAGCGTCGTGCGCAGCATGCCGACCACGAAGATCAGTCCAACCAGCAGCAGCATGATCTTGGCCGTGTCGTAGACGAAGAAGGCCACCGAGTCGCCGACCCGGCTGCTCAGGTCGATGCCGAGCCAGTCGCCCAGCAGCACCGGCCACAGCCGCTCGTTGAGCACGTAGAGGGCCGTCCAAGCCACGGCGGCCCCTGCCAGCCCCCACCACAGCCGGACGTTGCCCGCACCGGACGAAGGTGCCTGCCGGGAGCCGTCGCGCAGAGCGCTCATCGGGACGCGCCAGGCAGGGCGTCGTGCAGACGTTCGAGTGCGTCGGTAGTCAGGCTGTAGTCCATCCACCGGCCTCGTCGGGCGCCCTCGACAAGGCCGACATCGCGCAGCACGCGCAGGTGGTAGGACAGCACGTTGGGGGCGACCCCGGCGACCGGCTGCAGGTCGCAGACGCATCGTGTGCCGCGCGAGGCGAGCTCGCCCAGCAGCCGCCACCGCACCGGGTCGGCGACGGCCGCCAGCAGAGCCGTCGACTCAGCCTCTCGCGCCGGGGACGACTCGACGGCTATCGATTCGATCACGCTCGAAGTATTGCTCGCACACCCCTCAGCGCGACTGGGCCGAAGGGCCCGACCCGGGCGGGTCGGCGAGCACACGCTCGAGGATGTGGCTCGCCTGATCGGCCGGGACGACGTCGTTGGAGTCGCGCCACGTACCTCGCGTGCGGGCAAGCGCATCCGTGGCGCCCACGAGCGAGGCGTACAGCGGTGGGCACGTCGGGCACGTGCCCAGGTGCCGTTCCACCCGTGCCGCGTCCACGCCGTCCAGCAGCCCGTCGAGGTAGTCGCTGACTCGGCTGCGAGCGTCCCAGCATCGCAACGGCACGCCCGAGAGGATCTCCCGACGCTCCGCACCATGGGCCAGTGCCGACACGAGCATCATCCGGCCCCGCCGCAGCCGCTGCTTGGCTGCGGGCAGGCTGATTCCGGCGATGTCGGCGATGGCGGCCACGGTGAGTCCTTCCGCGTCGTGCAGAACCACGGCGGCGCGGTACGACACCGGAAGCCGGATGAGGGCGTCTTCGAGCTCGTCGCGAGTCTCGGCCCGCGAGACGACCTCGGCTGCGTCGACGGTGTAGGCGTCGTCCCGCCAGCGTGCCTCGACCTCGTCGGCCAGGTCGTCCACGGGCACCTCTCGCGAGCGGCGAGCATGGTCCACGGCCAGGTTGTGGGCGATGCGGTGCAGCCAGGTGCTGAGGTTCGACTCACCGCGAAAGGACTCCGCCCGCTCCAACGCCCGCACGAGGGTCTCCTGCGCCAGGTCCTCGGCTTGCTGCGCGTCGCGCACCATGGACCGGGTGAACCGCAGCAGTCCGGGCACGTGCTCGGGCAAGTCGGCTGCGAGGTCGGCCCGGTCCATGGGCGAGACGGTAGAACGCTTGGGGTCAGCGGCCGGCCGGGACGCGGCAGGTGCTGATGCCGAGCACCCGGTACAGCGGGCAGAAGCCCGTTGCGGCAGTCACGCCCAGCACCGCAGCCACGACAGCCAGCACGATGCCGGCGACGGAGCCGATGCCCACCCACAGTGCCGCGGCAACGGCGACGACGGCCAGCAGGGCCCGGATGGTGCGGTCAGCGGTGGATTCGTTGGTGGTCACGAAGGCCTCCTTGGTTCGACGAGTACGTTGACTGACCCATAGACGTCCGACCCGCAGTGAGGGATACAGGCGCCGGGTGTGACCCTGATCACGCTCAGTCGTCGTCCCAGTCGTCGTCCCAGTCGTCGTCACCGTGGTCGTCGTCCCAGGAGTCGTCCTGGTGGTCACCATCCCGCGCGACGTCCCTGTCATCGCCCGGCTCCACCCGAAGGTCGCGGTCGGTCAGCCCACCGTTGTCGTCGGGCCCGTCGACGGACGCGCTGGGGGACGGCGAGGCCGCGGTGGCGGGCAGGTCCGAGACCTGCATCTGCGCCGAGTCGTCGATCGTTGCGCTGGACGAGACGGGCACGGGGTCAGCGGGCTGTGACGGGGACTGGCTCGCGTAGGCAGCCACACCGACGACGGTGGCAGCCACAGCGATGCCGGCTGCGGTGAGAATCTGGCGCATGGTTCCTCCTTCGACGTGGACCGTCAGGTGACGGCCATCGACACCATGGCGCGACGCGTGGCAGAAGGGACCCAAGCCAGTGTCAGGGCTACGTCTGGGCCGGCTTGACCAACTCTTGAGGTCAGCCGAACACCGCTCCAACACCCTGCCGTCCACGATGGGGACGTGACACGAACAGACCTGCCACGACGTCTCGCCGCGTCCGCCGGCGTTGCCGTCGTCCTGGTCGCCGGGGCATCAACAGGACTGGTGGTCGCCGAGATCGAAGGCGCTCTG
>CAYNWB010000013.1:0-5685 GCA_964400785.1 uncultured Actinomycetes bacterium | reverse complement strand
CGCCGAGTGCCGCACCAGTCGAGGCGCCGCACACGATCACACGGGCGTCATGACCGCCACGTTCACCGGAGCCGGGTTGGCGACGTCGGTGCGCGCGGTGGTCACCAGGCCGAGCGCTCTGCCGGCAGTCCGTCGAGCGCTCGAGTCGTCGATCGACGCCTTCGACCACGCGGCCAGCCGGTTTCGGCCCGACTCGGAGCTGACCCGCGCCAACGATGCCGCCGGCACGCCTGTCACCATCGGACCGGTCCTGCGCGACAGCCTGCGGTCGGCGCTGCGGATGGCAGCAGCGACCCGCGGACTGGTCGATCCGACGGTGGGCGCATCGGTGGTGGCAGCAGGCTACGACCGCACGTTCGCCGACCTCGGGGCGACCAACGGTCGGCTCACCTCCGGTGTCCGACCCGCTGTCGTGCCGACCTGGCGTGACGTCGCGATCGTCGACGCACCCGACGTCACGACGCTGACGGTGCCCCGCGGGTGCCGGCTCGACCTGGGCGCGGTCGGCAAGGCCTGGCTCGCAGACACGGTCGCCGCCGCCTCGTCCGGGGTGGCCGGTGGCGCGCTGATCGACCTCGGTGGCGACATCGCCGTGAGCGGCGAGCCCCCGCCGGGCGGATGGGTGATCGGCCTTCCGCCCGGTACCGATGGGCAGACGGCGGTCGCGATCCGTTCCGGTGGCGTCGCCACCTCAGCACAGGATGTGCGTCGTTGGCAGATGGCGGACGGCCCGGCACACCACATCATCGATCCCCGCCACGGGCAGCCGGCGCGTAGCCCCTGGCGCAGCGCCACCGTCCACGCGGCTACCGCCACGGAGGCGAACGCCGCCAGCACGGCCGCCCTCATCCTGGGGCACGACGCGCCCGCCTGGCTCGACTCGCTCGGGCTCTGCGCTCGACTCGTCGCGTTGGACGGCTCAGCCACCGTCTGCGTCGGGGCCTGGCCCTCGCAACCCCGCAGGGCGGTCTGACATGGGCCCGGAGACGACGTGGATTCTGCTGCGGGCAGCCGGAACGGTTGCTCTGGCCGCGCTGACCGTGGCCGTCGCCGCGGGGCTGGTGGGTCCGGCCATCACGCACGCCGCGCTGCGGGGCGCAGTCGTCGCCATCCACCGCTCAGCCGCTGTCACCGGCCTCGCACTCACCCTGGGCCACGTCGTGCTCAGCGTGCTCGACCCCTGGGTCGACATCTCGGTCGCCGCTGCTCTCGTACCTGGGGCGTCCGCATGGCAACCGGTCTGGGTCGGGGTGGGATCGGTGGCACTGCACCTGCTGCTCGTCGTCGCCCTCTCGTCCGCAGCCCGCGCCAGGGGGCCTCGCGCCTGGTGGACGCTGCACGCCCTCACGTACCCGGCGTGGCTGCTGTCGGTGGCTCATGCGCTCGCGCTCGGCACCGACTCATGGCGTCAGCCCTACCTCGGGGCGGGCCTGCTGGGTGCGGCCCTTGTGCTGGCCGCCGCCGGGCTGCGCGTGAGCGCGGCGGTACGGGGGCGACCAGCCGGAGTGCCGGTCGCGCCGACGCTGGAGAAGAGCCCGCGATGACGGCTGCCGTCAGCACCGCCGTGCTCATGCCCGGCGTCACACTGCCGGGTGGGGTCGAGGGGCCTCGGCCCGACCGTCTGCTCAATGCGGGGTCGCTGCTGCTCGCAGGCGCCGAGCCCGGACAGCGCAGACCCTGGGACGAGCATCGGCGAGGCTACGGGCCGATCCCCCGCCTCGGGCTCGATGAGCTGGCGATCGCCGCCGAGGCGGCCGACCTGCGAGGCTTCGGGGGGGCGGGCTTCCCCACAGCGGTCAAGCTACGCGGCGCCGCAGGAGGACGACCCGCCGTGGTCGTCGTGAACGGCTCCGAGGGAGAAGCTGCCAGCGCGAAGGACGGCGTGCTGCTGCGGCACGTGCCGCACCTCGTTCTGGATGGTGCCCTGCTGGCTGCTCGCGCACTGGGCAGCAGCCAGGTGGTCGTTCGAGTCTCGGTGGACCGCCCCGACGTGCCCGGCGCCGTCACGGCAGCAGCGCAGGAACGAGGCCTCGCCGGGGCCGTCCAGGTGTCGGTCGGGCCGTCCACGTTCGCAGCCGGCGAGTCGAGTGCCGTGCTCAGCGGGGTATTCGGGGGCGAGCCGCTGCCGACCCCGCTCGGCCGTCCGCCGCTGACCCCCGCTCGACTGGGACGTCGCCGCAGACCTGCTCTCGTGAGCAACGTCGAGACGTTCGCCAGGCTGGCGTTGGCGGCCCGCGGTCTGCCGTCGGCGAGTGCACTGCTGACCATGAGCGGTGCGCTCAGGCAACCGGGCGTCGTCGAGCTGGCGAGCACGGCGACGCTCGACGACGCCATACGTGCTGCCGGCGGACCGACCGAGGCCCTGTCCGGGGTCGTCACCGGCGGCTGGCACGGGCGTTGGCTGCCGTGGTCGCCCCAGCTCTCCGATGCCGTGCTCACGCGGGAGGGAATGGAGCGCGTGGGCGGACGGTGGGGCGCCGGCATCATGGTGGCCGTCCCGGCAGGGCTGTGCGCGGTCTCGCTCGTCGCCGCGGTGGCTCGCACCTTGGCAGCCGGCAGTGCGGGCCAGTGCGGACCCTGCCGAGTGGGCCTGCCGTTCGTCGCCGGCGAGCTCGCCGCGGTCGCCACGAGCAGCACCCAGATGGGGCCCGCGCTGGTCGAGGCCACCGAGGCGCTGACGTCGCTGCGGGGCCGTGGGATGTGCGCGCACCCGACAGCGTCCGTCGACGCGCTGCGTTCCGCGCTGCAGTGGGCAGAGGGCGACATCCGTGCCCACCGAGCCGGGGGCTGCGGGGCAGCGTGAGACGACAAGCACGCGTCGACCCACCCGCGACCCTGAGCGTGGACTGGCGCCTGTGTGCCGGGCACGGGGTGTGTGCCGCGGCTGCCCCCGAGCTGATCACGCCCGACCGTTGGGGCTTCCCGGATCTCGGCGGCAGTGATGCGGCGGACGTCCCTCACCGACTTCACGAGGCTGCGCGGTGGGCGGTGGCGAGCTGTCCAGCGGCAGCCTTGTCCTTGTCCCGCACCCGGCGGTGACCGTCAGTCGTCGTCGGGGCGGGCTGCCTCGACGACCTCAGGGGTTCCGTCGGTGCACGCGATGATGACTCGGATCTCGGCGGCCTCGGACTCCAGACGTACGCGAAGCTCTCCGTCCTCCGGCTCGACCTCGTCCACCCGCCATCCGGGGTCGGGCACCGACCAGACCAGCACCGGTCCGGTCGCGGGGCAGCTCAGTCCCAGCACCGCGCCGGGCACCCGGCGCTCGACCACGAGGGCATCCGTCGGCGCGGGGGTCGGCGCGGGGGTCGGCGTCGGGGTAGGCCCCGTCGAGGGCGAGGGGCTGGCTGAGGCCGTCGTGGCTGGTGACGCCGACACCAAGGCCTCGGCCTCGGCCGCGGAGAGCACGGCAGCGCCCGACGAGTCACCGCCCGCGGCACGCAGGGCCAGAACTCCGAGCGCAGCGGCGAGAGGTACCGCGACGGCCCACATCAGCACCAGCGCTGCCAAGCGGCGCGGGCGAGCCGTGTCAGCATCGTCGGGCACGTGGCCAGCATGCCAGCGTCCTAGGGTTCGGTCATGGCGCACCTGCTGCTGATCGAGGACGATGCCACGATTCGCAGCGCACTGATCAGGGCTCTGTCTGGGCGCGGCCACGCAGTGGACTCGGCGGCCGATGCGATGACCGGGCTGCAGCACCTGCTGGCCGACCCGCCCGACGCCGTCGTGCTCGACCTGGGCCTGCCCGATCTCCCCGGGGAGCGTCTGCTGACCATGATCAGGGCAGTCAGCGACGTGCCCGTGGTCGTGGCCACCGCACGCGACGACGAAGGGCTGGTGGTGCGCCTGCTCGACGCCGGAGCCGACGACTACGTGGTGAAACCGTTCGACCCTTCGCAGCTCGAGGCACGTGTTCGGGCAGTGCTGCGTCGCTCGGGCCCACCGGCCGCCGAGCCGGCCCCCGTGTACCGCGTCGGCGGTCTGACCGTCGACCCCACCCGGCACGTGGCCGAGGTGGACGGCAGGGTGCTCGACCTCACGCCGCTGGAGTTCGACCTGCTGGCCTACCTGGCGGCCAATCCCGCCCGTGTCGTGACTCGACGTGAGCTGCTTCGGCAGGTGTGGCAGCGCACGGACAGCGCCCGCACGGTCGACGTGCACATCTCGTGGCTGCGTCGCAAGCTGGGAGAGAGCGCGGACCAGCCCCGCTTCCTGCACACCGTGCGTGGGGTGGGCCTGCGTCTGGAGGACGGGCGCGAGTCGTGAGACGACGGCTGGTGCTCTTCGGGTTGCTCATCTGTGCCGCCGCTGTCGTGGCCCTCGTGGTGCCGCTCGGCGTCGCGACGCGCGACACCGTTCGCGCCACCGCCGTGCAGGCCGGACAGGCTCGGGCGCAGCAGACGGCGGTGCTGCTGTCGAGCTCTGGCGTCCAGGCGATCCCCGCGCTGCTGCCCGCAGCGCCGGACGGCCCCGGAAGCCTGAGCGTCGCGTTGCCGGACGGGTCGGTGGTCGGCGACCCGCCGTCGCCAGGCACTGAGCCGGCCGTGGCCGCGGCGCGCACCGGGCGAGCAGTGAGCGTCCAGACGGGGTCGGGAGTCGTCGTGGCCTCCCCGGCCATCGGGCCCGCGGGCACGTCTGTGGTGCTCGTGGAGCTGTCCCCGGCAGACCTGCGGGCTGGACTCGGGACGAGTCTCGCGGCCCTGGGTGCGGCAGCGGTGCTGCTGCTGGCCGCGGCGACCGTGACCGCGGTCACCCTCGCGCGGCGCACCACCGCGCCACTGACGTCGATCGCGGGAGTCGCGCACGAGATGGCCGACGGCGACCTCGACGTGCGAACGGAGCCCTCGGGGGTGCCCGAGGTGGCTGAGGTCGGCGTGGCGCTGAATCGCCTGGCGGGTCGTGTGCAGGAGCTGCTCGCCGACGAACGCCGGTCGTCGGCCGACCTTGCGCATCGCCTGCGCACGCCTCTGACAGCACTCGCCGTCGACCTGGACGGAGTCGAGGACCCCGCAGTGCGGGAACGGCTGCGTGATGACCTCGATGCCGTGCAGGCCAGCGTGGACGAGATCATCCGCAGCCAGCGCCGCCCGGAGCGAGAGGGGCTGCGTGCCCACAGCGACGCTGTCGAGGTGGTGGCAGCACGCACGGCGTTCTGGGCGGTGCTCGCCGAGGACCAGGGGCGGCCGCTGACGGTGGATCTGTCACCGGGACCGCTGTGGGTGCGCTTGACCAGGCAGGATCTCGAGGCAGCGATCGACATCGCGCTGCAGAACGTGTTCGTGCACACCCCCGACGGGACGGCACTGACCGTCGAGGTGGCGCCACGCTCCGACCCCGGCGGCGCCACGGTCGTGGTGCAGGACGATGGCCCCGGGTGGACCACCACACCGCAGCGGCGCGGCAGCACGGGTCTGGGTCTGGACATCGCCGCTCGCGCAGCGCAGTCCTCGGGCGGCCTGCTGCGCCGGGAGACGGCGGAGTCGGGTGGTGCTCGCGTGGTGCTCGAGCTGGGGCCGCCCTCGCTGTGACGTCGGCGCCTGCTCGACGCCCTGTCAGGTCACCTGGATCGAGCGCTTGGACAGCCCCATCCAGTAGCCATCGAGCACCTGCCGAGCCGGCTCCCCCGGGTCGTCGGCCATGCCGAGGGTGAGGAACAGCGGTGCGAAGTGCTCGACCGTCGGGTGC
>CAYNWB010000012.1:25433-53861 GCA_964400785.1 uncultured Actinomycetes bacterium | reverse complement strand
CGACCGCCGACCTCGAGCTCGGCTACACCCTGGCCGACGGGCTGGAGTACCTGCGCACCGGCGTGGCTGCCGGGCTCGACATCGACACGTTCGCCCCGCGCATCTCGTTCTTCTGGGCGATCGGCATGAACTTCTTCATGGAGGTCGCCAAGCTGCGGGCAGCCCGGCTGCTGTGGTCGCGCATCGTGTCGGACTTCGACCCGAGCAACGTCAAGGCCCTGTCGCTGCGCACCCACAGCCAGACCAGCGGGTGGTCTCTCACAGCGCAGGACGTCTACAACAACGTCATCCGCACCTGTGTCGAGGCCATGGCCGCCACCCAGGGGCACACGCAGTCGCTGCACACGAACTCCCTCGACGAGGCGCTCGCCCTGCCGACGGATTTCTCGGCCCGCATCGCGCGCAACACCCAGCTGCTGCTGCAGCAGGAGTCCGGCACCACCAGGGTGATCGACCCGTGGGGCGGCTCCTACTACGTCGAGCACCTGACCGCCGAGCTGGCCCGCAGGGCCTGGGCGCACATCGCCGAGACCGAAGAAGCCGGGGGCATGACGAAGGCGATCGAGGCGGGCCTGCCGAAGCTGCGCATCGAGGAGGCCGCTGCGCGAACCCAGGCACGCATCGACTCCAGGCAGCAGCCCGTGGTCGGTGTCAACAAGTACCGCCCGGACGTCGACACCGACGTCGAGGTGCTCAAGGTCGACAACACCGCGGTTCGTTCCGAGCAGCTGGCCAAGCTCGACAAGCTGCGCGCCGAGCGCGACCCCGCGCGCGTCGAGGCCGCGCTGTCGGCCCTGACAGCCGCAGCGCGAGCCGCCTCCGCGGGCACGCGTGGTCCGGGGCTGGAGCAGAACCTGCTTGCGCTCAGCGTCCAGGCCGCCCGGGCACACGCCACGGTCGGCGAGATCAGCGACGCGCTCGAAGCCGTCTACGGTCGGCACACCGCAGCCATCCGCACGATCTCGGGGGTGTACCGCCAGGAGATGGGACAGTCCGACGCCGCCGAGCGGGTACGAGCCCGCTGCGAGCAGTTCGAGCAGGCTCACGGCCGCCGCCCGCGCATGCTGGTCGCGAAGATGGGCCAGGACGGGCACGACAGGGGCCAGAAGGTGATCGCCACGGCGTTCGCCGACCTCGGGTTCGACATCGACGTGGGCCCGCTGTTCCAGACCCCCGCCGAGGCGGCGCTGCAGGCCGTCGAGGCCGACGTGCACGTCGTGGGTGCGTCCTCGCTGGCAGCCGGGCACCTGACCCTCGTGCCGCAGCTGCGCGACGAGCTGGCCGCCCTCGATCGAGGCGACATCATGATCGTCGTGGGGGGTGTCATCCCGCCGGACGACGTGCAGCCCCTGCTCGACGCCGGTGCGTCCGCGGTCTACCCGCCGGGCACGGTGATCGCCGAGGCCGCGCTGGACCTGCTCGACGACCTCGAGGAGCGTCTGTCCGGTGAGGCGCTCACCGGAGAGGCGGAGTGACGACTCGCCGATCCGTCCTCGACGTCGCCTCCCTCGCCGAGGGTGTGCACGCGGGCAGCCGAGCGGCCATGGCCCGGGCGATCACGCTCGTCGAGTCGACCCGCGTCGACCACCAGGACCAGGCCCAGGACCTGCTCGTTCGGCTGCTGCCGCAGGTAGGCGCCGCACGGCGGGTCGGCATCAGCGGAGTACCCGGGGCCGGCAAGTCGACCTTCATCGACGCCCTGGGCACGATGCTGACCGAGCAGGGCCATCGCGTGGCGGTGCTCGCCGTGGACCCGTCCTCGACGCGGCACGGTGGCAGCATCCTCGGGGACAAGACGCGCATGACTCGCCTTGCGGTCGACCCGAACGCCTTCATCCGGCCCTCGCCGACCTCGGGCACTCTCGGCGGCGTGGCCCGCGCGACGAAGCAGGCGATGGTCATCGTCGAGGCCGCCGGCTACGACGTGGTGCTGGTCGAGACCGTGGGGGTGGGGCAGTCCGAGACGACCGTCGCCGAGATGGTCGACACCTTCGTGCTGCTCATGGTGGCGCGCACGGGCGATGCCCTGCAGGGCATGAAGCGCGGCGTGCTCGAGATCGCCGACGTCATCGCGGTCAACAAGGCCGACGGCGACACCGTCATCGAGGCGAAGAGGGCGGCCCGCGAGCTGGCGGACGTGCTGAGGCTGATGGAACCCACGCGCGGGGACTGGCGTGCGCCCGTGCTCACGTGCTCAGCGCTGAACGACACCGGCGTCGAGGATGTGTGGGAGCAGGTCTGCGCCCATCGGGACTCGCTGCAGGCGTCTGGCAACCTGGCTGCCAAGCGTGCCGACCAGGAGGTGGCGTGGATGTGGGCGACGGTGCACGACCGGGTGCTGCACCGCCTGCGCCACGACGCCGCGACCCGGGACACGGTCGTCGAGCAGGAACGACGCCTGCGGGCGGGTGAGACGACAGCGACCAGGGCGGCGCAGACGGTGCTGCAGACCCTGGGCTGGCTGGGCTGAGCGGCCGGCGACCCGGCCGCCCACCGCCGAGCCCGGCTAGCGTCATGCTCGAGGAGAACCGGGGCGATCGCGAAGGAGCCGACCATGTCGATGCGCCAGCCCAGTGGCCGTGAGCCGCTGCCCTACCGTCCGCACGGCCTGCTGGTGGCCTCCTACCGCACCTACCTCGATGCCCAGCTGGCGGTGGACCACCTCGCCGACCAGGAGTTTCCTGTCGAGCAGGTAGCAATCGTCGGGAGCGACCTGCGGCTCGTCGAGCAGGTCACCGGGCGGTTGACCCGTGGGCGGGTCGTCGGGGCAGGAGCAGCCAGCGGAGCCTGGTTCGGCCTGTTCGTGGGCCTGCTGCTGGCGCTGTTCACCGTCGACGGAGACCTGGGAGCCTGGCTGCAGGTCGTGCTCGCCGGCGCCGCCATCGGCAGCCTGTGGGGCATGCTGCTGGCCTACGTCGGCTACTCGGCCACCGGCGGCACGCGCGACTTCTCCTCACGCAGCGGTGTGGTGGCCGAGCGCTACGACGTCGTCGTCCACGGTCAGCGCATCGACGAGGCCCGGCAGACGCTCGCGACGCTGGCCGCCGAGGGCGGGCCTCAGCCGGTCTGACCCGGCGACGGCCGCTCATCCAGGCCAGAGGGTGCCCGCGCGCATACAAAGTGCCGGAGCCGTCGTTGCCGACCAGCCGTTTCTCCACGCCAAGCCGGCCCCTGCAGGGCACTTTGTATGCGCAGGGACACGCCTCAGCCCTGCGGTGACGACAACGAGGCGATCAGCCGCCCCGGAAACGCCTGCTGGGCCTTCTCGAAGCTGCCACAACGAGCCAGCCAGGCGGCCGCGCCGCTCAGGTCGTGGTCGAGAAAGCCGATACCGACACGGCCCCACTCGTCCTTCACCCAGCGCTCGAAGAAGTAGGGCTCCCGGCCGCTGATGCCCGGATGGGCCGCGCGCAGCGTCGCCACGAACGCCTCGGCCAGCTCCGGGACGCCCTGACCGGTCTTCGCACTGGTCTGGTGGATCGGCACCGGCTCCTCGTCGAACGGTCGGGCCAGCCACAGGCTGTTGCGCAGGTGGTGCAGGCTCTGCTGCGCGGCAGGCTCGTCGCACTTGTTCAGCACGAACGCATGCGGAACCTCGATGATGCCGGCCTTGAGGAACTGCACCTCGTCGCCGCCCAGGGGCTGCAGCACCAGGTACACCTGGTCGGCCAGGTGCCTGATGTCGGCCTCGCTCTGACCGACGCCCACGGTCTCGACCAGCACCATGTCGAACAGGTAGGCCATCAGGCGACACACCTGAAAGCTGGACGGGCCGAGGCCGCCGAGCTCGGTCGCCGAGGCCTGGCTGCGGAAGAAGAGGCGACCCGCGGCGGACGAGGGCCGCAGTCGTGTGCGGTCGCCGAGCAGCGATCCTCCCGACAGGTGGCTGGAGGGGTCGACGGCCACCACCCCGATCGACAGGTCGGGGTCGGCACCGAGCATGTGGGTGGTGAGCCGCGCCACCAGGGACGACTTGCCCGACCCCGGGGTACCGGTGATGCCGAGAACGGCGGCGTCCGGTGCGACACCGCGGCGCTCGAGCTCGGCGACGACGGCGGCACGCCGAGCAAGTGACGCCGGACGCTGGTCCTCGAACAGGCCCACCAGCCGGCTGACCGCGCCCTTGGACCGACCGAGCGCCGCGTCGACGACCGCCTCGACGTCGCCTGGAGCGATCAGGGCGCGTCCCCGGTCGAGGAGTCGCCGTCGTCGCTCCGCGACTCCAGCAGACCGACGATCGCCTCCATGATGTCGAGCAGCTCGTAGTCGGCGGGGGTGTAGACCTGGCGGACGCCGAGGGCGTACAGCTTCTCGAAGTCCGACTCGGGGACGATGCCGCCGAGCACGACCTGGATGTGGTCGGCTCCGTTGTCAGACAGGCCCTGCACGATCTGCTCGGCCAGGGCGACGTGGGACCCGGACAGAACCGACGCCCCGATGACGTCCGCGCCCTCCTCGACCGCGGACGTCACGATCTCCTCCGCCGACAGCCGGATGCCGGAGTAGATGACGTCGAAGCCCACGTGTCGGGCCGAGACCGCGATCACCTCGGCGCCGTTGGAGTGGCCGTCGAGCCCCGGCTTGCCCACCACGAGGCGGGGCCTGTGCCCGAGCCTCTCGGTCAGCCCGGCGAGGCGGGCCCGCAGCGCCTCCACGCGATCGCCTTCGAGGTTGAGCTGCTGGCCCTCGACGCCGGTGGCGGGCCGGTACTCGCCGAACACCTCGCGCAGCGCGCCCGCCCACTCGCCGGTGGTCACGCGCGCATGGGCGCACTCGATCGACGGCTCCATCATCGAGGTGCCGTCGCGCGCCGCCTGCTGCAGCGCCGCCAGGGCGGCCTCGACCCGAGCGGGGTCACGCTGAGCCCGGGTCTGGTCCAGATGGGCCAGCGTCTCGGCGATGGCCGCCTCGTCGAGCGTGAACAGCCCGCCGTCGGACCCTCCCAGCAGGGGCGAGGGCAGGCCGTCGGTCCACTTGTTCACCCCGACGATCACCTGCTCGCCGGTGTTGATGCGACTGACCCGCTCCGACATCGAGCGCACCAGCGCCGACTTCATGTAGCCCGACTCGATCGCAGGGATCACCCCGCCCATCTCCATGATGCGGTCGATCTCCTCACGCGCACCAGCCTTGAGCTCGGCCACCTTCGACTCGATCACCGGGCTGCCGTCGAACAGGTCGGGGTACTCCAGCAGGTCGGTCTCGTAGGCCAGGATCTGCTGGAGTCTCAGCGACCACTGCTGGTCCCACGGCCTGGGCAGAGACATCGCCTCGTTCCAGGCGGGCAGCTGAAGCGCGCGGCACCGGGCCTTGCGGCTCAACGTGACGCCCAGCGCCTCGATCAGGATGCGCCAGGCGTTGTTCTCCGGCTGGCTCTCGGTCAGACCCAGCGAGTTGACCTGGACGCCGTAGCGGAACCGTCGGTACTTCTCGTCCTCGACGCCGTATCGCTCGACCAGCAGCTCGTCCCACAGCTCGACGAAGGCCCGCATCTTGCTCATCTCCTCGACGAACCGGATGCCGGAGTTGACGAAGAACGAGATGCGCCCGACGGCGCGGACGAACTGCTCGGGGGTGAAGCGGCCCCGCTGCTGGAGCAGGTCGAGCAGGCTCAGCGCGTTGGCCAAGGCGAACGCGAGCTCCTGGGCGGGCGTCGCACCCGCCTCCTGCAGGTGGTAGGAGCAGATGTTGGACGCGTTCCACTTCGGTGTCGCCTCGAGGCAGAACTCGTACATCTCGGCGATGATCCGCATGCTCTCCGCAGGCGGGAAGATGTACGTGCCGCGGGCCAGGTACTCCTTGACCAGGTCGTTCTGCGTGGTGCCGGTGAGCTTCGAGATGTCCTCGCCCCGCTCACGCGCCAGAGCCACGTACAGCGCCAGCAACCACATGGCAGTGCCGTTGATGGTCATCGACGTGTTCATCTGCTCGAGCGGGATGCCCTCGAACAGGTGCCCCATGTCGTCGAGGGAGTTGATCGGCACCCCGACCTTGCCGATCTCGGGCCCCGCGATCGCGTCGTCGCTGGAGTACCCGCACTGGGTGGGCAGGTCGAAGGCGATCGAGAGCCCGGTCTGCCCGGCCGCAAGGTTCTTGCGATACAGCGCGTTGCTGGCCTTCGGGCTGGAGTGCCCGGCGTAGGTGCGGATGATCCAGGGGCGATCCCGCGTGGGCTGCCCGTCGGCGTCGTAGAGGCGATGCGCGGCCGTTTGCTCAGTCACGACTGGCACGATAAACAGCATCGGCACGTGGCGAGAAGGCCAAGTGGCCTACCTCATGCTCCCCTCGCCGTCGCGACCCTCCCCCTCGGGTGCGCAGGTGGATACGGTTTCTGGCATGCCTTCTGTCACCGTCGAGCGGGACGGGCCCGTCCTGCTGATCGGACTCAACCGGCCGGACAAGCTCAACGCCGTCGACCTGCAGACCATCGACGAGCTGGGTGCCGCCTACGAGCAGCTGGGTACCGACCCTGACCTGCGAGCCGGCGTGCTGTTCGCCCACGGGCGGCACTTCTCCGCCGGCCTGGCCCTGGACGAGGTGGGCCCTGCTGTCGCCGCGCACGGCCCGGCGGCGCTGGCCGGGGACCACGCCTACGACCCGTTCGGGGTGTGGAAGAAGCAGGTACCGAAGCCGGTCGTGATGGCCGTCGGCGGGATCGCGTTCACCCTGTCGATCGAGCTGGCGCTGGCCAGCGACATCGTCGTCTGCGCCGACGACGTGCGGTTTCGGCAGATGGAGATCGCGCGGGGCATCATGCCGTTCGGTGGGGCGACGTTCCGCGCCCCCCTTCAGCTCGGGTGGGGCAACGCGATGCGCTTCCTGCTCACCGGCGAGGAGTTCGGGGCCGACCAGGCCCTGCGCATCGGGCTGGTGCAGGAGGTGGTGCCTGCCGGTCAGCAGCTCGATCGCGCCACCGAGCTCGCCCACCTCGTCTCACGTCAGGCCCCGCTCGCCGTGGCGGCGACGCTGGCCAACGCGCGGTGCGCCGTCGCCGACGGGCCGGAGGCCGCGGCACTGCACATCCGCGACTTGCTGCCGGCTCTGATGGCCAGCGAGGACGCCGTCGAGGGCGTGACGAGCTTTCTCGAGCGCCGGGAGGCCACCTTCACCGGCCGGTGAGCCGCGGTCGGCCTCTGCGCTGTGCCCGCAGGCGCTAGGAGACCTGCTTGCGCCCTGCGAGGGCGCCGTAGGCGACGACGCCACCTGCTGCGACGGCGATCTGCACGAACAGCCGGATCCAGTCGATACCGGCCGTGTCGTCCCCACCGAGGGCCTCGTAGATGAAGCCGCCGAGCAGGGCGCCCACGGCCCCGACCACGATCGTCATCACGATGCTGATGTCCTGCTTGCCCGGCAGCACCAGGCGCGCCAGCGGGCCGATGATGACACCGGCACCCAGAGCCCCGAGAATGGTCCACAGCCAGTCCACGATGTCCTCCTCGTCGATGGTGGTCGACGGCGAACGTAGCAGCCTCGCCCGCCTGCTCAACGCACGATCGGACCGCGCGTTAGGGTCGCGAGGCATGAACGTCATGACGCTCGGGGTGCTGGGGACGTCGGCCAAGGAGAACGAGAAGCGGGTGCCGATCCATCCGCGCCACCTCGACAGGATCGACCCGCAGGTGAGAGCCGCCACCGTGGTGGAGGCCGGCTACGGCCTCGACTTCGGCGTGAGCGACGCCGAGCTGGCCGCCCAGGTGGGCGCCGTGGTCACGAGGGACGAGCTCGTCGAGCGCAGCGACGTCGTCCTCATGCCCAAGCCGACGCTTGCGGACGTGGCCGCGCTGCGCGACGGCCAGGTGCTGTGGGGCTGGCCCCACTGCGTCCAGGACACCGCGCTGACCCAGCGGGCCATCGACAAGCGTCTGACTCTCATCGCCTGGGAGGCGATGCACTTCTGGAGCGACGGCGTGCCCGGGGTGCACGTCTTCCACCGCAACAACGAGATCGCCGGGTACGCGTCGGTGCTGCACGCGATGTCCCTCATGGGTACCTCCGGCGTGTACGGCCGGCGGCTCTCGGCCGTGGTGCTCGGCTTCGGCAACACCGCCCGGGGGGCGATCACCGCCCTGCAGTCCCTCGGGGTGCACGACGTGGTGGCTCTCACCAAGCGGGAGGTCACCGCTGTTCCCTCCCCCATGCCGTCGGTGGTGCTGGGCCACATCGAGCGCATGGCCGACGACCCGAGCCGCACGGTCACCCACCGACGGGCCGGCAACGAGCCCACGCACGAGTTTCTCGCCGAGCACGACATCATTGTCAACTGCATCCTGCAGGACACCGACGCACCCATCATGTTCGTCACCCGTGACGAGCTGGTGGAGTTTCGGCCCGGCACCTTGTTCGTCGACGTCTCCTGCGACGAGGGCATGGGTTTCGAGTTCGCCCGCCCGACGCCGTTCACCGACCCGATGTTCACCGTCGGGCACGACATCCACTACTACGGCGTCGACCACAGCCCGTCCTACCTGTGGAACTCGGCCACCTGGGAGATCTCGGAGGCCCTGATCCCCTTTCTGCCGACCGTGCTGGGCGGCCCCGAGGCGTGGGAGGCGGACGCGACGATCTCTCGGGCCATCGAGGTGCAGGAAGGGGTCGTCATCAACCCGAAGATCCTCTCGTTCCAGAACCGGGCCACGGAGTTCCCGCACCCCGTGGTCACCGGCTCGTGACCGCGACGCTGGGCCTGGCCGTCGGCGGGCCCTATGCCTCGCTACCAGCGCTGGGCCAGGCCGCCGAGCGGCGCGGCTTCGACGCGGTGTGGGTCTCGGAGACCGACCACGACTCGATCGTCGCGGCGACGGTGCTTGCCACGAGCACGCAGCACATCGACATCGGCACGAACATCACTCTGGCGTTCCCTCGATCACCGACCGTGACGGCGATGGCTGCCTGGGACCTCAACGAGCTGTCGGCAGACCGCTTCGTCGTCGGGCTCGGCAGCCAGGTGCGGCGCATCGTCACCGACCGCTTCTCCGCCGACTTCGACCGCCCCGCAGCGCGCATGGCCGAGTACGTCCAGGCGATGCGCACCGTCTGGAGCATGGAACGTGGGGACCGCAGGCCGTTCCGGGGCGAGATCTACCGGGTGCTGCGGCCGGGGCTGCAGGGTCTGGGCCACGCGACCGAGCGGGCCGTCCCCCGGGTCTACGTGGCCGCGGTGGGACCCCTCATGACCACGGCGGCGGCGACCTACGCCGACGGCATGCTGGGGCACCCGTTCACCTCACCGGCCTACCTGCGTGGTGACGTCCTGCCTCGCCTCGACGACGCCCTCGCTGCCGCGGGACGCTCACGTGAGGCGTTCACGCTCGCCCAGAGCGTGATCCTGTGCATCAGCGACGACCCGGACGTCGCCGTCGCCGAGGCCAAGCAGCAGGTGGGCTTCTACGGCACCACTCCGGCCTACTCGGGCGTGTTCGCCGCCAACGCAGAGGCCTACCTCACCGAGCACCTGGGCCGTGTGTTCGCCGACACCGGCGGTGACCCCGCAGCGCTGGCCGCCGCCGTCCCGGACGACGTCGTCCACCGGTACGCCATCGCCGGCACACCTGATCAGGTGCGCGAGCGGATCGCAGCGTACGGCGGCCTGGTCGACCACCTGATCCTCGGCGGCGCCTGGTACCGCGTGCCGCCGTCACGGATGGCGGAGAACCTGGCCGCCATCCTCGAGACCTTCGGACGCTGAGCGGTCCTGCCGCACGGGCAGCATGGGATGCTGCGGGGCGTGTCCTCGCTCCCCGTCCCCGACTGGTTGGCCCGCGTCGGGATCTTCTCGTGGCTCACCCTCGGCGCGCTGGGCCTGACCGCGGTGCTGGTCGTCGGGCTGTCGACGTTCAGCGCGATCGTCCTGCCGATCATCTTCAGCGCCGTGGCCGCGGCGGTGTTCGTGCCGCTGGTCGACCTGATGGGTCGCTGGGGCGTGCCCCGGGGGCTCGGTGCCCTGGTGACGATTGCGCTCATCATCGGCGGCCTGGCCACGATCATCACGCTCATCACCCGCTCGGTGGTCGCGCAGAGCACCGAGCTGAGCGAGGCGTTCACGACCGCGTTCGAAGACCTGCAGGCGTGGCTGGCCGGCCTGGGCATCGACACCGGGATCATCGAGCAGGCTCGCGACGCGATCGGGTCGCTGGCCGCCAGCGGAGGCGGAGGACTGCTCTCCTCTCTCGGCAGCGCCGCCTCGGGTGCGGCCGCGCTGGTGGTAGGGCTCTTCTTCGGGCTGGTGTTCCTCTACTTCCTCATGCGCGACGCCCCGTCCCTGCCGCGGTGGGCCGAGGACAACCTCGGACCCGCCCAGGCGGCCCGGGTGGTGCCGGTGGGCCGCTCGGCGGTGAGCGTCATCCGGCGCTACTTCACGGGGCGTGGGGTGGTAGCCGTCTTCGACGCAGTGGTCATCTCCGTTGGCGCGGCCGTCCTGGGCATCCCACTGGTGCCGGCGATCGCCGTGCTCACGTTCGTCGGCGGCTTCGTGCCCTACCTCGGCGCCGTCATCGCGGGAACGCTCGCTGTCGTCCTGGGCCTGGCCAGCGGCGGCATCACCACAGCCCTCATCATGCTGGCGATCGTCCTGGTGACTCAGAACGTGCTGGAACCGCTCGTCGAGGCACGCGTGCTCGGGCAGTCGCTGGGCCTGCACCCGATGGTGGTCATCATCGCGACGACGGTCGGCGGCATCGCGGCCGGGTTCAGCGGTCTGATCCTCGGTGCGCCGCTGGCCGCCACGATCGTGCGGGTGCGCAACGATCTTCGTGCGCCAGCACCGTCCGCACCCGTCCCGGCGGTCGACCCCGGTGCTGCCCCCACCGCCTGAGACGTTCTAGACCCTTCGCGCGGGCTGAAGGGTCAGCAACGTCTCACGCCGGACGGCGGCGTCGCCGCGGAGGTGGTCACGGCAGGCGCCAGTCCACCGGCCCCTCCCCCAGCTCGTCGAGGTGCTCGTTCGCGCGCGTGAACGGACGGGAGCCGAAGAAGCCCCGGTCGGCCGACATCGGGCTCGGATGGGCACTGACGATCGTCGGCACGTCGACCAGTGCCGGGCGCAGCGCCTGCGCATCCCGTCCCCACAGGATCGCCACCAGTGGCTGGTCGCGGGCGACCAGCGCAGCGATGGCGGCATCGGTGACCGCCTCCCAGCCCTTGCCGCGGTGCGAGGCCGGTCTGCCCGGCTGCACGGTCAGCACCCGGTTGAGCAGCAGCACCCCGTGCTCGGCCCACGGGGTGAGATCACCACAGGACGGGTGCGGCAGGCCCAGGTCGGACTGGTACTCGGTGAGGATGTTCTGCAGGCTGCGAGGCAGCGGCCGCACGTCGGGGGCGACCGAGAAGCTCAGCCCGACGGCGTGCCCCGGCGTGGGGTACGGGTCCTGGCCGACGATGAGAACGCGGACGTCCTGCAGCGGCCTCGTGAACGCCCGCAGCACGTTCCTACCGGCGGGCAGGTAGCCCCGTCCCGCCGCCACTTCGGCACGCAGGAAGTCGCCCATAGCGGCGACATCGCGGGCGACTGGTTCGAGAGCCCGAGCCCATCCGGGGTCGACCAGCTCTGACAGCGGACGTGCAGCCACGACGTAGCACCCTAGAGCGCACGAGGGGCCCGGACCGCAGCCCGGGCCCCTCGTCGCTGGGTCAGACGCTCGCGTACGGGTCGCGCCGCACGTCCTCGACCTGGGTCGGGCCGTGAGCCTGGTCGGCGATCCACGGACCGGTGCCCTCGCTGAGGTCGATGATGTCTGACCACAGCCAGGAGTAGCCGCCATCCATCATCTGCGAGGTCATCTTGCGGTCCAGCTCATCGGTGTTGTTCCAGAGCTCACCGAAGAGCTCGTCCACCCGCAGGCGCGACTGGCGGCAGAAGGCATCGGCCAGCGTGTAGGCCTCCTCCCCCTGCGTGCCTCCGATCTTGCTGCGGATGCGCTCGGCGGCGACGACCGCACACGCCTGCGCGTACAACTCGGTCCCGATGAGGACGATCCGCGACATGAACATCTGCTTGTGCAGCATCCCCGTGGCGTACCGCGCCAGGCCGTAGATCACCTGCCGGGCCATCCGCTGCGAGCGACGGTCGATGAAGCGCAGGTGCTTGGCCAGCGTGCCGTACTCGCCGTAGGCATTCGGGTTGTGTCCCTTGCCGACGGCCAGTGTCGGCAGGTAGCCGGCGTAGTACTTGGCCGCGTTGACCGCCACCTTCCGCTTCTCCGCGAGGTCCACGTCCGGGTCGAACAGCGCGAAGCCGTTCTTCTGGTGCTCCTCCATCGCCTCGCGAGCCAGCGCGAGGTACATGATCTCGGTGGCACCCTCGAACACACGGTTGATGCGCTGGTCCCGCAGCGAACCCTCAGCGTTGACCGCACGCTCGCCCCGGGCCTGCAGCGAGGCGGCCGTCTCGTAGCCACGCCCGCCGCGCACCTGCACGAGGTCATCGGCGATACGCCACCCCATCTCGGACGCGAACAGCTTCGCGATGGCCGACTCCACGCGGATGTCGTTGCGCTTCTGGTCCGCCATGATGGAGGTCATCTCCTGCATGGCGTCCATGGCGAAGGTCGTCGCCGCCATGAACGAGACCTTGCTGGCGATCGCCTCGTACTTGCCGATGGGCTTGCCCATCGACTTGCGCACCGCAACCCACTCGGAGGCGATCTTCGTCGACCACTTGCCCGCACCGGCGCTCATGCCCGGGATGGACAGCCGGCCGACGTTGAGCGTGCTCAGCGCCACCGCGAGGCCCTTGCCCTCCTTGCCGAGCAGGTTCTCCTTGGGCACGCGGACGTCGTGGAAGCGGGTGACGCCGTTCTCGATGCCTCGCAGCCCCATGAACTCGTTGCGATGTTCCACCGTGATGCCTGGCGAGTCGATCTCGACGATGAAGGTCGACAACCCGCCCCGGTGCGTCTCGCTCCTCGGCACCGCCGCGAGCACGACGACGAGTTCGGCGATCACGCCGTTGGTGGTCCAGAGCTTGACGCCGTTGAGGATGTAGGCCTCGTCGTCCTCGGTGGGCACGGCTGTGGTGGCGGTGTGCGCGAGGTCCGTCCCGGTGTTCGGCTCTGTGAGCAGGCAGGCCGTGACCGCACCCTTGGCGCAACGCGGCAGGAACTTGCGCTTCTGCTCCTCGTTGCCGTAAGCCTTGAGAGGCTGCGGGACACCGATGGACTGGTGTGCGGACAGCAGGACGCCGAGCGAGCTGTGCACCTGGGTGACGTAGGCGAGCACCTTGTTGTAGGCGACCTGCGACAGGCCGAGCCCGCCGTACTCCTTGGGAATCTTCATGCCGAACGCACCGAGGTCGGCCAGGCCCTTGACCACGAACTCGGGGACCACGCCCGTGCGCTCGATCTCCGCGCCCACCTCGCGCCACTCGGTCTCGCACACGTGCCGGACCTTCTCGAGGTAGGCGGCGGTCTCCGCTGCGACCGCGGGCTCCTCCTCCGGGAAGGGCGCGATGAGGTCGAGGCGGAAGTGGCCGAGGAACAGCTCCTTGCCGAACGACGGAAGGACGATCTCGCTTGCCTGGCCGAGCGACTCGGCCATTGCCTGAGCCTTCTTGATCTCGGCGACGTTGCTGCTCACCTTCGCCATGCGTACTCCTTCGAGTGGTGGGATCGCGCGTACGCCAAACTGGCCGCGCGGCGGCTTGTTACCAGTCAGTATTACTGACGAGTAACAACCGTTCAAGGGCCCATCGTCCCGATATCGATGCGGGAGGTCTCAGAGAACGAGGGCGGCGACCCGGACACAGTCCGGTCGAGGCCCCTGCTGGCCCTGGGAGGCAGCGACGCGCCGGCGAGGGGCTTGACCGAGGATGCCCGACCACCGCAGCGGGGCAAGCGACTCGTCGGAGTACCCCTCGGCAGGGCGTCGGCGCTGGTCACTGGTACGAGACCCACCAGGGAGTCGGCGCCACGGCCAACGTCTGCTCCGGACTCAACGTCGGGGTGTCCTCGTCGTAGAAGTTCTTCCAGCCGAACAGCAGCCCCGGCGGTGCGTCGGCCAGCAACGCCTGCCACGTGGCGAGCTTCTCGCCGGGGGCCCCGTCGCCGTCCATCTGCACCAGCAGCGCCAGCTCGTCGCGTTGCGCGTCGAGAGTCTGCCGGTTGGTGATCATCCGCTGCTGGAACTGGTGCAGCAGCAGCAGCTTCTGCGGGAGCGCCCGATCGCGGACGAGTGCGGCCAGCCAGTCGGCGACAGCGGTGATCTCGGACGCGTCCACGGTGCCGATCTGGCGCAGGTGAACCTGGTCGGGGGCCAGGCGCCACTCCGGGTCGAGCGCGAGCCCCACGTGCGGCAGCACGAGCAGCTCCTCGTACGCCTGGGCCTGGGTCACGAAGTCGGTGCGGCCCGGCTGCAGGTCGAGCACGACGTACACCCCCGCCTCGGCCGCGGCGTCGACGTAAGGGCGCAGCACCTGCACCGGTGTCTCGTTGCTGTAGTTGCCGTCGGCGCCTGCCCCGCCGGACGCGACGGTGGCGATCAGCTCGAAGGCAGGCAGCACCGGCTCGTCGCTGAAGGGCTGGTAGGACGCCGCCACCTGGCGCGCCCGCTCGACGCTGGCGACAGGACCCTGCTCACCGAGCACGCCGAGTGCCGAGGTCTGGGGGTGTCCGTACAGGGCGACGAGGCGGCGCCCCGGGAAGAGCGTCTGTCCCCCTCCGGGCAGCTCGACCCCCGTGGCGGCCACTGCCACCAGCGGTGCCAGGCGGTCGACCGGCCCGAGGGAGTCACCGAGCCCGACCACCGGGTCACCCGCCGACGACGCGAGCGCACGGATCGCGGCAGGGTCCTCGCGTGGGTCGGCTCCGGTCAGGGTGACCACCTGTGCCCCGACAGCCTCGAGGGTCGCGCGGGCTGCGATCGCCGGCGCATCGCCGGCGACCACGGCGACGAGTGCCAACGGCTCGACGCTCTGCGGATCCGGCGCCTCGTCCGGGCCGAGCACCTCGACTCCGTCGGGCAGCACCACGGGCAGGTCACCGGCGAGCACGACCGTGTCGGCGCCGAGCCGAGACAGCTCGTCTGCCAGCTCGTCTGCCGTCGAGGTGTCGACCGGCGTCGGGCTCGCCGTCGGGGCCGCCGTCGAGGCCGCCGCGCCGGCGGCGCTCGGCGCAGCGGGACCGAGCAGCAGGGGCGCGACCAACGTGCGCGCCAGCGCCGTCCCCTTCTCGATGGCGAGCTCGTCGTCGGCGGCCGCGACGACCACCGTCGGCGAGGTGTCCCAGAGCAGCGCGCTCGCCGCGAACGCGAGCTCGACGGCGTCGCCGCCGAGCACGGTGACCGGGGCGGACGGCCCCGAGGCAGCCGCCGCGGGCAGTTGTGGGGACGGCGATGCGGGCGACTCGGCCCCCGGGGGCACCGGAGGCTCGGCGACGGCCGCCGTGCAGCCGGTCATGGCCAGTGCTCCGACCATGGTCAACACGGTGCCCCGCAGCCACGCACCGCTCATGGGAGCAATCATGCCGTCACGGCCGGCATGCACGAGACCTGAAGCCGGGCCGCAGGCTCAGGTCAGAGCGCCCGCGTGGGGCAGGCGCGCCACCAGGTCGGCTACACGGGAGTCGAGGTCGTCGCGGATGGCCCTCACCTGGTCCAGGGCCAGGCCGCGGGGGTCGGCGACGTCCCAGTGCTCGCGCGCCGCCCCGTTCGCGGATTGCACGGCGGCGCCCTCCCCGAACGTCACGACCAGGTCGGCGGCCTGCACCATCTCTGCCGTGTAGGGCTTCGGGAACGACTGCTCCAGCGACACCCCGACCTCGTTCATCACATCGACGACAGCGGGGACCACGTCGATGTCCGGGTCTGTGCCGGCGGAGAACGCCAGCACCCGTCCGCCCGACCGCCCGCTGAGCAGCCCTTTGGCCATCTTCGCCCGTCCCGCGTCGTGCGTGTCGAGGAACAGCACGGCCGGGACTCCCTCGTGGTGTCCGTTCATGCGGGCCAACGCCCACAGCTGCCCACGGGCGAAGCGCTCCGCCAGTAGCGGGACGTGGTGCTTGATCCGCGCGCCCGCGTCCACGTGGTCCCAGCTGGCCTGCAGCACCGCATCGACCGACTCTCGCCCGACCTTGTTGGCGAACTCGTCGTGGAGCCGGGTGCGCGCGGCGCGCAGGGCCAGCCCCTCGTCCAGGGCGAGGCCTTCGAGGTCGTGGCTCATTGTGTCCTCCTGCCAAACGAAACATGACGTCTCGGTGAACAGAGTAGTCCCAGGAGCGCCGTCTCGCGCGGACGCGAGCGCGCGGAGCGCCCACCGCACCGAGCCGGCCCCTGACGAGGCTTCTGCGGACGACCCACGGCGAATTCGCCGGGTGAAGCAGGCACAGCCGTACCTAACGTGATCATTCCCCCGGCGGTGCTGGACAGGTCTCGTGCGTGGTCGGAGTATGGCGAGATGGTCACCACCTCGACCCCTGGGCCTACCTCGGCGACATCGACCGATGACGACCTCACTGGTGCTGCCATCGACCTGGCCGCCGACTGGCTGCGGCGCGCTCGCGCCGACCAGCGGCCGTCGGAGAGGCGCACGGTCAACCGGCTGCAGGGGGTCATCGACGACCCGGCGGGCATCGACTTCACCATGCGATTCGTCGACCGCGTCGCCCGACACCGCAACGACGCCGCCGCCGCTCGCCAGCTGCAGGCGCTGGTGCGCAGCGATCCGCTACCGGCATTCCTGTCGCCGATCGACAGGGCCCTGCTGCGCGCCGGGGCGGCCCTGGCACCGCGCATGCCGAGCGTGGTGATGCCGATGGCCCGGCGACGCATGCGCCAGATCGTGGGCCACCTGGTCGTCGACGCCGAGCCACGGCCCATGCACGCCCACCTGTCGGCCCAGCGCCGCGAGAACCTCGCGCTCAACGTGAACCTGCTCGGCGAGATGGTGCTCGGCGACGCCGAGGCGCAGCGCCGCTTCGACCGAACCCTGGACCTGATCGCCGATCCCGAGGTCGACTACGTCTCGGTCAAGCTGTCCTCGATTGCCGCCCAGCTCGACCTCTGGTCGTTCGACGTCACGCTCACCCGGGTGGAGGGAAGGCTGCGCGCGCTCATGTCCCGGGCGGCGACCAGCAGCCCGGTCACCTTCGTCAACCTCGACATGGAGGAGTACCGCGACCTCGAGCTCACCCTGCAGGCGTTCATGCACGTGCTCGACGAGCCCGAGCTGCGGCACGTCGACGCCGGCATCGTCCTGCAGTGCTACCTGCCGGACGCCTTCGACGCCCTGCAGCGGCTGAGCGCGTGGGCCGCTGACAGGAAGGCGCGCGGTGGTGGCACCGTCAAGGTTCGACTGGTCAAGGGAGCGAACCTGGCCATGGAGAAGGTGGACGCCGCCGTGCACGGCTGGCACCAGGCTCCCTTCACCAGCAAGGCCGACGTCGACGCCAGCTACAAGCGCTGCCTGGACTGGGTGCTGCGGCCCTCGCACCTGACCGGGCTGCGCGTCGGGGTCGCCAGCCACAACCTGCTCGACATGGCCTGGGCACACCTGCTGGCCCGGCGGCGCGGGGTGAGCGACCGCGTCGAGATGGAGATGCTGCAGGGCATCGCACCCGCCCAGGCTCGCGTGGTGCGCGACGACGCCGGCGCGATGCGGCTGTACACACCGATCGTCTCCCGCCGCGACTTCGACATCGCGATCGGGTACCTGTTCCGGCGGCTCGAGGAGAACACGGCCGAGCAGAACTTCTTGCGCCACCTGTGGACGCTCGCGCCGGGCTCACCGGAGTTCCGCCGGCAGGCCGACCGGTTCGCCACCGCGATCGCCCGACGCTGGGACCTCGACACGACACCCCGACGCCTGCGCGAGCCCACGGCCGTACCGGACGACGCGTTCGACAACGAGCCCGACACCGACCCGTCGCTGCCGACGACCCAGGCCTGGCTCCGCGAGGTGCGCGCCCTGGTGCCGACACCGGTACGCGCCGAGATGACGACCTCCACGGCTCTCGTGGACGACGCGCTCGCGCGCGCCCGGTCGGCCCAGCCCGACTGGGCACGCCGTCCCGCCGCCGAGCGGCGGGCGGTGCTGCGGGGCGTGGCCGACGAGCTCTGCGCTCGGCGCGGCGAGCTGTTGGCCACGATGAGCCACGAGGGGCGCAAGACCTTCGCCGAGGCCGACCCCGAGATCAGCGAGGCGATCGACTTCGCGCGCTGGTACGGCGAGTGCGCCCTCGAGCTGGACGGCCTGCCGCGCACCCAGGGGGTCGCGTTCACCCCGCACGGTGTCGTCGCGGTGGTGCCGCCCTGGAACTTCCCGGTGGCGATCCCCGCCGGAGGCGTGCTGGCGTCGCTCGCGGCCGGCAACGCAGTGCTGTTCAAGCCGTCGCTGGAGACCCCCCGGTGCGCCGAGATCGTCGCGGAGGCCTGCTGGGCCGCCGGGGTACCCGAGGACGTGCTGCAGCTCGTCCGCACCCCCGACGACGAGGTCGGCCGTCACCTCGTCACCGGAGCCGACGCCGTGATCCTCACCGGGTCGTGGGAGACCGCGAACCTGTTCCGGTCCTGGGATCCCCAGATGCGCCTGTTCGCCGAGACCAGCGGCAAGAACGCCCTCGTGGTCACCAGCCAGGCCGACCTCGACCTGGCCGCGGGCGACCTGGTGCGCTCGGCGTTCGGGCACTCGGGCCAGAAGTGCTCGGCCGCCAGCCTGGCGATCCTCGTCGGCGACCTGGCCGACGACCAGCGATTTCTCGACAAGGTCGTCGACGCCGCTCGCAGCCTGCGCCTCGGCTGGCCCGAGGAGCCCGGGGTCACGATGGGCCCGACGATCGTGCCCGCGTCCGGCAAGCTGCTGGACGCCCTGACACGTCTGGACGCAGGCGAGACCTGGGTGCTGCAGCCGCGCCGCCTCGATGCGTCGGGAGCGCTGTGGAGCCCCGGGATCAAGGCCGGGGTCGCCCCCGGGTCGGCGTTCCACCAGACGGAGTACTTCGGCCCCGTGCTCGGCATCATGCGCGCTGCCGACCTGGACGAGGCCATCGCGCTGCAGAACGGCGTGCCGTACGGGCTCACCGGCGGCATCCACTCGCTCGACCCGGCCGAGGTCGACCGATGGCTCGACCGGGTCGAGGTCGGCAACGCCTACGTCAACCGGCACATCACCGGTGCCATCGTCCGTCGACAGCCGTTCGGAGGGTGGAAGCGGTCGTCGATCGGCCCTGGCGCCAAGGCCGGGGGGCCGGACTACCTGCTGCAGCTGGGCACGTGGACCGACACCGGGGCCGCGGCCACCGCCCAGCACACGGACGACGCGTACTGGTGGCGACGCCACTACGGCATCAGCCACGACCCGACGGCACTGTTCTGCGAGCAGAACGCGCTGCGCTACCTGCCTCGCCCCGACGTCGTGGTGCGCGTCGGTGCCGGCGCCACCCGAGGGCAGGTCGAGCGCACGCTGCTGGCGGCACGAGCCGCGGGCGTGCGTCCGCGGGTCTCCGCCGCGTCCGCTCACCTGCTGCCCGACGCGTCGGGCAGCGTGGAGGACGACGAGGCGTTCGCCGCCGGGCTGCGCACCCGGCCGTTCGCGCGGGTGCGACACGTGGGCCCCGCGACAGCGTCCCTGCGCGCAGCCGCCGCACGGGCCGAGGTGGACGTCATCGACGAGCCCGTCGTCACCAGCGGCCGACTCGAGATGCGCTGGTACCTGCGCGAGCAGGCGATCAGCCGCACTCTGCACCGCTTCGGCAACCTGCTCGGCTCGCAGGCAGCCTCACCCTCGCCGGGGACGTCAGGCTGACGACGACAGGCCGAGGCGCTCGCGGGCGCTGGCGACGAACACCGGATGCGTCCAGTAGTACGACGCGGCATGGGTCAGCACACGGTCCCCACGCTCCCCCGCGTACACCTCGACGTCGGTCGGTTCGCTCCCGTCGCCCAGGGTGAACACGGGCGCAGCGAGAAAGGCCCAGGGGTCGAGCGGGACGAAGTAGTTGGTCCATCGCCGGATCGTCGCCGGCAGCGTCACCGGGGCACCGGAGGCGGTGGGGTCGAGGCTGGTCGGTGAGCAGCCGATGACGTGGAAGTAGGAGATCTGGCTCGCACACGTCAAGAACTCACCGACGTGCAACGTCGGGAAGCCGGCAACGGCCAGGTCGAAGGCCATGGCCCCGCCAAGGCTGTGGCTGATCACGTCGATGGGCCGCGAGGACGTGCCGTGGCCGGGCGCGTGCTCCATCACCGTCTCCCAGATCCGGGCGTGCAGGGCGGCCTGCCGCCGCTGGTAGAGAATCAGGTCACCGGTGAACTCACCTGACGCACGTTGATACTGCGTGCGGACGAGGCTGAAGATGGAGCCGAGGATGCGCCGGCGCGAGTCGATGCTGCGTCGCCTCCATCCGGCCGAGACTGCATCGATCAGGCCGCCGAGGTCGCGGTTGGCGACGGCGTTGCTCACCTCCGCGGGGCTCTCCCGCGACCCGCGTCCGTCCTTGGCCGCCCACGCCAGGTACGGCAGGATCGTGTCCAGCGGCTGGGTGGGGGCGCCCATGTCGCCCCAGTAGACCGGGACGAGCCGCACGTCGTCGCCGAGCGCCCCGTTGAGGGTCGCGACGTCGTCGAGATAGCTCTGGCGGTCTCGCGTCCCGATGCCATGGATCACCAGCACGGGTCGACGCCCGTCCGGGTGCTCGTCGCTCACGGGGCCGACGCTACCGACCGACGGGGGAGCCGCTAGGTTTCTGGGCACGCTCAGCCCACCGTCGTCGACCGGGGAGTCTGGTGTGAACGCCCTGCAGTGGCTCACCGCGCTCATGCCCGTCCTGTCGGCCGCGGTGCTGCTCGTCGGGTTGCGGATGCCCGCATCGCGCGCCATGCCCCTCGCGCTGCTGGTCACCCTGGTGCTCACGCTGGTGGTGTGGCAGGTGCCCGTCGATCGCGTCGCAGCATCGGTCGTCGAAGGGCTGGTGATCGGCGGAGGGGTGCTGTTCATCGTGGCCGGCGCGCTGGCACTGCTGGAGGTCATGCGCGCCAGCGGCGGTCTCGACGCGATCCGCGTCGAGTTCCAGCGGGTCTCGCACGACTCGCGGGTGCAGATGCTGCTGATCGCGTGGCTGTTCGTGTCGTTCATCGAGGGTGCGGCCGGTTTCGGCACCCCGGCACCGGTTGCCGCGCCCCTGCTGGTGGCGCTCGGGTTCCCGCCGCTGGGTGCGGCGGCCCTGGCCCTCATCGGCGACAGCAGCGCCGTCACGTTCGGCGCGGTCGGCACACCGATGATCGTCGGCATCGGTCAGGGGCTCAACCTCGACCCGGCCGCCGAGCAGACCCAGCGGACTCTCGTCGAGGTGGCGTTGACGGCGGCCGGCATCGACATCGTCGTCGGGCTGGCGATCCCGATCGGTCTGCTGCTGCTGCTCACCCGGGTGTTCGCGCGCCGCCGCGCACCCGGCGCGACGCGTGAGGCGCTGCCGCTCACGGTGTTCGCCGCACTCGCGTACACGGTGCCGGCGTTCGCCTGGACCTGGCTGCTGGACGGGGTGGAGTTCGGCGCGATCCTGGGCGGGCTGACGGGCCTGGGCCTGCTGGTCGTGGCCATCAAGAAGGGCTTCCTCGTCCCACGCCGCACCTGGACGGTCAAGTACGGCTACCTCGACGACTCGGGCGCAGCCACGCCCGACCCGCGTGAGCGCACCATGCCGGTGTGGCAGGTGTGGGCCCCCTACCTGCTGCTCGTGGCCCTGCTGCTGCTCACGCGCCTGGTGGACCCCCTGCAGTCATGGCTGCTGTCGGTGAACCTGCAGGCCGACGGCATCCTGGGTACCGACATCACCGCGTCCTGGCAGCCGCTGTACTCCCCCGGCGCGATCTTCTTCATCGTCGCCGCCGCCACGGTGGCGCTGCATCGAGTACCCCGCGCGAGCGCGCGCCGCGCGGGCGCGCAGATGAGCACCGCCTTGCTCGGTACGACGATCACGTTGGCGGCATCGGTACCGCTGGTGAGGGTGTTCCTCAACTCGTCGGAGAACTCCGCCGGGCTGATGGCGATGCCTGTCGAGCTGGCGACCGCGGGTGCTGCGGCCCTCGGGACGTTCTGGCCGCTCTTCGCCCCCGTCGTGGGCGCGCTGGGGTCGTTCGTGTCGGGCAGCGCGACCTTCAGCCACCTGATGTTCGCCCAGCTGCAGGCCGACGTCGCCGCCGAGATCGGTGCGTCCGAGCCGGTCGTGCTCGCCCAGCAGGTCGGGGGTGCCAACGCCGGCAACATGGTGTGCGTCGTCAACGTCGTCGCCGTCGCAGGCGTCACCGGTCAGCTGGGCAAGGAGGGGGCGCTCATCTCTCGCACCGTGCTGCCCATGCTGGTCTACGTCGCCGGGTTCGCCGTGCTCGGCTTCGTGCTCGTCCGGGTCCTCTGAGCAGACCCCGGCGTACGACTCCGGCGTGCTCCTGTGGCGCCGGTCAGCCACGTGACGAGCCCAGGAGCAAGTCGGGCCGACAGGTTCGTCAGCCGGATCTCCAGGGGTTCGACGACCCTGCGCCGCTCCTGCTCCACACCGCGGCAGACCATGTCGGCCACGTCGTCCGGGGTGAGGCGGCGGAAGTAGCGGTCGAGCCACGGGATGCGTTCCAGCGAGCCCGGGTTCGCCGCGAAGTAGTCGCTGTCGGTGTGCCCTGCCACCACGGCCGTGACGCCGATGCCGGTGCCGCGCAGGTCGGCTGCCAGGCACTCCTCGAAGCCCCGCAGCCCCCACCGTGCCGACCCGTAGCCGATCGCACCCGGCCACGCCCAGTACGCGATCGGCGAGTTCACGGTGACGACCCATCCCGAGCCACGGGCGAGCATCGGCTCGATGAAGGCACGCGTCACGAAGAACGCGGCGTGGAAGGGCACAGCGACCTGCGAGACGAACTCGGCCGGGCTCGTCTCCTCGATCCAGCGCCACTGGCCGGCCCCGGCGTTGTTCACGATCACGTCCGGCGTACCGACCGTGTCGGTGACGTGCTCGGCCATCGCAGCGACCGCGTCGGGGTCTGCGACGTCGCAGACGACCACCTCGGCACGTCCGGGCAGACCCGCGGCGACCTCGCGCAGCGCGGCCTCCCGACGAGCCACCAGGACGACCGTCGCCCCGCGGCTCGACATGCGGGCAGCGGTGCTCGCGCCGATGCCGGCGGAGGCTCCGGTGACGAGCACGGTGCGGTTGGTCAGGTCCACACGACGATTCCTACCAGTCCTCACACGGGCAGTACCGTGTGCCCCGTGACCTCCACGACACCGTCGCGGACACCGGTGAGCGCGTCGTCCTCGCTCGGTGAGGTCATCGCCGCGTTCTCCGCCGCCGGCGAGCCGACGCTGCAGCACCTGGCGGGCCGGCATCGGGCAACTCGGTGCGGACCGCTGTGGATGCGTGGCCCGGCTCCCCTCTTCCTCGCAGCAACAGGCATGCCGGGGTGGTGGGGCAAGCAGTTCGCGGCCCCCGCGCCGGGCGCGACGACCATCGACGGGCACAACCTGGTGCGACGCGACGGCGACGTCGTGCCGTCGCTGCCCATGTCCGCACGCCTCGGGGCATCGCGCGTCGACGGCCGCCCGGCTCTGCTGCTCACGTACCCGCCGGACGCCCGCAGGCCATGGCGCCACGTGACCGACGAGGTGCGCCCGACCGAGCACGACGTGCTGCTGGGGCTGAGCTTCGACATCCTGCCGCAGGTGCCCGTCGCCGTCCCCTTCCTGCTCACCCGAGTATGACCGACCGGACACGAGAGAGGGTCAGCGTGGCAGAACGTCGCCGTCTGAGCACCCAGGACCAGTTCTGGCTCGAGATGGACCGGCCGAACAACCTCATGGTCGTCGACTCGGTCATGTGGACGTCCACACCGCTGGACTGGGACCGGGCGCGAGACGTCATGAGCACCCGCTTCGCGGGGCGCTACCCGGTCTTCCGCAGCCTGGCGGTGCACGACGACGACGGCTCGTGGTGGTGGCAGGAGTCGCCTGACTTCGACCTCGAGAACCACATCACGATGGTGACTCTCGACGACCCCGACGACCCGGCGTCGCTGCAGCGGCTCATCGCCGAGAACCGCACACGGGTGCTCGACCGCAGCAAGCCCCTGTGGGAGCTGCTCTGGGTCGAGCGCTACCACGAGGGCAGCGCTGTGGTCATGCGTACACACCACTCGATCGCCGACGGGGTACGCATGGTCGAGCTGGCGATGAGCCTGTTCGATGCCGCCCCGGACGGCGGGTCGGTGCACGAGCCCGGGGTGACCACCCACGCCGCTCGAGCCGGTGCCGCGCCGGCACAGCTCGAGGTGGCGCCCTCCCGGCGCGCCGGCCTGGGCCGCCTCGTGGCCGGGGCGAGCAGCAGCGTGCGGTCGGCGGCCCGGCAGCTGCCCGGGGCCGCCCGTGACGTGGCTCGGCTGGCCCGCACGTCCGTTCTCAACCCCGTCGGGGCGGGACACGGCTTCATCACCGAAGGTGCCCACGTCGCGAACGACGCGCTGCACTCGATCCAGGCGCGCATGCCCGCGGTGCTCCCCGGCGGCGGGGTGATCGATGTGCTCGCCTCAGCGCCCGCCGACCTCGACACGGCACGCAAGCTCGTGCTCGGCACGCGCAACGACCCGACCATCTGGACGGGGCATGCGACCACCAGCAAGGGCGTCGCCTGGGCCGACCCACTGCCGCTGGACCAGGTGCGGGCGGTGGCGAAGGCGAACGGCGCCACCATCAACGACGTGCTGGTCAGCTGCTTGGCCGGGTCGCTGGAGCGATACCTGCGCTCGCACGGTGAGCACTGTGCGTCGACCACGTTCATGGTGCCGGTGAACCTCAAGCCGCTCAACGCCACCCTGCCCGACGAGCTGGGCAATGCCTTCGCGCTGATCTACCTGGAGCTGCCCACCAGCGAGTCCGACCCCATGAAGGTGCTCGAGACCGTCAAGCGCCGCATGGCACGTATGAAGCACGGGCATGAACCCGCCGTCACCTTCAAGATCCAGGAGGAGATCGCCGGCCTCGGGCACACCCTGTACGTGGCCTCGATCGACTACTTCGCCAACCGGGCCGCCGGGGTGCTCACCAACGTGCCGGGGCCGCAGGTGCCGGTGTACCTGGCCGGCAGCAAGGTCGAGGGAATCGTCGGGTGGGCACCCGTCTCCGGCGAGCAGTCGATGAGCCTGACCATCTACAGCTACGACGGCAAGATCATCGTCGGCATCGCCGCCGACACCGTGCTCGTGCCCGGGTTCCCGGCCATCGTCGACGACTTCAGCCTCGTCTTCGACGAGCTCGCCGCCGAGACCGACGTCCGGCGCCCGACACTCGTCTGACGCCGGACGTCGGTGCAGCCAGGTCACGTCGTCGGGCTGTCCGGCCGGTAGTACGGCTGGCTGTACATGTCCAGGGTCACAGCCTCAGCGATCGGCGGGGAGTCCGGACGGGCGTACGGCACGTCTCCGTACAGATCGAGGGCGCTCACCGGGAACCCACCGGGGGTCTGCGCAAGGTGCTCCATGTCGAGGCTCCTCGCCGGGAACCCACCGGTCACCGCCACCGGGAACCCACCGGGGGCCTGGGCGAGGTGCTCCATGTCCAGGCTACGGGGGTAGGGCACCGTGCCGTCCGGGGCGACGTAGGTCGGGAACCCACCAGGGGTCTGCGCCAGGTGCTCACGACCCAGGCTGTAGTCGAACGCGGCGATGTCCAGGCCCGTCCCGGTGCCGGTCACCGCGCTGATGACCAGCCCGCCGGCCACGGCGACGGCCCCGACGGCGACGCCGACCGCGACGTAGCGCAGCCACGACCGCTTCGGCTGGCCGTACTCGACCTCCGGAGCCTCCTTCGAGAGGTCCGGCATCTCGTGCAGGGCCACCTTCTTGTGCGGCTCGGTGATGATCTCCTCCGGCGGCACGCCACGCGCCTGCCGAAGTTCCTCACTGTCCTTGGGGTGCAGGGTCTTCGCCATGGCTCCTCCTCGTCTCACCTCCCATGCTCGACCCACCCGGGCCAGCCTGCTTCCGTGGAACCACCGGGTTCTCACCCGGGGCCCTCCTCCCCTGGACGCCGCCGTGTCCAGGGCCGACGATCGAGATGTGATCGTCGGCCGGTCAGGCCTTCTGACGTCCCTCGATCAGGCCATGCAGGCCGCCGAGGGCGGGCAGCACGTGTCCCTGCTGCTCGTCGGCCCTCCCGGCATGGGCAAGACGTTGCTGCTCGAGCATGCCCGGGATCGCGCGTCGACCCGGGGCTGGCTCGTCGCGACGGCCGCAGCCCCGGTCGGTGGCACCGAGACGGCGCTGGCGCTGGTGCACGACCTCATGCACTCCCTGGCCCATGAGCTGCACCTGCCGAGCGCTCCTGACTCCACCGCGACCGTGCTGCGCGACCTGCTGTGCGACGCCTCGACCACCCGCCCGGTGCTCGTCGTGGCCGACAACCTGCAGTGGGCCGACGAGCAGTCACTCGCCGTCCTCGCGCTCGCCTCCGGGCGCCTGACGGCAACCAGGACGCTGGTGCTGGCCGCCGGCCGTCCCCCGATCGGCGACGACCGCCGCCTGGTCGCCTGGCGGCAGGTCGAGGTCGGCCCCCTGGCCGAGCCGGACGCGGTCTCGCTGCTTCGCCGCTCGATCCGGCGACCTCTCGACCCTGAGCAGGCACGGCGCATCGTCCGAAGCCTCGACTGCACACCGCTCGCCATCGTCGAGGTGCATCGCCTGCTGACGCCGAGCCAGATCGCCGGGGCGGAGCCGATTCCCGACCCGCAGCCGGTGCACGACAGGCTCCGACGGGCCTGGTGCTCGACGGTGGCTGAGCTCACGGAGCGCACACGACAGGCCCTGCTCGCGCTCGCCGTGCTCGACGGAAGTGACGCGGCACTTCTCGACACCGTCCTCACCGAGCTCGGCTGCGGACGCAGCGACCTCGACCCGGCCCAGGCCGTCGGGCTGGTGAGATCAGCGCGCGGGCAGGCTCCAGCGGTCGTGTCCCACGTCGCGTGCGCCGCCGTGCTCGACAGCCACGAGACCGACGTGGTCCGCGCGATGCACCGGCTGGTGGCCGAGACCGCGCAGCGCCTGGGTCGACCTCCGCCGGTCGTCATCCGGCACCTGGGAGCAGCCGCTGGAGCCGGGGACGCACACGTCGCCGACCTGCTCGAGCAGCAGGCCCGTCGGGCCGAGGATCGCGACGAACCAGACGAGAGCGCCCGGGCATGGACGGCGGCGGCGCAGGCCACCACTGATCCGGGTCGGCGAGCTGCGCGGGCCGTGCAGGCCGCCCGCATCTGGCTGGCGGAGTCGACGTCGCCGACCGGGGCGCACGAGCTGCTCGACCTGCTGGCCGATCTGCCCCTGCCTGCTCACGACGTGGTCTGGCGGGAGTGGCTGCGCGCAGAGGTGCTCGCCGAGACCGACCTGAGTCGTGCCGCCACCAGCGCCCTCGTCGCGGCCCAGCATGCCGCGGCCACGACTCCGACCCTCACTCCGTGGCTGCTCTGGAACGCGGCAGCCACAGCGTGGATGGCAGGCGAACCGACACTGGCGCTGCAGGCGGCCGAGCAGCTGCACCGCTGGTGTCGAGATCGACCCGGGGGCGATGGCGACGGGGCCCCCGGCTGGCTCGGCGACGCTGTGCACGGCGTGGCCCTGCTGATGGGGGGACGCACGTGCGAGGGCGCCCGCGAGGTCTGCGCCGCTCGCGAGCAGGCCAGCCGCTGGGCTGAGTCCGACCGCACCACGCTGGCCGAGCTGCTCACGGTGGTGGCGCTGGACGAGCTGCTGATGGTCGACACCACGAGTGCCCGAGCCCGGGTGCAGGCATTGGCGGCGAGACTGACCGGCGAGGAGGGCAGCGCGCACGCCGCCGTCGCGGTCATCCAGGCCTGGAGGTCGCGCCGCCAGGGGCGGTGGCACGCTGCGGCCGTGCTGGCGCAGGAGGCCGCCGACGTCGCCAGGGCCGTCGGCGCCAGTGCCGAGGAGCGATCGGCGTTGTCACTGCTGGCTGAGCTGTCCGTCGCACGTGACAGCCCCGAGGCCGCACGTGTGGTTCTCGCGACCCTGCGCCGGCGCGCGACGCAGGCGGGCGACCGACGGGCCATGGCCAGTGCCGACTACGCCGAGGGGGTGCTCGCCCTGGCGCAAGACGACCCGCAGGCTGCGGTCTCGGCACTCGAGCGGGTCTCGCTGTGTCCGTTGTGGGGTCGCGGGTGCACCGATGCGCCGCTGGCCGGCCGTATCGACCTCGTCGAGGCCTACCTCGGGACAGGCGACCGGTCAGCCGCCCGAGATCTCTGCAGCACCCTGGCGCCCCGGCTCGCCGCGCTGGGCGACGTCGACCCGGACGCGCGGGCGGTCCGCACCAGGCTGCTGGCTCTGCTGGCTGACGACCACGAGATCGACAGCCTGTTCCGCACCGCCCTGGCGCAGCACGCCGCCGGCGGCGACCACGCCGCAGCCGCGCGGACCCACCTCGCCTACGCCCGCCACCTGCTCGACGCACACCGA
>CAYNWB010000012.1:0-25395 GCA_964400785.1 uncultured Actinomycetes bacterium | reverse complement strand
GCCCTGCTCGGCGCCTCGACCTGGACCCGGGCGGTGCAAGCGCTGCTCGACCGCGCCGGCCCCGACCGCGTGGCGCCAGCTGGCCCGCTCGCGCCGCTCACGACCCAGGAGCGACGGGTGGCCCTCGCGGTCGCGACCGGGGCCACCAACCACGAGGTCGCCGAGATGCTCTTCCTCTCGGTGCGGACGGTGGAGTTCCACCTGTCCAACGTGTTCCGCAAGCTCGGCCTGCACCGTCGCAGCGAGCTCGCCCACCTCGTCGGGGCCGGCGCCGAGATCGCCCGGTGAGCGAGCGCGTCGAGGGCTGCCAGTTTCGCGTATCGCGCACGCGGCAGGCACGGCACGCCTACCGTCGGTCTCAGCGAAGCCCACTGTCGAAGGAGTCAGGATGAAGGTCGGAGTTGTCGGTGCAGGGTTCGTCGGAGCAGCCACGGCCTACGCGATGGCCATCCGGGGGTCGGCCAGCGACGTCGTGATCCTCGACGTGAACAAGGCCAAGGCAGAAGCCGAGGCCCGAGACATCGCCCACGCCACCACTTTCACGCACCCCGTCCGAGTCACGTCGGGCGACTACGCCGACCTCGCCGGCGCACGCGTGGTCATCATGTCCGCCGGGGTCAACCAGAAGCCCGGGGAGACCCGGCTTCAGCTGCTGGGTCGCAACGCCGCGATCTTCCGGTCCGTGATCCCGCAGATCGTCGAGGCGGCGCCGGACGCGATCATCCTCGTGTCGGCCAACCCCGTCGACATCATGACCGAGCTGAGCGAGCGCATCGCCTATGCGGCGGGCGCCCGGCCAGGCACGGTCTTCGGCACCGGAACGGTGCTCGACACGGCGCGGTTCCGCCAGCTCGTCGCCCAGCACATGGGCGTGAGCTCGCACCACTGCCACGGCTACGTCTACGGCGAGCACGGCGACTCCGAGGTTCTCGGCTGGTCGTCCATGGACATCGGGGGGCTCACTCTCGACGAGTTCGCCCGCATCACCGGAGCGGAGTGGAACGACGACGTCAGGGCCCGCATCACCGACGAGACGGTGCACGCGGCCTACGCCATCATCGAGGGCAAGGGCGCCACCTACTTCGGCATCGGGGCCTCCACCGCCCGTCTGGTCGAGTCGATCCTGCGCGACGAGAACGCCATCTACTCCGTGACGGCCAGCGTTGCGGAGTACGGCTGCTCGCTGGCCCTGCCCCGCATCGTGACCGGGCAGGGCGTCGGCCGGGTGCTGCACCCGACCATCAGCGACGACGAGCGTGCCGCCCTGGACCGCAGCGCGGCTGTGCTGCGCGAGTACGCCGAGCAGCTGCCTGCCGAGTAGCCGCGGCGCGAGCCGCTTGACTGGGCTGAACGATCGTTCAATAATGCGTACGTGCGTTCAGCCAGGCCTGACCGGGGAGCGGAACGGGTAGCCACGGCCGGCACTGACGACCGCACGACACGGGCGCGGATCCGAGACGCAGCGATCGCCCTCGTCGCAGCCGAGGGCACGCCCGCCCTGACGGCCAGGCGCGTGGCCGACACCGCCAACGTGTCCCCGGGCTCCGTCATGCACCACTTCGGCTCGATGGAGCGGCTGCGAGCCGCCTGCGACGACCACGTCGTGGGCGTGATCCGTCAGCACAAGAGCGATGCCCTGGCTGCCGGGCCCGGGCTCGACATCGTCTCCGCCCTGCGCGCGGCACCGATCGCCGAGCTGACCGCCTACCTGGCGGCAGTGCTCGGCGACGACTCCCCCGCCGTCGCCCGTCTCGTCGACGACCTCGTCGACGATGCCGTCGTGTACGCAGAGGCCGGGGTCGCGTCGGGAATGCTCCGACCGACCGACGACCCTCGCGGGCGCGCCGCGCTGCTGGTGCTGTGGAGCCTCGGCGCACTCGTCCTGCACCGCCACCTGCACCGCCTGCTCGGTGTGGACCTGCTGGACCCGGACGTGGCGGCCTCGCCGCAGATGGCCCGGTACGTGGGCCCCGTCTACGAGATCTTCGGCCGCGGCATCTTCAGCGATGCGATGGCCGCCACCATCGACAAGGCGGTCGACGACCTGGCCGCTGCTGGGGAGGACAGCCATGACTGACGAGATCGCCCTGCACACCGAGGGACTGACCAAGCACTACGGCCACGTGAAGGCTCTGGTCGACCTCGACCTCGACGTCCGCCCGGGTGAGGTGTTCGGCTTTCTCGGACCCAACGGGGCCGGCAAGACGACGATGATCCGCACGGTGATGGACGAGATCAGACCGACCTCTGGGCGCGCGTCCATCCTCGGGCTGGACTGCCACGAGAAGTCGGTCGAGATCCGGCGCCACATCGGCTACCTGCCCTCGGACCTGTCGCTGTACCCGAACCTGACGGGCAGGGACACGCTGACCTACTTCGCCAACCTGCGAGGCGGAGTCGACTGGGCCTACGTCGACGAGCTGGGCGAGCGTCTGGGAGCCGACCTGAGCAAGAAGGTGGGCGACCTGTCCTCGGGCAACCGGCAGAAGGTCGGAGTGATCCAGGCCTTCATGAACCGACCCCGGCTGCTGATCATGGACGAGCCGTCCAACGGCCTCGACCCGCTGGTGCAGCGGGAGTTCCAGGCGATGATGCGCGAAGTCGTGGCCGAGGGGGCGAGCGTCTTTCTGTCGAGCCACACGCTGTCGGAGGTTCAGCGCGTCGCTGACCGAGTCGGCATCATCCGGCACGGGCATCTGATCGCGCGTGAGTCGGTGTCGAGCCTGCGGTCCAAGGGCATGCGCAGCGTCGAGCTCGAGCTGGCCTCGCCACCGGACGCCGACGTGCTCGCGAGCATGGACGGCGTCCGCGACGTGACCGTGGAGAACCATCGCGCCCGGCTGTCGTACGAGGGCAAGATGGCCGTCCTGCTCAGGACGGTCGGTGACCACTACGACGTCATCGACATCTCGACGCAGGAGGCCGACCTCGAGGAGATCTTCCTGGCGTACTACCACGACGAGAACAACGGGGTGGCGGCGCGGGGGGACGTGAGCCGCTGATGCTGCTCACCACCGTCTTCAGCAAGACCATCCTCGACCGCTGGCGCGGAGTGACGATCGGCGTGCTCAGCCTGGCGGCGCTCCTGTACTTCGGCATGGTCGTGTACCAGGACATCGACCTGAGCATCTACTCGAGCCTGCCGCCGGCGTTCGAGTCGCTGATCGGCATCGGCGAGGACGCCGACGTGGCGTCCCTGGCCTACAACGCCATCTACTCCTCCTACGGCGCCATCATCCTGGCGGGTATCGCCATCGCGATGGGCTCGGCGTTCATCGCAGGCGAGGAACGCAAGGGCACCATCGGGGTGCTGCTGGGCAACCCACGCAGCCGCAGCCAGGTGCTCGTGGCCAAGACGGCGGCCATGCTCGTGCTGATGGGGCTCGGTGGCCTCGCCCTGTGGGGCGCAGGCCTGGCCACTCCGGCCAGCCTCGACGTCAGCATCGAGGGGATGGACGTCACCGCCTTCACACTGCACCTGGTCGTGGGCACGCTGTTCTACGGATTCCTCGCCCTCGCGATCGGCGCGTGGACCGGCCGGACCGGTGTCGCGTCCGGGGTGAGCGCCGGCGTCCTCGCGGTGTCGTTCTTCGCCGTCGGGCTGCTGCCGATGATCGAGGGCGCGCAGAACTGGGCGAAGGCCTTCCCGTGGTACTACTTCGCGGGCAGCGACCCGCTCATGAACGGTGTCGACGGGGGCCACATCGCCGTTCTCGGCGGGGCGAGCCTTGCTCTGTTCGTCGTGGCGTTCGTCGGGGTCAACCGCCGAGACCTGCGCAGCAAGTCGACGGGCGTCAGCCTCGTCGACACGCTGCGCGCGCACCCACTCACGGCTGCCGCCACCGAGCGACTGGCCGGCGGGGCGAGGGTCTCCCACATCTGGGTCAAGTCAGCCTCGGAGCACCAGGGCCTGCTGCTCGTCGTCTCTGGGCTGATGTTCTTCGTCATGGGCGTGATGATGGGTCCGATCTACTCGGTCATCGACGACGCCGTCATCGAGCTCGGCGCATCGTTCCCCGAGCAGCTGCTGGCCCTGTTCGGTGGCGGTGACCTCAGCACCCCCGAGGGCTACTACCAGATCGAGAGCTTCGGGCTGGTGACGCCCATCGCGCTGATGGTCGTCACGATCACGCTGGGGGCCAAGGCCCTGGCAGGCGAGGAGGAGAACCGCACCATGGGGATCCTGCTGGCCAACCCGGTGCGTCGCAGCACGGTGCTGACCGAGAAGCTCGCAGCGATGGTGCTGTACGCAGTGACCGTCGGCATGGTCGTCTTCGCCGGCACGTCGGCAGGCAACTGGATCAGCAGCCTGGGCATGGACTACTCCAACATCGCGGCCACCGCCGCCCTGGCAACCCTCGTCGGGCTGCTGTTCGGAGCCCTGGCCCTGCTGGTCGGCGCCCTGACCGGACGTACCCGGTTCGCCATCTTCATCCCCGTCGGGGCGGCGCTCGTGCTGCACACCTTGAACGCCTTGGCGTCGCTGAGCGACTCCTGGTGGGGACGACTGTCGCCGTTCTACTACTACCTCGGCAGCGACCCGCTCAACAACGGCATGGCGTGGGGGGACGCCGGGGTGCTGCTCGGGCTGACGGCAGCACTCGTCGCGCTGGCGTACCCGGCGTTCGACCGCCGCGACCTCCGCCAGACCGGCTGAGCCGACAGCCGCTGCGAGAGGAGTGGCCCAGTTCACCTCCACCGGGCCTTTTGGACCCTGGTCCGAGGACCTGACTCGGGATACAACCGGCACGTAGTCGAGTGCGAGGAGCTCCGAATGGCACGAGTCGTCGTCCTGGGTGCGGGAGTGGCCGGCCACACAGCCGCCCTGCATCTGCGCCGCAAGCTGGGCACGTCGCACGAGGTCGTCGTCGTGACCCCGAACTCGCAGTACAACTGGATCCCGTCCAACATCTGGGTGGGTGTCGGCAAGATGACCACCCAGCAGGTGACGTTCCCGCTGGCTCCGATCTACCAGCGCAAGGGCATCGAGTTCCACCAGGCCATGGGCGTCGCCATCCATCCCGAGGGTGATGCCGAGCACGCCAGACCGTACGTCGACATCAGCTACACCGACCCGGCCAAGGCGGGTACGACTGCGCAGCTCGAGTACGACTGCCTGGTCAACGCCACAGGGCCGAAGCTCAACTTCGGTGCCACGCCCGGGCTGGGCCCGGACGGCCACACCGTGTCTGTGTGCACAGCGAGCCATGCCACCGACGCAGCAGCCGAGCTGGCCCGCGCGATCGAGGCGATGAAGCAGGGCCGGCAGCAGACCATCGTGGTCGGCGTCGGTCACGGCACGTGCACGTGCGAGGGTGCCGCGTTCGAGTACGTCTTCAACGTCGAGCACGAGATCCGCCAGGCCGGGGTGCGCGACAAGGCCGACATCGTCTACCTCACCAACGAGTACGCCCTCGGCGACTTCGGCGTCGACGGCATGACGTTCACGCAGCAGGGGTTCCAGACGACGAGCAAGACGTGGACGGAGTCACTGTTCCGCGAGCGGGGCGTGCGGGCCATCGCCGGCGCCCACGTGCATCGTGTGGAGCCGGGCGTGATCCACTACGAGCTGCTCGACGGCAGCCTCGGTGAGCTGCGCTTCGACTTCGCGATGCTGCTCCCCCCGTTCCGGGGAGCCGACATGAAGGCCTACGACGCGGCCGGCGCCGACATCACCGACAGGCTGTTCGCGCCGAGCGGCTTCATGAAGGTGGACGCGGACTACACACCCAAGCCCTACGAGGACTGGCGCGCCGAGGACTGGCCCAGCACCTACCAGGTGCCCGGCTACCCCACCGTGTTCGCCGTGGGCATCGCCTTCGCACCGCCGCACCAGATCTCGCGCCCCCGCTCCAGCCCCAACGGCACCGTCATCGCTCCCGCTCCCCCACGCACCGGCATGCCGTCGGGAATCATGGGCAGAACCGCGGCCGAGACGATCGTCGACATGATCAAGAACCCCGACGCCCACGCCCACACCGCATCGATGGCGCACATGGGGGCGGCCTGCATCGCCTCCGCCGGGACGGGGCTGCGCAGCGGCACGGCCGCCGCGATGACGATGTACCCGGTGGTGCCGGACTACCAGGCCTACCCGGGCACCGGGCGTAGCACCAAGGACACCTACGGCGAGATCGGACTCGCCGGGCACTGGACCAAGACGATGCTGCACTACCTGTTCATCTACAAGGCCAAGGCGAAGCCCGGCTGGTTCGTGATCCCCGAATGAGCAGGCACACCGCCCCGACCCCCCTGAGGAGCCCGCGATGAGCGACGTCGACAGCAGCATCGCTGCGGCACCGCTGCCCACCGACAAGACAGTCCGCAGCCGCACGTCGCTGCCCACGCAGCTCATGCGCTTCGGCGCCATCAACCTCAGGATGATCAAGATCATCCTCAAGGGGCACGGCTGACCGCCTCCGTCCCCGGCTGCAACGCTCGCGTCAGCCCGGTTGCTCGAGCACGTCGACGACGGCGCACCAGGCGCACTCGTACGGTCGTGGCCTGCTCTGAGCGGGCGGGAGCCCACATCGGCAGATACGTGCCGCTGCGCAGGTCGACGGCGTGCCGCCGTCGCTGGTAGGTCGTCCAGCCCCAGGGCGTCGAACAGCACCCCGGAGTAGACCGCGCGTGCCGCGGCTGGACCAGGGTGTCGAGCAGCCGCTGGCGATGCGCAGTGAGCTCGGGCAGCGGCCTTCCGATGGCCCGCAGCGTCGGGGTCCCGCTGCACGAGCAGAGCCTACGAGCGCCGCGGTCGTAGTCTGCGAGGGTGACCGGCAGCGACCACGTCGAGACGTTCTGGCCAGACGAGACGACGACGGTCGAGGCCGTCGTGCGCTGGGCGGCGCAGCGCGTGGTCAGCCACTCCGACCCGAAGACGACCGCCCGGCCCGCGCGCGAGCTTGCCCTCGCCGTCGGCAAGACGATCACTCCGCAGGGAATCGGCGGCGAGGCCGCGCTGCGCGCGTTCGACGAGGTTCTGGCCCCCGCCACCCGGTCGCAGGACGACCCCATGAACCTGGCCTACGTGCCCTCCGCCCCGACCCGGGCGGCAGTGGCCTTCGACCTGGCCACCAGTGCCGCCAACATCTTCGCAGGCATCTGGGAGACCGGAGCCGGGGCGATCTTCGCCGAGAACGAGGCCTTGGGCTGGCTGGTCGAGCTGCTGGGGTGGCCTGCTGACGCCGGCGGCACGTTCGTGGCCGGCGGCACCTCGGGCACGCTCTCGGCCCTGGTCACCGCACGCGAGACGATCGTCCGGCGGCGTGGCGGCCGGCCCTCCGCTGGGTGGGCCCTGGCGTGCACCGAGGGCGCGCACTCGTCGGTGTTCGCAGCAGCCCGCGTGCTCGACGTCGACGTCGTCACTGTCGCCACCGACGCTCGAGGTCACCTCACCGGTGCGGCTCTGCACGACCGACTCGCCCAGAACCCGCAGGTCTTCGCCGTCGTCGCGTCGGCGGGCACCACCAACGGCGGTGTCGTCGACGACCTCGCCGACGTGGCCCGGGTCTGCGGCGAGCACGGGGTATGGCTGCACGTGGACGGCGCCTACGGAGGAGCCGCGCTGGCGGCCCCGAGCGCGCGGCACCTGTTCGAGGGCATCGAGCGGGCGGACAGCTTCATCGTCGACCCGCACAAGTGGCTGTTCGCGCCCTACGACTGCTGCGCCCTGCTCTACCGCGACCCCGACACGGCTCGGCTCGCGCACTCCCAGCACGCGTCCTACCTCGACTCCATCGATCGCGACGAGTGGAACCCTGCTGACCTGGCCATCCACCTGAGCCGTCGGGCACGAGGCCTGCCGTTCTGGTTCTCCCTGGCCACGCACGGCACCGACCGGTACCGGCAGGCGATCGAGCACACCCTGGCCGTCGCCCGCGGCATCGCGGCCGGCATCGAGCACAGCGACCACCTGCGGCTCGTCCTGGCTCCCGAGCTCTCCGTGCTGCTGTTCGAGCGGCCCGGGTGGACGCCGGAGCAGTACGCGGACTGGTCGCACCGGATGGCGCTGGCGGGCGTGATCCTGTGCCTGCCCACCACCTGGCAGGGGCGCACCGTCCTGCGCCTGATCGTCGTCAACCCGCAGACGAGTGTCGAGGCCGTGCTGGCCGCCCTCGACACGATGCGCGAGCCTGCCTAGGCGAGGCCGTGTGCCGCCTTGCTGCGCTGCTCCTGGGCCTTGAACAGGCCGAACCGCGGCAAGAACTTCTCCCAGTCGATGATGTGGCTGTCGATCTCGGGGCCGTCGATGCAGGCGTGCTTGCGCACCATCTTTCCCTCGATGACGACCGGCACCATGCAGGCGCCGCACATCCCGGTGGCGTCGACCATGATCGAGTTCAGGCTCGCCACGCAGGGAGTGTCGTAGCGCTTGGACAGGTCGCTGACCGCGCGCATCATCAGCGGCGGGCCGATGGTGACCACCTCGGCCACCGTGCGGCCCTCGCCGCGCTGGTTGGCCTGCAGCATCTGCTCCAGCGGCCCGGTGACGAACCCCTCCATGCCGAAGCTGCCGTCGTTGGTCGTGTAGACCACGTCGAGCTGGTCGCCGTACTCGGCCTGCAGCCGCCCGACCCTTTCGTGGGGCTGGTCCCAGAACATCAGATTCTTGCTGCGGAAGCCGGCGACCAGCGTCACATGGTTGCCGCGCCGCAGGTGCTCGACCATGATCGGGTAGACCGGGGGCAGGCCCAGCCCACCGGCAGTGAACACGACCGTCTCGTCGGACTCGTACTCACGGATGTCGCTGGGGCGGCCGAGAGGACCCGCGATCCCGGTGAAGGCCTCGCCGACCGCCATCGCATTGATCTCGACGCTGCTGGTGCCGACGCCCTGGACGACGAGGCAGATCGTGCCTGCCTCGGCATCCCAGTCGGCCAGCGTGAGCGGGATGAGCTCACCATCCGGTCGGGGCAGCACGCGGACGAACTGGCCCGCCTTCGCGGCCCGCGCGACCAGCGGCGAGTGCACGGTGAACTCCTCGATGCCGTCGCTGAGGTGGCTCTTCGCCAGGATCGTCTGCGCCGTCGCCCCCGTGTCGGAGTAGACCTCGGCCCGACGAACCCGGTCACGGATCTCGTCGGGTGGCAGGTTCGTCGTCCCCAGGATCTCGCGCGCCGCCGACTGCCCGTCACCGGCCGCCAGGATGGCGGTCGACCCGCCACGGGCAGCGTCGCCGCCGGTGTAGATGCCTTCCAGGGTGGTCTGCTGCGATCCCTTGTGGTCGAGCTCGAGCGTGCCCCACTTCGAGGTGGCGATGCGTGGCTCGGAGTCCTTGATGAGGGGGTTGGCGTCGTTGCCCAGCGCCATGATCACGAGCTCGGCCGGGACGGTCTCGGTTCGACCGGTCGACACCGGGCGCCGGCGACCGGACGAGTCCCGTTCACCTAGCTGCATGACGTCGAGCGTCGCCGCCGTGACGAAGCCGGTGGAGTCTCCGACGAACTCCGTGGGTGAGCGCAGCTCCTGGACGGCGATGCCCTCCTCGATGGCGTGCTCGAGCTCCTCGACGCGGGCCGGCATCTCCTTCTGGGTGCGCCGGTACACGATGGTCACGTTGCCGCCGAGGCGCTTGGCCGTGCGCGCAGCGTCCATCGCCGTGTTGCCGCCCCCGATCACGATCACGTTCTTGCCCTCGGTCTCGGGCAGCGGAGTCTCGTAGTCGGGGCGCCTGGCCTGCATCAGGTTGACCCGGGTGAGAAACTCGTTCGCCGACATGACGTTGAGCAGGTGCTCGCCGGGCACGTTCATGAACCGGGGCAGACCTGCACCGGTGCCGACGAAGATGCGCCAGAAGCCCGCGGCCCGCAGGTCCTCCAACGACGCCGTCTTGCCCACCACGAAGTTGGTGACGAACTTGCCGCCGAGCATCTTGATCTTGCCCACGACGTCGTCGATGAGGTCGTTGGGCAGGCGGAACTCCGGGATGCCGTAGCGCAGCACTCCCCCGAGCTCGTGGAACGCCTCGAAGACCGTCACCGGGAAGCCCTCGGCGGACAGCAGGTAGGCGTTGATCAGGCCGGACGGTCCCGACCCGACGATCGCCACCGGCGGATGGGCGGCGGCCTTCCACGGGTCACGGTGCCCGGCGAAGCGCACCGCGTCGCCTCCGGGGTTGACCAGCTTCTCGCGCTCAGGCAGGAACCACTCCAGCTGGCCGATCGCGATCGGCAGCTTCTGCAGGCAGACACCCTGGCACTGCAGCTCCTGCGGGCAGACCCGGCCGGTCACGTCCGGCAGCGGGTTGCTGCCCTCGACCAGCTCGAGCGCCTCCTTGAACTTGCCGTTGCCGATCAGGTCGATCACCTGCGGGATGTGGATCGAGACCGGGCAGCCGCCCTTGGGCTCGCTGCAGCCGGCGAGGAAGGCCCCGAGCTCGCACGGCCTGTCGTCGCACTGCTTGTCGCGCAGCACCTCGAGCCAGACGAAGAGGTCGACGTCGCGCGAGGAGTAGCCCAGGTCCATGTATCCGAGGTAGCCCTCGTTGACCAGGCCGAAGTCGTGCGCCCGGTCGTCGGCCTCACGGATGTAGGGGGGGATCCAGCTACCGGAGGGCCAGTTGTTGCTCAGGCCCTTGAACATCGGGTACTGCTCGGAGAGGTGCGCGTCGATGGCGCGGATGAACTTGCGCTTCATGCCCAGCGGCAGCGCCCAGATGAACCGCATGAGAACCGTGCTGGCATCGTCCCCGCGCAGCATCATCGCCCACAAGGTCTTCACGAACGGCTCGCTGAGCTCGTCATGGGCGAACTCGTAGGCGACAGCGGCCATGCCGTCGGAGATGAAGATGTCGCGGAACGCCCGCGGCTCGTTGATGAGCCGGCGCCTGAGCAGGTCGAGCTGGTGGTTGAACGACTCCACCGGCTCGGAGTGCTCGAGCGTCTGCACCTGGGCACGGCTCGACTCCAGCGTGCTGCTGGCCTGCAGGTACGCGGACAGGTCGCCGGCGCCCGCGGTCACTTGATGATCTCCGCGTCGCAGTTGGCCTTGACCCGGTCGATGCGCTTGCGCAGGGCATCGGTGATCTCGACCGACTCCAGTGAGCCCTCGATCATCACCGCCACCGGACGTGCGGCGCCGTCGATGATCTTCGTCGTTCGCTCGAAGAACTGCGGCAGCTCCTGGTAGCAGGTACCGCAGTCGGTGCACAGCGCCTCGTCCTCCGGGGCGAGCCAGACCGGACGATCCGCCACAGCCGTCCCCCCGGCCGCGGCAGACGCGGCCGGTGCGGCCGGTGCGGCCGCGGTGGTGGCACTGGGCGCGGCAAAGCCACCGAACCCGGCCGTCGGGGCCGTACTGGACGTGGCGAGCTCGGTCATCGCTCGGGCGATGTCGTCGATCGCCGTCTCGCGCGCCGCCGTCGCCTGCTCGTACTTCTCGCGCAGCTCCTTGATGTCGTTGGCGTGCAGGGCGGTCAGCTGCGCCTCGTGCACGCCGGACAGGTACTGCAGGGTCTGCCAGTACCGGCGGCGATCCTCGACCAGCATGACGATCTCGGTGGAGCAGGCCACCTTGATCAGCCGACGGTCGTCGTCGGTGGCGTAGACGAAGGGAACGGTGTCGCCTCGGTCCTGCTTGGCCGTCTCGACGTACTCGTCGATGGGCACGGCACGCTCGTCCTCGTCGTCTCGGAGCCGCCGGAACTGCTTCTTGAAGCGGGTCTCGCCCAGCGCGAACTCGGCCGGGGTCAGGGGGGTCGTCAGCAGCCTCAGCTGCCCCTCGTCGTCGATGTACTCCAGCGTGGACGACGTCCAGGTCTTGTCGGCGTCGGGGTTGCCGTCGATCGAGAACCAGTCGTGCAGGTGGGCGCCGTGGCGCGGGTCGTGCACGAACAGCGGGTGCATGCGGCTCTCGACCGCCAGCCTCGCCCGTGCGTTCGACGACGACTCCGACACACCGTGCTCCGACCCGCAGGGGGTGTAGACGTCCATGACGGCGGGCCGCTGGTAGTTCAGCATCTCCATCGTCGCCTTGAGGAAGTGCCCGTGCATCGCCGTGCTGGTCGAGCACACGAACACGTTCGGGTGGAACGACGCGAGCAGGCCCAGCTCCTTGCGAGTCTCGTGCTTGCCGTGGTGGGCCCCGCCGAAGCGGGACAGGTCGGAGTCCTGGCCGGTGAAGCTCGACGTCGAGGCCTGCCCTCCAGTGTTGGAGTAGGCACCGGAGTTGAGCACGAGGATCTTGATCGGCGTGTCGCTGGCCAGCACGCGTGACATGGCACCGAAGCCGATGTCGTAGCTGGCACCGTCACCACCGACGGTCAGGACGGTGGGCAGCAGGGTCAGCTCGTCGGGAGTGAACTGGTCCCACGACAGCATCGTGAGGCCCTGGGAGTGCTCGGCCTCGTCGTAGGCGTCGTCGAGCTCGAGGCGGGCCATCCGCAGCGCGCGGATGTCGCCGGCGACCTGGGCCGAGATTCCCTCGAAGATGCCCTTGGCCAGCGGCTGGGTGTCCTGGAACAGGCTGTTGACCCACGGGTCGATGTAGGAGTTGAACGGCATGGTCGAGGCGTAGACGCTGCTGCAGCCGGTGGCGTTGGCGATCACCGTGGGGGCCGGCCCGTTGCCGGTCGGCCCGCTCTCGTACAGATACAGTCTCTTCTCCAGCGTGGCGATCAGCCCGGCCACGCGAGTGCGGCGCTGCTCGTCCGCGGGATCGATGCCCGCGAGCTTGTCCTGCAGGCTGAGCAGCAGCTCGTCGAGCTCCTTGAGGTGCAGACGGCGCCGCTCGTCGCCGAGCGCATGGTTGGTCGCCATCACCAGGCGAAGCGCGGTGACCTCGCCACAGCCCCGGCAGGCGCCGTGCCCGCCAGTGGTGGCGTAGAAGTTGGGTCGGTCGAGCATCAGCCGCTTGAGGTCGCCGTCCAGCACCGTCGAACCCTCGAGGAACCGCTTGGGAGTGTTGGGCAGCTCGGACATCGTCTCGAACCGAACCTGCAGCGTCTCGAGCACATCGGCGTCCTGCTCGAGCGGGGTGAGGGCCCCGGGGCCGCAGACCTCGATGCACTCCAGGCACCCCGTGCACTTCCACGGGTCGACGACGGCGGCGAACACACCGCCGCTGCCGGGCCGCTGCTTCTCCATGGCGTCGAAGAACGGCCGCGTCTTGGCCACGGGATACGTCGCAAGGCGGGCGACAAGGTGCTCGAAGCCGCGTGCCGTCGACGGGTCGTCGATGTCGAGGGCCGCTCCGGCACGGGCGACGATCTCGTGGAACGGGGTGTCGCCGGTGTCGTGCCGCAGCGCCTCGCGCACGCCCTCGGACAACGGGTACACGTGCCGGCGCAGCGCCGCCCGCTGGGGCTCGGTTGCCTCCAGCAGGTCGATGGCACTCAGCAGCACGTCGTGGATCTCGTGGACGATGGTGGGGATCGCCGCGTCAGGGCAGGCCAGCGTGCACTCCAGGCAGCCGGTGCACTTGTCGAAGTGGAACTCCGGCACGGTGCGCCGGAACAGACCCTTGTCCTTGCCGGCCGCGGTACCGGCGGGCATGAACAGCCCGATGCCGGGCAGCACCGGGGACTCCGAGATCGTGCCCTCACGGAACGGGCGCGCCACGATGTCCTCGTAGTAGGCCGGGTCGAACAGACCGCTGGCGCCGGCGGACGTCCCGCACATCGAGGCCGATACCGAGGGACTGTGCACGATGTGCGGACGCACCGTCTCCTCGTCGATGGCGACGAGCGCCGGAGCGTCGTAGTCGACGACGGTCGTCGCCGCCATGCCGTCGGCGATGACAGCCATGTTGGCCTCGACGACAGCCTCGCCCTTGCTGGCGAACTTCTTCGCGATCTGGGCCCGCACCTTCTGCTGGATGACCTCGGCCGAGGCACCCTGGGAGATCCGGTCGACGTGCCCGACGACGGCGCCGATGAAGGCGATGCCCATCATGCGCAGCTCGAGCTCCGGGATCGGGGCGTGGGCCTTGGCGACCCGGAACGCGTCGACCACCATGAACCGGATCTTCTTGTCCCGGATGGTGCGCCGTGCGTACCTCGGCAGGTCGCGCCACACCTGCTCGGGGCTGAGGTCGGACTGCATGATGAACGTTCCGCCCTCGACCATGCCGCGCAGGGGGTTGGTGTGGATGAACGCCTTGTGGTCGGGCGACACCACGATCTCGACGTCCTCGAGCTCGGCGTTGGTGATGAGCACGGGCTCGGGGCTCAGCGTGATGTAGTAGTTCGTCGGGGCGCCGCTCTTCTCGGAGCCATATTTCGGCGCGGACTTCGAGTGCATGCCGAGCACCCCGGCCAGCACATCGGTCAGCAGCTTGCCCGTCGCGATCGTGCCGTAGCCGCCTACCGAGTGGAACCTGATGCGCATCGCGCTCTCGGGCAGCATCACCGGGTTCGGCTCGGTCTCCAGGGCCATGAGCTCGGTCTCGGGGTAGGCCGCCCGCAGCTTGTCCTGCAGCTGGGCCATGGTCGGCGACGGGTTCTTGGCGAAGAACTGCGAGCCCAGGTAGATCAGCGGTGCGCTGGTGCCGGTCATCATGTTCTTGAAGGCCGCGACGATGTGGCGCGGCTGCACGTCGTGGCCACCGAGACCGAAGATCGCCGTCGTCAGGCGCGGCACGGCATCCAGCGACCCGATGCCCGGGTACTGCTCGGAGTCGGCATTGGCCCGTGCCTTGAACAGCGCCTGGGTCACCAGGCTCGTCAGTGCGGTCTGGTCCGACCGCTCCAGCACCGTGACCGCCGTGGCCCCGCGCAGCGCCTCGACCAGCTCGGCCTCACCGAAGGGCTGCAGCAGCTTGACCGATACCACGCCCACCTTGAGACCCTGCTCACGCAGGACCGCCACGACCGCTCGCACGTCGTCGGTGATGGAGCCCATGCCGACCATCACGTAGTCGGCGTCCTCGGTCTCGTACGTCATGATGGGCGAGTAGGTGCGCCCCGTCAGCTCCGCGTACTCCGCCATGGCCTGGCGTACGAGGCTTGGGACGGCGCTGGCGAAGTGGGTGCGGTGGTCGACGGCGCCGGCCTGGAAGTCGGGCTGGTTCTGCACCGGCCCGGTCAGGCCGGGGTTGTGCACGTCGACCAGCGCGGGCACGAGCTGGCGGGTGCCCTTCGGCAGCGCGTTGACCCACTGGCGTCGCCACTGCCCGTGCAGCTCGGACGGCACCCACGACAACGTCTGGGGCACCATGTCGCCCTCGGCGTCCGCCTCGACCTGCTCGTCGTTCTGCGCCAGGTAGGCGGTGAGCTCCGCGTGGTCGGTGGGGCGGAAGTCGTCGCGGTGACGCTCCAGGTACTGGCCGAGCTGGAACACGCGCCCCTTCGCGCCGAACAGCAGCTCCTGGGCCACCGTGGGGCACGCGATGCGCCCGGCCGGGTCGCCAAGGTAGCCGCGCAGCAGCTCCGGCTCAGGCATGCGTGCCTCGCTGAGCATGTGGCTGGTGGCGAACCCGTCCATCGCGTTGGCCACCGGGATCAGCGAGAGCGCCGACGTTCGGTACGAGATGGCCGCGAGGTCGGCCGCCTCTTGGGGGTTGGAGCCGAAGAGGATGGTGTAGCCGGCCGAGAGAAGGGCGTAGACGTCGTCGTGGCCGGCCATGACGTTGAGCGAGTGCTTCGACACCACGCGGGCGGCGACCTGCAGCACGAAGCCGCCGACCTTCTTGCCCACCGTGACGTAGTGCGACTCCATCGCGTACAAGATGCCCTGGCTGGACGAGGCGTTGGAGATGAACTGGCCACCGGTCAGCGCGGCGCCGAGCGCACCGCTCTGCGCGGAGTGCTCACCCTCGGGCTCGAAGAAGAAGGGGTGCTTGCCCCAGACGTTGGTGCCGCCCTCGGCGCGGGTGGCCTCGTACAGCTCCGAGATCTCGGTGGAGGGGGTGATGGGGTAGCCGATCACCCCGCCGCAGACGTGCTTCATCACGTGCGCGACGGCTCCGTTGCCATGGATCACCATGGGGACGCCGGGGTATCTGGGCTGCTGACCTGTCATGTGTTCATCCCGAGCTCGAGGGCGTGGCAATGCGTGGGGCCAGCCTTGCCGGACACGGGCGCGAAGTCCCTGGGCCAACCGTCCCGTGCCGTCCCCCCGAACGTCCCCCCGGCCGCGCTGTGCTGATCTCAGCGTCCATCGGTCACGCCGGGGTCGGACGGGGCCTGGACCGACTGCTCGCCACGACCGAGCAGTCGGCGCAGGCCGCGTCGGATGCGCGACCACAGCCACACCACCAGGCCCAGCGTGGCTGCCAGCAGCAGCATCGCGATCGCGGCGGCCAGCCACGGTGCCTGCGTGGCCAGCAGCAGCACACCGGCGACTGAGACGTCCTCGGCACTGCTGACTGCCACGTTGGTGACGGGCTCGGGAGACGCGTTGACCCCGAGCCGCAGCCCTGCCTTGCCCGCGTGGGTCAGCAGCGCGACGGCGGCTGCAAGGGCTGCCGCGCCGGCCTGCTCGAGGGTCTCAGCCTGACCGGCCAGCACCGCGCCGAGGCCCGCTGCGACGACCGGGCGCACGAAGGTGTGCACGCCGTCCCAGGCGCTGTCGAGCCAGGCGATCTTGTCGGCCACGAGCTCGACGGCTGTCAGCACGCCCGCGACCACCATCACATCTGTGCGGGTGAGCAGGTCGGGTACCTCCGCCAGACCGGTACGACCGATGATGCCCAGCAGCAGCACGGTGGCGTAGGCACTGATGCCGGAGGCCCAGCCTCCGGTCAGCACGAGGGGCAGCACCTCCATCGCACCAGCATGGCAGGCACACCCCGGTCACTCTCCGGATCCGGTCGTCCCCGCCTCGATCCTCTCCCCCACCGACGTGGTCACCACCACCGGGATGCCCGTCGGAAGAACGCCGTCGAGATCGACGACCAGGCTCGCCACATCGGGCAGGTCTCCGGGGGTCTGTACCCGTACGTAGACGTCGGTGCCCACGAACTCGACCTCGACGACGCTCGCGCCCGGCGCCGCCGAGACCCAGTCCTGGGCCACCTCCTCCACGCGCTCGGCGAGCACGGACAGCAGAAGGGTGCCCACGGTGTTGGCGACCAGCGGGACGCTGACGACGAACGCGGCCAGGGCGATCGTCAGGTAGGCCCGGCGTGGCGACCCGCGCCGCGAGCCGTCCTCGCTGACCAGAACTGCCCCGTAGCCAAGGCTGGCGAACACGATGGTGCCCGCGAGCACCAGTGCCACCAGGTTCGACAGGAACAGCACCAGCGCCCCGAGGGCGAGCGTGGCCGCGCCGAGCCCCAGGCAGATGCCGACCACGGCCAGCGGCGGGACGAGGGAGATCGCGATGGCGACACCGGGCAGCACAGCCGCGACGTCACGCCGGGCCAGCGCGACCGCACCAGCGAAGCCGGTGGCCACGGCCGCGATCAGGTCGAGCACGTCCGGAGAGGTTCGTCCGACGATCTGAGGGTTCCCGAGCAGGTCCACCGACCCCGGAGTCGCCCATCCGAAGAAGGCACCGATGGCGATGACCAGCAGGGCGCCGAGCAGCACGAAACGACCGGCGGCGCTCACCGATCCCGGCTTGCGCTTGGCCACTCCCAGGGCCATGGCCATGATCGGGGTCGCCAACGGCGCGATGATCATCGCGCCGATGACGGTGGCCGTGGAGTCGGCCAGAACGCCGGCGGTCGCGATGACGCCGGACAAGGTGAGCATCGTCCAGAACGCGGACGTCTTCGAGGCGACCTCTCCCGACGTCAGGTCGAGGTCATCGGTGAGCTCGACGAGGGTGCGACGCTGCTTCTCGGGCAGCACGCGAGTGGTGAGCCGGCCAGTCATGCGCGAAGCATGGCCTACGGTCGCGCCGCCTGTGAGGATGGGCGAGGACGGGAGGCGCGTGCTGTGCTCATCGGTGTCGAGACGGGCGGGACGAAGGTGGTGTGCGCCGCGGGGACGGGACCGCGCGACGTGGCCGAGGTGCGCACGCTGCCGACCACGACTCCCGAGCAGACCCTTGCCGGCGTCGCAGCCTTCATCGAGTGGCACGAACGCCGCACGGGAGTCGAGGCCGTGGGCATCGCTGCCTTCGGCCCCGTCGAGCTCGACCCGCGGTCGCCGACGTTCGGCACGATCGGAGCGACCCCCAAACCCGGCTGGCAGGGCACGCGCCTGGTCGACGCGGTGCGCAGCGTGGTCGAGGCACCCGTCACCGTCGAGACCGACGTCACCGCGGCCGCCATCGGCGAGCACCGCTGGGGCGCCGGGACAGGGCTGGACGACCTCGCCTACGTGACCGTCGGCACCGGCATCGGTGTCGGAGCCATCGTCGCCGGTCGGCCCCTGCACGGCAGTGCCCATCCTGAGGCCGGGCACCTCAGCGTGCGGCTGCACCACGACGACGACTTCGCCGGCGTCTGCCGACTCCACGGCATCTGCCTGGAGGGGCTCGCCTGCGGGCCGGCGATCTCCGCGCGCTGGGGTCGTCCGGCCGACGACCTGGACGACCTGCTGCCGCGCGCGGTGCAGATGGAGGCCTTCTACCTGGCCCAGCTCACGACGGCGTTGCTGTACGTGCTGTCCCCCGCGCGCATCGTGCTCGGCGGGGGCGTGCTCGCGCTGCCCGGCCTGCTGGCCGCGGTGCGCACGCAGACCGCTGACCTGCTCAACGGCGCGCTCGACCACCCAGCGGCCAGCCCACACTCCGACGCCATCGTCAGTCCCGCGCTCGGGGCACGCTCAGGTGTGGTCGGCGCACTCACCCTCGCATCCGATCTCGTCGAGGGCCGGGCACGATGACTCGCCCCGACCGCGCACCGCGGCGCTACGAGCGCGACTCACCGATGCGTGCCGTGATCGTCGACATCGGCGCCGCCTCGAGCCGTCGGCACGCGATCTCGGCGTGGTTCAGCGCCGACGTCACCGACGTGCTGCCGCGGCTGCGATCAGAGGGCTCGGTCTCGCTGACCGTCTACGTCGCAGCCACGCTGGCGCGAGCCGTCGCCGCGCACCCTCGCCTGCACGCCGCCCGTGACCTGCGCGGACGCGTCGTCATGTTCGACGACGTGGACGTCAACATGTCGGTCGAGGTCGACGTCGACGGGCAGCCGTTCCCGATGAACCACGTGCTGCGGGCGGCTCAGGCGCGCTCCGTGCACGACCTGAGCGCCGAGGTGCGCGACGTCAAGGTCGACCCGAGTCGCAGCGAGACTGCCGACCTGGCCGGTTCCGTCCGCGCGTACCTCGCCCTGCCCCCCTTCGTGCGCAGCCGGATGCTCGGCGCGGTACGCCGGCTTCCCGATCGGCAGAAGGCCCTGATGGGCACCGTGGGCGTGTCCTCGGTCGGTATGTACGGACGCGGCGGTGGCGTCGGACTTCCGTTCCTGGTCCACACCCTCGACGTGCTGGTCGGCGGGCTCGAGACACGTCCTGGATTCGACGGGGACGGAGCCGTCGTGCCTCGCGAGCACCTGTGGATCGCCGTGCAGGCCGACCACGACGTCGTGGACGGCGCCCCGCTGGCACGATTCGTCGCCGAGCTGCGCGACGCGCTGGAGTCAGCGGCCGTGCTGGGCTGAGCCTGCACCGGCAGGTGCCGACTCAGCCACCCTGCAGAACGAGGGACAGCGAGGCCACGCCGATGAGCACGACGGTCGCTCCGGCGAGCAGGACGCGCGGCGCGTCGAGCACGACCGAGCCGCGACCGACCATGCTCGGCTCCGCGCGTGGACGGCGTAGCGAGCGCACCAGCAGCCACAGGCCCACGAGGGCCGCAAGGCCGGCGCTGACCAGCGACACCGGCAGTGAGGCACCCGCCGCGTAGGCGGCGAGCCCTGTCGGGACGGCGACGAGCGACAGCCCGATCCTGGTCCAGGCCAGCGACGTCCGTTCACCCGCGAGTCCGACGTCGGAGGGTCCGTACTCGGGTACCGACTGTCCAGGCCGGCTCACGGTGCCACGACCAGCACGTACGCCGAGGCGACCGACAGCGCGCCCATGGCGACGGCGACCCACAGGATCGACCGCGACAGCGGGAGCCCCTGCCCGAGCCGCATGGCGCGCTCGACGATGAACCAGCGCACCAGCGCCCGCAGGGCGATCACGATCGACAGCAGTATCCACAGCGCCGCGATGACCTTCAGCGGCACCGGCTCGCCCGGGATGACCGTCCCGACAGCCAACCCGATGCCGAGGGTTCCCAGCGACGTCGTCGCCCACGCCAGGAACGTCCGCTCGTTGGCCAGGGTGAACCGCGGGTCGGGATCGGTACCGACTGCGCGTACCCACGCGTCGAAACGGTTGCTCACGCTCGTGCAGCGTAGGCGCCGGCCCTCCCGCATCAGCCGCGAAGGTAGACGAATCCCGGACCCACGTCCTCGACGTCGACACCCGTTGCCGCGAGCGCAGGAGCCCAGGAACCCCGGCACGCCGGGTCGCTGCCCTCGAACCCATGGTCGGCGGTGAGCAGGACGGCGACCTCGTCGGCGACGCCCTGCGCGTCGAGGTGGTCGAGGAGTACCTGCAGCCGTCGGTCGGCTTCGCGCAGCGACTGGCGCGCCACCGGCGAGCGCGGGCCTCCGGCATGGTGCCCCGCGTCGGTGACCGTGGCCGACCACCACGTGAGCCGCGGTGCGGACGCCGGGTCGGCCCACGCCTGCAGCATCTGCTGAAGCCCGGCGTCGTCCACCTGGGTGCACCAGGCGTAGTACTCGTCGGTGAGCACCTCGGACGACTCCAGGAACGGCGAGGACGTGGGGTCGGGAAGAAGGTGCCCGAGGTCGTCCGCGCCGCCGGCCGACCCACTGGCTCTGATCAGCTGCATCGTCGACGTCGTGGCGCCGCGGTCGATGGCCTCGTTGATGCAGGCACTCGCGCCGTCGGGCGTGTGCTCGGCGACAAGGTCGAAGACGGTGCGCACCGCCGGGTCCATCCAGCCCGACGCGAGGTGCCATGCCGAACCGGTGTTGGTGACGACCGTGCGCCGTTCCCGACGGTCGTGGTAGGCGTTGCCGAGGATCCCGTGGCGGTGCACCCCGACCCCGGTCAGCAGGCTGGTGTGGTTGGCCAGGGTGACACTCGGGAACTCGGCCAGCGCACCGCCGTCGAGGGCGGTGCCTCGTTCGAGCAGCCGCGCCACCCCCGGCAGCTGCCCCGAGGTCGCCATGGCCAACAGCTCACCGCAGTGGGCACCGTCCCACAGCAGACCGATCACCCACCGAGCGGATGCTGCGTCCGCCGGCACGAGTGCCTCGACGACCGAGCCGTCCAGGGGCTCACCTCGGGCGTCGACCTGCTTGTCCACGCCTACTCCTGCGAGGGCCGCGAGGGTGGGGGCGACGTCGACCAGCCGAGCCCAGCCCTCGACGACTCCGCGACCGGCCACTCCCGGCGCCGCGACGATCAGCGGGGCGCGGGACTGGACCACGTCGAGCGACCCGTGCTCGCCGACGTGCCCGCCTTCGTCGGGCCAGTAGTGGCGTGGGGTGTGCACGACCACGAGGTCGGGCGACCGGTCGGCGTGGGCGAACACGCGCGCCAGGCGCTCTCGTGCCAACGGGTAGGCGTTGCGGTTCCTCGGCGGGGACGGGTCGGCGACCTCGTCCTCGTACGGCAGAAAGGCGCGTGGGCTCTGGTTCGCCACGGGGTTCGTGCCCGCGAGCACGGTCTCGCCGTCGGGTGCGAGCCGGGCCAGTCCGTCGGCGCTCGCCACCATGACCACGGTCTGCGCCGGGTCGTCCGTGCTGCCGTCAGCCCACGCGACCAGGTCGACGATCGGGTCGAGGGTGTCGTCCACGAGGGCCTCGACCACCCGCTCACGCGACGAGTCGTGTGCTGTCACGCGAGCACGCTACGCCGCACTCACGAGCACGGTCCGAGCCCCTGTCGACGTGCACCGGTCACGAGTCCTACGGTCGGTGCATGAGTGTGACCACCCCGAGTCGTCCAGGTCGGCCGGCAGACGTGAGGGCTCGATGAGGGCGATCCAGGTCGGCGAGCTGAGCGGCCCGTCGGCGCTGCGTCTGGTCGACCTCGCCGACCCCGAGCCCGCACCCGACCAGGTGCTGATCGAGACCCACGCCGCTGGAGTCACCTTTCCCGACGTCCTGCTGACGCGCGGCCAGTACCAGATCACACCCGACCTGCCCTTCGTGCCGGGGTCCGAGGTCGCGGGTGTCGTGCGCCAGGCACCGCCCGAGTCGGGCCTGCACCCAGGTGACCGGGTGGCGGCGTTCCCCGGGCTGGGAGGCTTCGCCGAGCTGGTGGTCGCATCACCCCAGGCCACCTTCCGCCTGCCCGACGCGGTGCCGTTCACCCAGGCAGCCGCGCTGCCGATGAACTACCTGACCATGCACTTCGCCCTCGTCCGTCGTGGACGGCTGGCACCGGGTGAGACGGTGCTGGTTCACGGTGCGGCCGGGGGCATCGGCACAGCGGCCGTCCAGCTGGCCTCGGCGCTCGGGGCGCACGTGATCGGGGTGGTGTCGAGCGAGGCGAAGGCTGCTGTCGCCCGCCAGGCCGGCGCCGACGCCGTCGTGATGGCCGACGACTTCCTGCGCGGGGTGCGTGACCGTACCGGTGGTCGAGGTGTCGACGTCGTCGTCGACCCGGTCGGCGGCGAGCGCATCACCGACTCCCTGCGCAGCCTCGCGCCCGAGGGCCGTCACCTCGTGATCGGGTTCACCGAGGGCGCCATCCCGACCGTCCGGGTGAACCGCCTGCTGCTGAACAACATCGACGTGGTCGGAGTCGGGTGGGGCGCCTTCTGGCTGCGCGAGCCGTCCTACCTGCAGCAGCAGTGGGGCGACCTGCGGCCTCTGCTGGAGTCCGGTGCCATCGACCCCGTCGTGGGCGAGATTCTGCCCCTCGACGACGCGGCCGCGGCCGTCGCCCGGCTCGACGAGCGCCGAGCGCTGGGCAAGGTGGTGCTGACCGTCAGGTCGTGATGACCAGGAACGTCCCCGTCGCGGTCGCGACGAGCGAACCCTCGTCGTCGTGCACGCGCGACTCGAGGTGGACGACCCGGCCCCCGCGTCGCAGCACGTGCGTCTCTGCCTCGACCGTGCCCGACCGGACCGCACGCAGGAAGCGGATCTGGATCTCGACGGACGCGCAGACCTGACCCGCGTCGAGCAGGGACGTCGTGGCGTGCCCCATGCCGGTGTCGACGAGGGTGAAGAGCACGCCTCCGTGCACGACCCCGTTCGGGTTGTGATGCCTCTCGTCCAGTGTGACCCGCGACAGCGTCTGGCCAGGTCGCACAAGGGTCATCGTCATGCCGAGCATGTCGGCGAGCGGGAACGACGGCACCTGCTGCTCGCGGGGCGTCGCGTCCTCGGTCACACCGTCCGACCGTAGCGGCCGCGTCATCGGGACGGTGATCCATGTGTGTCTCGAGGACACATACGTCCCCGAGACACACATGGATCAAGACGACTGAGCGCACGACCCCGCCGAAGCGCTGGTCACATCCGGGTCGTGAGGCCCCCGTCGACGACGAACACCTCGCCGGTCGTGTAGCGGTTGCGGAGCAACGCGAGCACCGCCTCGGCCACGTCATCGGGTGTCGCCGACCGCGCGACGGGCGCAGAGGCCGCGACGGCGGCGTGCATGGCGTCCCAGTCCGCCGTCCACGGCGTCTCGACCAGCCCCGGCGCCACCGCGTTCACTCGGATGGGTCCGTAGCTCTTCGCCAGCAGCAGCGTGAGGTGGTTGAGCGCCGCCTTCGACATCGAGTAGGCGATCGACGAGCCCACGGGACGCAGCCCGGCGATCGAGGTCGTCATGACGATGCTCGGGTCGTCGGACCTCCGCAGGTGAGGGATCGCGCGCTTCGTGACCCACCACGTGCCGAACACGTTGACCTCGAACGTGCGGCGCATGATGTCGTCGGTCAACCCGTCGAGGTCGGCATGGTCGACGACCGACGTCCAGCCGGCGTTGTTCACCAGCACGTCGAGCCGACCGAAGGCGTCGACCGTGCGGTCGACCAACGCATGCGCCTGCGCCTGGTCGCCGACATCGGCCTGCAGGTAGAGGGCCTCGTTGGGCAGCGACGCGGCGACGGCCTCACCGGCCTCGACCGACGACGACGAGTTGACGACGACCGTCGCACCCAGGGCAGAGAGCCGACGCGCCACCTGCTCGCCGATGCCGCTGGACGACCCGGTGACGAGGGCGACGCGGCCACCGAACTCACTCATGCCAGAGACGGTAGCCACTCCGGCGGCCCGGTCAGTCCAGCACGTGACTGACGAGGCCGTCGAGCAGCTTGGGCTCGAACCAGGTCGACTTGGGCGGCATGATCGCGCCGGCGTCCGCGACCGCCATCAGGTCGTCCACGGATGTGGCATGCATGCTCACCGCGGCGGTCCACCCACCGCTGTCGACGGCCTCGACGAGCTCGGTCAACGGCCGGGTACCTCCGACGAACCCGAGGTTGGCAGCGGTGCGCGGGTCGTCGATACCGAGCACCGGACCGAGCAGCCGTGCCTGCAGGACGGCCGCGTCGAGCCGGTCGGCGGGATCGCTGCCTGCACGATCCGCGGGCTCCACAACCATTCGGTACCACTGCCCAGACAGGTAGAGCCCCATCTCGCCCTGGGCCGTCGGGGTCACGGGCTCGTTCACGGGTTCCAGGCAGAACGCACGCGTGGCCCCCTCGAGCAGCTGGGCCGCCGACATGCCGGACGGGATCCGCAGCAGCCGGTTGTAGGGCAGCACCCGCACCTCGTCGCTGGGAAACGCCACCGTGAGGAAGACCGACGACGACGGCCTGCCCAGCCGGGCGTGGACGTCGGCGGCAGCCGCGCTGCGGTGATGCCCGTCGGCGATGTAGAGCGCGGCCAGGTCGTCGAACCCGTCGACCAGCGCCTGCTGCACCGTCGCATCGGTGATCGGCCACAGCTCGTGGCGAACGCCGCCCGGCCCCACGACGGAGGTCTCCGCGGGCGCGCGAGTCACGGCAGCGAGCGCCGACCCGATCGCTCCGCTGCGGCGGTGCACGGTGAACACCGGTCCCGTCTGGGCGCCGATCGCCTGCATGTGCGCCGCGCGGTCCGCCTGCTTGGCGGCGGTCGTCAGCTCGTGGCGACGGATGCGACCGTCGTGGTAGGCCGCCACGTCGGCAACACCCACGACACCGGTCTGGCGATGGTCGTCGGCACTGAGCCGGTAGGCATAGAGCGACGCAGCCGCGTCACGCACCAGCACACCCTGCTGCTGCAGCCGTGCGAAGGCTGCTGAGGCCAGGGCCAGGCCGTCCGGGCTGTCGGCGGGCACGTCGTCGGGCAGGTCGATGTCAGGCCGTGACACATGCAGGAACGACGACGGACGGCCTGCCGCCATGGCGCGGGCCTCAGGGCGACTCATGACGTCGTAGGGCAGCTCGGCGACGTCCGCGGCTTGCTCGGGTGGTGGGCGTAGGGCACGGAAGGGGGCGAGCAGGCTCACGATCCGAAGCGTAGGGGTGACGGTGCCTGTCG
>CAYNWB010000011.1:0-57345 GCA_964400785.1 uncultured Actinomycetes bacterium | reverse complement strand
TCGACTTCAAGGTCGCCGACCTCGCCCTGGCCGAGCTCGGTCGCAAGGAGATCCGCCTCGCCGAGCACGAGATGCCCGGGCTGATGGCGATGCGTGCCGAGTACGGGGAGTCCAAGCCGCTGACGGGGGCCCGCATCACCGGGTCGCTGCACATGACGGTGCAGACGGCGGTGCTGATCGAGACGCTCGTGGCGCTCGGCGCCCAGGTTCGGTGGGCCTCGTGCAACATCTTCTCGACCCAGGACCAGGCGGCGGCCGCCGTCGCCGTGGGGCCGACCGGCACGCCCGACGCCCCGGCCGGGGTGCCGGTGTTCGCCTGGAAGGGCGAGACGCTCGAGGAGTACTGGTGGTGCACGGAGCAGGCGCTCACCTGGCCGGCCGACGCCGACGGCGCGACCGGGCCCAACATGCTGCTCGACGACGGCGGTGACGCCACCCTGCTCGTCCACAAGGGAGTCGAGTTCGAGAAGGCGGGCATGGTCCCCGACCCGGCCGGCGCCGACTCCGAGGAGTTCGCTGTCGTGCTGGGTCTGCTGCAGCGCAGCCTCGCGGCCGACGCGCAGCGGTTCACCCGGCTGGCCGCCGGCATCATGGGCGTGACCGAGGAGACCACCACGGGCGTGCACCGTCTCATCGAGATGCAGCGTGCGCAGAGCCTGCTGTTCCCGGCGATCAACGTCAACGACTCGGTCACCAAGAGCAAGTTCGACAACACCTACGGCTGCCGCCACTCCCTGGTCGACGGCATCAACCGCGCCACCGACGTGCTCATCGGGGGCAAGACCGCTGTCGTCTGCGGCTACGGCGACGTGGGCAAGGGGTCGGCGGAGTCGCTGCGGGGCCAGGGCGCGCGGGTGATCGTCACCGAGATCGACCCGATCTGCGCGCTGCAGGCTGTCATGGACGGGTTCCAGGTCGCCCGGCTCGACGACGTGCTCGCTACGGCCGACATGGTGATCACCGCCACCGGCTGCCGCGACGTCATCACCGTCGAGCACATGGCAGCGATGAAGCACCAGGCGATCGTCGGCAACATCGGTCACTTCGACAACGAGATCGACATGGCCGGCCTGGCGTCCTACCCCGGCGTCGTGCGCGACCAGATCAAGCCCCAGGTCGACGAGTGGCGGTTCCCCGACGGCCACTCGGTGATCGTGCTGAGCGAGGGACGCCTGCTGAACCTGGGCAACGCGACCGGCCACCCGTCGTTCGTGATGTCGTGCTCGTTCACCAACCAGGTTCTCGCCCAGATCGAGCTGTTCACCCAGGGGCACAGGTACCCACTCGGCGTGCACGTGCTGCCCAAGGACCTGGACGAGAAGGTCGCCCGGCTGCACCTGGACGCCCTCGGCGTGGGGCTCACCGAGCTGAGCAAGGTGCAGGCCGAGTACCTGGGCGTCGACGTGGCCGGCCCCTACAAGGCCGACAGCTACCGCTACTGAGCCTGCGGGGGCTGCGGGGGCTGCGGGCCGGGCCGCTGGTACTGCTGAGGTAGGTCGACCCCGGCCGCGCGGGCGAGCGCCGAGTCGAGGTTCTCGGTTCTGATGCGCCGGTCGACGTAGACCAGGGCGAGCACCAGCCCCGAGATGGGCTGGGCGACGGCCTGGCCCAGGCCTGCCGTGACGACGCCGGCCACGATCGCGGCAGTGGCCGTCAGCGGGACCGCCGACACGATGACACCGAGCGGGATGGCGATCACCTGCGACAGCGCCCCGGCGAGGATGGCGCCGAGCAGCAGGATGCCGAGGGTGCGCCACCAGGCTCCCCGCACCAGCGCCCACGACCGACGCAGCGCCGTCACGGGTCCGATCGCGCCGTCTGCTGTGCTCTCCAGCGCCAGGGCTGGGGTCGTCAGCGACACCTTGACCGAGAGGTAGATCGTCAGCGGCACCGAGACGAGCACGGTCGCCAGACCGACGACGACGTAGCCGAGGGCGGAGTCGAGCCAGATCGCCAGGGCCCACAGCACCGCTGTGGCAGCCCACACCGACGCGGCCACCAGCACCACGAGCAGCACCCCGGCGAGCAGTCGAGGCAGCCTCGGCAGGGCCCGGCGCCAGGCACCGGCCAGACCGAGCGGGGTGCCGACGGCCGACTGGCCCACGACGATCGCCAGCAGCCCGGACAGCAGCACGAAGAGCGCGACGGACAGCAGCCCGACGAGCAGCCCCCCCAGGGCCAACGCCGCCCACGGAACCGCTGACACCTCGTTGAGCAGGCGGTTGGTGTCGCCGTCCTCCGCGGCCTCGAGCACCGGCGACAGCCGCCCGATGAGGGGGAGCAGCAGCAGCAGCTGGGCGAGGCTGACCACGCCCACGACGACGGCCGACGACCCCAGCGTCGCCGCGGGGTAGCGGCGCAGCACCGAGAAGGTCGCCTCGAGCATGTCGCCGACGCCGAGTGGGCGCAGGGGGATGCTGCCGGGCTTGGGCGCCGGCGGTGGACCACCCCATCCGTACGAGCCGTAGGACGGGGGCTGGCCCCACCCCGGCGCGGGGGCGGGCTGGCCCCATCCCGGCGCGGGAGTCGGCTGGCCCCACGCCGGCGGGGGCGGGGGAGTGCCCCATCCGGGCGGTGGCTGCTGACCCGACGGCGGATCCGACTGACTCACGTGTCACATCGTTTCACAGCCGTCGTGACACGATGGGCCCGTGAGAGGACGCATCCTCGTGGTCGACGACGACACGGCGCTGGGCGAGATGCTGGGAATCGTGCTGCGCGGGGAGGGCTTCGACACGCAGACGGTCACCCGTGGGGACGAGGTGATGGCTGCGTTCGACGAGTTCCAGCCCGACCTGGTGCTGCTCGACGTGATGCTGCCCGGCATGGACGGCATCGAGGTGTGCCGAGCCATCCGCGAGAGGTCCGGGACGCCGATCGTCATGCTCACCGCCAAGTCCGACACCGTCGACGTGGTGCTCGGCCTGGAGTCCGGAGCCGACGACTACATCGTCAAGCCGTTCAAGCCCAAGGAGCTCGTGGCCCGGGTGCGCACGCGCCTGCGGGGCACCGAGCAGCCGCGCCCCACCACCCTGCACGTCGGGGACGTGACCATCGACGTGCCTGGTCACGTAGTGCGCCGGGGCGACGAGCAGATCCCGTTGACGCCGCTGGAGTTCGACCTGCTGGTCTGCCTCGCGCGCCGGCCGTGGCAGGTGTTCACGCGCGAGGAGCTGCTCGAGCAGGTCTGGGGGTACCGCCACTCCGCCGACACCCGGCTCGTGAACGTGCACGTGCAGCGGCTACGCGCCAAGGTCGAGATCGACCCGGAGCATCCCGAGATCGTCCAGACTGTGCGTGGGGTCGGGTACAAGGCGGCCTCGGCCTAGCGCCATGGCGTCCTCGTCCCCGGTTCGCACCCTCACCCGTTGGTGGCGAGGCTCGATCCAGGTTCGTGTCGTGGCGACCACGCTGGCTCTGTCGCTGCTGGTCCTGTCGCTGCTGGCGACGACCCTGCTGCGGCAGATCAGCACCGGGCTGCAACGAGCCCAGGTCGAGGCGGCCGTCGACGACACCGCTGCCGGCGTCGCCTCGGCGCGCACCCAGCTGCAGGCGGCCCAGTCGATCGACCCGGCGACCGTCGGCCAGCTGCTGACCCTCGTGGTGCAGAACCTGGCCAGCACCGGCGGCGCGTCCGGTCGCTACGACGTCGTGCTGCTGCGTGCACCCACGGCCGACGACCAGGCCTCGGCCGCGGCTCTGGCCACGCGTGTGTCGCGAGGGGTCGACCCGGCCTCGGTGCCCGAGGCGTTGCGCGAGGCCGTGCGCACCAGCTCGGCGGTGTACTGGACGCCGACGACGGTCGCCTACTCCGCCGCCCCTTCCGAGCCGGGCCTGGCCGTGGGTGCGCAGGTGCCGGTGCCGTCGATCGGCGTCTACGAGCTGTACTACCTGTTCCCCCTGGGTCAGCAGGAGCAGACGCTGGCTCTGGTCGCCCGGTCGGTGGCCAGCGTGGGGGTGCTGCTGGTGCTGCTGCTCAGCGCCATCGCGCTGGTGGTGGTGCGACAGGTGGCGCGACCGGTGCAGCAGGCCGCCCTGACCGCCGAGCACCTGGCGGCGGGCGCGCTCGACGAGCGGATGGCGGTACCGACCGGGGAGCCCAAGGACGAGCTCGGGCGGCTGGCACAGTCGTTCAACCACATGGCCGGCGCCCTGCAGCAGCAGATCACCCGGCTGGAGGAGCTGTCGCGGCTGCAGCAGCGCTTCGTCTCCGACGTGTCCCACGAGCTGCGCACCCCCCTGACCACCGTGCGGATGGCAGCCGACCTGCTGCACGACAGCAGCGAGGGTTTCGAGCCGGGGACGCGGCGTGCGTCCGAGCTCATGCAGTCCGAGCTCGACCGCTTCGAGTCGTTGCTGTCGGACCTGCTGGAGATCAGCAGGATCGACGCCGGTGCGGCGGCCCTCGACCTCGAGCAGGTGGACGTGCGCGACATCGTCCACGCCGTGTGCGACGGGCTGTCATCGCTGGCCCACGACGCCGGGACCGATCTCGTGATCGATGTCCCGGACGAGCCTGCTGGGGCTGTCGTGGACCCCCGCAGGGTGGCCCGCATCCTGCGCAACCTCGTGGCCAACGCCATCGAGCACGGCGAGGCGCGTCCGGTCGAGGTGCGGGTGGGGACGTCGGAGCGCGCCGTGGCGGTCAGCGTCCGTGACCACGGCATCGGTCTGGACACCGAGGCGGTGCGCCTGGTGTTCAACCGGTTCTGGCGGGCCGACCCGGCGCGCACGCGGACGTCGGGGGGCTCGGGTCTGGGCCTGGCCATCTCGCTGGAGGACGCCCGGGTGCACGGGGGAGAGCTCGTCGCCTGGGGGCAGCCCGGCCTCGGCTCGTGCTTCCGACTCACCGTGCCCCGGGTCACCGGCACCGACCCCGGGCCGTCCCCCCTGCCGCTGGTGCCCGACGACGCACCCACGCAGACCTTCCGGGCTCCGGCCATCGAGGTCTCCGAGCAGGCCGACACCGACTCGGCGGTGGGACGATGACGCGGCGCGCTGCGCAGGTGCTGCTGCTCGCACTGGCTCTGGTGCTCAGCGGGTGCGTCTCGGTGCCCACCGAGGGTCCCGTGGTCGAGGGGCGTCCGGCCGGTGACCCGCTGCCGCCGCCGAACGTGGCGGTGATCCCGACCGGTCCTCGCCCGGGCGACGCGCCGGTGGCTGTCGTCGAGGGGTTCCTGGCCTCCATGTCTTCCTACGAGCCGGGATATCTCACAGCACGTCAGTTTCTGACGCCCGATGCATCAGCGCAGTGGGCGCCCGAGTCGGGCATCTCGATCTACGGGGCGGGGGAGGGGTCACGCAACGTCTCGGCGACCGAGGACGGGGTCACCATCTCGCTGCGGCTGCAGGGGCGGGTGGATGCCGACGGCACCTACACGCCGGCAGAGGCCGACGCCCGCCTGGTGCTCGACCTGACCCTCGCCGAGGTCGACGGGGAGTGGCGCATCGCCACCCCACCGGACGGGCTCGTCATGACGGCGTTCGACTTCACCCGTGAGTACGCCGCCTACGCCAGCTACTTCTTCGACCCGCAGTTCGAGGTGCTCGTGCCCGACCTCACCTACCTGCCGGTGCGTGGCAACCTGCCGACCCTGCTGGTCGAGGAGCTGCTGGACGGGGCAAGCGGATGGCTCGACCCGGCCGTGCGATCCGCCCTCGACCCCGGGGTACGCCTGACGTCCGGCTCGGTGGTGCAGGTGGGCACCGTTGCCCGGGTCGACCTCACCGACCAGGTCGCCGCAGCCCCGGCCGAGCAGCGCGACCGGCTCGCTGCGCAGCTCGCCTGGACGTTGCGGCAGGCGCCGGGAGTCAGCGAGGTGGCCGTGCTGGCCGACGGCCGGCCGGTGCCACTGCCCAGCAGCCCGACGGGGGTCGTCAGCGCCGACGCGTACGCCTTCTACGACCCCGCGACGGTGCCGGCAGGCGACCGGCTCTTCGCGATCGACGACGACCGCGTGGTCGAGGTCGTGGACGCTGGGACGGCGCCGGTGGCCGGGCCGCTCGGGGCGTCCCTGCCGGTGGGCGGCGCGGCCACCCCCTTCAGGTCGGTCGGGGTCAACTTGACCGCCACCCGTGCAGCGGCCGTGTCGGCCGACGGGTCATCGGTGACCGTGTCGGGCCTGACGTCAGAGAGCATCGCGGCGACCTACGCCGTGGGCGCCGACATCGCCGTGCCGTCGTTCGACCGGAGCGGACGTGTGTGGCTCGTCGACAGGGCTGCCGAGGGCTCGCGCGTGCTCGTGCTGGACGGGGACGAGCCGGTGGAGGTGGATGCCGGAGTGCTGGGCCAGGTGCGTGTCGAGCGGCTCACCGTGGCGCCCGACGGTGTGCGGGTGGCCGGCGTCTACACCGCGGACGGGGTGCGGCGCCTGCTGCTGGCGCTGCTGCGCACCCCAGCGGTCGGGGACCCGGAGATCGTCAACGTGCGCGACGTGCCGCTGGAAGGGCTCGAGCCGTTCGACGCCGCGTGGGCGTCGGCCACGGCGTTGGCTGTGCTCGCCGACGACGGCGACGCTGTCGCGCCGTACCTCGTGGAGCTCTCGAACGCGTCGGTGAGCTCACGGGGGCAGGTCGAGCGCGCCGTGAGCCTGGCCTCGGCCCCGGGCCAGGCGCTCGTGATCGGCACGGCGCCGGGCGCGGAGGCCGACGGGGACGAGCCGCCGGAGCTTCTGCGGCAGGACGCCCTGCAGGAGTGGGTGCCGATCGTGACAGCGCAGGCGCCCACCTACCCCGGCTGAGCCGTCGTCGCGTCGTCCCCAGGCCGCGGCGGGCGCGGCGTGTCGTCCCCAACGAGCGGGCGTGCGCTGCGGGTGCCCGTGGCGCGGGTGGAGGCTCGGGCTCGTGGCCGTGCTCACCGTCCTCGCAGCCGCGGCGCGCGACCTGGTGCTGGCCGAGACGTGCGCCGGGTGCGACCGGCACGCCGGCAGCCCGACGTTGTGCCCGACCTGTCGAGCAGCACTGCTGCCCGAGCCCGGGCCGGTGCACCCGCTCGACCCGCCCGAGGGGTTTCCGCCGACCCTCGCGGCCATGCCGTACGCCTCGACGTGCGCGCGGCTGATCGTCGCCCACAAGGAGCACGGTCGGATCGGCCTCGCCCGTCCGCTGGGTCTGCTGCTGGCCGCTGCTGCCGCGGTCGCTGTGGACGACCCGCTGCGCCCGGCCGTCCTCGTGCCGGTCCCGTCTCGACGGGCCGTCACCCGACAGCGCGGGCACGACCCGGTTCTGCGGATGGCCCGTGTGGCGGCGCGTGCCCTGGGTCGCGGCTCGACGGTCGCCTCCGTGCTGCGGCACGCCCGTCGCGTCGACGACCAGAGCGGCCTCTCGCTGGCAGGGCGTCGGCGCAACGTGCACGACGCCCTCGTCGCCGTCCGACCACCCGGCGGCGACCCCGGCGCCGTGGTGGTGCTGGTCGACGACATCTGCTCGTCCGGGGCGACGCTGGCGAGCGCGGCCCTGGCGTTGGGTGCCGTCGGCGTGCCGCGGGGGGCTCTCGTGGCATCCGTCGTCGCGGCTCCCGTTCTGCGCACCCCGACGGCAGGCAGGTGACCCGTGCCCGTGGTTGCGACGTAGGACCATGGGCCGGTACCACGACGACGCACACAGGACTAGCGTGGAGGTTCGCACAGCGACGCGGAGGTGACCGTGGAGATCGTGGTCAGGGGTCGGCGGACCGAGGTGCCGGACCGGTTTCGGCAGCACGTGCAGGACAAGCTCGGCAAGCTGGGCAAGTACGACAACCGGATGAGTCGGCTCGACGTCGAGGTCACGCGGGAGAACAACCCCCGGCTCGCCGACGAGGCCGAGCGCATCGAGATCACGGCTCACTCGAAGGGTCCTGTCATCCGCGCGGAGGCCGCCGCGCCCGACCGCTACGCCGCGCTCGACCTGGCCGTGGCCCGGCTCGAGGGCCGGCTGCGGCGCGCTGCCGACCGACGCCGTGACCGCCGCAAGTCCGGCGGCCTGGACGGCGTGCCCGCGGACGTCGCCGCCGGGCTGCCGGGGGTGGGCGAGCAGGCGCCGAGCGCGGACGGCGGCGAGAGCGCCGAGGCCGCCCTCATCGTGCGGGACAAGACCCACGAGGCCGAGCCGATGAGCCTCGACCAGGCCCTCTACGAGATGGAGCTCGTCGGCCACGACTTCTACCTGTTCGTCGACGAGTCGAACAAGCTGCCCAGCGTGGTGTACCGGCGACGCGGGTACCAGTACGGCGTGATCAGGCTCGCCGTCTGAGTGCCGGTGTCCCGCGGCGCCTGAGCGCCCGGGCCGCCCGCCGTGTCGCGCTGGCGGCCCAGGGTCTGCACCGCGCGCCGAGCCGGCCGGCGCGACGCGCGGACGTCGTGGCTGCGCTCGACCGCCTCGGCGCCGTCCAGATCGACTCGGTCAACGTGCTGTGTCGCGCCCACTACCTGCCGCTGTTCAGCCGGCTCGGAGCGTACGAGCCGCGGTGGCTGGACGACGCGGGCGTTCCCGGAGCCAGGCCCGCCGCCCTGTTCGAGTACTGGGCGCACGAGGCGTCCCTGCTGCCCGTCGACGTGCATCCGTTGCTGCGGTGGCGCATGGGCCAGGCCGACGCGGACGCGTGGGGCGGCATGCGCCGGATCGCGCTCGAGCGGCCCGAGCTCGTGGCCGCCGTGGCCGCGGCGGTGGCCGCCGAGGGACCTGTGACGGCGACGGCGCTCGAGGCGCACCACGGCCGCACCGTCCCCGACGGCGAGCACTGGGGCTGGCGCTGGAGCGAGGTGAAGCGAGCACTGGAGTACCTCTTCTGGTGCGGCCGGATCACCACCGCCGGCCGCGGCCCTGGGTTCCAGCGCCGCTACGACCTGCCCGAGAGGGTGCTGCCGGCCGAGGTGCTGAGCCGACCCACCCCGCCGCGGGACGAGGCGATGCAGGCCCTGGTGCTCGTCGCCGCCCGTGCCCACGGTGTGGCGAGCGAGCCCGACCTGCGCGACTACTTCAGGCTGCCCGCCGCGGACTCGCGGGCGGCCGTGCGCACCCTGGTCGACCGGGGCGAGCTCGAGCCAGTCGAGGTGTCGGGCTGGTCGACGCCGGCCTACCTGCACCCGCAGGCGAGCCGGCCCCGGACGGCGACCGGCCGCGCGCTGCTCGCGCCCTTCGACCCACTGGTCTGGACGCGACCGCGCGCCGAGCGGGTGTTCGGCTTTCGCTACCGCCTGGAGATCTACGTGCCCGCCGCGCAGCGGGTGCACGGCTACTACGTGCTGCCCTTCCTGCTCGGGGACTCGTTGGTGGCCCGGGTCGACCTCAAGGCCGACCGAGACGCGCGGCTGCTGCGGGTGCGATCGAGCTGGGTCGAGCCGAACGCTCCCGCCGACACCGCCGGTGAGCTCGCACACGCGCTCACCGACATGGCCGCGTGGCTCGATGCGGATGGGGTCGCCGTCGAGCAGCACGGCGACCTCGCCGCAGACCTCGCCTCGCACCTACGATGCTGAGTCGTGCCCACTTTCTTCGATCGACTGCTGCGCGCCGGTGAAGGCAAGATCCTCAAGCAGCTGACCCTGCTCACCACCCAGGTCAACCGTCTCGAGGACGACATGGTGGGCCTGTCCGACGCCGAGCTTCGAGCCCTGACCGACGAGTACCGCCAGCGGCTGACCGACGGGGAGTCCCTGGACGACCTGCTGCCCGAGGCGTTCGCCACGGTGCGCGAGGCCGCGAAGCGCACCCTGGGCCAGCGCCACTACGACGTGCAGATCATGGGTGGGGCCGCCCTGCACCTGGGCAACATCGCCGAGATGCGCACCGGTGAGGGCAAGACCCTGGTCTCCACGCTTCCTGCCTACCTCAACGCCCTGACCGGCAACGGTGTGCACGTCGTCACGGTCAACGACTACCTGGCCCAGCGCGACTCCGACTGGATGGGTCGGGTGCACCGCTTTCTCGGGCTGTCCGTCGGCACCATCCTCGCGCAGATGCCCGCCGCCACCCGGCGCGAGCAGTACGCCGCGGACATCACCTACGGCACCAACAACGAGTTCGGCTTCGACTACCTGCGCGACAACATGGCCATGACGAAGGCCGACCTCGTGCAGCGGGGGCACCACTTCGCGATCGTCGACGAGGTCGACTCGATCCTCATCGACGAGGCCCGCACGCCGCTGATCATCTCCGGCCCGGCCGACCAGCCCACCAAGTGGTACACGGAGTTCTCCCGGCTCGCTGCCGCGATGCAGCGCGACGTCGACTACGAGGTGGACGAGAAGAAGCGCACCGTCGGCATCCTCGAGCCCGGCATCGCCACGATCGAGGACCACCTCGGCATCGACAACCTCTACGAGTCGGCCAACACCCCGCTGATCCAGTTCCTCAACAACTCCATCAAGGCCAAGGAGCTCTACCGCCGCGACAAGGAGTACATCGTCATGGACGGTGAGGTGCTCATCGTCGACGAGCACACCGGGCGAGTGCTGTCCGGCCGCCGCTACAGCGAGGGCATGCACCAGGCCATCGAGGCCAAGGAGGGGGTGGAGATCAAGCAGGAGAACCAGACGCTGGCCACGATCACCCTGCAGAACTTCTTCCGCCTCTACGACAAGCTGTCGGGCATGACCGGCACGGCCATGACCGAGGCGAGCGAGTTCGACAAGATCTACTCCCTCGGTGTCGTGCCCATCCCCACGAACCGCGACATGGTGCGCATCGACCAGCCCGACTACATCTACCGCACGGTCGAGGCCAAGTTCAGCGCCGCCGTGACCGACATCGTCGAGCGACACCGCAAGGGGCAGCCGGTGCTCGTCGGCACCGCGAGCGTGCAGACGTCCGAGCAGCTGTCGGACCTGCTCAAGAAGCAGGGCATCGCGCACGAGGTGCTCAACGCCAAGCAGCACGCGCGAGAGGCCACGATCGTGGCCCAGGCCGGGCGCAAGGGCGCCGTGACCGTCGCGACGAACATGGCCGGTCGCGGCACCGACATCACCCTCGGCGGCAACCCCGAGGAGATCACCCGGCAGCACCTGGCAGCCGACGGCCTGGACCCGGTCGAGGATGCCGAGGCCTACGAGCAGGCCTGGACCCCGACCCTGGAGACCTACACGGCCCAGGTCGCCGCTGAGCACGACGAGGTGGTGGGGCTCGGCGGGCTCTACGTGATCGGCACCGAGCGGCACGAGTCCCGGCGTATCGACAACCAGCTGCGCGGGCGCTCCGGGCGACAGGGCGACCCCGGAGAGTCCCGGTTCTACATCTCGCTGCAGGACGACCTGATGCGGCGCTTCGGCGGAGCCCTGGGGCTCATGGACCGCGCCCTCGGCGGGCTCGGGGACGACTCGGTACCGCTGGAGTCCAAGACCGTCAGCCGCACGATCGAACGGGCACAGAGCCAGGCCGAGGCCCAGTACTTCGAGATCCGCAAGGACGTGCTCAAGTACGACGACGTCCTCAACGCCCAGCGTGAGGTGATCTACGCCGAGCGGCGCCGCGTGCTCGACGGGGAGGACATGCACGAGCAGGTGCGGCACATGGTCGACGACGTCGTCGCCGACTACGTGCGTGCCGCGACCAGCGAGGGCTACCCGGAGAGCTGGGACCTCGAGCAGCTGTGGACGGGGCTGCGCCAGCTCTACCCGATCTCGCTGACGATCGAGGGGGTGGAGAGTGCCGCCGGCGGCCGGGAGGGCCTGACCGGCGACTTCGTGATGAGCGAGGTCACCGCCGACGCCCAGGCCGCCTACGACCGACGTGAGGCCGAGCTCGGCGACGCGGTCATGCGCGAGCTGGAGCGCCGGGTGGTGCTGACCGTGCTGGACCGACGCTGGCGTGAGCACCTCTACGAGATGGACTACCTGCGCGAGGGCATCGGCCTGCGCGCGATGGCCCAGCGCAACCCCCTGGTCGAGTACCAGCGCGAGGGCTACGACATGTTCGCGGCGATGATGGACGGCATCAAGGAGGAGTCGGTCGGGCTGCTGTTCAACGTCGAGGTCAAGCCCCCCGAGCCGACCCAGGCCGAGGGCGCCCCGGTGCTCGTGGCGAGTGGGCTGGTGTCGACCTCCGCACCCGCGCAGCTCGAGTACACCGCACCGACGGTGGACGGGGCGGGAGAGGTGATGCACCGCACGGTCACCAGCGACGAGTCAGGGCAGCCGGACGAGTCGCAGACCGATGGTGGCGACGGCTCGGGCGACCAGTCGTCGGCGCGCCAGCGCGGACGCCGGACGCGGTCGAAGGGGCGTCGCCGCTAGACCAGGTCGAGCGCGGTGCACACCCAGCGTCGCTGCAGGGCCTCCAGGCGCACAGCCAGGGCACGGCACCGGGTGCCGTCATCGATCACGGCCACGGCCTCCACGGCGCCGTCGAGCGAGGTGCTCACCCGCACCCGGCGGACGCGGACGGGAGGACCGCCCCGGGCGGCGGCCTCTCGAGGTGCCGACCGGCGGATGCGTTCGTACACCTCAGGGTCGGTCCAGCGCACGACCTGGGCGACCGGACGGCGTCCGGCGAGTATCTCGATGACGGCCTGAGCCAGCAGCGCCGTCCAGCGGCGGGGGTCGGGCAGGTGCCCGAGGTCGGCGGCCGTCGGGGCGGGCTCGTCGTCGTCCTGCCAGGTGCGAGGGTCAGGGATCGGGGCCTGGGGGGTGGCGGGCACGAGGGTCAGCCCGGCGGCGCCGCGCCCGGCCGCGGCGAGCCGGGGTCGAGGCACCGGCACCAGGCGCACCCCGGCCGTCGTCCGTGCCGCTGCGCCGGCGCTCACCGCGGACCGTCCACCGTGCTCGGCGGCGTGAGCAGCATGCCGACCAGCAGCAGGTCGGGGTCGGGGCCGATCGTCGAGCGGTTGCGCTCGTACCAGCGCGGCCACTGCCCGGCCACATCGGCGGCCGTGGCGCCCTCACCGAGACTGCGCGCCGCGATGCGCCACAACGAGTCGCCCGGCTCGACCTGTACCGGTGGGGGCCCGTCCGGCTGTGCGGTGCCGACCTGGGGACGGGCGACCACCGGCACCCCGGCCACCGGCAGGCTGGCCACCGGCAGGCTGGCCACCGGCGCAGCCGAGGCCTCGTCGAGCGCCACCGCTGGGGTGGCCACGGCCGAGACACCGAGCGCGGCGACCACGCCCGCGCGCAGCACTGCCGGCACCAGCAGCTGCCACACCCCGTCGGCCGCTCGGCCCAGCAGGCCCGGACAGCGGCGTAGCCCGCGAGCCGTCACCGCCGCAGCCAGCCACACCACGAGAACGCCGAGCATCGCCGTGGCGAGCTCGGCGAACGCGGCGCTCAGGCCCGACACGGTGGCCGCGTCGGCTCCCGTTGCCCGCAGCGCGCTGGTGGGTGACCACGCAGCCACGACGACCGCTGCTGCGGTCAGTGCGATGAGCCGACCCATCATGCCAAAGCCTCCGTTTACCTATGTTTGCTTCATTTGACGACAGTTCATGGTCGCTGTCAAGAGGATGGGGCGGGTGTGGGTAACCTGTGCGCGTGCGCTGGGACCGGCTCTGGGCCGACCTGTCGGCTCAGGCCGAGGCGCTCGAGCGGGTGGAGTTCGAAGCCGAGGTCGCCGACCGGGTCTCGGTCGAGCAGGCGTCGGTGCTGCTCATGGACCGAGTGCGGGCCTCACTGGGACGGCACCTGCGCTGCGACGTCACCGGGGCGCCGCCGTGGCGGGGCGTGCTGGGCGGGTACGGCCGGGACTGGCTGGCGCTGACCCGGACCGACCCCTCGCACGCACAGACCGTGCTCGTCCCCCTGTCGGCCGTGCGCGGGGTCACCGGACTGGCGCGACAGGCGGTGCTTGACGACGCGCTCTCGCCCGTCGGGCGTCGGGTGACCCTGGCGATGGCACTGCGCCACCTGCGCGACGACGCCCACGAGACCACGCTGCACCGGTCAGGGACGCCGCCGCTGCGTGGGCTCGTGCGCTCGGTCGGACGGGACTACGTGGACCTCGTCGACGACGAGGGCACGTGCTGGTCGGTGCCGTTGTCGGCGCTGCTGGGTGTCAGCCTGTGGTGAGGTCGTCGGGCGTCCCGGCGAGGTCTGATGCCTCGGTGGCGCCGAACGGGTGGTCGGCCACGAACTGGCGAGTCTGCTCGTACATGCGCGCGATGTAGTCCTCGAGCTCGGACTGCTCGACCCGCCACTGGCCTCGGCCGCCGATCTTGATCGCCGGTAGCTCCCCGCTTCGCACCAGCGCGTACACCTGGTTGGCCGTGGTGTTGAGCACCTCGGCCACATCGGGGAGGGTCAGGAATCGACGCGTCGTCACGCGTCGGAGTGTGCCATCAACCCCGACGACGCGTCGGTCTGAGGCCGACAGCCTGTGGACGACCACGTCTGCCCTCGGTCGGCCGAGGTTAGCCTCGACCGAGGTCGTCAAGCGTCGTCAGACGCCGGCGTGCACACCGTGATGTGGCATCATTACGTCTCGAAATAGACAAATCGGACGGGGGAGGTCCGCGTGCCACCGACGGCGACAACGTCCACCACAGTCGGGGCAGCCGCGACCGGCGCCCCTGGGTCGCCGCCGGCCACACGGATTGCCCGCAGGCGCTGGCGGGACTGGCGGCTGGTGGCCGGTGTCATGCTCGTGCTGGTCTCTGCCCTGCTCGGGGCCAGGCTGGTCAGTGCCCTCGACGACACGGTTGCGGTGTGGGCGGCCCGCGACGACCTGGTGGCCGGAGCACCGCTGCGGGCGGCAGACCTGGTCGCCGTGCCCGTTCGCATCGAGAGCACGGTGAACCCGTACCTCACCGGAGACGTGCCGGACGGCTACGTCGTGGCACGGTCCCTGGGCGGGGGTGAGCTGGTGCCCGCGGCAGCGGTCGTCCCGGCGGCGCAGGCCGAGCGGCAGGCGCGGCTGGTCGCCGTCTCGGTGCCCGTTGCCGCTCTGCCAGGACCGCTCGCGGCCGGCGACCGAGTCGACGTCTGGGTGGTGCCCGACGCCCTGTCCGACCCCGACCAGCCGGCGACACTGCTGGTGGGAGGCGTCATGGTGTCATCGGCAGCGCCCGCCGAGGGCACTGGCTTCGCGTCGGGCTCCACCGCCGGGTCGGTCGTGCTGAGCCTCGACGACACCGCGGTCGGGGAACGGCTGGACGAGGTCACGTCCCGCCTGGTCGCAGCCTCGGCGGCCGGCCGGGTGGCGCTCACCCTCGACCCGGCCCCGCGATGACGCCGGACGGGCTGCCGGTGCCCTCGGCGGGCGCTGCCGATGTCGCCGTGGCCGTGGCCTCCGGGGGAGCGACGTGGGAGCTCGAGCTGATCCCGCTGGTCGAACGACACCGGTCCGGGCTGCACCTGGTGCGCCGATGCGTCGACCTGGCCGACCTGCTGGCAGTCAGCCGCACCGGGCTCGTCGAGGTCGCCGTGGTGTCGGCCGGGCTCGTGCGCCTCGACCGCGACGAGGTGGCGCGGCTGAGGGCCTGCGGGGTGGCCGTGCTGCTGGTCGAGGACGAGACGACCGTCGGCGCCTCCCTCGCCCTCGGTGTCGCCGACGTCGTCCACGCCGACGCCGGTGCCCGGCACGTGCTCGGCCGGGTGCAGTCGCTGGGACGGCGCACGACGACGGCACCGGCTCCGCGGCCCACGCCACTGGCCGCACCCGTCGGTCGGCACGGGCGGCTGCTCGCCGTGTGGGGCGCCCACGGGGCTCCGGGGCGCAGCACGGTTGCGCTGAACCTCGCCGTCGAGTCGGCCCGGCAGGGCACGTCCACGTTGCTCGTCGACGCGGATGCGGCCGGCGGCGCGATCAGCACGATGCTGGGTGTGCTCGACGAGGCCCCGGGGCTGGCAGCGGCCTGCCGCAGTGCTGCCCGAGAACGACTGGACGTCGGGGTGCTGGCGGCCCACGCCGTCATGATCGAGCCCGACCTGCGCGTTCTCACCGGTGCCACGCGGCCCGACCGCTGGCGCGAGCTTCGCCCGGCGGCTCTGGGAGCGGTCTGGGACGGTGCCCGCGCCCTCGCCGACACCATTGTGGTCGACCTGCCGGCCGGCCTGGGTGGCCACGGCTCCTCCCCCGTCGAGGTCGCCGTCACGACCCCCGGTGAGGTCGCGGCGGCCGTCCTGGAGGTTGCCGACGTCGTGGTCGTGGTCGGCTCTGCCGACCCGGTCGGCATGCTGCGCCTGGTGCACGCCCTCGACCAGCTCGACGAGATGGGCAGCCAGGCGCGACGCCTGGTGGTGGTCAACCGCGTACGCGAGAGCGTCGTCGGGGCGCACCCGCAGCGCCAGGTGCGGCAGGCCCTGGACCGCTTCGCCGGGGGGAGCGCCGTGCACCTGCTGGCCGACGACCCGCGCGCCACCGACCGTGCGGTGCGTGCCGGCGTGGCGCTGGCCGACGCCGCCCCGGCCTGCGACCTGCGCTCCGGCATCGTCGAGCTGCTGGCTGCTGCTCGGCCCGAGACGGTCAGCACGCGCGCGGCCCCCGGCGGCCGGCGTCGGCGGCCGCGGCGCGAACGGCGCCGCCGGTTCGTACCATCGGTGTCGTGAGTGCAGTCCAGGTGCCCCGAGCGCTCGTCCTCGACTGGGGAGGGGTGCTCACCGGTGACGTGCGCGACGCGCTGGCGGCCTGGGCCGATTCCGAGCAGATTCCCCTCGATCGGCTGCGCTCGGCGTTTCGTCAGTGGCTCGGGCCGCAGGAGGCCGAGCGTGAGCTGGTCAACCCCGTTCACCTGCTCGAGCGCGGCGAGCTCGAGGCGGCCGAGTTCGAGCGCTACCTCGCCCACGAGCTGGCCGGCACCGACGGGCACCGGGTCGAGCCGGACGGCCTGCTGCGCCGCATGTTCGCCCACTTCACCCAGGCACCGGCGATGACGGCGCTGGTGTGGCGGGCTCGCGAGGCGGGCATCGCCACCGGTCTGCTGTCGAACTCGTGGGCGAACAGCTACCCCGAGCACGTGTGGGACGGCATGTTCGACGCGGTCGTGATCTCCGGCGAGGTCGGCATGCGCAAGCCGGAGCCGCAGATCTACCACTACACCTGCGACCGCCTCGGGGTCCCCCCGGCGGCCTGTGTGTTCGTCGACGACCTGCCCCACAACGTGAGCGCCGCCGCGGCGCTGGGAATGGTCGGCGTGCACCACACGTCGTACCAGCAGACAGCCCATGAGCTCAGCGTGCTGTTCGGGCGGGACCTGTCCGGCGCGTCCGACGTGCGATAGTGGGGCCAGCGCAGCGAAGGAGGCCACATGCCGGACCGGCTCAGCTCCACCGACGTGTCCTTCCTGGCCGCGGAGCGGGCGCAGACCCCGGCGCACAGCGGCACGGTCCAGGTGTTCCAGGCGCCCGACGAGGGCTTCGACTACGACAGGCTGTTCACGCTGATCCGTGAGCGGATCGCCTTCGTCCCCCGCTACCGGCAACGGCTGCGGAAGATGCCCGCCCATGTGGCCAACCCACTGTGGATCGACGACACCGACTTCGACCTCAACTACCACGTGCGGCGCTCGGCTCTGCCTCGCCCGGGCACCGACGAGCAGCTCGCCGAGCTCGTGGCGCGCATCATGAGCCGCCGCCTCGACCGGGACAAGCCGCTGTGGGAGGTGTACCTGGTCGAGGGGCTGCAGGGCAACCGGCTCGCAGTGCTCAGCAAGACCCACCTGGCCATGGTCGACGGAACGCGCGGCATCGACATCGCCCAGGTGATGCTCGACGTGAGCCCGCAGCCCCGCAGCAGCCGTCCCGACACGTGGGCGCCGCACTCGGCGCCCAGCTCGGCCGAGCTGCTGCTCGGGGCCGCCAACGACCTGCTGCGCCGACCCACCGCGGCCTTCGACCTGCTCCGTGGAGGGGTCTCGGAAGCGCGGCACACCGCCGAGCGCGTCGTCGCCTCCGCCGAGGGAGCCGTCGCGATGCTGCGGCAGGCGGCCAGCCCGGCACCTCCGAGCCCTCTGAACCCCGAGATCGGCAAGGCGCGACGGTTCGCCACCATCGACCTCGACCTGGCCGACCTCAAGCGGGTCAAGGACTACCACGACACCACCGTCAACGACGTGGTGCTGGCGGTGGTCACCGGAGCGCTGCGCGACTGGCTGCTGATGCGAGGTGAGGTCGTGCGAACCTCGACCACCCTGCGGGCCATCGCGCCGCTGAGCGTGACGGGCCCGGACGACCCCGCCGGGCCGAACCACGTCGCGCCGTTCGTCGTCGACCTGCCCGTCGGCGAGCCGTCACCGGTCGTCCGGCTGCAGCGCATCGCCTACTCGATGCGCAGCCTGCCGGAGATCGGCAAGCCGGTGCCTGCGCTGGAGATCGCCGGAGTTGCGGGGTTCGCGCCGCCGACCCTGCACGAGCTCGGAGCCCGGACGGCGACGGAGGCCCCCAGCCGCGTCTACAACCTGATGGTGACGAACGTCCCGGGGCCCCAGGTGCCGCTGTACGCGGCCGGAGCCCTGCTCGTCGGGTCGTACCCGGTGGTCCCCCTGACGCGGGGGCACGGGCTGGGCATCGGCGTCACGTCCTACAACGGCGGCGTCTACGTCGGGCTCAACGCCGACAGGGACGCCATCGGGGACCTCGACCTGCTGGCGGCGGAGATCTCGAGCGCGACCGCAGCCCTGACCGACACGGTGCGTGGGTCGAAGGCGCGGGGCCGGCGACGGCTGCGGGCCGCTGGAGCAGCAACCTGACCCGGTACTAGAGTCGTCTGGACGTCGGAACAGGGCGAGAAGTACTTGCCATTCGCGACGGGGAACGGACACTGGACTCTGTGGCGCCTGCATCAGGGGACGAACCACGCCGAGGCCTCGTGCTCGGCGGCGGTGGGGTTCTCGGTGCCGCCTGGATGGTCGGCGCGATGTGCGCCATCGAGCAGACGTTCGGTGTCGACCTGCGAACCTGCGACAACATCGTCGGCACGTCGGCCGGGTCGGTGATGGCGGCCCTGCTGGCCTCCGGGGTGACGCCCGACCAGATCCGTCGCCACCAGCTCGGCGAGCCCGTCGACGAGGGTCCGCTGGCCGGGTACTGGTGGGACTACGACAACGCCACCGGTGGCAGCCGGCCGGGGGTGCCCAGCTTCGGCCCAGGGTCGGCCGGCCTGCTGCGCAACCTCGGTCGGTTCCGGCAGATGCCCCCGACGGCCGTGCTGTCGGCGTTCCTGCCCGAGGGCAAGGGGTCGCTGGCCCGGGTCGGACACCTGGTCGAGGCCGTCAACCCGCCGGGGGAGTGGACCTCGCACCCGGGCACCTTCATCAGCACCATGGACTACGAGACCGGGGAACGGGTCGCCTTCGGCATGCCCGGTGCTCCGCCGGCCGACCTGGCCGAGGCCGTGATGGCCTCCTGCGCGATCCCGGCGTGGTTCCAGCCGGTGGTGATCAACGGTCGCCGCTACGTCGACGGCGGCACCTGCTCGGCGACGAGCGTGGACCTGCTGGCCGACCTCGGCCTCGACGAGGTGTTCGTGGTGGCACCGATGGTGTCGTTTGCCCTCGACCAGCCGTCCTCGCTGCTGACCCGCCTGGAGCGACGCTGGCGGGTGCAGGTGACGAAGCGGTGCCTGACCGAGGCGGCGAAGGTGCACCGCTCGGGCACCGAGGTGACCATCCTCGGACCGGGGCCTGAAGACCTGCAGGCCATGGGAGCCAACCTGATGGACGTGGCGCGGCGTCCCCTCGTCGTCGAGACGTCGCTGCGCACCTCGGCCGAGGCGTTGGCCGAGCCGGGCAGCTACTCCGACGACGCCTCGGCGGTCGAGCCGAGCCAGCGTCTCAGCGCAGGCTGATGACCGCCGCCGGCCCGCGGGTGCGCGTGTACCTGCCCGCCACGATGGCCGAGCTGGCGGTCCTGGCATCCGCGCGGGTGCTGCGGCCGTCCGCGCTGGCGTACAGCGTCACCCCAGCCCTGCAGAGCATCGACCCGGGCTCGCACCGCGACGAGTGGGAGTTCGAGGCCTTCTGCGACGCCGCGGCGGCCTCGCTCGCTCTGCTCGATGCAGCGGTGCCCCGTCGCGTCGTGGTCTCGGTCGACGTCGACCCGGCGGCGGTGGCCCCCCGGCCGGACGCCGGGGCGACGACCGTGCAGCTCGGTGCCGACGTGCCCCTCACTGCTGTGGCCGCCGTGCACGTCGACGGGCTGGACGCCGTCCCGCGCGTGGCCGCGGTGCTGGCCGGAGAGCCGTCCGACGGCCTCGACGACGTGGCTCTGGAGTGGTACGACCCGGCCGAGATCGCCGCTCTGCTCGCTCAGACGGACTCCAGGTAGGCCCGCAGCAACGCGACCAGACGGTCGGGCTGCTCGCGTCGGACGTTGTGGCCCGTGGCGAGCCTCTGCACGGCCCATCCGGGTCGGTGGGTCAGCGTGTCGGCGACGCCGGCCTCGCACGCGGCTCCTCGCCCGGGGTCACCGACGACCAGCAGCGTCGGGCACGCCACGGCGTCGACGACCCGCTGCCAGGTTCGGCGCAGCCACCGCTGGGGGGCGTCGAAGAGGCGAAGGTCGACCTGTGCCTTCGCCTGGGCCCAGGGGTCGTGCTCGTCGGCGGGCCATCCCGGCTCGTTGGCCCGCAACCAGCCCAGCCGTCCCTCGTGGTCGGTGCCGGCCAGCCCCTGCAGCCAGGGCCGGTGGCCGTTGGCCTGCTCGGCCCGCCGGTCGGCGGGGTCGTCGCCGCCCGGCGCGATCGGCACCTGCCATGGCGGGTCCTCCAGCACGAGTGCCCGCACGATCTCGGGCGCTGCTGCGGCGACGCCTGCGGCGGTGCTCGCCCCCAAGGAGTGACCGATCAGCACGACCGGCTCGTCGCGCTCGGTTGCGACAGCAGCCACCGCGTCGAGCACGTCCGCGACCAGCGCCTCGTGCGTGAACCCCGACTCCGGGGGCATCGCTCGCCCACCGTGCGCCAGCAGGTCGGGCGTCACCGCGTCCGCCACGCACAGGCGGTGCACGAACGGCCGCATGCAGGCCCCGGAGTCGCTGAAACCGTGCAGGGCGACGACCGGCGCGCTCATCGCTGAGCGCTCAGCCACCGGCCACCGACCTCCTCCTCCTTGCGTGCGGCCATCAGCACGACCTCTCCGATGGCCTTCTCGATCCTGCCCCCGACGAAGGGCAGCTTGGCCTTCACGTCCAGGTCCACCCGGTGCACGCTGCCGTGCTCGCCGTTCGGGTCCAGCGACAGCACGCCCGACAGACGCACGGGCGCGTTGCTGATCTCGGCAGTCAACCGCCCGCTGCGCCCCCCGTCGGGGCGTGCGACGTCCCACTCCTCGGTCTGGCGCACCTCGATCGTCTCCCCGACCAGCGGGCGCACGAACTCGGGGACGATGGCCGGCAGGGTGCGGTGCAGCCTGATCAGGGCGCCGCCCGTCGGCAGCAGCTCGACGGTGACGTCGTGCTCGAGGGCGCCCATCGCCTCTGCCTTGACCCGCACGTACTCCTCGTCGGTCATCATCGCGAACACGACGTCCGCCTCGGCCGGGAACACCACCGCTGCCTCGATCCTCACGGCCGCGATCGTGCCACGTCCTGGCCGGCATCCACGCACGAGCACGCTCGACCCCGCTAGTGTCCGAAGGTATGCCGGGGTCGCGGATCAGTGGCGTGGAGGCGCTGCTGGACGACGTCGACGCCGCCGTGGCTGCTGCTCGCGGTGAGCAGATGCGCCTGGCCCACCGGTACTGGGGGGACGCGCCGGTCGACGAGCTACGGGCCCGACGTGTCGAGGACGTGTGCGGGCTGGTGCTAGCCCACCTCGACCTGGCCCGCACCCGGCCGGACGGTGGCATCGGCCTGCGCGTGCTCACCCCGACGGTGGCCGAGCACGGGTGGTCCACCGGTCACACGGTGGTGCAGGTCGTGATCGAGGACATGCCCTTCCTGGTCGACTCGGTGGTGGCCGCGTTGTCGACGCTGGGGGTCACCGTCCACGAGGTCGTCCATCCGGTGCTGGTGGTGCGGCGAGACGTCACCGGCACGCTTCTCGAGGTTCTGGACGAGGACCCTCCGAGCAGAGCCCTGCTCGGCACCGACCGGTGCGTGGAGTCGTGGATCCACGTGGAGATCGGCCGGGAGACCGACCCCGACGCGCTGGAGGCGATCGACGCCAGGTTGCGCAGCACCCTGCGCGACGTGGCCGAGTGCGTCGAGGACTACCCGAGGATGCGCCGTGCGGCCCTCGACGCCGCCGACGCGATCCTGCGAGCGCAGCTGCCCGTGCCCGACCAGGAGGTCGTCGACGCCGAGGAGCTGCTGCGCTGGCTGGCAGACGACCACTTCACCTTTCTGGGCTACCGGGAGTACGCCCTCGACGTGGTCGACGACCAGGACGTGCTGCGGCCGGTCACGGGCACCGGACTGGGGATCCTGCGAGCCGACCGCCGCATGTCGGGGGGCTTTGCCAAGCTGCCCCCGGCCGTGCGCGCCAAGGCGCGTGAGAAGCACCTGCTGCTGTTCACCAAGTCGAACGCACGGTCGACGGTGCATCGCGCGTCGCACATGGACTACGTCGGCATCAAGGTGTTCGACGAGGCCGGCGAGGTGGTCGGAGAGAGGCGCTTCCTCGGGCTGCTGTCGTCCTCGGCGTACTACGAGAGCGTGCTGCGGGTTCCCCTGCTACGGGAGAAGGCGCGCCGGGTGATGGTGGAGGCCGGCTACGCGCCGGGCAGCCACAACGCCAAGGACCTGCTGCACGTGCTGGAGACCTACCCGCGCGACGAGCTGTTCCAGACGTCCGTGGAGTTTCTGGTCGACGTCGCGAGGTCGGTCGTGGGGCTGCAGGACCGGGGGCGGCTGCGCCTGTTCGTCCGCCCGGACGACTACGGCCGGTTCTTGTCGTGCCTGGTGTACATGCCGCGCGACCGCTACAACACCGATGTCCGGCTGACCGTCCAGCGGGTGCTGCTGGCCGCCACCGGGGGCGAGTCCGTCGACTACACCGCGCGCATCGGGGAGTCGCTGCTGGCCCGGTTGCACGTGGTGATCAGCATGCCGAAAGGACAGTCCCTGCCCGAGCTCGACCTGCCGGCGCTGCAGGCCGAGATCGCTGCAGCGATCCGTGACTGGACCGACGACTTCGAGGCCGCGCTGGTCGAGGCCGTGGGGGAGGAGCGGGCGGCGGCGCTGTCGCGTCGGTACCGCGGCGCGTTCTCCGACGGGTACCGCGAGGACGTCTCGCCGCGGGCGGCCGTGGCCGACGTGCAGATCCTCGAGTCGCTGGCCGAGCCGACCGACCTCACGGTGTCGCTGTACCACCCGCCCGCAGCCGCGCCCGAGGAGCGGCGGCTGAAGATCTACCGCACCGGGCCGACGCTGGCGCTCACCGAGGTGCTGCCCATCCTCACCTCGCTGGGTCTCGACGTCGACGACGAGTGGCCCTACGACATCGAGTGGTCGGGCGAGGCGCAGGCCTCGCTCTACGACTTCGGGCTGCGCGTACCCCAGGCATCCATGGTGGCCGGCGCCGACGCGAAGGCGCGGCTGGAGCAGGCGTTCCTGGCCGTCTGGAACGAGGCGGCGGAGAACGACGGCTTCAACAGCCTGGTGCTGGTGGCGGGCCTGACGTGGCGGCAGTGCGCCGTGCTGCGGGCCTACGCCAAGTACCTGCGTCAGGTGCCCAGCGCGTTCTCGCAGGCCTACGTCGAGCAGACCTTGCGCGAGCACCCCCGTCTGGCCAGGCTGCTCGTGTCGGTGTTCGAGGCGAGGTTCGCACCCGGGGTCGAGCAGCGCGCTCAGACGGTGGACGACGCCGTCGCGCGGCTGACCGACGCGCTCGACGACGTCGCCGGCCTCGACCAGGACCGAATCCTGCGCCTGCTGCTCGCGCTCATCCAGGCGACCCTGCGCACCAACCACTACCAGACCGACGACGGCGTCGAGAAGCCGTACCTGTCGCTGAAGCTCGACTCCGCGGCCGTCCCCGGCCTGCCCGACCCGCGTCCGGTCACCGAGATCTGGGTGTGCTCCCCCCAGGTCGAGGGGGTGCACCTGAGGTTCGGCCGGGTCGCGCGCGGAGGGCTGCGGTGGTCGGACCGTCGAGAGGACTTTCGCACCGAGGTGCTCGGGCTGGTCAAGGCGCAGGCGGTCAAGAACGCCGTCATCGTGCCGGTCGGCGCGAAGGGCGGTTTCGTGACCAAGGCAGCCGCCGACCGCACCACGGCCTACGTCCAGTTCATCCGCGGGCTGCTCGACCTCACCGACAACCGCGTCCGCACGTCGCACGGCGTGCAGGTGAGCCCGCCGCCGGACGTCGTGCGCTGGGACGACGACGATCCCTACCTGGTCGTGGCGGCCGACAAGGGCACCGCCACGATGTCGGACGTGGCCAACCGGATCTCGGCCGACTACCACTTCTGGCTCGGGGACGCCTTCGCCTCGGGCGGGTCGGCCGGCTACGACCACAAGGCCATGGGCATCACCGCCCGCGGGGCCTGGGAGTCGGTGCGCCGGCACTTCCGCGCGATGGGTCGCAGCGTGGCGGGCGGGCCCGACGGTGGGCTGACCGTCGTCGGCATCGGCGACATGTCCGGCGACGTGTTCGGCAACGCCATGCTGCTCTCGGACGGGATCGCCCTGCTCGGGGCGTTCGACCATCGGCACGTCTTTCTCGACCCCGATCCCGACCCGGTCGCCTCGTTCGCCGAGCGGCGGCGGCTGTTCGAGCTGCCACGCTCGTCGTGGACCGACTACGACCCCGCCGTGATCTCACCCGGCGGCGGCGTGTGGTCGCGCACGGCGAAGTCCATCCCGGTCTCCGAGCAGGTGCGGGCGCGGCTGGGTCTCGACGACGCGGTGCCCGCTCTGACCCCGCCGGAGATGATCCGTGCCCTGCTGCGGGCCCCGGTCGACCTGGTGTTCAACGGCGGTATCGGCACCTATGTCAAGGCGTCGACGCAGTCGCACGCCGACGTGGGTGACACGGCGAACGACGCGGTGCGGGTGGACGCCGACCAGATGCGCTGCCTCGTGGTGGCCGAGGGCGGCAACCTGGGGCTGACCCAGCAGGCTCGCGTCGAGCTCGCCGGCCGGGGGGTGCGTCTGAACACCGACGCCATCGACAACTCGGCGGGCGTGGACACCTCCGACCGGGAGGTCAACATCAAGATCCTGCTCGACGCCGTGGTCGCCGCCGGCGACCTCACGGTCAAGCAGCGCAACGCCCTTCTCGCGTCGATGACCGAGCAGGTCGCCGCCCTCGTGCTGCGCAACAACTACGAGCAGAACGTCGCCCTCGACCAGGCCCTGGCACAGGCGCCGGCCATGCTGCGGGTGCACCAGGCCTACCTCGCCGCGATGGAGTCTGCGGGGGTCATCGACCGAGCCGTCGAGCACCTGCCCGACGACGAGGCGCTGCGGGAACGACGCTCGCGAGGCGAGGGGCTCACGGCCCCGGAGCTGGCCGTGCTGCTGGCCTACACGAAGAACCTGCTGTTCGACGACCTGCTCGACAGCCACCTGCCCGACGACCCCCAGCTCGAGCAGACACTGCGTGCCTACTTTCCGCAACCGGTCACCGACCGGTTCGCAGACCAGGTCGCCGACCACCCACTTCGGCGGGAGATCCTGGCCAGCCACGTGGCCAACCGCCTGGTCAACGAGGCGGGGATCACGTTCGTGCACCGACTGGGGCTGGAGACCGCGGCCTCCAACGAGGAGCTGGCCAGGGCTCACCTGATTGCGTCCGAGGTGTTCGGGCGCGACGCCCTGGCAGCCCAGATCGATGCTCTCGACCTGGCCGTCGACGCCGCCACACAGACGGCGATGCGCCTGAACCTGCGCACCCTGGTGGAGCGTGCCGCCCGGTGGCTGGTGCTGAACCGGCCCGCGCCGCTGGGGCTCTCGCGTGAGATCGGGATGCTCGCCCAGCCCGTCCAGGCGGTGCTCGCCGCTCTGCCCACGCTGCTCGCCGGCCACCCGGCGGACGAGGCCGCCCAGCGACGCGACGTGCTCGTGGGTGCGGGCGTGCCCGACCCACTCGTCTCGGCGGTAGCGGTGCTGCCCTGGTCGTTCGCCGCCCTCGACGTCGCCGAGATCTGCCTGCGCCACGACGTCGACCTGGTCGAGACCATGCGCGTGCACCTGGCCACGGGGGAGCTGCTGGGGCTGCGGCCGCTGCAGCAGCGCGTCCTCGCGCTGCCGCGCGACGACCGCTGGCAGACCATGGCGCGGGCCGCGCTGCGCGACGACCTCTACAGCGCGCACGCCGGTATCACCGAGGCGATCGTGACCAGCACCGGGGACGTCGGCGCCACCGAACGGGTGTCGGTGTGGGTCGACCGCGACCCGGAGACGGTGGCCCGCGCTCGCCGGCTGCTGACCGAGGTGCTCGAGCAGCAGACCGCCGACCTGCCCCGCCTGTCGGTCGGCCTGCGCGCTGTTCGCACCCTGCTCACCGAGCGGGCCGACGACTCGGCCTGATCACCCGCTCGGGTCGGCGTCGTCGAGCAGCCACGCGTCGATGTCGGCGAGCGCGGCCCGCTGCAGCTCCCTCGGGGCCCGCGACCCGCGGATCGAGCCACGGGCCAGCCTCGCCAGGTGCTCGTCGCCCAGACCGTGCACGTCTCGGGCCATCTCGTACTGGGCGGTGAGGCGGTGCCCGAAGAGCAGCGGGTCGTCCGCGCCCAGGGCCACGTGGGCACCGGCCCGCAGCAGACGAGCGAGGGGGACGTCCTGCGGGCGTCGGTACACGCCGAGAGACACGTTCGAGGTGGGGCAGACCTCGAGAACGGTCTGCGTCGCCACGACGCGATCGAGCACGCGCGGGTCCTCCACGCTGCGCACACCGTGACCGAGCCGATCAGCACGCAGGTGGTCGAGGCTCTCGCGGACGCTGGCGGGTCCGAGCAGCTCACCGGCGTGCGGAACCGCCGCGAGACCGGCGCGGTGGGCGATGGCGAACGCCCGCTCGAACGACTCCGCAGGCCCGCGGCGCTCGTCGTTGGACAGCCCGAACCCGACGACCCCGTCATCGGCGTACTGGGCCGCCAGGCGGGCCAGGGTGCGGGCGTCGAGCTCGTGCCGGGTGCGGTTGGCGGCGACCACGACAGCCATGCCCAGCCCGGTGCGGCTCGAGGCATCGGCCACTGCGTCCAGCACCAGCTCGAGAAACGTGGTGATGCCGCCGAAACGGGCGGCGTACCCGGACGGGTCGACCTGGATCTCCAGCCACCGCGACCCCTCGGCGACGTCGTCCTCGGCTGCCTCGCGCACCAGCCGACGCACGTCGTCAGGGGTGCGCAGCACCGATCGCGCGACGTCGTAGAGCCGTTGGAACCGGAACCAGCCCCGCTCGTCGGTCGCCGACAGGGGCACGGGTGCACCGAGCACCAGGGCGTCGGCCAGCGCCTCGGGCAGGGCGACGCCGTCGCGTGCCGCCAGCTCGAGCACGGTCGCCGGTCGCATCGACCCGGTGAAGTGCAGGTGCAGGTGCGCCTTGGGCAGCCGCCGCAGGTCTCGGCGCGAGCTGCCGGACGCCTCGCTCAGGAGGCCTCCGCGAAGAGCTGCTGCAGCCGGGTGACGCCCTCCACGAGGTCGTCGTCGGACAGCGCGTACGACAGGCGCAGGTAGCCGCTCGGGCCGAAGGCCTCGCCGGGCACGACCGCCACCTCGACCTCGTCGAGCACGAGCGCTGCGAGCTCGGCCGAGGTCGTGGGCACCCGGCCACGGATCGAGCGTCCGAGCAGCCCTGCCACGCTCGGGTAGACGTAGAAGGCCCCGTCGGGCATCGGGCAGACCACACCGTCGATCTCGTCGAGCATGCGCACGATGGTGTGGCGACGGCGGTCGAACGCCTCGCGCATGCGCGCGACCGCGCTGAGGTCTGCCGTCACGGCGGCCAGCGCTGCTCGCTGCGAGACGTTCGCGACGTTGCTCGTCAGGTGGCTCTGCAGGTTGGTGGCGGCCTTGACGACGTCCGGCGGCCCGATCATCCAGCCGACCCGCCAGCCCGTCATCGCGTACGTCTTGGCCACGCCGTTGAGCACCACGCAGGTCGGCGCCAGCTCGGGCACCTGCGCCAGCACCGAGGGCGCCTGGGCGTCCCCGTAGACCAGGTGCTCGTAGATCTCGTCGGTGACGACCCACACGCCGCTCTCGAGAGCCCACTGCCCGATGGCGCGCACCGCGTCGGGTGGGTAGACGGCACCGGTCGGGTTGGACGGGGAGCACAGCAGCAGCACCTGGGTGCGGTCGGTGCGGGCAGCCTCGAGCTGGTCGACGCTGACGAGGTAGCCCTGCGTCTCGTCGGCGAGAACCTCGACCGGTACCCCGCCGGCCAGCCGGATGGCCTCCGGGTAGGTCGTCCAGTAGGGCGTCGGCAGCAGCACCTCGTCCCCCGGGTCGAGCAGGGTCGCGAAGGCCTCGTAGACCGCCTGCTTGCCCCCGTTGGTGACCAGCACCTGCGACGGGGACACCTGCACGCGAGAGTCGCGCAGCGTCTTCTCGGCGATGGCCTGCTTCAGCTCGGGCAGCCCGCCGGCGGGGGAGTAGCGGTGGTTGCGGGGGTCGGCGCAGGCGGCCTCGGCCGCGGCCACGACGAAGTCGGGGGTCGGGAAGTCGGGCTCGCCGGCGCCGAAGCCGATCACCGGCCGGCCGGCGGCCTTGAGCGCCTTGGCCTTGGCATCGACGGCGAGCGTGGCGCTCTCGGCGATGGCGCCGATGCGGCGGCTGACCCGGTGGGAGGGAGTGGGTGCGACAGGGGCGGTGCTCATGGTGGAATCCTGGCACGTCGCTTCCGGTGGCCACGATCGCGGTTCGACCAGCGTGCGCTCGGGCACGTACACTGGTCTGCTGGCGGAGTTCCGCCCAGAGGGCAGTAGCTCAATTGGTAGAGCACCGGTCTCCAAAACCGGCGGCTGGGGGTTCGAGTCCCTCCTGCCCTGCGCCTGACCCAGCCGAACCGACCGACGACAGGATTGAGCACCGTGACAGAGACGCGCGCCGGCATCTGGTCGCGGATGACGCTGTTCGTGCGTCAGGTCGTGGCCGAGCTGCGCAAGGTCGTCTACCCGACGCGCCCCCAGCTGCTCAACTACACAGCCGTGGTGCTGGTCTTCGTCGCGATCATGATCGCGCTGGTGACGGTGCTGGACCTGGCCTTCGGCGAGGCCGTCCGGGCGGTGCTCGGATGACGAACGACGAGGAAGCAGCGGTGGCCGACAGCGTGACTGACCACACCACACCCGACGTGAGCGACGCACCCGACGCTGACGAGGCCCCGGGTGCGCCCGACCCTCTCGAGGAGTTCCGCGCCGCGCTGGCGGCCAAGCCGGGCGACTGGTACGTCGTGCACTCCTACTCCGGCATGGAGAACCGGGTGAAGGCCAACCTGGAGAGCCGCATCACCAGCCTGAACATGGAGGACTACATCTTCGAGGTGGTCGTGCCCACCGAGGAGGTCTCCGAGATCAAGTCCGGCCAGCGCCGCCTGGTCAAGCGCGTGCGGTTCCCCGGCTACGTCCTCGTGCGCATGGACCTGACCGAGCAGTCGTGGTCGGCCGTGCGCAACACCCCGGCTGTGACCGGGTTCGTCGGCAACGCCCACGAGCCGATCCCGCTGTCGCTGGAGGAGGTCGAGGGCTGGCTGGCGCCGACCTTCGCCGAGCCCGAGGCCGCGGCGGCCGGCGGCGGGCCCCGCGTGCCGACCGAGGTCGCCGACTTCTCCGTGGGCGACTCCGTCATGGTCGTCGACGGCCCCTTCGCCTCGTTGCACGCCACGATCAACGAGATCAACGCCGACGCCCAGAGGATCAAGGGCCTCGTCGAGATCTTCGGCCGGGAGACGCCCGTGGAGCTCTCCTTCAGCCAGATCCAGAAGATCTAGCCCGGCCCACCACTCCACCCACGCCCACAAAAGGAACGTCGCATGCCCCCCAAGAAGAAGAAGGTCGCCGGCCTCATCAAGCTTCAGATCCAGGCCGGTCAGGCGACCCCGGCCCCGCCCGTCGGTCCGGCGCTGGGCCAGCACGGCGTGAACATCATGGAGTTCTGCAAGGCCTACAACGCCGCCACCGAGTCGCAGCGAGGCAACGTCATCCCGGTCGAGATCACCGTCTACGAGGACAGGTCGTTCGACTTCGTCACCAAGACCCCGCCGGCCGCGAAGCTGATCCTCAAGGCCGCCGGCATCGACAAGGGCTCCGGGGAGCCCAACCGGGTGAAGGTCGCCTCGATCAGCCGTGACCAGGTTCGTGACATCGCCGCGCAGAAGATGCCCGACCTCAACGCCAACGACATCGACGCCGCCGAGAAGATCATCGCCGGCACCGCCCGACAGATGGGCATCACCGTCACCGACTGACGGTCACCGCCGCCGCGACACACCGTCGCACGGCCGTGGGAGGACGAGGCGCTCGTCCGCACCACACTCTCCACCGCACCGACAAGGAGACCACCATGAAGCGCAGCAAGGGCTACAGCACGGCAGCCGCCACCATCGACCGCGACCGGCTCTACTCGCCCGCCGAGGCCGTGGCACTGGCCAAGCAGACGTCCCCCGCCTCGTTCGACGCCACCGTGGAGGTGGCGCTGCGGCTGGGTGTCGACCCCCGCAAGGCCGACCAGATGGTTCGCGGCACGGTCAACCTGCCCCACGGAACCGGCAAGACCGCCCGGGTGCTGGTGTTCGCCGCCGGCCCGAAGGCGACCGAGGCCGAGCAGGCCGGCGCCGACATCGTCGGCTCCGACGACCTGATCGCCGAGGTTGCCGGAGGGCGCCTCGACTTCGACGCCGTCGTCGCCACCCCGGACATGATGGGCAAGGTCGGCCGACTCGGCCGGGTGCTCGGCCCCCGCGGGCTCATGCCCAACCCCAAGACCGGCACGGTGACGATGGACGTGGCCAAGGCGGTCGGCGACATCAAGGGCGGCAAGATCGAGTTTCGGGTCGACCGCAACGCCAACCTGCACTTCATCATCGGCAAGGTGTCGTTCGACACCGCGCAGCTCGAGCAGAACTACCAGGCCGCCCTCGACGAGGTGATGCGCCTCAAGCCGTCGGCAGCCAAGGGCCGTTACGTCAAGAAGGCGACGATCTCGACCACGATGGGGCCCGGCATCCCGGTCGACCCGGCGGCTGTGAAGGCGGCCGCGGCCACCGACGACTGAGCAGTCGAGCAGCGCACTCGACGGCGATTTGGCCGGGGGAGGCCCCGGCCCGTATCCTGAAGACCGCCGAAGACCGCCGGACAGCACCCAGCACGCGCTGGGTGCTCGAAAGCCCGCGAGGGCGTCCCGCGCAGGCCTGGATGCAGAGCACGCAGGTGCCTGCGGCCCTGGCCTGGTGCCGGGGCCTTTCTCATGGGTCTGGTGGCGGCGCCCACCCAGCGAAGGAGACCCATGGCCCGGCCGGACAAGGTTGCAGACGTCGCCGAGCTCGTCGAGCAGTTCCGCTCGTCCGACGCCGTCGTGCTCACCGAGTATCGCGGACTGACGATGGCCCAGCTCACCGAGCTGCGGCGATCCCTCGGCAGCGACGTCAGCTACACCGTCGTGAAGAACACCCTGGCCCGCCTGGCGGCGACGCAGGCAGGTGCCGACGAGCTCGTCGAGGCGTTCTCCGGGCCGTCGGCCGTGGCCTTCGTCAAGGGCGACCCCGTCGAGGCGGCCAAGGGCCTGCGCGACTACGGCAAGGCGCACCCGGCGCTCGTGCTGCGCGGCGGGCTGCTCTCGGGCCGTTTCCTCGACGCCGCCGAGGTGGCCCGGCTCGCCGACCTGGAGTCCCGCGAGGTTCTGCTGTCGAAGCTGGCCGGCGTCATGAAGGCTTCGGCCAGCCAGGCCGTCAGCCTGTTCGCCGCCCCGCTGGCGCAGACGGCCCGCGTGGTCGACGCCCTGCGCCAGCAGCGCGAGCAGGGGGCCGAGCCCGCCCCGGCAGCCGCCGAGGGCGACGCTGCCACCGAGTAGTCCCCACCTCACCGACGTATCCCATCCGCCCCACCCCGCAACGAGAGGAACCACCATGGCCAAGCTGAGCACCGACGAGCTGCTGGACGCCTTCAAGGAGATGACGCTGCTGGAGCTCTCGGACTTCGTGAAGCAGTTCGAGGAGACCTTCGGCGTCACCGCCGCCGCCCCTGTCGCCGTCGCCGCCGCTCCGGCCGCCGGTGGTGCCGCCGGTGGCGACGCCGCCGCCGAGGAGGAGCAGGACGAGTTCGACGTCGTCCTCGAGGGCGCCGGCGAGAAGAAGATCCAGGTGATCAAGGAGGTGCGCGCCCTGACCAGCCTCGGCCTGAAGGAGGCCAAGGACCTCGTCGACGGCGCCCCCAAGCCTGTGCTGGAGAAGGTCGCCAAGGACGTCGCGGAGAAGGCGAAGGAGCAGCTCGAGGCTGCCGGCGCCAGCGTCTCCGTCAAGTAGCAGCCACCGCTGCTGCTCGTCGTCATCTGGTGGTTCTTGACGTGAGCACCGGCCGCCGCGCATAGTCTGCGTCGGGAGCCGGTGCCCACGTCCGGGCCCCTGGGAGTTCGTGCTCGGCGCGAACTCGACAGCGGTGTCGCCCGTGGCTACACTGTTGCGTTGCGCTGCCTCCACCCTGCCATTCGATGCACATCATCAGATTGCGCGCCCCTCAGCCGGGCGGGTCGAGCCGCGCCTACAACCGAATGAGCCTCACGTCGTGCCAGTAGGGAAGGACCACACTTGGCCTCCACGCGCAGCACCCGCATCTCCTTTGCCAAGATCGACGAGCCGCTGGAGGTGCCGAACCTTCTGGCTCTGCAGAGCTCCAGCTTCGACTGGCTCATCGGCAACGAGCGCTGGCGCGCCGCTGCCGCGGCGCGCGGGGAGACCGACACCATGTCGGGTCTCGAGGAGATCCTGACCGAGATCAGCCCCATCGAGGACTTCTCGGAGTCCATGGAGCTCAAGTTCTCCGACCCCAGCTTCTACGACCCCGCCCACAGCGTCGAGGAGTGCAAGGTCCGTGACCTGACGTACTCGGCTCCCCTGTACGTGACCGCCGAGTTCACCAACAACGAGACCGGTGAGATCAAGCAGCAGACGGTCTTCATGGGCGACTTCCCGCTCATGACCGACAAGGGCACCTTCATCATCAACGGCACGGAGCGTGTCGTGGTGTCCCAGCTCGTGCGCTCTCCCGGCGTGTACTTCGAGCGCTCCGTCGACAAGACGTCGGACAAGGACGTCTACGTGGCGCGCATCATCCCGTCGCGTGGTGCGTGGCTGGAGTTCGAGATCGACAAGAAGGACATGATCGGTGTGCGTCTCGACCGCAAGCGCAAGCAGCACGTCACCGTGCTGCTCAAGGCGCTGGGGTGGGACACCGAACGCATCCTCGCCGAGCTCGGCGACCTCGAGTCGGTGCGCAACACCCTCGAGAAGGACACCACGACGGCCCAGGACGACGCCCTTCTCGACCTCTACCGCAAGATGCGGCCCGGGGAGCCCCCGACGCGCGAGGCCGCCGAGCAGCTGATCCACAACGCCTACTTCAACCCCAAGCGCTACGACCTGGCCAAGGTCGGCCGGTACAAGGTGAACAAGAAGCTGGGGCAGACCGACGTCGACTCCAAGGTGCTGACGATCGACGACATCGCCGCGACGCTGCGCTACCTCGTCAAGCTGCACGCCGGCGAGACGAGCATGGTCGCCCCGGCCGGCGAGCTGCCCCTGGAGACCGACGACATCGACCACTTCGGCAACAGGCGTCTGCGCACCGTGGGCGAGCTGATCCAGAACCAGGTGCGTACCGGGCTGGTGCGCATGGAGCGGGTCGTCCGCGAGCGCATGACCACCCAGGACGTCGAGGCGATCACCCCGCAGACCCTGATCAACATCCGTCCCGTCGTGGCGGCGATCAAGGAGTTCTTCGGCACCAGCCAGCTGTCGCAGTTCATGGACCAGACCAACCCGCTGGCCGGCCTCACCCACAAGCGCCGCCTCTCGGCGCTGGGCCCGGGTGGCCTGTCGAGGGAGCGGGCCGGCTTCGAGGTGCGCGACGTGCACCCGTCGCACTACGGCCGGATGTGCCCCATCGAGACCCCCGAGGGCCCGAACATCGGCCTGATCGGGTCGCTGTCGACCTACGGGCGCATCAACCGCTACGGCTTCGTCGAGACCCCCTACCGGCGGGCCGAGAACGGTGTGGTGACCGACGACGTGGTGTACCTGGCCGCCGACGAGGAGGACCGCTTCGTCATCGCCCAGGCCAACGCGCCGCTCAACCCCGACGGCTCGTTCGCCGAGCCCAAGGTTCTCGTGCGCAAGCGCGGCGGCGAGGTCGAGTACACCCCGGCCGACCAGGTCGACTACATGGACGTGAGCCCACGACAGATGGTGTCGGTGGCCACGGCGATGATCCCGTTCCTCGAGCACGACGACGCCAACCGCGCGCTCATGGGGTCGAACATGCAGCGCCAGTCGGTGCCGCTGCTGCGCAGCGAGGCGCCCCTGGTGGGCACGGGCATGGAGTTCCGTGCGGCGACCGACGCCGGTGACGTGGTGCTCAACGTCGACCCCGGTGTCGTCACGTCGGTGACGGCGGACGACGTCACGGTGATGGCCGACGACGGTACGTACCGCACCTACCGCCTGCTGAAGTTCCGCCGCTCCAACGCCGGTACCTGCATCAACCAGAAGCCGGTCGTGAACGAGGGCGACCGCGTCGAGGCCGGCGCGGTGCTCGCCGACGGCCCGTGCACCGACAACGGTGAGATGGCTCTGGGCAAGAACCTGCTCGTGGCCTTCATGTCGTGGGAGGGGCACAACTACGAGGACGCGATCATCCTGTCCCAGCGGCTCGTGCAGGATGACGTCCTCACCTCGATACACATCGAGGAGCACGAGGTCGACGCCCGCGACACCAAGCTCGGTCCCGAGGAGATCACCCGGGAGCTGCCGAACGTCGCCGACGACGTGCTGGCCAACCTCGACGAGCGCGGCATCATCCGCATCGGCGCCGAGGTCGTGCCCGGCGACATCCTCGTCGGCAAGGTGACGCCCAAGGGCGAGACCGAGCTGACGCCGGAGGAGCGTCTGCTGCGTGCGATCTTCGGGGAGAAGGCCCGCGAGGTGCGTGACACCTCGCTGAAGGTGCCGCACGGTGAGTCGGGCAAGGTCATCGGCGTCCGCGTCTTCCGTGACGAGGACGGCGACGAGCTGCCGCCGGGTGTCAACGAGCTGGTGCGCGTCTACATCGCACAGATGCGCAAGATCCAGGACGGCGACAAGCTCGCCGGGCGCCACGGCAACAAGGGCGTGATCTCGAAGATCCTGCCTGTCGAGGACATGCCCTTCCTGTCGGACGGCACGCCTGTCGACATCGTGCTCAACCCGCTCGGCGTGCCGAGCCGCATGAACCTCGGCCAGATCCTCGAGACCCACCTGGGGTGGGTCGCCTCGGCCGGGTGGCAGGTGCCGGCGGAGGTCGAGGACGAGTGGGCGCAGCGTCTGCGCTCCATCGGCGCGGGCTCCGGCGAGCCCGGCACCAACGTCGCGACGCCGGTGTTCGACGGCGCGCGGGAGGACGAGATCGCGGGCCTGCTCAGCTCGACCCTGCCGGGCCGCGACGGAGTACCGCTGGTCGGGCCCGACGGAAAGGCGAGCCTGTTCGACGGACGCTCCGGTGAGCCCTTCCCGCAGCCGGTGGCCGTGGGCCAGCTCTACGTGCTCAAGCTCAACCACCTGGTCGACGACAAGATCCACGCGCGCTCGACCGGCCCGTACTCGATGATCACGCAGCAGCCACTGGGCGGCAAGGCCCAGTTCGGCGGCCAGCGGTTCGGCGAGATGGAGGTCTGGGCGCTCGAGGCCTACGGGGCCGCCTACGCCCTGCAGGAGCTGCTCACCATCAAGTCCGACGACGTGCTCGGTCGCGTCAAGGTCTACGAGGCGATCGTCAAGGGCGAGAACATCCCGGAGCCGGGCATCCCCGAGTCGTTCAAGGTGCTCATGAAGGAGATGCAGTCGCTGTGCCTCAACGTCGAGGTGCTCTCCAGCGACGGCCTGCCCATCGAGATGCGCGAGACCGACGAAGACGTCTTCCGTACCGCTGAAGAGCTCGGTATCGACCTGTCCCGGCGTGAGCCGAGCAGCGTCGAAGAGGTCTGACACCCCAGCTCACGAACACGACCTGAGAACGAGAGAGGGAGCCTGCGTGCTCGACGTCAACTTCTTCGACCGGCTTCGCATCGGACTGGCCACGGCCGACGACATCCGTGCCTGGTCGCACGGCGAGGTCAAGAAGCCGGAGACCATCAACTACCGCACGCTGAAGCCCGAGAAGGACGGACTCTTCTGCGAGAAGATCTTCGGTCCCACCCGGGACTGGGAGTGCTACTGCGGCAAGTACAAGCGGGTGCGGTTCAAGGGCATCATCTGCGAGCGCTGCGGCGTCGAGGTCACCCGGGCCAAGGTGCGTCGCGAGCGCATGGGCCACATCGAGCTCGCCGCCCCCGTGACCCACATCTGGTACTTCAAGGGCGTCCCGTCCCGGCTGGGCTACCTGCTGGACCTGGCCCCGAAGGACCTGGAGAAGGTCATCTACTTCGCCGCCTACATGATCACCGAGGTGGACGAGGAGGGCCGGCACCGCGACCGTCCCAACATGGAGGCCGCTCTCGACGTGGAGCGCCAGCGCATCTCGCAGAACCGGGACGCCGACATCGAGGCCCGCGCCACCAAGCTCGAGGCCGACCTCGCCGAGCTCGAGGCCGAGGGCGCCAAGGGTGACGTGCGTCGCAAGGTCAAGGAGTCGGCCGAGCGCGAGATGGCGCAGATCCGCAAGCGCGCCGACGCCCAGATCGCCGACCTCGAGGAGGTCTGGGACCGGTTCATCAACCTCAAGGTGCAGGACCTCGAGGGCAACGAGATCCTCTACCGCAAGATGCGCGACCGCTACGGCCGCTACTTCCGCGGCGGCATGGGCGCCCAGGCCATCAAGGACCGTCTGGAGACCTTCGACCTCGAGGCCGAGGCCCAGCACCTGCGCGAGGTGATCCGCTCCGGACGAGGCCAGAAGAAGGCGCGTGCGCTCAAGCGGCTCAAGGTGGTCTCGGCGTTCCTGACGACCACGAACGACCCTCGCGGCATGGTGCTCGACGCCGTCCCGGTCATCCCGCCCGACCTGCGACCCATGGTTCAGCTCGACGGTGGCCGCTTCGCCACGTCCGACCTCAACGACCTGTACCGCCGGGTCATCAACCGCAACAACCGCCTCAAGCGGCTTCTCGACCTCGGTGCGCCCGAGATCATCGTCAACAACGAGAAGCGCATGCTGCAGGAGTCGGTCGACGCCCTGTTCGACAACGGCCGACGTGGTCGCCCCGTGACGGGGCCGGGCAACCGGGCGCTGAAGTCGCTGTCGGACATGCTCAAGGGCAAGCAGGGACGCTTCCGGCAGAACCTGCTCGGCAAGCGGGTGGACTACTCCGGCCGCTCGGTCATCGTCGTCGGCCCCCAGCTGAAGCTGCACCAGTGCGGCCTGCCCAAGCAGATGGCGCTCGAGCTGTTCAAGCCCTTCGTCATGAAGCGGCTCGTCGACCTGTCGTACGCCCAGAACATCAAGAGCGCCAAGCGCATGGTCGAGCGTCAGCGCGGCCCGGTGTGGGACGTGCTGGAGGAGGTCATCGCCGAGCACCCGGTGCTGCTCAACCGGGCGCCGACGCTGCACCGACTCGGCATCCAGGCCTTCGAGCCCCAGCTCATCGAGGGCAAGGCCATCCAGATCCACCCGCTGGTCTGCACGGCCTTCAACGCCGACTTCGACGGCGACCAGATGGCGGTGCACGTGCCGCTGTCGGCCGAGGCGCAGGCCGAGGCCCGCATCCTCATGCTGAGCAGCAACAACATCCTCAAGCCGGCCGACGGGCGACCGGTCACCATGCCCACGCAGGACATGGTTCTCGGCATCTTCTTCCTCACCGCCGGTCGCGACGGTGAGCCCGGCGAGGGGCGTGTGTTCTCCTCGGTCGCCGAGGCCGTGATGGCCTTCGACGCCCGCGCGATCACGCTGCAGAGCAAGGTGCGCATCCGCCTGTACGGCTATGTCGACGAGCACCGGGTGCCGGCCGAGGAGCCGGTGCTGCTCGACACCACCCTGGGACGGGTGCTGCTCAACGAGGCGCTGCCCGACGACTACCCGTTCGTCAACCGCGAGGTCGACAAGAAGCAGCTCGGCGCCATCGTCAACGACCTGGCCGACCGGTACCGCAAGATCGACGTCGCCGCGACGCTCGACGCCCTCAAGGCGGCCGGCTTCAGCTGGTCCACCCGGTCGGGGGTCACGGTCTCCGCCGACGACGTCATCACACCGGCGCACAAGGCCGAGATCCTGGAGAAGTACGAGGCGAAGGCCGACAAGGTCGAGCGCAACTACGAGCGTGGCGTCATCTCCGACGGCGAGCGGCGCGAGGAGCTCATCGACATCTGGACCGACGCCACCAACGAGGTCGACGACGACATGCGCGAGGGCTTCTCGGCCGACGCGTCGAACTCCATCAACATGATGGTGACCTCGGGTGCCCGCGGAAACTGGATGCAGATCCGCCAGCTCGCGGGCATGCGCGGCCTGGTGGCCAACCCCAAGGGCGAGACCATCCCGCGTCCCATCAAGTCCTCCTTCCGCGAGGGCCTGTCGGTGCTGGAGTTCTTCATCTCGACCCACGGCGCCCGCAAGGGTCTGGCCGACACCGCGCTGCGGACGGCCGACTCCGGCTACCTCACGCGTCGTCTGGTCGACGTGAGCCAGGACGTGATCATCCGCATGATCGACTGCGAGACCGAGCGGGGCATGAAGATCCCGCTGGCCTCGCGGACGTCCGAGGGCGCCCTGCGGGTGCGCGACGACGTCGAGACCGGCGTGCACGCCCGTTGCCTGGCCGAGGACGTCACCGACCCCGACTCCGGCGACGTGCTGGCTGCTCGGGGCGAGGACCTCACCCCGGCCGTGGTCGACCTGCTGGTCGGCCGGGGCGTGGACGAGGTCCGCGTGCGCAGCGTGCTGATGTGCGAGAGCCCCACGGGCGTCTGCGCGACCTGCTACGGCCGCTCGATGGCCTCGGGGCACCTCGTGGACGAGGGCGAGGCGGTCGGCATCATCGCTGCCCAGTCGATCGGCGAGCCCGGGACTCAGCTCACGATGCGCACCTTCCACACCGGCGGTGTGGCAGGTGAGGACATCACGCACGGCCTTCCGCGCGTGGTCGAGCTGTTCGAGGCCCGGGCCCCCAAGGGCAAGGCACCCATCACCGAGGTCGCCGGACGAGTGCGGTTCGAGGCCGACGGGCCGAAGGGTCCGCAGCTGGTCATCGTCCCGGACGACGGCAGCGACGAGATGGCCTATCCCATCACGCGCCGCGTGGCGGAGTTCGTGCGGCCGAGGTCGGCCGGCATCGCCCAGTGGCGCGTGCAGGACGGCGACCACGTCGAGGTCGGCGAGCAGCTGCACGCCGGGACTCGAGACCCGCACGACGTGCTGCGCATCCTCGGCCCGCGGGCGGTGCAGACGTTCCTGACCGACGAGGTGCAGGAGGTCTACCGCAGCCAGGGCGTGTCGATCCACGACAAGCACATCGAGATCATCGTGCGGCAGATGCTGCGCCGGGTCACCGTGCTCGAGAGCGGCGACACCCACCTGCTGCCCGGGGAGCTCGTGGAGCGCACCCGCTTCGAGGCGGAGAACCGACGGGTCAGTGCCGAGGGAGGGCAGCCCGCCGCAGGTCGTCCGCAGCTCATGGGCATCACGAAGGCGTCGCTGGCCACCGACTCGTGGCTGTCGGCTGCCTCGTTCCAGGAGACCACCCGGGTGCTCACGGAGGCGGCGATCAGCGCCAAGTCCGACCCGCTGCTGGGCCTGAAGGAGAACGTGATCCTGGGCAAGCTGATCCCGGCCGGTACGGGTCTGGCGCAGTACCGCAACATCCGGGTCGAGCCGACCGAGGAGGCGAAGGCTGCGATGTACTCCCTGCCGGAGTACGCCACGGACTACGCCGACTACACGTTCGGTCAGGGCTCGGGCGAGGCCGTCCGGCTCGAGGACTACGACCTCGGCTCGTACAGCTGATGTGCGCGTGAACACCGTGCTCACGCCGTTTTGACCTGCTCTGCGGCAGGCCGGTACCCTTGGGTGGCTGGCCTGCCGCAACGGCGGGTGCCTGGGCGCGCTCTTCAGGCGTCGCCCCATGTTCGAACCACCACAGCGCGAAAGAGACCGGAGAAGCACGAGTGCCCACGATCCAGCAGCTGGTCCGCAAGGGCCGCAACGACAAGGCCGCCAAGGCCAAGACCCCCGCGCTCAAGGGGAGTCCCCAGCGTCGCGGCGTGTGCACCCGTGTCTACACCACCACCCCGAAGAAGCCGAACTCGGCGCTGCGCAAGGTGGCGCGTGTGCGGCTGTCCAGCGGCATCGAGGTCACGGCCTACATCCCCGGCGTCGGGCACAACTTGCAGGAGCACTCGATGGTGCTCGTGCGTGGCGGTCGAGTGAAGGACCTGCCGGGTGTTCGCTACAAGATCGTGCGTGGCGCGCTGGACACCCAGGGTGTGAAGGATCGCAAGCAGGCTCGCAGCCGCTACGGCGCGAAGAAGGAGAAGAGCTGATGCCGCGCAAGGGGCCGGCCCCGAAGCGGGCCGTCGTGGTCGACCCGGTCTACGACTCGACCCTGGTCACCCAGCTGGTGAACAAGGTGCTGACCGACGGCAAGCGGTCCACGGCCGAGGGCATCGTCTACGGGGCTCTCGAAGGGTGTCGCACCAAGACCGGCACCGATCCCGTCATCACCCTCAAGCGTGCGCTCGACAACGTCAAGCCCACTCTCGAGGTGCGCAGCCGCCGCGTCGGTGGCGCCACCTACCAGGTGCCGGTCGAGGTGCGGGCCGGCCGCTCCAACACTCTCGGTCTGCGCTGGCTCGTGCAGTACTCGCGGTCGCGCCGCGAGAAGACCATGACCGAGCGCCTGATGAACGAGATCCTCGATGCCTCCAACGGCCTGGGCGCTGCGGTGAAGAAGCGCGAGGACACGCACAAGATGGCCGAGTCGAACAAGGCCTTCGCCCACTACCGCTGGTAGCAGCGGACCCCTCTCAGCGTCACCGCACAGAACGGACTGCACGTGGCCACCGACACCGCGCTGGACCTCGCCCGAGTACGCAACATCGGGATCATGGCGCACATCGACGCCGGCAAGACCACCACGACCGAGCGCATCCTCTACTACACCGGCATCAACTACAAGATCGGCGAGGTGCACGACGGCGCGGCCACGATGGACTGGATGGAGCAGGAGCAGGAGCGCGGCATCACCATCACGTCCGCCGCGACGACGTGCTTCTGGAACGACCACCAGATCAACATCATCGACACCCCCGGCCACGTCGACTTCACCGTCGAGGTCGAGCGCTCGCTGCGCGTCCTGGACGGAGCCGTGGCCGTCTTCGACGGCGTGGCCGGCGTCGAGCCGCAGTCCGAGACCGTCTGGCGACAGGCCGACCGCTACAACGTGCCCCGGATCTGCTTCGTCAACAAGCTCGACCGGGTCGGTGCGGAGTTCCACCGCACCGTCGACATGATCGTGAGCCGGCTCAACGCCGTGCCCCTGGTGCTGCAGATCCCGATCGGTGCCGAGGCCGACTTCCACGGCCTGGTCGACCTGGTGCAGATGCGCGCGATGATCTGGCCGGCAGAGACGCCGCTGGGGGAGAACTACTCGGTCGAGGACATCCCGGCCTCCCACACCGAGGCGGCCCGCGAGTGGCGCGACCGGTTGCTGGAGACGCTCGCCGAGGCCGACGACGAGATCATGGAGCTCTACCTCGAGGGCGAGGAGCCCAGCGTCGAGGTGCTCAAGGCGGCCATCCGTCGCGCCACGCTGGCGAGTGCACTGACCCCCGTGCTCACGGGATCGGCGTTCAAGAACAAGGGCGTGCAGCCCATGCTGGACGCTGTGGTCGACTACCTGCCCAGCCCGCTCGACGTCGAGGCGGTGGAGGGCCATGCGGTCAACGACGAGTCCGTGACCGTGCCTCGCCGCCCCTCGGACTCCGAGCCGTTCTCGGCGCTCGCCTTCAAGATCATGAGCGACCCGCACCTGGGCAAGCTCACCTACATCAGGGTCTACTCCGGCGTGCTCGACTCCGGCAGCCAGGTGGTCAACCCCACCAAGGGCCGCAAGGAGCGCATCGGCAAGATCTACCGCATGCACGCGAACAAGCGTGAGGAGATCGCGTCGGTCGGCGCCGGGCAGATCGTGGCCGTGATGGGGCTGAAGGGCACCACGACCGGCGAGACCCTGGCCGACCCGGCCAACCCTGTCGTGCTGGAGTCGATGAGCTTCCCGGCACCCGTGATCTCGGTGGCCATCGAGCCGAAGACGAAGTCCGACCAGGAGAAGCTGTCCACCGCCATCCAGCGACTGGCCGAGGAGGACCCGACCTTCCAGGTGCGCACCGACGAGGAGACCGGCCAGACGATCATCTCGGGCATGGGCGAGCTGCACCTCGAGGTGCTGGTCGACCGCATGAAGCGCGAGTTCAAGGTCGAGGCCAACGTCGGCAAGCCCCAGGTGGCCTACCGCGAGACGATCCGTCGCGCGGTGGCAAAGGTCGACTACACCCACAAGAAGCAGACCGGTGGGTCGGGGCAGTTCGCCAAGGTGCAGATCAACGTCGAGCCCACCGGCGGCGCGGGTGACGGCGGCTACGAGTTCGTCAACGCGATCACCGGTGGCCGCATCCCCAAGGAGTACATCCCCGCGGTGGACGAGGGGTGCCAGGAGGCGATGGAGTTCGGTGTGCTCGCCGGCTACCCACTCGTCGACGTCAAGGTCACCCTGGTCGACGGCGCCTACCACGACGTCGACTCCTCGGAGCTCGCCTTCAAGATCGCGGGCTCCATGGCGTTCAAGGACGCCGCACGCAGGGCCGACCCCGCACTGCTCGAGCCCATGATGGCCGTCGAGGTCGTCACCCCCGACGAGTACATGGGTGACGTCATCGGCGACCTGAACTCCCGTCGCGGGCAGATCCAGTCCATGGACGAACGTTCCGGCGCTCGCGTGGTGGCGGCCCTCGTGCCGCTGTCGGAGATGTTCGGCTACGTGGGCGACCTGCGCAGTCGCACCCAGGGCCGGGCCAGCTACACCATGCAGTTCGACTCCTACGCCGAGGTTCCGCGTAACGTGGCCGAGGAGATCATCAAGAAGGCGCGGGGGGAGTGACCGCACTCCCCGCGCACCGCAGCAGCGATTCGCACTAGATTCCACCCAGCAGCTTCCAGTCCACAGGAGGACCACAGTGGCGAAGGCCAAGTTCGAGCGGACCAAGCCCCACGTCAACATCGGCACCATCGGTCACATCGACCATGGCAAGACGACGCTGACCGCGGCCATCACCAAGGTCCTGCATGACAAGTACCCCGACCTGAACCCGTTCACGCCGTTCGACGAGATCGACAAGGCTCCCGAGGAGCGGCAGCGCGGCATCACCATCTCCATCGCGCACGTGGAGTACCAGACCGAGAGCCGGCACTACGCCCACGTCGACTGCCCGGGCCACGCCGACTACATCAAGAACATGATCACCGGTGCGGCTCAGATGGACGGCGCGATCCTGGTCGTGGCCGCCACCGACGGCCCGATGCCGCAGACCAAGGAGCACGTGCTGCTCGCCCGCCAGGTCGGCGTGCCCTCGATCGTCGTCGCCCTGAACAAGGCCGACATGGTCGAGGACGAGGAGCTGCTCGAGCTCGTCGAGCTCGAGGTCCGCGAGCTGCTCAGCGAGTACGAGTTCCCCGGCGACGACATCCCCGTCGTCCGCGTGTCGGCGCTCAAGGCGCTGGAGGGCGACGCCGAGTGGGGCAAGACCGTGCTCGACCTGATGGACGAGGTCGACTCCTACATCCCCGAGCCCGAGCGCGAGATCGAGAAGCCGTTCCTCATGCCCATCGAGGACGTCTTCACGATCACCGGGCGCGGCACCGTGGTCACCGGCCGTATCGAGCGCGGTGTGCTCAAGGTGAACGAGGAGGTCGAGCTCGTCGGCATCCGCGACTCGTCGCAGAAGACCGTCGTGACCGGCATCGAGATGTTCCGCAAGCTGCTCGACGAGGGTCGCGCCGGTGAGAACGTCGGCCTGCTGCTGCGCGGCACCAAGAAGGAGGACGTCGAGCGCGGCATGGTCGTGATCAAGCCGGGTTCGACCACCCCGCACACCGAGTTCGAGGCCCAGGTCTACATCCTGAGCAAGGACGAGGGCGGCCGGCACACGCCGTTCTTCAACAACTACCGTCCGCAGTTCTACATCCGCACGACCGACGTCACCGGTGTGGTGGAGCTGCCGGAGGGCACCGAGATGGTCATGCCGGGCGACAACACCGAGATGAGCGTCACGCTGATCCAGCCCATCGCCCTCGAGGAGGGCCAGCGCTTCGCGATCCGCGAGGGTGGCCGCACCGTGGGCGCGGGCCGAGTCACGAAGATCATCAAGTAGCACCACCCGCGGACGGGGAGGGCCGCCGACGGCCCTCCCCGTCCTGCACGTCTGGGCACGGTCAGCGATTGGCGATCGACGCCCACGATCTGGCATACTGATGCGGTTGCCTGGCGGGAACGCCGTGGCCCCCGACCCAACCGGGGCGCCGATACGGAGGACCTGCCACGCCAGCCCCCTGCGGGCCGGCAGTCCGACCATCCGTCCGAGCGAGTCTCCCGGGGTGCAGAGCGCCTCGGGTCGCGACACGCCCGAGCGCGGGGGTCGGAGGTTTCCGGGAGGCCCGAGACGGGCACCACACGAGAGAAGGACGACGGGTAGACATGGCGGGACAGAAGATCCGCATCCGGCTGCGGGCCTATGACCACGAGGTCATCGACACCTCGGCGCGCAAGATCGTCGACACGGTCACCCGCACCGGCGCACAGGTGGCCGGCCCCGTGCCGCTGCCGACCGAGAAGAACGTCTACTGCGTCATCCGGTCGCCGCACAAGTACAAGGACAGCCGCGAGCACTTCGAGATGCGCACGCACAAGCGGCTCATCGACATCATCGACCCGACGCCGAAGACCGTCGACTCGCTGATGCGCCTGGACCTGCCGGCCGGCGTCGACATCGAGATCAAGCTGTAGGGCGAAGGACCATGACTGCTACCACTGCTGCCACCGCCGGCACCCGGCGCGTCGCCGGCCTGCTCGGTGAGAAGGTCGGCATGACCCAGGTGTGGGACGCCGACAACCGGATCGTGCCGGTCACCGTCATCGCGGCGGGCCCGTGCGTCGTCACCCAGGTGCGCACACCGGCCATCGACGGCTACGACGCCGTCCAGATCGCCTTCGGCGCCATCGCGCCGCGCAAGGTGACCAAGCCCGCGGCCGGCCACTTCGCCCGGGCCGGGGTCACCCCGCGTCGCCACGTCATCGAGCTGCGCACCCCCGACGCCTCGGAGTACACGCTGGGCCAGGAGCTCACCGTGGACCTGTTCGAGGCCGGCCAGTCGGTCGACGTGACCGGCACGAGCAAGGGCAAGGGCTTCGCCGGCGTCATGAAGCGTCACGGCTTCGGCGGCCTGCGTGCCTCGCACGGCGTGCAGCGCAAGCACCGCTCGCCCGGGTCGATCGGCGCCTGCGCCACCCCGGGCCGAGTCTTCAAGGGCCTGCGGATGGCCGGCCGCATGGGTGGGGAGCGCGTGACCGTGCAGAACCTGCTCGTGCACAGCGTCGACGCCGAGAAGGGCCTGATCCTGGTGCGCGGCGCCGTCCCGGGTGCCACCGGTGGCGTCGTGCTCGTCACCAACGCTGCCAAGGCGACCCCGAAGGAGGCCGACAAGTGACCGTCCGACACGACGTCGAGCTGCCCGCCGAGATCTTCGGTGTCGAGGTGAACGTGCCGCTGATCCACCAGGTGGTGGTCGCCCAGCTGGCCGCTGCCCGACAGGGCAGCCACAAGACCAAGACCCGCGGCGAGGTGGCCGGTGGTGGCCGCAAGCCCTACCGGCAGAAGGGCACCGGCCGGGCCCGACAGGGCTCGATCCGGGCACCGCAGTTCGCCGGCGGTGGCGTGGTGCACGGCCCGCAGCCGCGCTCGTACGTGCAGCGGACGCCGAAGAAGATGAAGGCTGCCGCGCTGCGCGGGGCCCTCTCCGACCGGGCGGCGCACGGACGCGTCCACGTGGTGGACGCCCTGGTCACAGGCGACAGCCCGAGCACGAAGGCGGCCGCCGCGTCGCTGGCCTCGCTCAGCGAGCGCACCAAGCCGCTGGTCGTGCTGACCCGCGACGACGAGGTCAGCTGGAAGAGCCTGCGCAACCTGCCCGAGGTGCACGTGCTGGCTGCCGACCAGCTCAACGCCTACGACGTGCTGTGCGCCGACGACGTGGTCTTCACCCACGCGGCGTTGTCGACCTGGCTGGCCGCTCAGGGCATCGAGTGGACCGGCTCGGCCGGGTCCGCCGCGCCGACCACCGAGGAGGAGTCCGCATGAGCACCGCACTGCCGCCGCGCCGGACGCACCGCGACGTGCTGATCGAGCCGGTCGTGTCCGAGAAGAGCTACGGCCTGCTGGACGAGAACAAGTACACGTTCGTGGTGGCGCCCGACGCCAACAAGACCGAGATCAAGATCGCGGTCGAGGCCATCTTCGACGTCACCGTGACGAACGTGAACACGCTCAACCGGGCCGGCAAGCGCCGTCGCACCCGCTACGGGTGGGGCAAGCGCAACGACACCAAGCGCGCCATCGTCACGGTGGCCGACGGCCAGCGCATCGACATCTTCGGCGGGCCGGCCGCCTGAGCGCGGCCCCACGAGACGCAAGCGAGGAACTGACATGGGAATCCGCAAGTACAAGCCGACGACGCCGGGCCGACGCGGCTCGTCCGTCGCCGACTTCGTCGAGGTCACCCGATCCGAGCCGGAGAAGTCGCTGGTCAAGCCGCTCCCCAAGAAGGGCGGGCGCAACAACAGCGGTCGCATCACCACCCGTCACCAGGGTGGCGGCCACAAGCGCCAGTACCGCGTGATCGACTTCCGTCGCCGCGACAAGGACGGTGTGCCCGCCTCGGTGGCGCACATCGAGTACGACCCGAACCGCACCGCGCGGATCGCGCTGCTGCACTTCGCCGATGGCGAGAAGCGCTACATCCTCGCGCCGAACCGTCTGCGTCAGGGCGACACCGTCGAGTCCGGCCCCGGTGCCGACATCAAGCCGGGCAACAACCTGCCGCTGCGCAACATCCCGGTCGGCACGGTCATCCACGCGATCGAGCTGCGGCCCGGGGGCGGGGCGAAGATCGCCCGCTCGGCCGGCGCTGCCGTCCAGCTCGTCGCCAAGGAGGGCAGCTGGGCCCAGCTGCGCATGCCGTCCGGTGAGATCCGCAACGTCGACTCGCGCTGCCGGGCGACCGTGGGCGAGGTCGGCAACGCCGAGCAGTCCAACATCAACTGGGGCAAGGCCGGTCGGTCGCGGTGGAAGGGCAAGCGCCCCACCGTTCGCGGCGTCGTCATGAACCCGGTCGACCACCCGCACGGTGGTGGTGAGGGCAAGACCTCGGGTGGCCGCCACCCGGTCAACCCGAAGGGCAAGCCCGAGGGTCGCACCCGCAAGGCGCACAAGCCGAGCGACCGCCAGATCGTCCGCCGTCGCAAGACCGGCAAGAAGCGCTAGGGAGCAGCGAAGTGCCACGCAGCCTGAAGAAGGGCCCGTTCGTCGACGAGCACCTGGCCAAGAAGGTCGAGGAGCAGAACGAACGAGGCACCAAGAACGTCATCAAGACCTGGTCGCGCCGGTCGATGGTGGTGCCCGACATGATCGGGCACACGATCGCGGTGCACGACGGACGCAAGCACGTCCCGGTGTTCATCACCGACGCGATGGTCGGGCACAAGCTCGGCGAGTTCGCGCCGACCCGAACGTTCCGGGGCCACGAGAAGGACGACCGCCGGGCGCGCCGGCGCTGATCAGCACATGTCGACAGGAGTGATCATGGAAGCCAGGGCACACGCGCGGTACGTCCGCGTCACGCCCATGAAGGCGCGTCGCGTCGTGGACGTCATCCGCGGGATGAAGGCCGACGAGGCCGTTGCCACGTTGCAGTACGCGCCCATGGCGGCGGCGGAGCCGGTGCGCAAGGTGCTGCAGAGCGCCATGGCCAACGCCGAGAACAACGACGGGCTCGCCCCGTCCACGTTGTGGGTCAGCGAGGCCTACGTCGACGAGGGCCCGACGATCAAGCGGATCCGGCCACGTGCCCAGGGCCGCGCGTACCGCGTCCGCAAGCGCACCAGCCACATCACCGTGGTCGTGGAGTCCAGGAGGGACCGCTGATGGGTCAGAAGATCAACCCCAAGGGCTTTCGCCTGGGGATCAGCAGCGACCACACCAGCCGGTGGTACGCCGACAAGATGTACTCCGACTACGTCGCCGAGGACATCGCGATCCGCCGACTGCTGTCGACGGGCATGGAGCGCGCCGGAATCTCCCGCGTCGAGATCGAGCGCACCCGTGACCGGGTGCGGGTCGACATCCACACGGCTCGTCCGGGCATCGTCATCGGGCGTCGCGGCGCGCAGGCCGACGAGCTGCGCGGCAAGCTGGAGCAGCTCACCGGCAAGCAGGTGCAGCTGAACATCCTCGAGGTCAAGAACCCCGAGCTGGACGCCCAGCTGGTCGCCCAGGGAGTCGCGGAGCAGCTCTCGGCTCGCGTCTCCTTCCGTCGGGCGATGCGCAAGGGCATCCAGACCACGATGCGCGCCGGCGCCAAGGGCATCCGGGTGCAGGTCTCGGGTCGGCTCGGGGGTGCGGAGATGTCGCGCACCGAGTTCTACCGTGAGGGTCGCGTACCCCTGCACACGCTGCGCGCCAACATCGACTACGGGTTCTACGAGGCCCGCACGACGTTCGGCCGCATCGGCGTGAAGGTGTGGATCTACACCGGCGACGTCACCGGCAGCCGGCTCGAGCGCGAGGCGGCCGCAGCCGCGCAGCGCGTCCAGGAGCAGCGCCGTCGTCCCGAGCGTCGTCGTCCCCGTTCCGGCGCCGAGGGCGCCGAGGGTGCGGGCGCGGCGCAGCAGCCGGCGACCGAGGCGGCTCCGGCTGCCGCGGCCGCCACGAGCGAGCCGGCCGCGGCGCCGGCGCAGGAGGGCTGACCCATGCTCATGCCCCGCCGCATCAAGCACCGCAAGCAGCACCACCCGAAGCGCTCGGGCATGGCCAAGGGCGGCACGTCGCTGTCGTTCGGCCAGTACGGGCTGCAGGCGGTCGACGGCGCCTACGTCACCAACCGGCAGATCGAGGCAGCCCGTATCGCGGTCACCCGGCACGTCAAGCGTGGCGGCAAGGTCTGGATCACCGTGTACCCGGACCGTCCGCTCACCAAGAAGCCGGCCGAGACCCGCATGGGCTCGGGCAAGGGCTCCCCGGAGTGGTGGGTCGCGAACGTGCGCCCCGGCCGGGTGATGTTCGAGCTGTCGTACCCGGACGAGAAGACCGCCCGGGAGGCGCTGACCCGTGCCATGCACAAGCTGCCCATGAAGTGTCGGATCGTCACCCGGGAAGGCGGTGAGTTCTGATGGCCACCGAGACCTCGGCCCAGGTGCTGCGCACCAAGTCGGACGACGAGCTGCGCGAGGAGCTCGCGCAGGCCAAGGAGAGCCTGTTCAACCTGCGCTTCCAGGCGGCCACCGGCCAGCTGGAGAGCCACGGGCGCCTCACCGCTGTGCGACGTGACATCGCGCGCATCTACACGATCATGCGCGAGCGCGAGCTCGGCATCACGACGGTACTGAGCGAGCAGGAGAGCGCATGAGCGACACCGACATGACCACGCAGCCCACCGACGACGCTCGGGGGTTCCGCAAGGTCCGTGAGGGGTACGTCGTCAGCGACAAGATGGACAAGACCATCGTGGTCGCGGTCGAGGACCGCTTCACCCACCCCCGCTACGGCAAGGTCGTGCGGCGCACGAGTCGCCTCAAGGCGCACGACGAGCGCAACGACGCCCAGATCGGGGACCTGGTGCGAGTCATGGAGACCCGTCCGACGTCGGCCACCAAGCGCTGGCGCCTGACGGAGATCGTCGAGAAGGCCAAGTAGGAGCGAGCAATGATCCAGCAGGAGTCGCGGCTGCGCGTCGCGGACAACACCGGGGCGCGGGAGCTGCTCGTCATCCGCGTACTCGGTGGCTCCGGTCGCCGGTACGCCGGTATCGGTGACGTCGTGGTCGCCTCGGTCAAGGAGGCCATCCCCGGCGGGACCGTCAAGAAGAAGGACGTGGTGCGAGCCGTCATCGTCCGGACCGCGAAGGAGCGCCGTCGTGCCGACGGCAGCTACATCCGGTTCGACGAGAACGCGGCCGTCATCATCAAGGAGGGCGGCGACCCGCGTGGCACCCGCATCTTCGGCCCGGTGGGCCGGGAGCTGCGGGAGAAGAAGTTCATGCGCATCGTGTCGCTCGCCCCGGAGGTGATCTGAGTGAAGATCAAGAAGGGCGACCGCGTGGTCGTCATCGCCGGCAAGGACAAGGGCGTCGTGGGCAAGGTCATCTCGGCCAACCCGCGCGCGGGCACCCTCATCGTCGAGGGCGTCAACCGGGTGACCAAGCACACCAAGGTGGGCCAGACCACCCGAGGCTCGCGCACCGGCGGCATCGTGCACACCGAGGCCCCGATCAAGGTGTCGAACGTGATGCTCGCGGTGGAGGCCGAGGTGGACGGCGAGAAGAAGGTGGTCGGCACCCGGGTCGGGTACCGGGTCGACGCCAGCGGCACGAAGGTGCGCTACGCCAAGCGCACCGGTGAGGACATCTGATGAGCGACGTCACCGCCCCGGCGATCCCGCGGCTCAAGGAGCGCTACCGCACCGAGGTCGTCCCGGCCCTGCTGGAGCAGTTCGGCTACGCCAACGTCATGCAGGTACCGACGCTGAGCAAGATCGTGGTCAACATGGGTGTCGGCGAGGCCGCTCGCGACGCCAAGCTGATCGAGGGCGCCGTGCGCGACCTCACCACGATCACCGGGCAGAAGCCGGTCGTGACGAAGGCCCGCAAGTCGATCGCCCAGTTCAAGCTGCGCGAGGGCATGCCGATCGGAGCGCACGTCACCATCCGGGGCGACCGCATGTGGGAGTTCCTCGACCGCACGCTGTCGCTGGCACTGCCGCGCATCAGGGACTTTCGCGGTCTCTCGCCTCAGCAGTTCGACGGACGCGGCAACTACACCTTCGGGCTGACCGAGCAGGTGGTCTTCCTCGAGGTCGACCCCGACCGCATCGACCGCGTCCGCGGGATGGACATCACCGTGGTCACCACCGCGGCCAACGACGACGAGGGGCGCGCCCTGCTCAAGCAGCTCGGCTTCCCGTTCAAGGAGAACTGACGTGGCGAAGAAGGCTCTGGTTGCCAAGGCCAAGCGCAAGCCCAAGTACAAGGTGCGTGCCTACACCCGCTGCCAGCGGTGCGGCCGTCCTCACGCGGTGTACCGCAAGTTCGGACTGTGCCGGGTGTGCCTGCGTGAGATGGCGCACGCCGGCGAGCTGCCCGGCATCACGAAGTCGAGCTGGTAGCGGCGAGAGGGAGAAGACAACCATGACGATGACAGACCCGATCGCGGACATGCTGGCGCGCCTGCGCAACGCCAACTCCGCCTACCACGACACCGTCGCGATGCCGCACAGCACGCTCAAGGTGGCGATCGCCGACATCCTGAAGGCCGAGGGCTACATCGGCGGCTACAGGGTCGTCGAGCCCACCGAGGGCGAGGTCGGCAAGAAGCTGGTGCTCGACCTGAAGTACGGGCCGCAGCGCGAGCGCTCGATCGCCGGCCTGCGCCGGGTGTCCAAGCCCGGTCTTCGGGTGTACGCCAAGTCCACGAGCCTGCCGAAGGTTCTCGGTGGCCTGGGGATCGCCATCATCTCGACGTCCCAGGGGCTGCTGACCGACCGACAGGCCGCGAAGAAGGGCGTGGGTGGGGAAGTCCTCGCCTACGTCTGGTAAGGGAGAAGCGATGTCGCGCATCGGCAAGATGCCGATCTCGATCCCGTCCGGGGTCGAGGTGCAGATCGACGGCACCGAGGTGACCGTCAAGGGCCCGAAGGGCACGCTGAGCCACACGTTGGCCGGCGGCATCTCGGTGGAGCAGGGCGAGGACGGCTCGTTGCAGGTCGCACGTCCCGACGACGAGAGGGACAGCAGGGCGCTGCACGGACTCTCGCGCACGCTGGTGGCCAACATGGTGACCGGTGTGACCGAGGGCTTCGAGAAGAAGCTCGAGATCGTCGGCGTCGGCTACCGGGTGCAGGCCAAGGGGCCGAACCTGGAGTTCGCGCTCGGCTTCAGCCACCCGGTCGTGGTGACTGCGCCGGACGGGATCACCTTCGCGGTTGAGTCACCCACCAAGTTCACCGTGCAGGGCATCGACAAGCAGCAGGTCGGCGAGACCGCGGCGCGCATCCGCAAGCTGCGCAAGCCCGAACCGTACAAGGGCAAGGGCATCCGCTACGCGGGCGAGCGCGTCCGCCGCAAGGCTGGAAAGGCCGGTAAGTAGTCATGGGCATCGCCATCAACAGCAAGCGCGGGCACGGCAAGACCGCCGCGCGCAACCGCCGGCACCTGCGGGTGCGCAAGCGGGTCGGCGGCACCTCGGCGCGGCCGCGCCTGGTCGTCACCCGCTCGCTGCGCCACATGGTCGTGCAGGTCGTGGACGACACGACCGGGCGGACGCTCGCGTCCGCGTCCACCATGGAGAGTGACCTGCGTGCCGAGAGCGGCGACAAGACCGCCAAGGCACGTGCGGTGGGTCAGCTCGTCGGGCAGCGGGCCAAGCAGGCCGGTGTGTCCACCGTCGTGTTCGACCGGGGCGGCAACGCCTACCACGGTCGGGTCGCCGCGGTCGCCGATGGCGCCCGCGAGGCCGGGCTCACGTTCTAAGAGGAGAGGACTCACCTGATGAGTGGAACGTCGCGTCGCGACGGCGACCGCCGTGGCCGAGACGACCGGCGTGGCCGGGACTCGGACAAGAACCAGTACCTGGAGCGGGTCGTCGCCATCAACCGTGTTGCCAAGGTCGTCAAGGGTGGCCGCCGGTTCAGCTTCACCGCGCTGGTCGTCGTCGGTGACGGCAACGGCACCGTGGGTGTCGGCTACGGCAAGGCCAAGGAGGTGCCCGCAGCCATCGCCAAGGGTGTCGAGGAGGCCAAGAAGAGCTTCTTCCGCGTCCCCCGCAGCCAGGGCACCATCCCGCACCCGGTGCAGGGGGAGAAGGCCGCCGGCGTCGTGCTGCTGCGTCCTGCCTCGCCCGGTACGGGTGTGATCGCCGGCGGCCCCGTGCGCGCCGTGCTGGAGTGTGCCGGCATCCACGACGTGCTGAGCAAGTCGCTCGGCTCGTCCAACCCGATCAACATCGTGCACGCCACCGTCGAGGCGCTCCGCATGCTCGAGCGGCCGGAGCAGGTCGCCGCGCGGCGTGGGCTGCCTCTCGAGGACGTCGCTCCGGCGGCCCTGCTGCGTGCGGGCACCACGTCCGGCCCGGCGAGCACCGAGACGGCGGGCACGGCATGAGCCAGATCCTCGTCACCCAGGTCAGGTCGTCGATCGGGGGCACCACGGGCCAGCGTGACACGCTGCGCTCGCTGGGGCTCAAGCACGTCGGCGACTCCGTCGTGAAGGACGACCGCCCCGAGTTCCGGGGCATGGTCGCTGCGGTGGCCCACCTGGTCACCGTTGAGGAGGTAGAGGCATGACACCGTCGAACGCAGCCGAGTCCACGGGCTCGCCGCTCAAGCCGCACCACCTGCGCCCTGCCCCCGGCGCGCACACCGCCAAGACCCGCAAGGGTCGCGGCGAGGCGTCCAAGGGCAAGACCGCGGGTCGCGGCACGAAGGGCAGCAAGGCCCGTACCACGGTGCCCGACCGCTTCGAGGGCGGGCAGATGCCGCTGCACATGCGTGTGCCGAAGCTCAAGGGCTTTCGCAACCCGTTCCGCACCGAGTACCAGGTGGTCAACCTCGACCGGCTCGCCGAGCTGTTCCCCGAGGGCGGCCCGGTGACCGTCGCCGACCTCGTCGAGAAGGGCGCGGTTCGCGCCGGCCTCCCCGTCAAGGTGCTGGGCACCGGCGAGGTGTCGGTGGCCTACCAGCTCACCGTCGACGCGGCATCGGCCAGCGCGGGACAGAAGATCGCCGCCGCCGGCGGGAGCGTCACCACCTCCTGACCCGGCTCGGTCTCGGCGGGCCGATCGTCCCGGCGGGTTGTTAGTGTCTTCTCGTCCCCCTGCTCGGGAGGTTCCGTGCTCTCCGTCTTCACCGCGGCGTTCACCACGCCGGACCTGCGGCGGAAGCTGCTGTTCACGATCGCGATGATCGCCGTGTTCCGGCTGGGGTCGGTCATGCCGACTCCCGGTGTCGACGTCGCCGCCGTCAACCAGTGCTTCACCGACGCCGGCAACACCGGCATCTACGGGTTGATCAACCTGTTCTCGGGCGGTGCGCTGCTGCAGCTGTCGGTGTTCGCGCTCGGGATCATGCCCTACATCACCGCGAGCATCATCCTGCAGCTGCTCACCGTCGTGATCCCGCGGCTGGAGGCCCTCAAGAAGGAGGGCCAGGCCGGTCAGGCCAAGATCACCCAGTACACGCGCTACCTGACGATCGGGCTCGCCGTGCTGCAGTCGGCCAGCTTCATCACCCTGGCCCGCACCGGCAACCTGTTCCCCGGCTGCAACCAGGTGCTCATCCCGGACGAGTCCGTGTGGAACCTGATCGTGATGATCATGATCATGACCGCCGGCACCGGTGTCGTGATGTGGCTCGGCGAGCTCATCACCGACCGGGGGGTCGGCAACGGGATGTCGGTGCTGATCTTCACCTCCATCATCGCGACCTTCCCGTCCGCGCTGTGGAGCATCCGCCTGGCCACCGACTGGACGACCTTCTTGGTCGTGTGCACCGTCGGGCTGGCCGTCATCGTGGCGGTCGTGTTCGTCGAGCAGTCGCAGCGGCGCATCCCGGTGCAGTACGCCAAGCGCATGGTGGGTCGGCGCATGTACGGGGGCTCGTCCACCTACATCCCGCTCAAGATCAACCAGGCGGGGATCATCCCGGTGATCTTCGCCTCGTCGATCCTCTACATCCCGATCCTGCTGACGGTGCTCAACCCCGAGGCCACGTGGTCGGTCTGGCTCTCGCGTGCCTTCGGGGCGACCGGCGACACCGCCATCTACATGGTCACGTACTTCCTTCTCATCGTCTTCTTCACCTACTTCTACGTCGCGATCACGTTCAACCCGTCCGAGGTTGCCGACAACATGAAGAAGTACGGCGGCTTCATCCCCGGCATCCGGGCGGGCAAGCCGACCGAGGAGTACCTCGACTACGTGCTCTCCCGGCTGACGGCGCCGGGGTCGCTGTACCTCGCGATCATCGCGCTCATACCCAACATCGCCGTCGCCCTGCTCGGGGTCTCGGCCAACCTGCCCTTCGGCGGCACTAGCATCCTGATCATGGTCGGGGTGGGGCTCGAGACGGTGAAGCAGATCGACTCGCAGCTCCAGCAACGCAGCTACGAGGGGTTCTTGCGCTGATGCGAATGATCATCATGGGTCCGCCAGGAGCGGGCAAGGGCACGCAGGCGTCGCGGATCGCGGAGCGCTACTCGATCCCGGCCATCTCCACCGGTGACATCTTTCGACGCAACCTCGCCGAGGGCACACCGCTGGGGGAGCAGGCCAAGGCCTACATGGACGCCGGTGAGTACGTGCCGGACGAGGTGACCAACGCCATGGTGCGCGACCGGCTCGCCACCGCGGATGCGTCGTCCGGCTGGCTGCTCGACGGTTACCCCCGCACCCTGGCGCAGGTCGACGCGCTCGACGAGATCATGTCGGCCTCGTCCACGGAGCTGGACGCGGTGCTGGAGCTGGTGGTCGACACCGAGGTGGTGGTCGACCGGCTGCTCAAGCGGGCCGAGATCGAGGGGCGGGCCGACGACAACGCCGAGACGATCCGCCGGCGTATGCAGGTCTACGAGGCCGAGACCGCCCCGCTCACGCAGGCCTACGACGCGCGGGGTCTGCTCCGCCAGGTGGACGGCCTGGGCTCGGTCGACGAGGTCACCGACCGCATCGTCGCTGCCCTCACGCGGTAGCACCGACATGGGTCTGGCCACGAAGACGCCGGACCAGGTGCGGGCGATGCGCGCGGCCGGCCTGGTCGTCGCGCAGACGTTGCAGGCTCTGCGGCAGGCCGTCGCACCGGGCGTGACGCCGCTCGACCTCGACGCGCTGGCTGCTCGCACGATCCGCGAGGCCGGCGCCAGCCCGTCCTTCCTTGGCTACCACGGGTACCCGGCCACGGTCTGCACGTCGGTGAACGACGTGGTCGTGCACGGCATCCCGGACGACCGCCCGCTTCGTTCGGGAGACGTGATCTCGATCGACTGCGGCGCGATCGTGGACGGCTGGCACGGTGACGCGGCCATCACCGTGGGCGTGGGCGAGGTCGCCGAGCCGGTGGCGGCCATGGTCGCGGCCTGCGAGCGCTCGCTCGCGGCGGGCATCGCGGCGATGACCGCCGGGGCGCGCCTGTCCGACATCGGGGCTGCGGTGCAGGGGGCGGTGGAGGCCGCCGGCGCGTACGGCATCCTGACCGACTTCACCGGTCACGGCATCGGCCGCGCGATGCACGAGCCTCCGTTCGTGCCCAACTACCGCACCCGGCGCCGGGGGCCCAGGCTCGAGGCGGGTGTCGTGCTCGCGGTGGAGCCGATGATCACGCTCGGGTCACCTGAGGTCAGCGTCGACCCGGACGGTTGGACGGTGCGCACCGACGACACCTCGTGGTCCGCACATGTCGAGCACACGGTCGCGGTGACCCCGCACGGCCCCTGGGTGCTGACCGCGCTGGACTCCGACGAGCCGGAATTCTCATGACCCTGCCCGAGCACCGCGCCGGCGACGCCGACCGCGACCGGGTCGCGGCGCTGCTGCGCGAGGCCCACGCAGAGGGGCGGCTCGACGTCGACGAGCTGACCGAGCGGTTGGATGCCACCTACCGAGCCAGGACGTTCGGCGAGCTGGAGGCCGTGACGGCTGACCTGCCCCCGGTACGGGCGAGGTCACGCCCGCCGGGGTCACCGCCGATTCCGCGCGGCGGCGCGTCCGTCCCCGTGCCCCACGGTGCGCAGAGCCTGCGTGGCGCCTGGGCGGCGTGGGCCGTGGCGGTATCGGTCAACGTCGTGATCTGGGTGCTGGTGTCGATCAGCGCCGGCGACCCTGCCTACTTCTGGCCGATGTGGGTGGCGGGACCCTGGGGTGCCGTGCTGGTCGCGCTGACCGCCACCCGTTGGGGCACCGGGGGCCGCTGACCGGTGGGGTCGGCGTCCGACGCGTGAGGTGCAAGGTCACCCCTGCACCGTCGCCAACGGTGCTAGGTCACCCTTGCACCGGGTGGTGGGGGTGCAGGGTCACCCGTGCACCGCGGGCGGTGGTTTGGTTTCCCATGATCTTGGCTGGACGGTGCAGGGTC
>CAYNWB010000010.1:0-63509 GCA_964400785.1 uncultured Actinomycetes bacterium | reverse complement strand
GAGGCCGACCCTCGGGTCGATCCCGAGGCCGGGCTGTTCGTCTCGCTCAGCTACGACGAGGTTCTCCAGCGGCAGCTCACCGTCGCCGACGCGAGTGCGTTCAGCCTGTGCCGCGACAACGACCTGCCGATCGTCGTGTTCAACCTCAGCGTCGACGGCAACATCGGACGTGTCGTGCGCGGTGAGCAGGTGGGCACGTTGGTCGCCGCCGGGGTACCGACGCTGCTGGTGCCCAGCGGTAGCCTCGACGCATGATCGACGAGACGCTCCTCGAGGCCGAGGAGAAGATGGAGAAGACGGTCGCCGTGGCGAAGGAGGACTTCGCCGGGATCCGGACCGGACGCGCCCACCCCGGTCTGTTCAGCAAGATCATGGTCGACTACTACGGCGCGGCGACGCCCATCAACCAGCTGGCGTCCTTCCACGTCGTCGACGCGCGCATGATCAGCATCGCTCCGTACGACAAGGGCTCGATGACCGCGATCGAGAGGGCCATCCGCGACTCCGACCTGGGCGTCAACCCGATGGACGACGGCCAGGTCATCCGGGTGTCCCTGCCCGAGCTCACCGAGGAGCGTCGGCGCGAGTACATCAAGGTCGCCAAGACCAAGGCCGAGGACGCCAAGGTGTCGATCCGCAACATCCGTCGGCACGCGAAGGAGACGCTGGACCACCTCGCCCGCGACGGCGAGGCGGGGGAGGACGAGGTCGCCCGCGCGGAGAAGTACCTCGAGCAGGTCACCAAGGCGCACGTCGAGGCCATCGACGAGCTGCTCAAGCACAAGGAAGCCGAGCTGCTGGACGTCTGAGCGTGGCGTCCACCGAGGTCACCCAGCCGACCCCCAGCAGGGCTGGGCGCAACCTGCCCGCCGCCGCAGCGGTGGGCGTGGTGCTGGCCGGGGTGGCCGTCGGGTCGCTGTTCCTCGACAAGCGCTGGTTCATGCTGCTGGCGGCGGCCGCCATGCTGGCTGCGGTCGCCGAGCTCGGCACGGCCCTGCGTGCTGCGGGCATCCGGGTGCCGACACCGCCGCTGTATGCGGGCGTTCTCGGGGTCATCGCCGCGGCCTGGTTCGTCGGTGCTGGGGGAGTGGCTCTCGCCGTGGCCCTCACCGTGCTGGTCGTCCTGGTCTGGCGAGGGGTGCGCGGGCCGTCCGGCTTCGTCGCCGACGCGACTGCGGGGGTGTTCACCGTCGGCTACCTGCTGATGGCGGGTGGCTTCGCGACGCTGCTGCTGCGCGAGGACGACGGGCCGTTCCGTGTGCTGGCGTGGCTGCTGCTGGTGGTGGCCTCCGACGTCGGGGGCTACGCCGTCGGCGTCATGCTCGGCAAGCACCCGATGGCACCGTCGGTGAGCCCCAAGAAGTCGTGGGAGGGGTTCGCCGGGTCGGTGTTGGCGTGCGTGGTGCTCGGAGTCGTGGTCGTGGTGTGGGCGCTGGACGGGGCCTGGTGGGCCGGGGTGGCGCTCGGTGTGGCGATGGCGGTCGCGGCGACACTCGGTGACCTGGCCGAGTCGCTGCTCAAGCGCGACATCGGGGTGAAGGACATGGGCTCGCTGCTGCCGGGGCACGGCGGCGTGATGGATCGACTGGACTCGATCGCCCTGTCGGCCCCGGTCGCCTGGCTGCTGCTGGCCTACCTCGTCCCCGTCGGCTGAGTGGGACGATGGACTCCTGATGGTGTCGCTCGAGATCGAGTCCTCCGATCGCCGCCGGCGCCCGCCCCCGCGCCATCTGGCCGACCTGACGGTGGCCGAGCGCCGCGAGGCGGTCGGTCGTCTCGGGCTGCCCGCCTTTCGGGCCGACCAGCTGTCCCGGCAGTACTTCGCCCGGCACAACCGTGACGCCACGACGATGACCGATCTGCCCACCGGTGTGCGTGAGCAGGTCGGCCAGGCGCTGCTGCCCCCGCTGCTGACGCTGGTGCGCGACATGCGAGCCGATGGTGGGGCCACGGTGAAGAGCCTCTGGCAGCTGCACGACGGGGCGCGGGTGGAGAGCGTGCTCATGCGGTACGGCAGCACCGCCGGATCGGGTGTGCCGGGCGCGGCCAGCGTCGAGCTCGGTGGGGAGAGCGACACCGACACCGACCATCCCGCCTCGCGCGTCACCGTCTGCGTGTCGTCACAAGCCGGGTGCGGCATGGCCTGCCCGTTCTGCGCGACGGGCCAGCTCGGCCTGACCCGCAACCTGTCCACGGCCGAGATCGTCGACCAGGTCGTTGCGGCCTCCGCACAGGTGCCCGACGACGAGGGACCGGGGCGGGTGAGCAACGTGGTGTTCATGGGCATGGGTGAGCCGCTGGCCAACTTCACGGCGGTGTCGGTAGCACTGCGTCGGCTGACCGACCCGGTTCCCGCCGGTCTGGGCATGTCGGCGCGGCGCATCACCGTGTCGACCGTGGGCCTCGTCCCGCGCATCGAGCAGCTCGCCGCTCTGGGGCTGCCCGTCACCCTCGCCGTGTCTCTGCACGCCCCGGACGACGACGCGCGCGACGAGCTCGTGCCGGTGAACACCCGCTGGAGGGTCGAGCAGCTGCTCGACGCCGCCCGCGCCTACTTCGACTCGACCGGCCGACGGGTCTCGATCGAGTACGCACTGATCCGTGACGTCAACGACCAGGCGTGGCGCGCCGCGCTGCTGGCCAGGCTGCTCAACGCTCGAGGGCGCGGCTGGGTGCATGTGAACCCGATCCCGCTCAACCCGACTCCGGGCTCGCGGTGGACCGCCTCGCGTCCCGGGGTCGAGCGGGCCTTCGTCGACACGCTGCGCTCCGCCGGCGTCCCGACGACCGTGCGCGACACGCGCGGACGCGACATCGACGGCGCCTGTGGGCAGCTGGCGGCTGCGGAGGCTGCCACCTGAGCCGCACCGTTCGTCGCAGGGGCGCGTCCGTTCAGCGAGCCTGCTCGGCTCGTCGGCCTGCGCCGCCGAACCGGCCAGCAGGATGACCACCCATGGGTGCATACCGTGAGGCGTACGAGCGCAGCCTGTCCGACCCGCAGGCCTTCTGGGGCGAGGCCGCGCAGGCCCTGGACTGGGAGACACCGCCTGCTGTGGTGCTCGACGACAGCAGACCGCCGTTCTACCGGTGGTTCGCCGGTGGCCGGCTCAACACGTGCGCGAACGCGCTCGACCGGCACGTGGCGGCGGGCAACGGCGAGCGCCTCGCGCTGATCTACGACTCCCCGGTCACCGGCACCGCGCGAACCTACACCTACGCCGAGCTGACCGACGAGGTCGCCCGTTTCGCGGGGGTGCTGCGTTCGCTGGGCGTCGCAGCCGGAGACCGGGTGGTCGTCTACATGCCCATGGTCCCCGAGGCGGCCGTGGCCATGCTGGCCTGCGCCCGGCTCGGCGCCGTGCACTCGGTGGTGTTCGGCGGCTTCGCGCCCCAGGAGCTGGCGGTGCGCATCGACGACGCCACACCGACGGTCGTCGTGTCGGCGTCATGCGGCATCGAGCCGACCCGCACCATCGCCTACAAGCCCCTGCTCGACAAGGCCCTCGAGCTTGCCGAGCACACGGTCGAGCACTGCGTCGTCCTGCAGCGGCCCCAGCTCACCGCCGAGCTCACGCAGGGGCGCGACGTCGCCTGGGACGCGGTGATGGCACAGGCCGAGCCCGTCGACCCCGTCGCGGTCGAGGCCACCGACCCCCTCTACATCCTCTACACCTCCGGCACCACGGGGCGTCCCAAGGGCATCGTGCGCGACAACGGCGGGCACGCGGTGGCGCTGGCCTGGTCGATGCCCAACGTCTACGACATCGCGGCCGGTGACGTGTGGTGGGCGGCCTCCGACGTCGGGTGGGTCGTCGGCCACTCCTACATCGTCTACGCGCCGCTGCTGGTCGGGGCGACGACGGTGATGTACGAGGGCAAGCCGGTCGGCACTCCCGACGCCGGAGCCTTCTGGCGCGTGGTCTCCCAGTACGGGGTCAAGGGGTTGTTCGCCGCTCCCACGGCGTTCCGTGCGATCAAGAAGGAGGACCCGGACGGGGAGCACCTGGCCCGGTACGACACCTCGTGCCTGGCGAACCTGTTCATGGCGGGGGAGCGGCTCGACCCCGACACGTACGCCTGGGCGACGCAGACAGTGGGTGTGCCCGTCACCGACAACTGGTGGCAGACCGAGACGGGCTGGCCCATCTGCTCCAACATGCGAGGGCTGGAGCCGATGCCGATCAAGCCCGGCTCACCGTCGGTGCCGGTCCCCGGCTACGACGTGCAGGTGCTCGACGAGCGGGGGACGCCCGTGGGGCCCGACACCGAGGGCGCCATCTGCATCCGGCTGCCGATGCCCCCGGGCACGCTGCCCACCCTGTGGGGTGACGACGAACGCTACGTGCGTGCCTACCTGTCGGCCTTCGACGGCTGGTACCTGTCCGGGGACGGCGGGTTCATCGACCCCGACGGCTACGTCTACGTGATGGGCCGTACCGACGACGTCATCAACGTCGCCGGCCACCGGCTCTCGACCGGGTCGATGGAGGCGGTGCTGGCCAGCCACCCGGCTGTCGCCGAGTGCGCCGTGGTCGGGGTGCACGACTCCCTCAAGGGGCAGGTGCCGCGCGGGTTCGTCGTGCTCAAGGCCGGGGTCGACACCGATCCGGATGAGCTTGCCGCCGAGCTGGTGGCCAAGGTGCGGGCCGACATCGGAGCGGTCGCCGCGCTGCGCGAGATCGACGTGGTGCCGGCCCTGCCCAAGACGCGTTCGGGCAAGATCCTGCGCAAGACCATGCGCGAGCTTGCCGATGGCAAGACCCCGATGGTGCCGAGCACGATCGAGGACGCGTCAGTGCTCGACCGGCTCCGGCCGGTGCTCACCCACCAGCAGCCGTGAGCCGGCGCACCATCGTGATGGTGCCGTCGCCGAGCAGCGGGACGAACCCGGCGCGCGCGTAGAAGCGCAGGGCGGCCCGGTTCTCCGCGTCCACGCGTACATGGACGCCGGGGGAGCCCGCGGCTGCCAGACCGTGGACGACGTCGTCGAGCAGGCGGGACCCCCACCCACCGCCACGAACCGAGGGCATGAGGTTCATGTGCAGGTGGGACGGGTAGGCCTCGAGACCGGGCGGCAGGGCCGACTCCGGGTGCGCCAGCAGCGCGACGAGTGCTGGGTCGGCCCCGGCGGGGCGAGGCAGGTGTCGAGGGGCCCACTCGTCGCGCCAGCGCTCGTAGAACGCCGCGGACTGCACGGCGCCGACCGCGTAGCCGACGACGACCCCGTCGCGCAGCAGCACACGCGCGGTGTCGGGGGCGAGCGCCAGGTAGGGCCGGGCGTACACGAGTGCCACCAGGTCGGGGTCGGGCGTGTCCGGCGGCTGCGGGTCACCGCCACGGGCGGTGGCCCGGCACACCTGCGCGACCGCCTCGACGTCGGTGCCGCGCCCGGGCCGGATCGTGGTCGTGCTCACCCGTGCATCAACCGGCCGAACACCGCCGCCAGAGCCGAGGAGCGCCCGGTCCAGGCCTCCTCGGGGTCGGCGCGGCCCATCGCCGCAAGGCCCGTGTTGACGCCGAGCCAGCGCAGCGGCTCCGGCTCCCACGCGGGTGACCGGTGACCGACCCACGGCAGGCTCACCAGGTCGCTGTCTCGGCCCAGCACCATGTCGGCCAGTGTGCGCCCGGCGAGGTTCGAGGTGCCGACACCGTCGCCGACGTAGCCACCGGCCCAGGCCATGCCCTGGTGCCTGTCCAACCCCACCGATGCCCACCAGTCGCGGGCGATGCCCAGGGGTCCGGCCCACTGGTGGGTGACCCGCGCCGCGGCCACCTCGGGCACCAGGTCGTCCAGCGTCCGGCGCAGCCAGCGCCACACCCGCGGCACCACGTCCTGCTGGGCCGAGACGGTCGAGCCGTAGCGGTACGGCGCGCCCCGTCCCCCGAAGGCGATACGGCCGTCGGCGGTGCGCTGCCCGTAGACCACCATGTGGCGAAGGTCGGTGAAGGTGGTTCGCCCGGCCAGGCCGAGCCGCTCCCACACCGCCGCCGGCAGGGGCTCGGTCGCGATCATGGCCGAGTAGACGGGGACGACGGCTCGCGTGGACCCGGGCAGTCCGGGGGAGTAGCCCTCGGTGGCGCGCACCACGACGTCCGCGGTGACCGTGCCGTGCTCGGTGCGGGCGCGGTGCGGCTCGATGACCGAGACGGGGGTCTGCTCGACGATGCGGCCACCGTGGTGCTCGACAGCCCGGGCCAGGCCCCGCACGAGCCGAGCCGGGTGCACCGCCGCGCAGTGCGGCGTGACCACGCCGCCGAGAACGTCGGTGGCGTCGAGGGTTGCTCGCGCGGCACGCGCGTCCAGCAGCCGCACGTCCGCCTCGCCGAAGCCCCACGCCCGGGCGTGCGCCACGTGGGCCTGGGCCCGCGCCCACTGCTGCGGCGAGCGGGCCAGCTCGATGGTGCCCCCCTTGGCCCAGTGCGCGTCGATCCCCTCACGCCGTAGCACCGAGCCCACCTCGTCGACGGTGGCGTTCATCGTGTGCTGCATGCGAACCGCGGTGTCCCGTGACGAGGCCGCGGCCAGCGACTCCCACGAGGTCGGGAACAGCGCCGAGCACCAGCCACCGTTGCGGCCGGAGGCTCCGAAGCCGGCAGTCTCGCGCTCGAGAACGAGCACGCGCAGGCTCGGGTCGTGGCGCAGCAGGTAGTAGGCCGTCCAGAGCCCGGTGAAGCCGGCGCCGACCACGGCCACGTCCACCTGGGTGCTGCCTGCCAGCGGGGGGCGCGGCTCGAGCGTGTCCGCGGCCGGGAGCGTGTCGTGCCAGAGCGAGAGGCTGCGGTAGCCGGTCATGGTCACATCTGCAGCCCGGGCACCGGCAGATCGTCCAGGTGCTCGGGCAGGTCGGTGTCGGGGGCGAGGTCGGGGGCGGGCAGAGGCGTACCGACCCGTGCTGTGAGCGGGACGACACCGGCCCAGACAGGCCGGTCGAGATCACGGGGGTCGTCGGTCGGCCAGCCCTGGTTGGCCTTGAGCGACCACCGCTCGATGGCCAGCGAGAGCACCGCTGTGCCGGCCAGCTCCTTGCGGGTCGGCGTTCGCAGCGCCGCCCACCGTCCCGGCACCGAGTGGTCGCTGATGCGCGCCAGGGCGGCGAGCTTGTCCGCCGGGTCGTGTACGACCGTGAAGGCGCCCAGCAGCATCGCGCTGCGGTACCGCATCGAGGCCTCGACCGCGGCGCGGGCGAGCACGTAGCCGTCGAGCAGCGTGACGGTCACGCACGTCGGCGCTCCGTCGCCGAGGTGCCGCAGCGCCCGTGACCCGGTGGAGCCGTGCACCAGCAGCGTGTCCCCGTCACGGGCGTAGGCAAGGGGTACGACGAGCGGCTGCCCGCCGTCGAGCACGGCGACGTGGGCGACGCGTCCCTGGTCCAGCACGGCATCCAGGCCGGCGCGGTCGTCCACCTGCAGGTGCGGCAGGCGGCGGACCGTCGTACGGGCGCCGGTCAGAGCATCTCCCAGGCCCGGGTGAGCACGCTGCGCAGGATCTGCTCCATCTCGTCGAACTGCTGCTGGTCGCAGATCAGCGGCGGGGCGAGCTGGATGACGGGGTCGCCCCGGTCGTCGGCCCGGCAGTACAGGCCGCTGTCGAACAATGCCTTGGACAGGAACCCGCGCAGCAGCCGCTCGGACTCGTCCTCGTCGAAGGTCTCCCGGGTGGTCTTGTTCTTGACCATCTCGATGCCGTAGAAGTACCCGGCACCGCGCACGTCGCCCACGATGGGCAGGTCGAGCAGCTTCTCCAGGGTGCCGCGGAAAGCGTCCTCGTTCGCCCGCACGTGGGCCGTGAGGCCCTCGCGCTCGAACAGGTCGAGGTTCGCCAGCGCGACGGCGGCCCCGACCGGGTGGCCGCCCCAGGTGTAGCCGTGGGCGAACATGGCCGTGCCGTGACGGAACGGCTCGAACAGACGGTCGCTGGCGATCATCGCGCCCATCGGGGCGTAGCCCGAGGTCATGCCCTTGGCCGTCGTGATGATGTCGGGGGTCACCCCGTAGCGGCTCATCGCGAAGTAGTCGCCGATGCGGCCGAAGGCCGTGATCGTCTCGTCGGCGACGAGCAGCACGTCGTGGGCGTCGCAGATCTCGCGCACCCGCTGCAGGTAGCCGGGAGGAGGGGGGAAGCACCCACCCGAGTTCTGCACCGGCTCGATGAACACTGCAGCGACCGTCTCGGGGCCCTCGAACAGGATCGCCTCCTCGATGCGGTTCGCCGCCCACTGCCCGAAGGCCTCGATGTCGTCGCCGTGCTCGGGGGCACGGTAGAAGTTGGTGTTGGGCACCTTGTGGGTGCCTGGCACCAGAGGTTCGAACGCCTGCTTGGCGAAGGGGATGCCGGTGATCGACAGCGCCCCGTGCGGTGTGCCGTGGTAGGCGATCGACCGGCTGATCACCTTGTGCTTGGTCGGCTTGCCGGTCTCCTTGAAGTACTGCTTGGCCAGCTTCCACGCCGTCTCGACGGCCTCGCCACCACCGCTGGTGAAGAACACCCGGTTGAGGTCTCCCGGTGCCAGCGACGCCAGGCGCTGGGCCAGCTCGATGGCCGTCGGGTGCGCGTACGACCAGATCGGGAAGAAGGCCAGCTCGCGTGCCTGGGCGGCTGCGGCGTCGGCCAGCTCTGCGCGTCCGTGGCCGGCCTGGACGACGAACAGCCCCGACAGGCCGTCCAGGTACCGCTTGCCCCCGTCGTCCCAGATGTAGGCGCCCTCGCCCTTGACGATGACCGGCACGTGCCCGCCCTGCTCGTAGACGGAGTGCCGGGTGAAGTGCATCCAGAGGTTCGACTGGGCCGACCGGGCCAGCGCGTCCTCGCCCGGCTCGTCCACGTACTGCGGTGTGACGGTCATGACACTCCCCATGAGTAGGTCTGCTTCGCAAGCCTGAGGTAGACGAAGGTCTCGGTGCCGCTCACGTCGGGCATGGCACGGATCTGCCGGTTCACGACGTCGAGCAGGTGGTCGTCGCTGCGGCAGACCACCTCGACCAGCAGGTCGAACGACCCGGCCGTGACGACGACGTAGGACACCTCGGGCAGCTCGGCGAGGGCGTCGGCGACCGGCTCGGGGTCGCGGCGCACGCGCACACCCACCATGGCCTGCCGGGAGAAGCCGAGCTGCAACGGGTCGGTGATGGCCACGATGTCCATGACGCCGTTGTCGACGAGCCGTTGCACGCGGGCCCGCACCGCCGCCTCGGACAGCCCGACGGTCTTGGCGATCGAGGCGTAGGGACGCCGCCCGTCCCGCTGCAGCTCGGCGATGATGGCCTTGGAGGTGTCGTCGAGCAGCGACGCACTGGTGCGAGCCCTGTCCGACACGGGCGCCAGTGTGCGTCAGGTGTCTCGTGGAGGCAAGCATCGACGACGGATTCCGGGGCCGTTCGGCCTTGTGACTGCGTGATCCGTCACGATTTGCTCACGAAGTCGGCGATACCCCTCGCCGATTGTGGACCAATCGGACGACGGTGCGTACTGTCTCGGCCATCGTGGGGGGCGTGCCCGTCGTCGGTCGCGCTCGAGGGAGACGAGAGAGGTTCATCGATGACCATCGTGACCAGGCGCATCAGCCGCCGCCGACTTCTGCGCAACACCGGCCTCGCCGGAGCAGCGGCCATCGGGGCCCCGGCCCTGGCGGCGTGCGGAACCGACCCGGTCGAGACCGCGGGTGGCGGCACGGCCGAGGACCTGTCGGAGTCCGAGAAGATCGTGCGCTTCGACAACTGGCCGCTCTACATCGACGTGGACGAGGAGGACGAGAACGTCCGTCCGACCCTGGCCGCGTTCGAGGAGGAGACGGGGATCTCGGTCGAGTACGTCGAGGCCGTCAACGACAACAACGAGTACTTCGCGAAGATCTCCCCGCAGCTGCAGGCCGGTCAGCCCATCGGCGCCGACGTGTTCGTGGTGACCGACTGGCTGGTGGCCCGACTGATCAGCCTCGGCTGGTTGCAGGAGCTCAACCAGGACAACCTCACCACCGTCGCGGCCAACCTCGACCCCGCGCTGCAGAGCCCCGGCTTCGACCCGGAGCGCCAGTACTCGGTGCCGTGGCAGTCCGGCATCACCGGCATCGCCTACAACGCGAAGGCGCTGCCCAACGGCATCACCTCGCTCGACCAGCTGCTGACCGACCCGGCGCTGGCCGGCAAGGTGACGCTCTTCTCGGGCATGCGTGAGTCGCTGCCGATCCTGGCCGCGGCCCAGGGCAACGGCCTCGAGGGGTTCACCGATGCCGACGTCGACGCCGCGATCGCGAAGGTGCAGCAGGCCGTCGCGTCGGGGCAGATCCGCCGGTTCACCGGCAACGACTACGCCGACGACCTCGCGCAGGGCAACGTGGTCGCCGCGCTGGCCTGGTCCGGCGACGTGGCGCAGCTCCAGTTCGACAACCCCGACCTGCAGTTCGTGATCCCGGACGAGGGCGGCGAGCTCTGGTCCGACAACATGGTCGTGCCGGTCGGTGCCTCGCACAAGACCAACGCCGAGCGCCTCATGGACTGGTACTACCAGCCCGAGATGGCCGCTGACCTGGTCAACTGGGTCGGGTACGTCTCGCCGGTACCCGCGGCGAAGGATGTGCTGCTCGAGTACGGCGACGAGTTCTCCCTCGCCACGGCGAACTCCCCGCTGGTCTTCCCCAGCGCCGATGACCTGAGCAACGTGGCCGTCAGCCGCGAGCTCACCGACGACGAGGAGCAGCGGTACGAGACCGACTGGAACGCCGTCGTCACATGAGCGAGACGCCCGGCTCGCAGCTGATCGACGGGGTACGGCTGGCCGCGGACGGCGAACGAGTACCGCTGGTCGACCCGTCCAACGGTGAGACCGTCACCGAGGTCGACCTGGCCGGCCCGGCCGAGGTCGACCGGGCGGTGCAGGCCGCTCGGCGGGCGTTCGCTCACTGGAGCGCCACCACGCCCGCTGAGCGCAGCACGCTCATGCACCGGTGGGCCGTGCTGCTCGAGCAGCGGTCGGCCGACCTGGCCCTGACCGAGACCCGGCAGGCAGGCAAGCCGATCCGCCTCTCGACGGAGTTCGACGTGCCGGGCACCGTCGACAACACCGCGTTCTTCGCCGGTGCCGCACGCAACCTCGAGGGCAAGGCGGCCGCGGAGTACTCCGCCGACCACACCTCGATGATCCGGCGTGAGCCCATCGGTGTGGTCGGCTCGGTCTCGCCGTGGAACTACCCGCTGCAGATGGCGGCGTGGAAGGTGCTGCCCGCGGTCGCAGCCGGCAACACCATCGTGCTCAAGCCCGCCGAGATCACCCCGCTGACCTCCGTCATGTTCGCCGAGACCGCGGTCGAGGCCGGCATCCCGCCGGGCGTGTTCAACGTCGTCACCGGGCGGGGCCCCGTGGCAGGTGAGGCGCTGGTCAGCCACCCTGACGTCGACATGGTCTCGTTCACCGGCTCCACCCGGGTCGGTACGCGCGTCATGCAGCTGGCGGCCGAGCGCGCCGCGCGCGTGCACCTCGAGCTCGGTGGCAAGGCACCTTTCGTCGTGCTGGAGGACGCGGACCTCGAGGCCGCCGTCCAGGGTGCCGTGGCCGGTTCGCTGATCAACAGCGGTCAGGACTGCACGGCCGCCACGCGCGCCTACGTGCACTCCTCGCTCTACGCCGACTTCGTCGCGGGGGTGGCCGACCTGATGGCCGGCGTCCGGCTGGGCCCGACCCAGGACGAGGCGACCGACCAGGGCCCGCTGGTGTCGGCGACCCAGCGCGACCGTGTGGCCGGGTTCGTCGAGCGGGCTCGTGGCTACGCCACGATCGTGCGCGGCGGCACGGCCCCGGGGGGCGAGCTGGCCTCGGGTGCCTACTACGAGCCGACCCTGATCGTGGACGCTCCTGCCGACAGCGAGGTCGTCTGCGAGGAGATCTTCGGTCCCGTCCTGGTGGTGCTGCCGGTGCAGGACGACGACGAGGCCCTCACCGCTGCCAACGACACTCGGTACGGTCTGGCAGCCTCGGTGTGGACACGTGACGTGCATCGAGCGCTACGGTTCACCCGCGGCATCGCTGCGGGCGCGGTGTGGGTCAACGACCACATCCCGATCATCAGCGAGATGCCGCACGGTGGGTACAAGAAGTCAGGGTTCGGCAAGGACATGAGTACGTACTCGTTCGAGGAGTACACGAACGTCAAGCACGTGATGTACGACGTGACCGGCGCAGCCCGCAAGGACTGGCACCGGACGATCTTTCGCTGACGGCGGTCACCGCCAGAAGGGACGTGACCGTGGTCGACAATGCTTCCGGCGACCTGCGCCTGGTTCGGCTGACGAAGCGGTTCGGTGACTCGGCCGCGGTCGACGACCTGTCGCTGACGATCCCGCAAGGGTCGTTCTTCGCCCTGCTGGGACCGTCCGGCTGTGGCAAGACGACCACGCTGCGCATGGTGGCCGGTCTCGAGCAGCCGACGCAGGGCGCGATCTACCTCGGTGACACCGACATCACCGACATGCGTCCCTACAAGCGTCCGGTCAACACCGTCTTCCAGAGCTACGCCCTGTTCCCGCACCTGGACATCCACGAGAACGTGGCGTTCGGCCTGCGGCGGCGAGGCATCAAGGACGTCGACACGCAGGTGGCCGCGATGCTCGAGCTGGTCGAGCTGTCGGGGTTCGAGCGTCGCAAGCCCAACCAGCTCTCCGGTGGGCAGCAGCAGCGCGTCGCCGTCGCGCGGGCGCTGATCAACCACCCGAGCCTGCTGCTGCTCGACGAGCCGCTGGGGGCGCTGGACCTCAAGCTGCGGCGCCAGATGCAGCTCGAGCTCAAGCGCATCCAGACCGAGGTGGGCATCACCTTCGTGCACGTGACGCACGACCAAGAAGAGGCCATGACGATGGCCGACACCGTGGCGGTGATGAACGAGGGCCGGATCGAGCAGCTCGGCTCGCCCGTCGACCTCTACGAGAACCCCATGACCGCCTTCGTCGCCAACTTCGTCGGGCGGTCGAACATGGTCGACGGAACGGTCGTCGACCGCGCCGGCGACTCGGTCGTCGTCGACGTCGCCGGCCAGCGCATGGCCGTCCCGCTCGAGCGCGTGCACGCCGACGGCTCGACGGTGCACGTCGGCGTGCGTCCGGAGAAGGTCACGATCACCGCGGCCGAGGACTCCGGTTCGGTGCCGCAGCAGCACAACCGGCTCGCGGGTGTCATCGACGACGCCAGCTTTCTCGGGGTCTCGACCGACTACACCGTGCGACTGGCCAACGGGGCGTCGTTCGGCGTGTTCGCCCAGAACATCCACCGCGACCCCCGACTCGTCCCGGCGGCCGACGTGGTGCTGCACTGGGCGCCGGAGCACACGTTCGCCCTCGACACCTCCGAACCTCTCGACGCCGGGATCGACCCGGACGCCCGACTCGGGCAGTCGGTGCGGTGAGCGCGCTCGCCCACGTCCCCGTCTCGGCACCCGGGGGACCACCGGCCGAACCCGCCGCTGCCCGCCCCCGCGGGCGCTGGGTGCCGTACGTGCTGCTCGCCCCCGGCCTGGTGTGGCTCTCGCTGTTCTTCATCCTGCCGACCATCACCCTGGTCTCCACGTCGCTGCAGACGGGCTCCCTGGCCACCGGGTACCAGCAGACGTTCGAGTTCGGCAACTACACCAGCGCCTGGAGCGAGTTCTACCCCCAGCTCGCCCGGTCGTTCCTGTACGCCGGGCTGGCGACCCTCGCCGCGCTCGCCATCGCCTACCCGCTGGCCTACACGATCGCCTTCAAGGCCGGCAAGTACCGCAACCTGCTGCTGGTTCTGGTGATCGCCCCCTTCTACACCTCGTTCCTGCTGCGCACCCTGGCCTGGAAGACGATCCTGGCCGACAACGGCATCATCGTCGAGACCATGGAGCGCCTCGGCATCCTCAACGTTCTCTCTGCGGTCGGTCTCACCGCCGACGACCGGGTGCTGGCCACCCCGTTGGCGGTGATCACGGGCCTCACCTACAACTTCTTGCCCTTCATGACGCTGCCGCTCTACGCCAGCCTCGAACGGCTCGACCCGCGTCTCGTCGAGGCGGCAGGAGACCTCTACGCCTCGCCGTTCACGGCGTTCCGCAAGGTCACGTTCCCGCTGTCGCTCCCCGGTGTCGTCGCGGGCACCCTGCTCACGTTCATCCCTGCCGCGGGTGACTACATCAACGCCAGCCTGCTCGGCAGCCTGCCCTCCACAGCGATGGTCGGCAACGTGATCGATGCGCTGTTCCTCCGGGTGCTCGACTACCCCCGAGCAGCGGCTCTGTCGGTCACGCTCATGGTCATCATCGTCACGATGGTGGCCGTCTACGTCCGTCGCGCCGGCACCGAGGAGCTGGTCTGATGGCAACGAGCACAGCCCAGAGACTCGACGACGCCCCACGCGTCCGACGTCGTGGACCGATCTCGTGGCTTCGCGACAACATCGTGCTGCTCGCCGGCCTCGCCGCCGTCGCCTACCTGCTGCTGCCCAACGTCGTGGTGACCGTGCTGTCGTTCAACGACCCGGTCGGCCGGTTCAACTTCTCGTGGAACACCTTCTCCCTCGACGCGTGGGCCAACCCGTGTGCCGTCGCGGGCATGTGCGACTCCCTGGCGCTGAGCCTGCAGATCGGGGTGCTGTCGACCCTCAGCGCACTCGTGCTGGGCACGCTGGTGGCCTTCGCCCTGTCGCGGCACCGCTTTCGGGGACGGTCCGGCACGAACCTGCTGGTGTTCTTCCCGATGGCCACCCCCGAGGTCGTGATGGGCTCGTCGCTGCTGGCCCTGTTCGTCAACATGCGCTTCCCGCTCGGGTTCTCGGCGATCCTGATCGCCCACATCATGTTCCTGATCAGCTACGTCGTCGTGACGGTCAAGGCCCGCCTCGCCGGGCTCGACCCCCGCCTGGAGCAGGCAGCGATGGACCTCTACGCCAACGAGCGCACGACGTTCTGGCGCATCACGTTCCCGCTGGTGCTGCCGGGCATCGCCGCCGCGGGGCTGCTGGCGTTCGCCCTGTCGTTCGACGACTTCATCATCACCAACTTCAACGCCGGTTCTGAGGTCACCTTCCCGATGTTCGTGTGGGGCGCAGCCCAGCGGGGTGTCCCTCCTCAGGTGAACGTCATCGGTGCCCTCATGTTCATCCTGGCCCTGCTCGTGGTCGCCGGATCCGAGGTCGCCCGACGTCGAAAGGCGCGTCGATAACCCGTGTCATCGCTCGACCGACACCTGCGTTCGCTTGCCGATGCCGAGCCCGTGCCGTTCTGGCTCGACACCGAGGCACCCGAGGCGGGTCCGACCCTGGCCGGAGCTCGCACCGCCGACCTCGTGGTGGTCGGTGGCGGCTACACGGGGCTGTGGACGGCGCTGCGCGCCAAGGAGCGTGACCCGTCACGGCACGTCGTGCTGCTGGAGGCCCAGCGGATCGGATCGGCGGCCTCGGGGCGCAACGGCGGATTCTGCTCGTCGAGCCTGACCCATGGTCTGGCCAACGGGCTGTCCCGGTGGCCCGAAGAGATCGAGACGCTCGAGCGGATGGGCCTGGAGAACCTCGACGCGATCGAGCAGACCCTGCTGCGCTACGGCATCGACGCGGAGCTCGAGCGTACGGGTGAGATCAACATCGCCACGCAGCCCTGGCACGTCGAGGACGAGCGGTCGATGGCCGAGCCGCTGCGGCGCCTCGGCCACGAGGTCGAGTGGCTCGACACCGAGCAGCTGCGCGACCAGGTGCACTCGCCGACCTACCTCGGCGGGCTGTGGAACAGGACCGGGACCGCCATGCTCAACCCGGCGAAGCTCGCCTGGGGCCTGGCCCGGGCAGCTGCCGACCTGGGCGTCGAGATCTACGAGGACACTCCCGCGGTGCAGCTGGAGCGGTCGGGGTCGGCGATGCGGGTGCGCACGGAGTTCGGGTCGGTGCGTGCCGGCCAGGTCGCGCTGGCCACCAATGCCTTCCCGTCCCTGCTGCGCCGGGTCAAGCACTACGTGGTGCCGGTGTGGGACTACGTGCTCATGACCGAGCCCCTGACCGAGCAGCAGCGGGCGTCGATCGGCTGGTACGGGCGGCAGGGCCTCGCCGACGCGGCCAACCAGTTCCACTACTACCGGCTCTCGGCCGACAACCGGATCCTGTGGGGCGGCTACGACGCGATCTACTACGCCGGCGGCCGTGTCGCGGCCGAGCAGCAGCACCGCGCGGGCACCTACATCACTCTGGCGAACAACTTCTTCCGCACCTTCCCCCAGCTCGACGGCATCGGGTTCAGCCATCGGTGGGGCGGGGCGATCGACACCTGCAGCCGGTTCTCGCCGTTCTGGGGCACCGCCTACGACGGTCGGGTCACGTACGTGGCCGGCTACACCGGGCTCGGGGTGGGGGCGACCCGCTTCGGCGCCGAGGTCATGCTCGACCTTCTCGCCGGCCGCCCGACCGAGCGCACGGCGTTGCGGATGGTGCGGTCCAAGCCTCTTCCCTTCCCTCCGGAGCCCATCCGTACCGGCGTCATCCAGCTCACCCGGCACTCCATCGCCTCGGCCGACGCCAACGAGGGCCGACGCAACCTCTGGCTGAGAACCCTGGACCAGCTCGGTCTCGGCTTCGACTCCTGACCGGCACGAAAGGACCACCATGACCACGACGATCACCCACTGGGTCGACGGCAAGGCCTCGACAGGTCTCGGTAGCCGCCGCGGTGACGTCTACGACCCGGCAACCGGAGAGGTGACCGCAGCCGTCACCTTCGCCGACCCCGAGGACGTCGACGCCGCCGTCGCCGCCGCCAGGGCGGCGTTCCCCGGCTGGCGCGACACGTCGTTGTCCAAGCGGGCTGCAGTGCTCTTCGCGTTCCGGGAGATCCTGAATGCTCGCAAGGACGAGCTGGCCGCCATCATCACGTCCCAGCACGGCAAGGTGCTGTCCGACGCGGCTGGTGAGGTGCAGCGCGGACTCGAGGTGGTGGAGTTCGCCTGCGGCATCCCGCACCTGCTCAAGGGTGGCTTCAGCGAGGGGGTGTCGTCCGGCGTCGACACGTACTCGATCCGGCAGCCGCTCGGCGTCAGCGCGATCATCTCGCCCTTCAACTTTCCCGCCATGGTGCCGATGTGGTTCTTCCCGATCGCGATCGCGGCGGGCAACACCGTCGTGCTCAAGCCGAGCGAGAAGGACCCGTCCGCCGCGGTCTGGCTGGCGCAGCGGTGGGCCGAGGCCGGCCTGCCCGACGGAGTCTTCAACGTGCTGCACGGCGACAAGGTGGCCGTCGACGGCCTGCTCACCCATCCCGACGTCGCGTCGGTCTCGTTCGTGGGCTCGACCCCCATCGCGAAGTACGTCTACGAGACCGGCACCAGGCACGGCAAGCGGGTGCAGGCCCTCGGTGGGGCGAAGAACCACATGCTGGTGCTGCCCGACGCCGACCTCGACCTGGCGGCGGACCAAGCGGTGAACGCCGGCTTCGGGTCGGCCGGGGAGCGCTGCATGGCGATCTCGGTCGTCGTCGCCGTCGACCCGATCGGGGATGACCTGGTCGCCAAGATCAGCGAGCGCATGGCGGGCCTGCGCACCGGTGACGGGCGCCGCGGCTGCGACATGGGCCCGCTGGTCACGCGGGCGCACCGCGACAAGGTCGCCTCCTACGTCGACGCCGGGCAGGCCGAGGGCGCCACGGTCGCCGTCGACGGCCGAGGCATCGAGGTCGACGGCGAGCCCGAGGGGTTCTGGCTCGGCCCGACCCTGCTCGACCACGTCACCCCGGCCATGAGCGTGTACACCGACGAGATCTTCGGGCCCGTCCTGTCCGTCGTCCGCGTGCCCGGCTACGCCGAGGGCATGGCCCTGATCCAGCAGCACCCGTACGGCAACGGCACGGCCATCTTCACCAACGACGGCGGTGCTGCTCGACGTTTCGTCAACGAGGTGCAGGTCGGCATGGTCGGGGTCAACGTGCCGATCCCCGTGCCGATGGCGTACTACTCCTTCGGGGGGTGGAAGTCGTCGCTGTTCGGTGACACGCATGCCCACGGCATGGAGGGCGTGCACTTCTTCACGCGCGGCAAGGTCGTCACGCAGCGGTGGCTCGACCCCAGCCACGGCGGCATCAACCTGGGCTTCCCCACCCAGACCTGAGGCCCGCGGGGACTAGCCGCGGCGTTGCCGGCGACGGATCACCAGCGCGCCGGTGGCCATGCCGCCGACGAAGACGACCGCGAGCAGGATCGCCAGGGGCATGGTGACCTTGGCGACCACCAGCGACACCTCGGTCTGCTCCCAGTTGACGCCGATCAGGACGAGCGAGACCAGGGCGATCACGATGCCGATGATCTGCCGGGGAGCCAGGCCGGCGCTGTGTCTGGTTGCTTCGTTGGACGACATGCGGAAAGGATGCCACGCATGGGCAGGTACGGGCCGCAGTACGGGCCGGACGTGACGCTGCTGGGCGTCGCGCGGTGTGACCTCACCGACCCGGCATCGCTCGCCGACGCCGACGTCGTGGTCGTGGGCGCGCCGTACGACGGCGGCGCGTCGTACCGTGGGGGCGCCCGGTTCGGCCCGTCCGCGATCAGGACGGCGGACTACCTGCCGCACGACGGCTCGCGGCCGTCGCTGGCGTTGGGCACCGACCCGCTTCGCGACCTGACGGTGCGTGATGCCGGCGACGTCGAGATGTTCGCCGGCGACATCGACCGGTCGTGCCGCGACCTCGAGGTCGCCGTGCAGGCAGTGGCCGAGGCGGGCGCCGTGCCGGTCGTGCTCGGTGGCGACCACACAGTGACCTGGCCTGACGTGACCGGTGTCGCCCGGGCTCACGGGTGGGGCCGCGTCGGTGTGGTGCACTTCGACGCCCATGCCGACACCGGTGACTCCTCGTTCGGGTCGCTCATCGGGCACGGTCAGCCGATGAGAAGGCTCATCGAGTCCGGGGCAGTCCGCGGCGACCGCTTCGTGCAGGTCGGGCTGCGCGGCTACTGGCCGCCGCCCGACGTGCTCGACTGGATGGCCGGCCAGGGCATGCGGTCGTTCGAGATGAGCGAGATCGTGCGGCGCGGGCTCGACGCGTGCCTCACCCAGGCGTTCGAGATCGTCACCGACGACTGCGACGCCGTCTTCCTCTCCGTCGACATCGACGTGGTGGACCCCGGCCACGCTCCGGGAACCGGGACCCCCGAGCCGGGAGGCCTCACGGCGCGCGAGCTGCTCGACGCGGTGCGCCGCGTCGGGCTCGAGCTGCCGCTGGTCGGCATGGACGTCGTCGAGGTCAGCCCGCCCTACGACCACGCCGACGTCACGGCTGCCCTGGCCAACCGGGTGGTGCTCGAGACACTTGCGGCCATGGCGCGCCGTCGGCGGGGCGACCCCTACGACCCCGCGCGACCCCTGCTGGAGGGACGCTGATGCACGACCTCATGTCGCGGCGCGACCTCGACTTCATGCTCTACGAGTGGCTCGACGTCGAGGCGTTGACCACACGCGAGCGCTACCGCGACCACTCACGCGAGACGTTCGACGCCGCCATGGACCTGTGCGCCACGGTGGCGGCCGAGACCTTCGCCCCGCACAACAAGACCGCCGACGCGAACGAGCCGCGCTTCGACGGCGAACGCGTCCACCTCATCGACGAGGTGAAGCCGGCGCTGGAGGCGTTCTGGCAGACAGGGCTGGTCGGCGCGAGCATGGACGCCGAGGTCGGTGGCCTGCAGTTCCCCTACGTCGTGACAGCCGCGTGCACCTCGTGGTTCACGGCCGCCAACGTGGGCACGGCGGGGTACCCGTTCCTGACGCAGGGCAACGCGAACCTGTTGCTGGCTCATGCCGACCAGCACCAGATCGACACCTGGGTGCGTCCGATGGTGCAGGGACGGTTCTTCGGCACCATGTGCCTGTCCGAGCCGCAGGCCGGCTCGTCGCTGGCCGACATCAGCACGCGGGCCGAGCCTGCGCCCGACGGCACCTACCGTCTGTTCGGCACGAAGATGTGGATCTCCGGCGGCGACCACGACCTCAGCGAGAACATCGTCCACCTCGTGCTGGCCAAGATCCCCGGGGCGCCCGCGGGAGTCAAGGGCATCTCGCTGTTCATCGTCCCGAAGAAGCTTCTCGCCGAAGACGGCAGCATCGGGGAGCGCAACGACGTCGTGCTGGCCGGCATCAACCACAAGATGGGCTACCGGGGCACCGTGAACACGGTGCTGAGCTTCGGGGAGGGCGTGCACGCCCCGGGTGGGGCGCCCGGCGCCGTCGGGTACCTGGTGGGCGAGCGCAACCGGGGGCTGGCCGCCATGTTCCACATGATGAACGAGGCGCGCATCGGCGTCGGCGCCGGAGCCACGGCGCTGGGCTACACCGGGTACCTGAAGTCGCTGCGCTACGCCCGGGAGCGCACGCAGGGTCGTCCGATCGGCGCGAAGGACCCGACCTCGGCGCCGGTGCCGCTGGTCGCGCACGCTGACGTCCGCCGCATGCTGCTGGCACAGAAGGCGTACGTCGAGGGGGCACTTGGCCTGATCCTGTACTGCGCCCGGCTCGTGGACGAGGAGAAGACCGCGCCGAGCGATGCCGACCGAGCGCGCGCCCACCTGCTGCTGGAGACGCTGACCCCGATCGCGAAGAGCTGGCCCTCGCAGTGGTGCCTGGTGGCCAACGACCTCGCCATCCAGGTGCACGGCGGCTACGGCTACACCCGCGACTACGACGTCGAGCAGCACTACCGCGACAACCGGCTCAACCCGATCCACGAGGGGACGCACGGCATCCAGGGGCTCGACCTGCTCGGGCGCAAGGTGGTCACCGGCGGGGGTGCCGGCCTCGTCGCGCTGGCTGAGACGATCGCGGCGACGGTCGCGCGTGCGACCGCCACCGGCGGTGAGGTCGCCGCCCTGGGCGCGCAGCTGCAGCAGGCGGTGTCGCGCGTGGGCGAGGTCACCGCGACGCTGTGGGGTGCCGGCGACCCCGAGGTCACGCTCGCCAACGCCAGCCTGTACCTGGAGGCGGTGGGCCACGTCGTCGTGGCGTGGATATGGCTCGAGCAGCGTCTCGTCGTGGGCGACCAGCCGGGGCCCTTCCAGGACGGCAAGCGCCAGGCCACGCGGTACTTCTACCGCTACGAGCTACCTCGTGCGCACACCCAGCTCGACCTGCTGGCGTCGCTGGACCGGACCACCCTCGACATGGCCGACGACTGGTTCTGACACCTCAGTAGGACGGCAGCCGCTTGGCCGCCATGGCGTCGATGCGGCTGCGCACGTCGACGTTGCTCGTGGCCGAGAGGAAGGCCGACCGGTCCAAGGTCTGCAGCACGCAGGAGTCGACGGCGACGACCGTCGCCGTCCTCGGGACGTCGCGCAGCAGGGCGATCTCGCCGAAGCAGTCGCCGGCAGCGAGCCTGGCGACGACCTGTCCGTCGCGCAGCACGTCGACCGACCCGCGCTCGACGACGTAGAAGCGGTCACCCGGCTCACCCTGGGTGACGACGACGGCTCCGGGGTCGACGCGCTGCTCCTGCAGGCCCAGGGCGATCGCCTCGACCTCGGTGCGCAGCAGTGGGGAGAAGACGGGGAGACCGCGCAGCAGGGAGTAGTGCGCGGGCTCGCGAAGAGCCACGTCCAGGTGCCGCAGCCGCGGGATCGCTGCCGCCGACACCAGGACGACGGGCGCAGCGAGCGCGAGCAGCGTCGCCTGGATGCCGAGGGCCTCGATGAGCAGGGGCGTCACCAGCGTTCCCAGCGCCATCGCCGCGATGAGTGCGGTGTCCAGCGCTCCGAACACGCGGCCGAGCACGGCGTCGGGCACGACCCGCTGCATGATCGTGTTGGCGTTGACGTCGGCGATGGGGTTGGCGACACCGATGATGAACATCGCGACGAAGGCGGCCGCCACCTGCGGCCAGATCGCTATCAGCACCAGCGGCAGGGCCCAGAACATCACTCCGATGCCGAAGTCGGTGGCCAGCCGAGCTCGCCTGGCCAGGGCGATCGCCACGAGTCCGCCGGCGAGGGCGCCGACTCCCATGACGGAGTCGAGGTAGCCGACTCCTGCTGCGCCGAGGCCGAGCGCCTCGGCGGCCAGTGTCACCTCGAAGACCAGGGACGCGCCGGCGACGAACGTCTGCGCGGCGTACAGCCCGGTGATCAGCCGCAGGTCGCGATCTGCCGCGATCACCCGGATGCCGGCGACGAGCTCGGTCCAGAAGCCGTCGTCGCTCTCCGGCGCAGCGCCCGGACCCTGCTGCCCATCGTCGTGATCTGTCGCCGGGGGGAGCGGATCGAGCTGTGCCTGCGGCTCCTGCAGCCGCCTGATGCTGAGCACGAGGACCGACGACCAGAGCAGGGTCGCCACCTGCACCACGATGACCACAGGGACGCTGGAGACGGTCAGCAGCAGCCCACCGAGCGCAGGCCCGACGAAGAACGCCAGGCTCTCCAGGGTGCTGCCCACACCGTTGGCCGCCGTGAGCTCCTCGGGTGTGCGCACCAGCGACGGCAGCAACGCCAGCTGGGCGGGCCGGAAGGGCGCCGCGACGATCGAGGCAACCGTCGCGAGGGCGTACACCGCGAGCGGCGGACCATCGAACGCGATGACCCCGGCTGCGGCCAGCATGGTCACCGCGCGCAGCAGCCCGCTGCCGACGAGAACCGCGATGCGGGGATAGCGGTCGGCCAGCAGGGCTGCCACCGGTGTCACGAGAGCCACTGCGCCCAGTCGGATGGTGGCCCAGATGCCGACCGCGCTGGCGCCACCCTGCTCGTAGGCCCACACGACCACGGCTGTGGCGTAGGCCCAGTCGCCGATCATCGACCCCGCGAGGGCCAGGTTCAGGCGGCGCAGCCCCGGGTTGCCGGCGAGGGTTCGCAGCGATCCCCACGTCTCGGCGATAGCGCTGCTGACCGCGTTCGGCATGCTCTACCCCTGTCGTCGAGCCCAGGGTCTCGGCGGGGGAACGCTAGTGCCCCGAGGCTCCGTGGGGAGCCTCGGGGCGCGACGAATGCAGGCGCCGCCTCAGCGGCAGGAGCAGCGGCGGTCGCTCGGCACGCCGGAGAAGATCTGGTCGACGTGCATGCCGCAGCCGGAGTAGGTCAGCTTGCGGCACTTCGGGCAGACAGCAGGGCTGCACATGGTGGCTCCTCGAGATCGTCCAAGTCGGTGTCGTCGCCATCATCGTATACCCCGGGGGGTATCGCGGCAACTAGGTTGTGCACATGCGTGTCCTCATCGTGGGAGCTGGTGGCGTCGGGACGGCCACGGCACTGATCCTCGCCCGTCGAGACTTCGTCGATGCCTGCGTCATCGCCGACTACGACGTGACCCGGGCCCGAGCCGTGGCCGATCGCATCGGCCGTCCGAACGTGACCGCGGCGGCCGTCGACGCGTCCGATCCGAACGCCGTGGCGGCGCTGTGCCGCGCTCACGGCATCACGCACGTGCTCAACGCCGTCGACCCGCGCTTCGTCCCGGGCATCTTCGAGGGTGCCTTCAAGGGCGGGGCCGACTACCTCGACACGGCCATGAGCCTGTCGACGCCGCATCCGCAGAAGCCGTACGAGCTGTGCGGTGTGAAGCTCGGTGACGACCAGTTCGCCCAGGCTGCTGCGTGGGAGGACACCGGGCGCCTCGCGCTGGTAGGCATGGGCGTGGAGCCCGGGTTGGCCGACGTGTTCGCCCGCTACGCAGCCGACCACCTGTTCGACACGATCGACGAGATCGGGGTGCGAGACGGGTCGAACCTGCAGGTGGCCGGGTACGACTTCGCGCCCACGTTCTCGATCTGGACCACCATCGAGGAGTGTCTCAACCCTCCGGTGGTCTACGAGTCCGATCGCGGCTGGTTCACGACCGAGCCCTTCAGCGAGCCGGAGGTGTTCGACTTCCCGGGTGGCATCGGCCCGGTGGAGTGCGTGAACGTCGAGCACGAAGAGGTGCTGCTGATGCCGCGCTGGCTCGACGTCGGCCGGGTGACGTTCAAGTTCGGCCTGGGGGACGAGTTCATCGAGGTGCTGCGCACCCTGCGCAAGCTGGGGCTCGACCGCACCGAGAAGGTGCGTGTCGGCGATGCCCACGTGAGCCCGCGGGACGTGGTCGCCGCGCTGCTGCCCGACCCGGCCACTCTCGGCGAGCGGATGTCGGGCGTCACGTGCGCCGGTGTGGTGGTGCGCGGCACCGGGACGGACGGCAACCCCCGCGAGGTGTACGTGCACCACCTGGCCGACAACGAGCAGGCCATGGCCGAGTGGGGGTCGCAGGCGGTCGTCTGGCAGACGGCCCTGGGCCCCGCGGTGGCGCTCGAGCTGCTCGCGGAAGGGGCGTGGGCCGGGGCGGGAGTGCTCGGACCCGAGGCGTTCGACTCCGTGCCGTTCCTCGACCTGCTCAGCTCGGGCTATGGGCAGGAGTGGACGGTGCAGGAGCGCTAGGACGCCTGCTCGGCGAATGCCTGCTCGAGCAGGTCGAGTCCCTCGGCCAGCAGGTCGTCGGAGATGACCAGCGGAGGCAGGAACCGCAGCACGTTGCCGTACGTGCCGCACGTCAGGGCGACCAGACCACGCCGGTGGCAAGCCGCGGCCACCGATGCCGTGAGGGCGGCGTCCGGCTCGTTGTCGGTGGGAGAGACCAGCTCGGCGGCGAGCATCGCGCCGCGTCCGCGCACGTCACCGATCACGGGGTACTCCACGGCCAGCTTCTCCAGCCGCGGCTTCATCACGCTCTCGATGTGCCGAGCCCGCTCGATGAGGCCGTCCTGCTCGATGGTGGCGATCGCAGCGATGGCCGCCGCGCACGCCACGGGGTTGCCTCCGTACGTGCCGCCCAGGCCGCCGATGTGGGCGGCGTCCATCACCTCGGCCCGCCCGGTGACGGCTGCCAGCGGCATGCCGCCTGCGATGCCCTTGGCCGTGGTGATCAGATCGGGCACCACACGCTCGTGGTCGCAGGCGAACCAGTCGCCGGTGCGGGCGAAGCCGGTCTGGATCTCGTCGGCCACGAGCAGCACGTCGTTGTCGCGGCACCACTGCGCGAGCGTCGGCAGAAAGCCCTCGGCCGGCACGACGAAGCCACCCTCGCCCTGGATGGGCTCGATGACGACGGCGGCGAGCGTGGCCGCACCGACCTGCTTCTCCAGCATGCCGATCGCCCGCCGCGCGGCACCCACGCCGTCGATGGGTGCGGGCTCGCGGAAGGGGTAGCTCATCGGGACCCGGTACACCTCGGGTGCGAACGGTCCGAACGAGTGCTTGTAGGGCATCGACTTGGCCGTGAGCGCCATGGTGAGGTTCGTGCGCCCGTGGTAGGCGTGGTCGAACACGGCGATCGCCTGCTTGCCGGTGTAGGCGCGAGCGATCTTCACGGCGTTCTCGACCGCTTCCGCGCCGGAGTTGAACAGCGCCGAGCGCTTGTCGTGGTCGCCGGGAGTGCGGGCGTTGAGCTCTTCGCACACGGCGACGTAGCCCTCGTACGGGGTGACCATGAAGCAGGTGTGCGTGAAGGCCTCGACCTGGTCGGCGACCGCGTTCACGACGCGAGGCGCTGCGTGCCCGACGGTGGTGACGGCGATGCCCGACCCGAAGTCGATCAGCTGGTTGCCGTCCGCGTCGAGCAGGATGCCGCCGCTGGCACCCACGACATAGGCCGGCAGAACCGTCCCGACGCCGCGAGCCACGGCCGCGGCCTTGCGCGAGGACAGCTCGATCGAGCGGGGACCGGGGACGTCGGTGACGAGGCGGCGCTCCTGGGAGATGCTGGTCATGGACGCAGCGTAGGCGTGCGGTCGCGGTCGCGATAGCGTCCGCGGGACGCCCCGCGCAGAGGGCAGACGACGAGGAGGACACCAGATGGACCAGCGTGAGCAGCGGGTGCTGGACGGCGTGCCGCGGGGGCTGTTCATCGCAGGACAGTGGCGGCCGGCCGAGCAGGGCGCGACCTTCGGGGTGCACGACCCCTCGACGGGCCAGGTGCTCACCGACGTCGCGGATGCGACACCCGCCGACGGCGTGGCGGCGCTGGACGCCGCCGTCGCCGCGCAGCCGTCGTGGGCCGCGACGGCGCCACGCGAGCGCGGGGAGATCCTGCGCCGGGCCTTCGACCTGCTGCACGAGCGGCTGGACGACCTCGCCCTGCTGATGACGCTGGAGATGGGCAAGCCGCTGGCCGAGTCCCGGGGTGAGATCGTCTATGCGGCGGAGTTCTTCCGGTGGTTCGCCGAGGAGGCCGTGCGGGTGCACGGCGACTACCGGGTGGCCCCGGCAGGGGACAAGCGGATCCTCACGATGCAGCAGCCGGTCGGGCCGTGCCTGTTGATCACGCCGTGGAACTTTCCGATGGCCATGGGCACGCGCAAGATCGGGCCGGCTGTCGCAGCCGGTTGCACCATGGTGATCAAGCCGGCCGCCGAGACGCCGCTGTCGATGCTCGCGCTGGCCGGGATCATGACCGAGGCCGGGCTGCCCGACGGGGTGCTCAACGTGCTCACCACCCACTCGTCCGGTGCGGTGATGGAGCCGCTCATCCGGGACGGCCGGGCCCGCAAGCTGTCGTTCACCGGGTCGACCGCCGTCGGGCAACGGCTCGTCGAGCAGTCGGCGCAGCGCCTGCTGAGGGTGTCGATGGAGCTCGGCGGCAACGCCCCGTTCCTCGTGTTCGCCGACGCCGATCTCGACGCCGCGGTCGAGGGTGCCGTCCAGGCGAAGATGCGCAACGTCGGCGAGGCGTGCACGGCCGCGAACCGCTTCCTGGTGGCCGACGAGGTCGCCGACGAGTTCTCGGCCCGGCTCGCCGACAGGCTCGGGTCCATGAAGGTGGGGCGCGGAGTCGAGGACGGTGTGCAGGTCGGGCCGGTCATCACCGAGAAGGCGCGCGCGGAGATCCTGGCGCTCGTGGGTGATGCCACCGACCGCGGTGCTCGCGTGCTCACCGGCGGAGGTGCCCTGGACGGCCCCGGCTTCTTCGTCGCCCCCACCGTGCTCGCCGACGTCCCGCCCGACGCCCGTGTGGGTCGTGAGGAGATCTTCGGGCCGGTGGCTCCCGTCGTCCGGTTCTCCTCCGAGGAGCAGGCCCTCGCGATGGCGAACGGCACGGAGTTCGGGCTCATCTCGTACGTGTTCACCACCGACCTCGCCCGGGGTCTGCGAGTGAGCGAGGCTCTCGAGTCGGGCATGGTCGCGCTCAACGCCGGGGTGATCTCGAACCCGGCGGCGCCGTTCGGCGGCGTGAAGTCGTCGGGCTTCGGTCGCGAGGGCGGCCGGGAGGGCATCGCGGAGTACCTGGAGACCAAGTACGTCGGTATCGGCGGCCTCTGAGCCTGCCCTCGGGCGTGCCCTACGCCCGCGCAGCTCGAGCCTGAGACGTTCGCGACCCTTCAGGCGCGGCGAAGCGTCCGTAACGTCTCAGGCGGCCGCGTCCAGCAGGGCCTGCTCGAGCCTCGTGCAGAAGCGCCGCGGCCTGTCCACGTCGTCGCCTGTCGCGCGCAGCACGCGCCATCCCTCTGCCCGGTAGGCCTCGTCCCGCGCGATGTCCTTCCGCCATCTGCGCCGACTGGTGCGGTGGATGTCTCCGTCGTACTGAATCGCGACCCTCGCCCATCGGTAGCCGAGGTCGGCCTCGCCGAGCCACTCGCCGGCCCGGTCCAGCACAGTCAGGGCGACCTGCGGCTCGGGCAGCCCGAACCGGACGATCGCCAGGCGCAGCCGTGTCTCCTGCGGCGAGTCGACGCCCAGGCGCACGAGCGGCAGGGCGGACGCGGCACGGCGCCGACCCGGATGGGTGGTCAGGGCCAGCACCTCGGCTGCGAGCGCGTCCACGCTTCCCGCGCGGCGGACGAGGTGGTCACCCACCACCACGAGCTCGTCGCGGGTGACCAGTGCGGCCATGTCGAGCAGGGTGCGCCCCGGAGCGGTGATGGACACCCCGTGCACGCTCACGGGAACCAGGGGCACAGCCGACCGGTGCACCACCAGACCGTCTCGGCTGCGGGGGGCGGGTGCCGGGACGGGCACCGTGGCGTGCACCTCGTCGTCGCCGGTCCGCAGCCCCGTGACGGCCAGGGCGGTGGTGTGGCTGAACGCCGCCTGCTCGGGCAGCAGCAGCCCCGCCGCGGCGCAGCGCAGCCACAGGCTGTCGGGCGTGTCCGCCGTCACGTACACCCCGCGCAGGACGCGGCGGAACCGGTCGCGACGCAGGCGGCTCGCCGCAACGCCGGCCTCGCGAGCCATCCCGACGGTGAAGGGTCGTCCCCGCAGCGCGGGAGGCACCTCGGCGGGCGGCTGCACCGGCCCAGCGTCGTGGGAACGACGTGCGGCTCGCCGAGCCCGTCCACAGCACTCCCGGTCGTGCGACGTTCTGAACGCTTCGACGGGGTTCAAGGGTCGCAAACGTCGCAGCACTGCGGTCGTGGGGGACACTGAGGCCGTGACGGACGCGCGTTCGGTGGTGGTGCTCGGCTCGACAGGGTCGATCGGCACCCAGGCGCTCGACATCGTCTCGCGCAACCCCGACCGTTTTCGGGTCACGGGCCTCGCCGCCGGCGGCGCCGACCCCGACCTGCTGGCCCGGCAGGCGCTCGACCACTCCGTCGAGGTCGTGGCCGTCGCGAGGGCGTCTGCCGCGAACGACCTGCTGCTGGCGCTCTACGCGCAGGCCCAGCGGCGCGGGTGGGCGAGGGGCGAGTTCCGTCTACCGACGATCCTCACCGGCCCGGACGCCGCGAGCGAGCTCGCGGGCAGGGGCGATGACGTGGTGCTCAACGGCCTGGCCGGTGCGGTCGGTCTGCGCCCGACCCTGGCGGCGCTCGACGCCGGCAGCACGCTCGCGTTGGCGAACAAGGAGTCGCTGATCATCGGGGGCGCTCTGGTCACCCAGCGGGCCGGGCCAGGGCAGATCGTCGCGGTCGACAGCGAGCACAACGCCCTGGCGCAGTGCCTGCGCAGCGGACGCACCGACGAGGTGCGTCGGCTCATCCTCACCGCCAGCGGAGGCCCCTTCCGCGGGCGCACCCGTGCGCAGCTGGCCGAGGTCACCCCCCAGCAGGCCCTGGCCCACCCGACCTGGTCGATGGGGCCCCTGGTCACGACCAACTCGGCCACGCTGGTGAACAAGGGGCTCGAGGTGATCGAGGCGCACCTGCTGTTCGACGTGCCGCTGCACCGTATCGACGTCGTCGTGCACCCGTCCTCGGTCGTGCACTCGATGGTCGAGTTCGTCGACGGCTCCACCCTGGCCCAGGCCAGCCCCCCGGACATGCGGATCCCGATCGCCCTCGCCCTCGGATGGCCCGACCGCGTCCCCGACGCGGCCCCCGCCTGCGACTGGACGAGCCCGACCTCCTGGGAGTTCTTCCCCCTCGACGACGAGGCGTTCCCCGCCGTCCGGCTGGCACGGGCGGCGGGCACGGCCGCCGGCACCGCCCCCGCGGTGTACAACGCGGCCAACGAGGTCGCGGTCGAGTCGTTCCTGGCCGGACGGCTGCCGTTCGTGCGCATCGTCGACGTGATCGCGGCGACCTTGGACGCGCACGAGGTCGGGAACGTCGCGACACTGGACGACGTTGAGCAGGCGGACGCCTGGGCGCGCGCACACGCTGCCGCGCTGCTCGAGCAGACGACCAGGACGGGGGAGTAGCGGGTGGACGCTCTGGCCATCGTCGGCTTCGTCCTGTTCGTCGTGGGCCTGCTCGTGTCGATCGCCCTGCACGAGATCGGCCACCTGATCCCGGCGAAGATCTTCGGGGTCAAGGTCACCCAGTACATGGTCGGGTTCGGCAACACGGTCTGGTCGACCCGACGGGGCGAGACCGAGTACGGGGTCAAGTCGATCCCGCTCGGCGGCTACGTTCGCATGATCGGCATGCTGCCTCCCGAGCCGGGCTCCGACCCGACCCGGCTGCGTCAGGCCAGCACCGGCCCGTTCCAGTCCATGGTCGAGAACGCCCGCAAGGGCGCCCTGCAAGAGGTGGCCCTCGAGGACACCGACCGGCTGTTCTACGCCAAGCCCTGGTGGCAGAAGCTCATCGTGATGAGCGGTGGGCCGGCCGTGAACGTCGTGCTCGGCTTCATCTTGTTCGCGGTCGTGCTCATGGGCTTCGGCGCGACGGTGCCGACGCCCACCGTGTCGGCCGTGTCGGAGTGCATCGTGTCGGTCTCCTCCGGTGAGGACGGCCCGGTGGTCTGCGGGCCGGACGACCCCGTCACCCCTGCCGCGCAGGCGGGCTTCGAGCCCGGCGACCAGATCGTCTCGTTCGACGGCCGGCCCATCGAGACCTGGGACGACCTCACCCTTCTCATCCGGGCGAACGGCGGTCAGCAGGTCGATGTCGTCGTCGTCCGCGACGGGGCCGAGCAGACCCTCACCCCGACCCTGACGACCTCGGAGCGCTACTCCGACCCCAGCGACCCGTGCAGCCCGACCGAGCCTGTCGGCTTTCTCGGGGTGAGCCCCACGTTCGAGTCGGTGCGCCTCGGCCCTGGCGACGTCGCGGCCCAGGTGGCCGACTTCACCGGCCGCACCGTCGAGGCGGTGGTGGCCGTCCCGAGCCGCATGGTGGGGGTGTGGGACGCCGCCTTCGGCGGGGGCGAACGCGACATCTGCGGGCCGGTCGGGGTGGTCGGCGCCGGTCGCATCGGCGGAGAGATCGTGTCCGACGACGGCACCAGCGTCGGCAACCGCATCGCGGGCTTCATCGCGCTGCTGGCCTCGTTCAACCTGGCCATCGCGGTGTTCAACCTCATCCCGCTGCTGCCCCTGGACGGCGGCCACATCGCCGGTGCCCTGTGGGAGGGGCTCAAGCGAGGCTGGGCGCGGCTTCGCGGTGCACCGATGCCGCCGCCTGTGGACGTCGCCAAGGCGCTGCCGATCGCCTACGCCGCTGCGATGCTTCTGGTCGGCATGGCCGTGCTGCTGCTCTACGCCGACATCGTGAACCCCGTGAGACTGCCCGGATGACCCCCGGCTGAGACAATGGAGCCATGAGCGTGACCTCCTCCACCCCGATCGACCTCGGCATGCCCGCCGCACCGCCTCCCGTGCTGGCCCCCCGACGCGCGAGCCGGCAGATCAGGGTCGGCAAGGTGCTCGTCGGAGGGGACGCGCCCGTGTCGGTCCAGTCCATGACGACCACGCCGACCACCGACGTCAACGCCACACTGCAGCAGATCGCCGAGCTCACTGCCACGGGCTGCGACATCGTGCGCGTCGCCGTGCCCAGCCAGGACGACGCCGACGCGCTGCCCGAGATCGCCCGCAAGTCCCAGATCCCGGTGATCGCCGACATCCACTTCCAGCCGAAGTACGTCTTCGCGGCGATCGATGCCGGGTGCGCCGCGGTACGGGTCAACCCGGGCAACATCAAGAAGTTCGACGACCGGGTCGGCGAGATCGCGAAGGCCGCAGGGCAGGCCGGGGTCAGCATCCGGATCGGGGTCAACGCGGGGTCGCTCGACAAGCGCCTGCTGGCCAAGTACGGCAAGCCCACGGCAGAGGCGCTCGTGGAGTCGGCCATGTGGGAGGCGTCGCTGTTCGAGGAGCACGGTTTTCGCGACTTCAAGATCTCGGTCAAGCACCACGACCCCGTGGTGATGGTGCGGGCCTACCAGATGCTGGCCGAGCAGTGCGACTACCCGCTGCACCTGGGGGTGACCGAGGCCGGTCCGGCGTTCCAGGGCACGATCAAGTCGGCTGTGGCCTTCGGCGCCCTGCTCAGCCAGGGCATCGGCGACACCATCCGTGTGTCGTTGTCGGCGCCCCCCGTCGAGGAGGTGAAGGTCGGGCTGCAGATCCTGGAGTCGCTGAACCTGCGGCCGCGTCGTCTCGAGATCGTCTCGTGCCCGTCGTGCGGTCGGGCACAGGTCGACGTCTACACCCTGGCCGAGCAGGTCACCGCGGGGCTCGAGGGTATGGAGGTGCCGCTGCGGGTCGCCGTGATGGGGTGTGTCGTGAATGGTCCCGGTGAGGCCCGCGAGGCCGACCTCGGCGTCGCGTCGGGCAACGGCAAGGGCCAGATCTTCGTCAAGGGCGAGGTGATCAAGACCGTCCCGGAGTCGCAGATCGTGGAGACGCTGATCGAGGAGGCCATGCGGCTCGCCGAGCAGATGCCGGACGCCGACGGGGCCCCGACCGTCAGCGTCAGCTGACCGGGCACCAGCAGGCTCTGCGGTCGTGACCCTGCAGGCCGCCCCCGAGGCGCGGGCACTGACGTATGCCGACCTGGTGGCGGTGCGCCGACTGCTCGACGCCGACCCGGTGCGCAACGTGTTCGTCAGCGCCAGGCTCGACGTCGCCGGTATGCAGGCGCTGTGCCGGTCCGGCGAGCTGTTCGGCTACTGGCAGGACGGCACCTTGCAGTCGGTCTGCTACGCCGGGGCGAACCTCGTGCCGGTGAACGCCTCGGACCGAGCCGTGCAGGCGTTCGCGGCCCGAGCAGCTCGCCAGACGCGCCGCTCGTCGTCGGTCGTGGGCCCGGCCCCGCAAGCGCTCGCGTTGGCCGACCTGCTGCGCCCGGCCTGGGGGGAGCCTCGCGACGTGCGGGCGCGGCAACCGGTCATGGCGATCGACCACGAGAGCCCGGTGGCGCCGGACCCCCTCGTCCGGCTCGTGCGGCCGGACGAGGTGGACGTGCTGATGCCCGCGGCGGTGGCGATGTTCACCGAGGAGGTGGGGATCGACCCGCGGGCGGACGGGGGGGCGTCGGTCTACCACGCCCGGGTCAGCGAGCTGGTGACCACGGGACGGGCCTACGCCCGGATCGAGGGCGGGCGAGTCGTGTTCAAGGCCGAGGTCGGTGCGGTGTCGCGGCATGCCTGCCAGATCCAGGGAGTGTGGGTGCACCCGACCCTGCGTGGTCGAGGGCTGTCTGTTCCCGCCATGGCCGCTGTCGTGCGCCACGCGCTGCGGGACCACGCCGACATCGTCAGCCTCTACGTCAACGACTACAACATGCGCGCGCGGGCGACCTACCGCTCGGTCGGGTTCGACGAGGTGGACGAGTTCGCCACGGTGCTGTTCTAGTCGCGCCCGTCGAGACGCTGCGCGTGGTGCAACGGCAGCGGTGCGATGTGCCCCGAGGGAGTGAACCCGAAGACCTGGCCGTAGAACGCCAGCTCGGCCTGCAGCGCCCGCACCTGGTTGGCGGCGATCCGAAAGCCGTGCTGCTCACCCTCGAAGGGCAGGTAGGCGTGCGGCACCTCGTTGGCGTCCAGCGCCGCGACGATCGCCTCGGCCTGTGCCGGGGGCACCACGGCGTCCTCGAGGCCTTGGAGCACCAGCAGCGGGGTGCGGCAGCGGTCGACGTGGGTGACGGGTGAACGCTCGACGTAGCGATCGGCAGCCTGCGGCAGCGGCCCGACCATCGAGTCGAAGTAGCGGGCCTCGAACTTGTGGGTGATGGTCAGCAGCGCGCTGATGTCGGTGACGGCGAACGCGGCGACTCCCGCGGCGAAGGTGTCGTGCAGCGAGGTGGCCAGCAGCGTCGTGGTGCCGCCGGCGCTGCCGCCCGTGATCGCCATCCGGTCTCGGTCGACCAGGCGCTGCTCGGCCAGGTGCTCCGCGGCCGCGCACGCGTCCTGCACGTCCGCCACTCCCCACTGCTCGCGCAGCAGCTCCCGGAAGGGCCGCCCGTACCCGGTGCTTCCGCGGTAGTCCACGTCCGCCACGGCGAAGCCCCGCGACGTCCAGTACTGGACGGCGAGGGAGAACGACGGACGGGCCGCCGAGGTCGGCCCTCCGTGCACCCGGACGACGAGCGGAGGCAACGCCCCCTCCGGGGCTGCCACGTCCGGGTTGGTCGGCGGGTAGAACCAGGCGTAGGCGGACTGCCCGTCCTCGGTCGGGAACGTCACCTTCGTCGGCACCGACACCCAGGCGGTCGGCAGCTGTGTGCCCGATCCCGGCCGCAGCACGGCGTCCTGCTCGGTGCCGAGTCGACGCACCTGGGCCGGGCGGTCGGGGAACCCCACGATGCCGAGCAGGGACGTGCCGTCGTGGGCGAGCATCGCCACGGTCTGCTCGTCGAGGGTCTCGGCGACGGGGTCGCCGTCCTCCGGGACCGACGTCAGCACGGTGTGCCGCCCGGAGCCGTGCACGGTGACCACGGTGCCGTCGCGGGTCACGACGTAGCGGGACTGGCCGAGCAGCCAGGCCGGCACCGACACCTCGGCCTCGACCGAGACCACCGGTGTGAGGTGGTCGACGCCGTCGACCCGGTGGACGTTCCACCAGCCCGACCTGTCCGAGCAGACGTAGAGGGTGGCGTGGCGGCCCCACTCCGGCTGCACCAGCGACTCCCCGGCTCCGCCGGCCTCCCGGCGCTGGTCGGACAGGTGCAGCAGCCCCTCGTGCGAGTCGAGCCGGCCGACCCACAGCGCTGTGGCGTCCCACGGCATGTTCGGGTGGTTCCACGCCAGCCACGCCAGCTGCCGTCCGTCACGTGACACCCGCGGCGCGGCGACGAAGTCGGTGTCGCCGAACAGCACGATCGGGTCGCTCGAGCCGTCGCTGGGAACGGCCACGACCTCGTTGTGCACGTCGGTCGCCACGTCCGGGCCGTCGTGCCGCTCCCGCACGCACACCACCCATCGACCGTCAGGGGTGACGTCACCGTCGGCGTAGCGCCACGCGTGCGGCGCAGGCGGCTCCGGCGTGATCGCCTGGGGCTCGCGCCCGGGGTCCAGGCGGTAGAGGCGCTGGTCGTCCCAGCGCGTGGCGAACACCGTCTCGTCGTGCACCCACCAGGCGCCGCCGCCGTACTCGTGCACCCGGGTGCGGACGTTGAAGCCCGGGGGCACCACCTCGTGCAGGGTGCCGTCGCCGTCCCACCGCACGATCGCCTCCCGACCCGACTCGTCCGGACGGGTCTCGCTCCACCACACGACGCCGTTGGCGCCGCGGACGGCTGTCGGGACGGACGCGCCGGCGACGACGTCGTCGGCGGACACGATGCTGGGCCACGCGCCGTGCGGAAGGACCGAGGTCATGGCGCCACCCTAGGAGCCCGGTCCGACCGCCACGCCGTCGAGGACGGATATCCTCGCGGCTCGGTCGTCAGCCGGCCTGCCCCACCAGATGGAGTTCCCCGTGATCCTGAGGATGTCCCAGCTCTTCCTGCGCACACTTCGTGAGGACCCCGCCGACGCCGAGGTGCCCAGCCACCGATTGCTCGTGCGGGCCGGCTACATCCGGCGCGCGGCACCCGGCGGGTACACCTGGCTGCCGCTGGGCTACCGCGTGCTGCGCAAGGTCGAGCAGGTGGTTCGCGAGGAGATGGACGCGGCGGGCTTCCAGGAGGTGCACTTCCCGGCGCTGCTGCCGCGCGAGCCGTACGAGCGGTCGGGGCGCTGGACCGACTACGGCGACGACCTCTTTCGCCTCGTCGACCGCAAGGGTGCCGACCACCTGCTGGCTCCCACCCACGAGGAGATGTTCACCCTGCTGGTCAAGGACCTGTACTCGTCGTACAAGGACCTGCCGACGAGCATCTACCAGATCCAGTGGAAGTTCCGCGACGAGCCGCGCCCGCGCGCCGGGCTGCTGCGCGGGCGAGAGTTCCTGATGAAGGACTCCTACTCCTTCGACCTCGACGACGCCGGGCTGGCGGCGAGCTACTCCGCCCACCGACAGGCCTACCAGCGGCTGTTCGACCGGCTCGGGGTCGACTACGTGATCGTCTCGGCCACCTCCGGGGCCATGGGAGGTTCGGCCAGCGAGGAGTTCCTGCTGCCCACCGACGTCGGTGAGGACACCTACGTGCGGTGCACCGCCTGCGACTACGCCGCCAACACCGAGGCGGTCACGACAGTGGTGCCCGCCGAGCCCGACGCGTCGGGCGTGCCCGCCGCCCACGTGGAGGACACCCCGGCGACCCCCACGATCGACACCCTCGTGGCGGTCTCGAACGGTAGGGACGACCTGCGCCGGCCCGACAGGGCCTGGACGGCGGCCGACACGCTCAAGAACGTCGTGGTGATGCTGCGCCACCCCGACGGCGGCACCGAGCCGCTGGTCGTCGGTGTGCCCGGCGACCGGGAGGTCGACCTCAAGCGGCTCGCGGCCGCCGTGGCCCCCGCGGTACCCGAGGCCTTCGAGGAGTCCGACTTCGCCGACCACCCGGTGCTGGTGCGTGGCTACATCGGTCCGCAGGTGCTCGGACGCTCGGCCAGCAGCGGCATCCGCTACCTCACCGACCCGCGGGTCGTACCCGGCACGCGCTGGATCACCGGGGCCAACCAACCCGGCCGTCACGTCTACGACCTCGTCGCGGGACGCGACTTCGTCAGCGACGGCACGGTCGAGGCGGCAGACGTGCGCACCGACGACCCGTGCCCCCGGTGCGGTGGCGCGCTGGAGATCGCGCGCGGGCTCGAGATCGGTCACATCTTCCAGCTCGGTCGCAAGTACGCCGAGGCCCTCGACCTGACGGTGCAGGACGAGTCCGGCAGGCAGGTCGTGGTCACGATGGGCTCCTACGGGGTGGGCGTGTCGCGGCTCGTGGCCGCCATCGCGGAGCAGACCCACGACGAGCTCGGGCTGTGCTGGCCGGTGCAGGTGGCACCGGCCCACGTGCACGTCGTCGCGGCCGGCAAGGACGACGCGGTCGGGCAGGCAGCGGCCGCACTCTCCGAGCAGATGTCCGACGCCGGTCTCGACGTCGTGCTCGACGACCGCACGGGGTCGGCCGGGGTGAAGTTCGCCGACGCCGAGCTCATCGGCATCCCCGTGATCCTCGTCGTGGGACGAGGGCTGGTCGACGGGGTCGTGGAGGTCAGGGACCGACGGACCGGTGAGCGGTACGCGGTTGCGCTGGCCGAGGCAGCCGAGCGGGTCGCCACGCTGGTTCGGGACGAGGGGGCCGGCCAGTAGCCTGGCGGTGCTCGGGCACGTGACGCCCGTCCGTCCGGACGACCGAAAGGCAGGAACCGCTGTGCAGGCGGCCCAGGTTGCGCAGACCGTGCGCGAGATGCTCTCCCCGGTGGTCGAGCAGGCCGGCTACGACCTGGAGGACGTCGTCGTCACCCCGGCCGGACGCCGACGGCTGGTGCGCCTGGTGGTCGACAAGGACGGCGGGGTGACCCTCGACGAGTGCGCGCAGCTGTCTCGCGAGGCCTCGGCGGTGCTCGACGCCGCAGACGACCTGCTCGGGCCGCAGCCCTACACGCTCGAGGTCAGCTCGCCCGGGGTCTCCCGTCCCCTGCTGCTGCCGCGGCACTGGCGACGCAACGTCGGCAGGCTGGTGGCGGTGACCATGGCCGACGGCTCGTCGGTGACGGGCCGCCTGGTCTCCGCCGACGGGTCGCAGGCCCGGCTCGACGTCGACGGGACGGTCGTCGAGGTCGCCATCGGTGACGTCGCGAAGGCCGTCGTTCAGGTCGAGCTGAACCGCCCGGCGGCCGGGACCCAGGAGGGGTGAGTCGTGGACATCGACCTCAAGCTGCTGCGGGCCATCGAGGCCGAGAAGGGTGTGCCCTTCGACACGCTGGCCGAGACGATCGAGACGGCCCTGCTCGCGGCCTACCAGCGCACCCCTGACCCACAGGCGTCGGCGCGGGTGCAGCTCGACCGCAAGTCAGGCCACGTGACGGTCTGGGCGGCCGAGCGCTCCGACACCGGTGAGCTGCTGCGCGAGTGGGACGACACACCGGAGGGTTTCGACCGCATCGCGGCGATGACCGCCCGGCAGGCCATCCGGCACCGGTTGCGCCAGATCGAGGAGGAGCAGACCTACGGGGAGTTCCTCACCCTCGAGGGAGAGATCGCCTCGGGCATCGTGCAGCAGGGGCCCGACCCTGCGTCGGTGCTGGTGAAGATCGGTGACGTCGAGGCCACGCTGCCGGCGCACGAGCAGGTGCCCGGCGAGAGCTACCCGCACGGCACGCGCCTGCGCTGCTTCGTCGTGCAGGTGCGCAAGGGCATGCGCGGCCCTGTGGTCACGGTCTCGCGCAGCCATCCGGGGCTGGTCAAGAAGCTGTTCGCGCTGGAGTCGCCCGAGGTGGCCGACGGAACCGTCGAGATCGCCGCCATCGCTCGCGAGGCCGGGCACCGCACCAAGATCGCGGTGCACTCCACCCGCCCGGGGGTCAACGCGAAGGGCGCCTGCATCGGCCCGATGGGCGCACGGGTGCGGGCGGTCATGGCCGAGCTCAACCACGAGAAGATCGACATCGTCGACTACTCCGAGGACCCGGCCGAGATGGTCGCCCACGCGCTCTCTCCGGCGCGCGTGCGATCGGTGCAGGTCATGGACGCCGCCGCGAAGGCCGCTCGGGTGTTCGTGCCCGCCGATCAGCTGTCCCTGGCGATCGGCAAGGAGGGCCAGAACGCTCGGCTCGCGGCGCGGCTCACCGGCTGGCGCATCGACATCCGCCCGGACGAGCCGCCCGCCACGTCGCACGAGAGCGCCGAGCCGGGGCGAAGCGGTCCGGCAGCGGGGTAGACTCCATGACGGAATCCCGGCCCAGCCGGCCTTCCGCGCGCGTCCCCATCAGGACGTGCGTGGGCTGTCGTCAACGGTCGGACCGTTCCCACCTGATCCGTGTGGTGGTGGGAGAGGGGCAGCCACCTGCCCTTCTTCTCGACCTGCGGGGACGGCTTCCTGGTCGTGGTGCGCACCTGCATCCCGACCTGAGGTGCCTGGACCTCGCCGAGCGCCGACGCGCGTTCGGCCGGGCCCTCCGGCTCACCGGGCCGGTGGACGCGTCCGCGGTCCGGCGGTACCTCGAGGAGCGCCCCCGCTCGTCGACGCCACGGGAGACGGACGAACCGAAGGAGTAGTGACGTGACGATCGAGAGCGCTCGATGAGCACCCTGAAATGAGCACGACAACCGGCTGACGGTTCGGGCGCCATGACCCGGACCGAGAAGGAGAGCAGTGGCAAAGGTCCGGGTTTACGAGCTCGCGAAAGAGCTCGGGGTCGACAGCAAAGAGGCCCTCAAGAAGCTGAACGACATGGGCGAGTTCGTCCGGTCGGCATCATCGACGGTCGAGCCGCCGGTGGCGAAGCGTCTGCGTGACGCCCTCGCCTCGCAGGCTCCCGCAGCCACCGAGAAGGCTGCGGCCAAGCCGGGCGGCAAGCCCGGAGGCAAGCCTGCCGCGCCGCCGGCCAAGCCGGCAGCAGTCGAGCCGACGACGCCGGCCCCCGCCGCACCGGCTGCCCAGGCACCGGCTGCCCAGGCACCGGCTGCCCAGGCACCGGCTGCCCAGGCTCCGGCTGCGCCGCCAGAGCCGGCCCCGACGGTGCGCGAGCCGGCCGCGCAGGCTCCCGGCACGGCCGGGACGACCCCCCCCGCCGGCCCGAAGCCAGGTGCCGCCCGCCCCGCGGCCGGACGCCCCGCGGCCGGACCGGCTCCGGCAGCGCCGGGCCCGAAGCCCGCCGGCCCACGGCCACGGGCGCCGCGCCCGGGCAACAACCCGTACTCGAGCCCGGAGACCCGTACACCTCGTCCGGGTGCGCCCAGGCCGGGCAACAACCCCTTCGGCAGCAGCCCCTCGGGCATGCCGCGACCGGGCCAGCGGCCCGGTGGTGCCGGCCGTCCCGGTCAGGGTGGAGCGCCACGTCCTGGTGGCTCGGCACCGACGCCGGGCATGATGCCGCCGCGCCCGGCCGGTCGCGGGGCTCCCGGGCAGGGCCGTCCTGGTGGCGGTCGTCCCGGTGGCGGCGCCCCCGGTGGTCGGGGACGAGGTGGTCCCGGAGGCGGCGGCGGCGCTCCCTTCGGAGCCGGCGGAGGCCGGCCGGGAGCAGGTCGCGGTGGCCGCGCCGGCACGGCCGGCGCCTTCGGTCGCCCCGGTGGGCGCCCGCAGCGCGGCCGCAAGAGCAAGAAGCAGCGTCGCCAGGAGTTCGACAACATGCAGGCCCCCAGCATCGGGGGCGTGCGTATCCCGCGCGGCAACGGGCAGTCGATCCGGCTACCTCGCGGGGCGTCGCTCAGCGACTTCGCCGACAAGATCTCGGCCGACCCCGCGTCGCTGGTGCAGGTGCTCTTCGCCCTCGGCGAGATGGTCACCGCCACCCAGTCGGTGGACGAGGAGACCTTTCGGGTTCTCGGTGACGAGCTCGGGTACGACCTGCAGATCGTCTCGCCCGAGGACGAGGACCGGGAGCTGCTGGAGTCGTTCGACATCGAGCTGGACGTGGCCGAGGACAGCGACGCACCGGCTCGACCACCCGTCGTCACCGTCATGGGGCACGTCGACCACGGCAAGACGAAGCTGCTCGACGCCATCCGCGACGCCAACGTCGTGGCCGGTGAGGCAGGCGGCATCACCCAGCACATCGGCGCCTACCAGGCGCACATGCAGCACGAGGGTGAGGACCGCTCGCTGACCTTCATCGACACCCCGGGTCACGAGGCGTTCACCGCCATGCGCGCCCGCGGCGCCAAGGTGACCGACCTCGCCGTGCTGGTGGTCGCCGCCGACGACGGCGTCATGCCCCAGACCGTCGAGGCGCTCAACCACGCGCAGGCCGCCGACGTGCCGATCGTCGTGGCCGTCAACAAGGTGGACAAGGAGGGCGCGAACCCGGCCAAGATCCGTCAGCAGCTGACCGAGTACGGGCTCGTGGCCGAGGAGTACGGCGGAGAGACGATGTTCGTCGACGTCTCGGCGCTGCAGCGGCAAGGCATCGACGAGCTGCTCGAGGCCGTGCTGCTGACCGCCGACGCAGCCCTCGAGCTGCGCGCCGACCCGACGGTCGACGCTCGCGGCGTGGCCATCGAGGCCCACCTCGACCGTGGTCGCGGTCCCGTCGCGACCGTGCTGGTGCAGCGCGGCACGCTGCGTGTGGGCGACGCGGTCGTCTGCGGCAAGGCCTACGGCAGGGTGCGCGCGATGCTCGACGAGACGGGCGAGGCGGTCGAGCAGGCCGGTCCGTCCCGTCCCGTCCAGGTGCTCGGCCTGACCGCCGTCCCCGGGGCCGGCGACACGTTCCTGGCGACCGAGGACGAGCGCACAGCGCGTCAGATCGCCGAGAAGCGCGAGGCGATGGAGCGCAACGCGGCACTGGCCAAGGCGCGCAAGCGCGTCACGCTCGAGGACTTCCTCGAGAAGTCCAAGATCGAGACGCTCAACCTGATCCTCAAGGGCGACGTGTCGGGTGCCGTCGAGGCGCTCGAGGACGCGCTGCTGCAGCTGGACGTGGGCGACGAGGTCGACCTGCGCATCATCGACCGCGGTGTCGGCGCCATCACCGAGACCAACGTCATGCTGGCTGCCGCCTCGGATGCCGTGATCATCGGCTTCAACGTGCGGGCTCAGGGCAAGGCGACGGAGCTGGCCGACCGTGAGGGTGTGGAGATTCGCTACTACACCGTCATCTACCAGGCCATCGAGGATGTCGAGAACGCGCTTCGGGGCATGCTGAAGCCGGAGTTCGAAGAGGTGCAGCTCGGCCAGGCCGAGGTGCGCGAGGTGTTCCGGTCGAGCAAGTTCGGCAACATCGCCGGCTGCCTGGTCACCAAGGGGCTCATCCGGCGCAACGCGAAGGCCCGGCTCGTGCGCGACGGCATCGTGGTGAACGAGAACCTCTCGATCGACTCGCTGCGGCGCTTCAAGGACGACGCGACCGAGGTACGCGACGGCTACGAGTGCGGCATCGGGCTGGGGTCGTTCAACGACATCGCTGTCGGCGACGTCATCGAGACGTTCGAGATGAAGGAGAAGCCGCGGGCCTGACATGTGGACGGGCACGCTGGAGTGCGACCTGCTGCTCGGTGACGTCCGGTCGCTGAAGCAGAAGCGGGCCGTCGTGCGGCCGCTGCTGGCCCAGCTGCGCCGTCGCTTCGACGTCGCCGTCGCCGAGACCGGGGCGCAGGAGCTGCTGCGCCGCACCGAGGTGGGCGTCGCCGTCGTCGCGGCGGACGGCGCCCGCTGTGCCCAGGTTCTCGACGCCGTCGAGCGGTTCGTCGCCGAGCAGCCCGAGACCGACCTGCTGGCCACGCGGCGCAGGCTGCACGGACCGGAGGACTGAGGAGGACATCGATGGTCAACGACGTACGCGCACGCAAGCTCGCCGACCGCATCAAGGTGATCGCGGCGCAGACGCTCGAGCGCAGGGTCAAGGACCCCCGGCTGGGCTTCGTGACGGTGACCGACGCCCGGGTCACCGGCGACCTGCGCGAGGCGACCGTCTTCTACACCGTGTACGGCGACGCCGACCAGCGTGCCGACAGCGCTGCCGCGCTGGAGAAGGTGCAGGGCCTGGTGCGTAGCGAGGTCGGCGCCCAGACCGGTATCAAGTTCACGCCCACGATCACCTTCGTGCTCGACGCGGTGTCCGACTCGGCTCGCCACATCGAGCAGCTGATCGCTGCGGCGCAGCACGCCGACGAGCAGGTGGCAGCAGCGGCCCGGGCGGCCTCGTACGCGGGCGACCCCGATCCCTACCGGCGTCCGCTCGACGAGGTCGACGACGGCGACGACGCGGGTGAGCGCCCCCAGCCGGATCAGCCGTGACCGAAGGGCTCTGCGGGGTGCTCGTCGTCGACAAGCCCACGGGCCTGTCGTCGCACGCCGTCGTGGGGCGCGTGCGCCGGCTGGCCGGCACGCGCAAGGTGGGTCACGCCGGCACCCTCGACCCGCTGGCCACGGGGGTGCTCGTGCTCGGCATCGGCCGGGGGACGCGGTTGCTGCACTTTCTCGTCGGGGCCGACAAGCAGTACGCCGCGACGGTGCGGCTGGGAGTGGCAACGACGACCGACGACGCCGACGGCGAGGTGACCGCCACGGCGGATGCGAGCGCCTGCACCGAGCACCAGGTACGGGCTGCCGCCGCGCTTCTGACCGGGCACATCCACCAGGTGCCCAGCGCGGTCTCGGCCATCAAGGTGGACGGCCGACGCGCCTACGCGCGAGTGCGCGCGGGGGAGCAGGTCCACCTGGCGCCACGCCCGGTGACGGTGTCGGCCTTCGACGTGCTGGGCTGCTCGGCGGCCGAGGCGGCAGGGGCCGTCGACGTCCGCGTGCACGTGGCCTGCTCGTCGGGCACCTACGTCCGTGCGCTCGCACGCGACCTGGGTGTGTCGCTGGGCGTCGGAGGGCATCTCACGGCCCTGCGTCGCACCCGCGTCGGACCGTTCGGCCTCGACGACGCCCACCCGCTGGACGGCCTCGAGCCGCCGATCGACGCCGCCGTCCTGGCCCTCGGTGAGGCGGCCGCCAGGTTTCTGCCGCCCCGTGTGCTGTCCGACGACGAGGCCGAGAAGGTGGGCCACGGCGTGGCACCTGCACCGAGCGGCGTGCCCGGTCCGGTCGCGCTGCTCGACGCCGGTCATCGTCTGCTGGCGGTGGCTGAGGACGCGGGTTCTCGCGCCGGGCTGAGGGCGGTGTTCGTGGGGTGAGACGCTGATGGGCGTGACGGTCTGGCGATCGGTCGACGAGGTGCGCAGCACCCCGTCGGTGGTCTCGATCGGCACCTTCGACGGGGTGCACCGAGGGCACCGCGTGGTGGTGGGAACTGCGCGGGACGAGGCGAGCCGCCGCGGGCTGCCGCTGACCGTCCTCACCTTCGACCCGCACCCGATGTCGGTCGTGCGCCCCGGCCATCAGCCCCCGGCGGTGGCCACGCTGCGGCATCGGGTGGAGCTGCTGGGGCAGTGCGGCGCCGATGCCGTGCTGGTGCTGCCGTTCACGGCTGCGGTGGCGGCGATGAGCGCGGCGGAGTTCGTCTCCGACGTGCTGCTGGGCACCCTGAAGGCGCGTGCGGTCGTCGTGGGGGAGGACTTTCGGTTCGGGCACCGGGCCGCAGGCGACGTCGACGCGTTGCGCGCTCTCGCGGCGGGCGCCTTCGACGTCGTGGCTCTGTCGCCGGTGGGTCACGACGGCGTCCGGTGGTCGTCGACCGAGGTGCGTCAGCGGGTCGCGGCCGGAGACATGCCGGGCGCGTCGGCCGTGCTGGGGCACCTGTTCGAGGTCGAGGGCCCCGTGGTCGGAGGGGACAGGCGTGGACGTGAGCTCGGGTACCCGACGGCCAACGTCACCGTCGCCCCGGGGATGCTGGTGCCCGCCGACGGGGTCTACGCGGGGTACCTGCGCCGGCTGGCCGACCCGACCACTGTGCTGCCCGCTGCCGTCTCGGTCGGCACCAACCCGACGTTCGACGGGGCGGAGCGCCGCGTCGAGGCGTACGTGCTGGGAGTCGGTGATCTCGATCTGTACGACCAGCAGGTAGCGGTGAGCTTCGTGCAGCAGCTGCGAGGGCAGCAGCGCTTCGACGCCGTCGAGCAGCTGGTTGCTCAGATGGAGGCTGACGTGGCCGCGGTCGCCGAGCTGTTGCGCGACCACAGCCCGGCCGAGGTCAGCTCGTTGCTGGACCGGCAGTATTGACGATTTAGAAAACACGATCTACGCTTCCTGTATTCACGAAGGAGGCGCCATGGGAGTTCCTGTCACAGTCATCCACGGAGACGGCATCGGACCCGAGGTCGTCGGTGCGGCGGTGCGGCTCGTCGAGGCCGCCGGGGCCGACATCGTCTGGGAACCCGCGCAGGCGGGAGCCGAGGTCTTTCGCTCCGGGGTGGCCAGCGGCGTCCCGCAAGCCACGATCGAGTCGATCATGCGGACGAGGACGGTGCTCAAGGGGCCGCTGGAGACCCCGGTGGGCTTCGGTGAGAAGAGCGCGAACGTCACTCTGCGCAAGCTCTTCGAGACCTATGCCAACGTGCGACCCGTGCGCGAGCTGCCCGGGGTGGTGACGCCCTACTCCGGACGCGGGATCGACCTCGTCGTCGTCCGGGAGAACGTCGAGGACCTCTACGCGGGCATCGAGCACATGCAGACGCCGGACGTGGCCCAGTGCCTCAAGCTCATCTCGCGCCTCGGATGCCGGCGTGTCGCGACGACCGCGCTCGAGATCGCGCGCTCCCAGCAGCGCACGAAGGTCGCGGTGGCGACCAAGTCGAACATCATGAAGCTGACCGAGGGCATGATGCAGCGGGAGTTCATGGCCGTGGCGGCCGAGTACCCCGACCTGCAGACGTGGCACGTGATCGTCGACAACGCCGCCCACCAGCTCGTCAAGGCCCCGGAGCAGTTCGAGGTGATCGTCACCACGAACATGAACGGCGACATCCTGTCCGACCTGACCAGCGCCCTGGTCGGCGGGCTGGGCTTCGCCCCGTCGGCCAACCTCGGCAGCGACGTGTCGATCTTCGAGGCGGTGCACGGCTCCGCGCCGAAGTACGCCGGACGCAACGTCGCCAACCCCAGCGCCCTGATCCAGTCGGCGATCATGATGCTGCGCCACGTCGGCCAGTTCGAGCCGGCCCACCGTCTCGAGCAGGCGCTCTTCCGGACGCTGGAGGACGGCGTGCACACGCGCGACGTGGCAGGGGCGGACCCGGTCGGCACGTCCGCGTTCGCCGACGCGGTGGCCGAGCGGCTCGGCCTCGAGTCGTCGGTGCCGAGCCGGTCCTACCAGCCGGTCACCATGCCCGACGTCACCCGCGACCAGGTGCGGACCGAGCTCGGCTCGCGCACGAAGGTCGGCGTCGACATCTTCATCGAGACCGACGAGCAGCCGTCGACGATCGCCGCCTGGATGACGCAGATGCTGCACGGCACCCCCTACTCCCTGTCGATGATCTCCAACCGGGGGACCGCGGTCTGGCCGGGCACCGGCGGGTCGACGAGCTGCGTCGACCACTTCAGGTGCCGGTTCACGATCAGCGACCAGGCGTCGTGGCACCCGGAGTCGGTTCTGGACCTGCTGCACCGCATCGGCGTCCGATACCGCTGGATGCACGTCGAGAAGCTCGAGGAGTACAACGGGGAACGGGCGTACACGCTCGCGCAGGGGCAGAACTGACTCTTCGTCCGGCTCGTCGGCTGCTACCCTTGGCACGCCGTTAGATCGGCCGCGGCCCACGCATGCCCCGGTGGATGTGCCCGGGTGCACCGCGCAACGACACGACGAAGGAACGGGTTCCCCTTGTCCCTGGACACCGCCACCAAGCAGCAGATCATGACCGACTACGCCCGTTCCGAGGGCGACACGGGGTCGCCCGAGGTTCAGGTCGCGCTGCTCACGCACCGCATCAACCACCTGACCGAGCACCTCAAGGAGCACAAGCACGACCACCACAGCCGCCGTGGGCTGCTGCTCATGGTCGGCCGTCGTCGGCGGCTGCTCAACTACCTCTCCGACACCGACATCGAGCGCTACCGCACCCTCATCGAGCGACTCGGCCTGCGGCGCTAGACCCCTGCCCCGCCACGGGGCAGGCACAACTCCATATCCCACCCATGGGGGTCAGCCCCCGGGACCGCCGGTCCTCGGTCGTGGCTTTCGGGCGTCGAGCCCGCGGGCTTCCATCGATGACCGGTCTGCCGGCTGTGACCCCGACCAAGCCCAAAGGAGGGCTGCCCATGACGGGTCAGCAGGAAACGATCGCGACAGCGGTCATCGACAACGGACGATTCGGGCAACGCCGCGTGACGTTCGAGACCGGGCGCCTGGCCCGGCAGGCCGCCGGCTCCACGGTGGCGTCCCTGGACGACGACACCGTCGTCCTCTCCGCGACCACCGCGTCCAAGAACCCCAAGGAGCACTTCGACTTCTTCCCCCTGACGGTGGACGTCGAGGAGCGCATGTACGCCGCCGGACGCATCCCCGGCTCCTTCTTCCGTCGGGAGGGACGGCCCTCCACGGAGGCCATCCTCACCTGCCGTCTCACCGACCGCCCGCTGCGCCCGTCGTTCGTCAAGGGCCTGCGCAACGAGGTGCAGGTCGTGGTGACGGTGCTGTCGTTGGACCCGAAGGACCTCTACGACGTGCTGGCCATCAACGCGGCCTCGATGTCGACACAGCTGTCGGGGCTGCCGTTCTCCGGCCCCATCGGCGCGGTGCGCGTCGCCCTCATCGAGGGGCAGTGGGTCGCGTTCCCCACCGTCGAGCAGCTCGAGCAGGCCGTGTTCGACATGGTGCTGGCAGGACGGGTGCTGCCCGACGGCGACGTCGCGGTGATGATGGTCGAGGCCGAGGCGACCGACAACGCCTGGGCGCTCATCGCCGACGGCGCCCCCGCCCCGACCGAGCAGGTCGTGGCCGAGGGGCTGGAGGCGGCCAAGCCGTTCATCACCGCCCTGTGCGCCGCGCAGACGCAGGTCGCCGAGGCGGCGGCGAAGCCGGTCGCGGACTACCCGACCTACCCGGAGTACGGCGACGACGCGTACGACGCCGTGGCCGAGGTCGCTCGTGCCCCGCTGGCCGAGGCGCTGCGTATCCCCGGCAAGGTCGAGCGCGAGGCTGCCCTCGATGCCGTCCGGGCCGACGTGGGGGCCGCTCTCGGCGAGCGCTTCGAGGGTCGTGAGAAGGAGCTCGGCGCGGCGTTCCGGTCGCTGACCAAGAACGAGGTGCGTCAGCGCGTGCTCACCGACGGGGTGCGCATCGACGGACGTGGCCTCACCGACATCCGCCCGCTCACCGCGGAGGTGGCGGTGCTGCCCCGGGTGCACGGGTCGGCGCTGTTCGAGCGCGGGGAGACCCAGATCATGGGCGTCACCACGCTGAACATGCTCAGCCTCGAGCAGAAGCTCGACACCCTGGCGCCTGTCACGAGCAAGCGCTACATGCACCACTACAACTTCCCGCCCTACTCCACCGGGGAGACGGGGCGGGTCGGCTCGCCGAAGCGCCGCGAGATCGGTCACGGCGCGCTCGCCGAGCGCGCCCTGGTGCCGGTGCTGCCGGGCCGCGAGGAGTTCCCCTACGCGATCAGGCAGGTCTCCGAGGCGCTCGGCTCGAACGGGTCGACGTCGATGGGCTCGGTCTGCGCATCCACGATGTCGCTGCTCAACGCCGGCGTGCCGCTGCGGGCTCCGGTCGCCGGCATCGCGATGGGGCTCATCTCCGGGCAGGTCGACGGGCAGACGACCTACGTCACCCTCACCGACATCCTCGGTGCCGAGGACGCCTTCGGTGACATGGACTTCAAGGTTGCCGGCACCCGCGAGTTCGTCACCGCGCTGCAGCTGGACACGAAGCTCGACGGCATCCCTGCCTCGGTGCTCACCGGCGCGCTGCAGCAGGCCAAGGATGCGCGGATGACCTTGCTCGACGTCATGGGTGAGGCCATCAGCGAGCCCGACGAGATGAGCCCGTACGCGCCGCGCATCATCACGATCAAGATCCCCGTCGACCAGATCGGTGCGGTGATCGGGCCGAAGGGCAAGATCATCAACCAGATCCAGGACGACACGGGCGCCCAGATCGCGATCGAGGACGACGGCACGATCTTCATCGGCGCCGTCGACGGCCCGAGTGCCGAGGCCGCGCGCACGATGATCAACCAGATCGCCAACCCGACGATGCCTCAGCCGGGCGAGCGGTACCTGGGCACCGTCGTCAAGACGGTGCCGTTCGGTGCCTTCGTCTCGCTGGTGCCGGGCAAGGACGGGCTGCTGCACATCTCGAAGCTGCGCTCGCTTGCCGGGGGCAAGCGGGTGGAGAACGTCGAGGACGTGCTGTCTGTCGGCAGCAAGGTCATGGTCGAGATCAGCGAGGTCGACGACCGCGGCAAGCTCTCCCTCGTCCCCGTGGTCGAGACCGAGGAGGCCGCATCCGACGAGCCCGAGCAGGCGCCTGAGTCGTGACCCGTCGTCGTGGAGGTGCCGGGGGAGGCTGGGCCCTGCCGACCCAGCACCCCGGCACGACCCACACCCTGCTCTCGCCGGGCGGTGAGGGCATCGACCAGGCCATCGGCACGGTGCGCCGCACCGTGCTCCCCGGTGGCCTGCGCGTCATCACCGAGCAGCTGCCGACCGTGCGGTCGGTGTCGCTGGGCGTCTGGGCCGGCGTCGGCTCGCGGGACGAGAGCGAGCCGGTCGCCGGCGCCACGCACTTTCTCGAGCACCTGCTGTTCAAGCGGACGTCGCGCCGCGACGCCGCGGCGATCGCGGCCGAGATCGACGAGATCGGGGGTGAGCTGAACGGGTTCACCACCAAGGAGCTCACCTGCTACTACGCGCGTGTCGTCGACGACGACCTGCCCATCGCTCTGGACGTGCTGCTCGACATGGTCACCGCCTCGCTCGTCACCGACGAGGACGTCGACGCCGAGAGGCCGGTGGTGCTCGAAGAGATCGCCATGAACGACGACGACCCGGCCGACACCGTGCACGAGCTGTTCAGCCAGGGCATGTGGGCGCCGCACCCGGTCGGGCGTCCGGTGCTGGGCACGGTGAGCTCGATCGAGGGGATGGCAGCACACCAGCTTCGGCTCTGGTACCGCACCCGCTACCTGCCGCAGAACCTCGTGATCGCCGCGGCCGGCAACCTGGAGCACACGGCGTTGGTGCGCCTGGTGCGCCAGGCGCTGGCGCAGGGGGCGCTCGTGGTCAACGAGGACGCGCACCCGGCGCCGCCCCGGGCCGGTCTGCCCGAGGGGGTGCGGGTTCCGGCCAGTGCCGCGGTGACGGTGCAGAACCGCCCGACCGAGCAGGCCAACATCGTGGTCGGGGTGCCCGGCCTGCCCCGTGACGAACGGCGCTGGCCGCTCGCGGTGCTGTCCAGCGTGCTCGGCGACGGCTCCTCGTCCCGGCTGTTCCAGACGGTGCGGGAGCAGCGCGGGATGGCCTACTCGGTCTACTCGTTCTTCTCCTCGCTGGCCGACACCGGGTCGTTCGGCGTGTACCTCGGCTGCCAGCCGGGCAAGGCCGAGCAGGCGCTCGAGCTGATTCGCGCCGAGCTCGCCGCGGTGAGCACCGCCGGCATCACCGAGGTCGAGCTGGCCCGAGCCAAGGGGCAGCTTCGTGGGTCGCTGGTGCTCGGGCTCGAGGACACCAGCTCACGCATGAGTCGACTCGCCAAGGCCGAGCTTCTCTCCGGCGAGCTGCCGACGCTGTCGGAGGTGCTGCGCCGGATCGACGCGGTCACCGTCGACGAGGTCGGCAGCCTCGCCGACGAGCTCTTCAGCCAGCCGCTGTCGCTGTCGGTCGTCGGGCCCTTCGACGACGACGCAGCCCTGCGGGCGGCCGTGACATGAGCGCCGACGCCGTACGCGTGGCCGTGGTCGGCGCCGCGGGCAAGATGGGGTCGCAGACCTGTGCCGCCGTCTCGGAGGCCGCGGACATGACGCTGGTGGCCTCGCTCGACCAGGGCGACGACCTCGGTGAGCTGACGTCGTCGGGTGCCCAGGTGATGGTCGACTTCACCCATCCCGACGCCGTGATGGCCACCCTCGAGGCCGCGATCGGCGCCGGCATCCACTGCGTGGTCGGCACGACCGGGTTCACCGACGAGCGGGTACGCCAGGTGCGAGCCTGGTTGGCCGCCAACCCGGGGGTCGGAGCCCTCATCGCCCCGAACTTCTCGGTCGGGGCGGTGCTGATGATGCGCTTCGCCGAGCTGGCCGCGCCCTTCTTCGACTCCGTCGAGATTCTCGAGCTGCACCACCCCGGCAAGGCCGATGCCCCGTCCGGCACCGCTGCCCTGACCGCCCGGCTGGTGGCAGCGGCGCGCGAGCGTGCCCAGCGGGCAGCTGCGCCGGACGCGACCGCGGACGCCCTGCCGGGGGCACGAGGAGCATCGGTGGACGGGGTACCCGTCCACTCGGTGCGGCTGTCCGGACTCGTGGCGCACCAGGAGGTGCTGCTCGGAGCCACCGGCGAGACCCTCACCATTCGCCACGACTCTCTCGACCGCGCCTCGTTCATGCCGGGGGTGCTGCTCGGCGTGCGGTGGGTGACGGGTCACCCCGGTCTGACCCTGGGCATCGAGGCTGCGCTCGAGGCGTGAGAGCTCGCAGCGTCGCGTTCGCGCTGGTGGCGGTGCTGGCCGTCTACCTGGTGCTCGTGGGCTGGCGCGGCATCGTGCTCGTGGGCGACGGTCTGTCCGGCGACCCGGTGAGCCTCGTGCTGGGGCTGGCGGTGCTCGTGTTCCCCGTGGTCGGCGCAGCCCTCGTGTGGCGCGAGGTGCGGTTCGGCGTCGACACCGAGGCCCTCGCGGACGACCTGGCGGGTCGGGACGCACTTCCGGTGGACGACCTGCCGCGGCGTCCGTCCGGACGGGTGGACAAGGCCGCGGCGTCGGCGGCGTTCGAGCAGGCTCACGAGGGTGCCCGGCAGAACCCTGGCGACCCGGCGGCGTGGTACCGGCTCGGTCTCGCCTACAACGACCTGGGCGATCGGCGGCAGGCCAGGGCGGCGATGCGGGAGGCGATCCGGGTCTGGCGCTCAGGCGACCCCGAGCGCCCGTAGTCCGGCAGCGGTGAGCGCGGCGACCCCGACCACCACGAGGAACGGCGCGCGCAGCACGAGAGCCACGACGCCGGCCGCGACGCCTGCCACCCGGGCATCGAGCACCAGACGCTGGGCGTCACCGAAGGTCTGCACGGCCGTGAGCGCCGCCAGCAGCGCGATCGGCAGGGCCACCGCGATCGACCGGACGGCGGGGCGGTCGAGCACGGACTGCGGCACCGACAGCCCCAGCACCTTCAGCGCGTAGCAGCCCACCGCCGCCGCGAGCACGGCACCCCAGACCATCAGGTGACCGTCCCGGGCGAGGCCGTGCGCAGGGCAGCGTCTCGCCAGAGCAGCCCGGCCAGCACCGCGACCCCCGCCGCGGCCATCACCGGCACCCCGGCCGGTGCGACCGGCGTGAGCAGCAGTGCGACCGCGGCAGCGGCGAGCGCGACCAGTCGGGCCCGACGGTCGCTCAGGCGCGGCCAGAGCAGCGCCAGAAAGGCCGCCGGCACCGCCGCGTCCAGACCATAGGTCTGTGGGTCGCCCAGGGCCGTGCCGGCCAGCGCCCCGGCCAGCGTGGCCAGGTTCCAGAGCACGAACACGGCCAGCCCCGTCGTCCAGAAGGCCAGGCGTCGAGCACGGGTGTCGTCCTCGTGGGCCAGGCACATCGCCGTGGACTCGTCGATGACGAGCTGGGCCCCGACGGCCTTGCGGGTGCCGGACAGCTGCAGAAGCCCGGCCAGTCGCAGGCCGTAGAGCGCGTTGCGCGCCCCCAGCAGCACCGCCGTCACAGCGGCCGCCGGGGCGCCACCACCCGCGGCGAGCACGCCGACGAGGGCGAACTGCGAGGCGCCGGTGAACATCAGCACCGAGGTGGCGCAGGTCTGGGCGATCGTCAGCCCACCGGCCACACCGATCGCGCCGAACGACAACCCGTACGCACCGGTGGCCACCCCGACACCGACTGCGTCGCGGACGACGGCGGTGCGCCGCCTGGTCCAGTCGGGTGCCGGCGCCGCAGGAGGGGTGTCGCTCACCGCGCCGGTTGGTGGCTGGCACCCACGTTGCGTTCGAGCCAGGTGTTGAGCGGAGCCATCTCACGCCAGGTGCCGGCCACCACGTCGACGACCTCGGCCGTGTGCAGCCAGGGCTCCGGCGGGTACTCGTGCCACGCAGTCAGGGTCTTGTAGCGCAGCAGGGCCAGCCGTGGATGGTGCTCGGGGTAGCCGCGCGGACGGGTCTTGAGCGCCTCGCCTGCGATCGTGTGCCCCGCCTGCTCGACCCGCGCCAGGGCGGCGGCCAGCTGTTCGCCCAGCGTGTCGTCGTCGACGGACTCGCGGTAGCGGGTCACCTGGTCGCCGGCCATCTCGTGGTAGCCGACGGCCACGAGCAGACCCGCTGCGCTGATCTGCAGGTAGTGGGCCCCGCCGCCCTCGCCCGCCGTCAGCACCGCGCCCTGCGCCGTCTTGTACGGCGACTTGTCCTTGCTGAACCGCACGTCCCGGTACGGGCGGAACACCTTGGCGGCCCCGAACTCCGGCGCGAGCCGGTCGCACAACGCGAGCAGAGGTGTTCGCACCGCGCTGTCGTAGACGTGCTTGTTCTCGGTCCAGAAGACCTTCGTGTTGTCGGCCTCCAGAGCCTCGTAGAAGTCCAGGGCCGCGGGGGGGAAGCCCTCGAACGGGGAGTGGTCGCTCGTGCTCATCGGTCCTCCAGGGCGGTGTGCAGCCGAACCTGACGTACGGGCGGCTCGTCAGCAGTGCCGGTGTCGCTGTCGGTGTCGCTGTCGAGGATCATCTCGCGGTGGGCGCCGTCCGCTGCCCATCCGGCCGACTCCAGGAACGAGCGCAGGTCGTCGTCCTGGGCCACCAACCACATGGTCAGTCGGGAGAAGCCGTCGGCACGCCCGGTGTCGGCGACCGCCGCGAGCAGGCGTGACCCGTGGCCACGCCCACGGGCGTCGGGGTCGAGCACGAGCACCGTGACCTCGCCGTCGCGCAGGGGGTCGGCGTCCGGGTCGCCACAGGGGGCGACGGCGGCGAAGCCCACCACGGTGTTGCCCTCGAGCGCGACCAGGGCGCGGTGCGTGGCGGTGGGGGGGCGACGCAGCGCGTCGGCCCACCCGGCGGCCAGGTCGTCCTCGCGCAGCGCCTCGAGCGTGGTGGCCGGCAGCAGCCCGCGACAGTCCGCACCCCAGGCGCGGGCCTGTGCTCGGCCCATCGCGGCCGCGTCGGCGACCCAGGCCATGCGCACGCTGCGGTCGGGAGTGGGCACCGCGCGAGCCGTCGGGTCCGGTGGCAGGTCTGGCACGCCACCATCCAACCAAGCCCGTGCCGTGGTCGCGTCCCGACCGGGCGGACGGCGGCGGGGCCGATAGGCTCAGGCGGCGTGACGGACGCCTCGCCGACCCCCGACGTGCAGTTTCGCAGCGATGTCACGGTCGAGCTCGTCAAGAGCAGCGCCTCGGACACCGACGTGGTCTTCGCCGCGCGAGTGTCGACCCAGGGCGAGCGCTCCCGGGCCTCGGTCGAGACCGACGCCTCGCAGGCGGCGGGCCTCATCCGGTTTCTCATGCGGGAGCGGCACGGATCCCCGTTCGAGCACTCGGTGATGACGTTCTACGTCTGTGCCCCCATCTTCGTCTGGCGGGAGCACATGCGGCACCGCATGGCCTCCTACAACGAGGAGAGCGGCCGGTACCGGGTGCTGCAGCCGCAGTTCTACACGCCGGCTCCCGAGCGCAACCTCGTCCAGGTCGGCAAGCCGGGCGCCTACGAGTTCGAGCCTGGCAGCGAGCAGCAGCAGGCGCTGGTCAGCGAGTCGGTGCGGCGCTCGACCACCCAGGCCTACGCCGACTACCAGCGCATGCTCGACGCCGGCGTCGCGCGTGAGGTGGCGCGCACCGTGCTGCCGGTGTCGATCTACTCCTCGGCGTACGTGACGATGAACGCGCGTGCCCTCATGAACTTTCTCTCCCTGCGCCGGCACACCGACGACAGCCACTTCCCGTCCTACCCGCAGCGCGAGATCGAGATGGTCGCCGAGCGCTACGAAGAGGTGTGGGCCGAGCTGATGCCGATCACCCACGCTGCCTTCGTCGCCAACGGGCGGGTCGCGCCATGAGCCGCGCGCCCTTCGGTCGGGTGCTGACGGCGATGGTGACGCCGTTCGACGATGCCGGAGGCGTCGACCTCGATGCCGCGGCGGGACTGGCCGTGCACCTGGTCGACCAGGGTCATGACGGGATCGTCGTGAACGGCACGACGGGGGAGTCGCCGACCACCACCGACGACGAGAAGGCGGCGCTGGTGCGCGTCGTGGTCGAGGCCGTGGGCGATCGCGCGAGGGTGGTCGCCGGGGCCGGCACCAACGACACCGCGCACACCGTGACGCTGGCCGAGCAGGCCGCCGCTGCCGGGGCGGACGGGCTGCTGCTGGTCACGCCGTACTACAGCAAGCCTCCGCAAGACGGCCTGCTCGCCCACTTCCGCCGCGCCGCCGACGCCACACCGCTGCCGTGCATGCTCTACGACATCCCCGGCCGCAGCGGGGTGGCCATCGAGACCGAGACGTTGGTGCACCTGGGCGAGCACCCACGCATCGCGGCGGTCAAGGACGCCAAGGGCGACCTCTACGCCTCCGCGTGGGTGATGGCACGCACCGACCTGGCGTACTACTCCGGGGACGACGCGCTGAACCTCGTCCACCTCGCGAACGGAGCGGTCGGCGTTGTCAGCGTCGTCGGTCACGTGGCCGGAGCCCAGCACGCCGCACTCGTCGACGCGGTCGACCGTGGCGACCTCGACAGCGCCCGCGCGCTGTCACGTGGCCTGCTCCCCGCGGTGCGGGGGGTGATGACCCGAGGGCAGGGCGCGGTGATGGCCAAGGCTGCCCTGCAGCTGAACGGCGTGCTCGCCAACCGGTCGATGCGGCTGCCGCTGCTGCCTGCGAGCGAGCAGCAGGTGGCGCTGCTGCGCGACGACCTCGAGCAGGCAGGCCTGCTTGCCCTCGAGAGCTAGCGCGTGAGCCACCCGCACCCAGAGCTCGGCCCCCCGCCACCCCTGGTCGAGGGGGCACTGCGGGTGACGCCGCTGGGCGGGCTCGGTGAGATCGGGCGCAACATGACGGTGCTGGAGCACCGGGGGGCGTTGCTGGTCATCGACTGCGGGGTGCTCTTCCCCGAGGACCACCAGCCCGGCGTCGACCTCATCCTCCCGGACTTCGCCCCGATCCGGCATCGCCTCGACGACGTCGTGGCCCTGGTGCTGACCCACGGCCACGAGGACCACATCGGCGCCGTGCCCTACCTGCTGCGTGAGCGCCCGGACATCCCGCTCGTCGGGTCGCGACTGACCCTCGCGCTCGTCGAGGCCAAGCTGAGGGAGCACCGCATCGAGAGCCGTCAGGTGACCGTGCGGGAGGGGGACCGCGAGACGCTGGGCCCCTTCGAGCTGGAGTTCCTGGCCGTCAACCACTCGATCCCCGACGCAATGGCCGTGGCGGTGCGCACCTCGGCCGGCACGCTGCTGCACACCGGCGACTTCAAGATGGACCAGATGCCGCTGGACGGCCGCCTGACCGATCTGCCCGGCTTCGCACGTCTGGGGGAGCAGGGCGTCGACCTCTTTCTCGTCGACTCCACGAACGCGGAGGTGCCCGGCTTCACCCCGCCGGAGCGCGACATCGCCGTCGCTCTGGATGCGGTGTTCCGGCGCACGCAGGGGCGCGTCGTGGTGGCCAGCTTCGCCTCGCACGTCCATCGGGTGCAGCAGGTTCTCGACGCTGCGGTTGCCCATGGCCGCCGCGTCGCCCTCGTCGGTCGCTCGATGGTGCGCACCATGGGCGTTGCCCGCGACTTGGGGTACCTGACGGTGCCCGGCCAGACGCTGGTCGAGCTCACCACGGCCATGACGCTGCCCCGCGACGAGGTGGTGCTCATGTCGACCGGCTCGCAGGGGGAGCCGATGGCGGCGCTCTCACGTATCGCCAACGGCGACCACGCCCACATCTCCGTCGAGCCCGGTGACGTCGTCGTGCTGGCGTCGTCGCTGATCCCCGGCAACGAGAACGCCGTGTCGCGCGTCATCAACGGGCTGTCTCGCCACGGCGTGCCGGTGGTGCACAAGGGCAACGCGATGGTGCACGTCTCGGGCCATGCCAGCGCCGGGGAGCTGATGTACGTCTACAACGTGGTACGACCCCGGCACGTGCTGCCGGTGCACGGGGAGCATCGGCACCTGCGAGCCAACGCCGAGGTTGCGGTGGCCACCGGCATCCCCGCCGAGCAGGTGCTCGTGGTCGAGGACGGTGTCGTCGTGGACCTGCACGAGGGCCGAGCGCAGGTGGTGGGTGTGCAGCCGGTCGCCAACGTGTTCGTCGACGGCACCACCGTGGGGGGTGAGCTGGCCGAGACCTCCGTGCGCGACCGCAAGATCCTGTCCGAGGACGGGTTCGTCTCCGTCGTGGTCGTCGTCGACTCGACCACCGGCGCGATCGTGTCGGGACCGGAGATCCACGCCCGGGGTCTGGCCGAGGACGACGCCACGTTCGACAGCATCAAGCCGACGATCGTGGCGGCCGTGGAGGACGCCGCCCGCAGCGGCTACGACGACACCTACGCGCTGCAGCAGACGATCCGCCGAACCATCGGCCCCTGGCTGAGCCGCCGGCTGCGTCGTCGGCCCATGATCATCCCGGTGGTCATCGAGATCTGAGCCGGGTGTGCGGCGTGTGACAGATGGGGCTGGCGTGACACCGCGCGGTAGGCTCCCCAGCCATGGCGACCCGCACGTCTTCCCCAGCGCGGTCCGCGAGCAACCCGAAGCCGCGCTCGAAGAGCAGCACGGCCTCGACAGGCTCGCGGTCGCGCTCGTCGGGTCGGTCGTCTTCGCCGACGCGCCGTCCCGCCAAGCCCCCCGCCCGGCCCCCGCTCATCGTCCGCATGATCCGGTCGGTCGTCGGCGCGCTTCGATCAGTGTGGCTCGGCGTGGCGCACGCCCTCGGCGGGGCGGTTCGAGGGCTGACCGGCAGCTCCACCATCGAGCCTGGCCTGCGCCGCGACGGCTTCGGCCTCGCCCTGGTGGTGCTGGGGCTCGTCGTCGCGGCAGGCGTGTGGTGGCAGGCCGAGGGGCCGGCCTTCGACGTCGTGCGCTCGATGGCGTCCGGGTCGGTCGGCGTCGTCTCCTACGTCGTGCCGCTGCTGCTGGTCTGGCTCGCCGTCCGGCTGCTGCGCGACCCGCAGAAGCTGTCGGCCGGCGGTGGCCGGGTGCTGCTGGGCGGGTCGCTGATGGCAGCGGGGCTGCTCGGTCTGGTGCACATCGCTGCCGGGCTGCCGCGCCCCGACGCGGGCACCGAGGCGATGCGCGCCGCGGGCGGGTCGGTGGGCTTCATCGTGTCGTCGCTGCTGGCCGACCTGCTCACCGTGTACATCGCGGTTCCCGTGCTCGTCATCGCTGTGCTCTACGGGTTGCTCGTGCTGCTCGACATGCCCATGCACGTGGCTGCGACACGACTGCGCGCGGCGCTGGGGTGGCTGCGTCCCACCCGTCGCGAGCGTGAGTTCGAGCCGGACGGACCCGACGCCTACGAGTCGCCGCTCGTGGCCGACCCGGAGGCACCGCTGGACCCGGTCGAGGCCCCCAGCGACGCCGAGCAGCAGGCACCGCGGCGCCGGCGCGGGCGAGACAAGGCGCAGGCAGGGCAGCCGGAGCAGGGGGAGGTCGAGCCCCCGGAGCACAGCCGGCTGCCCGCGCGCGTCGAGCAGCTGGCCTTGTCGGGCGACGTCACCTACCACCTGCCCGACCCCGAGGTGCTCAGCCACGGCTCGCAGCACAAGGCCAGGACGCCGGCCAGCGACCGGGTCGTGGACTCCCTGACGCGCGTGCTCGACCAGTTCGAGATCGACGCCCAGGTCACCGGCTACACCCGTGGCCCCACGGTGACGCGGTACGAGGTCGAGCTCGGTACCGCCGTCAAGGTGGAGCGCGTGACCGCGCTCAGCAAGAACATCGCCTACGCGGTCGCCAGCGCGGACGTCCGCATCCTCAGCCCGATCCCCGGCAAGTCGGCGATCGGCATCGAGATCCCCAACACCGACAAAGAAGTGGTCAGCCTCGGCGACACGCTGCGGTCGAGGGCGGCACGGGCCGACCACCACCCGATGCTCATCGGGCTCGGCAAGGACGTCGAGGGCGGCGTCGTGGTCGCCAACATGTCCAAGATGCCGCACCTGCTGGTGGCGGGTGCCACGGGCTCGGGCAAGTCGTCGTTCGTCAACTCGATGATCACGTCGATCCTCATGCGGGCCACGCCCGACGAGGTGCGAATGATCCTGGTCGATCCCAAGCGGGTCGAGCTGACCGCCTACGAGGGTGTCCCGCACCTGATCACCCCCATCATCACCAACCCCAAGAAGGCTGCCGAGGCCCTGCAGTGGGTCGTGCGCGAGATGGACATGCGCTACGACGACCTCGCCAACTTCGGCTTCCGGCACGTCGACGACTTCAACAAGGCAGTGCGTACGGGCGCCCTCACAGCCCCTCCGGGCAGCGAGCGGGTGCTGCGGCCGTACCCGTACCTGCTGGTCGTCGTCGACGAGCTCGCAGACCTGATGATGGTCGCGCCGCGCGACGTCGAGGACTGCGTGGTGCGCATCACCCAGCTCGCTCGCGCTGCCGGCATCCATCTGGTGCTGGCGACGCAGCGGCCGTCGGTGGACGTCGTGACCGGGCTCATCAAGGCCAACGTGCCGTCCCGACTCGCGTTCTCGACCTCGTCGCTGGCCGACTCCCGTGTGATCCTCGACCAGCCCGGGGCGGAGAAGCTGGTGGGGCAGGGCGACGGGTTGTTCCTTCCGATGGGGGCGAGCAAGCCCGTGCGGGTGCAGGGCTCATGGGTGACCGAGCAGGAGATCCACGCGGTCGTGCGACACGTGCGCGAGCAGCTCGAGCCGTCCTACCGCGAGGACGTCACGGCGCCGCAGGGCCCGACGAAGGACATCGACGCCGACATCGGGGACGACCTCGACCTGCTGTGCCAGGCCGCCGAGCTCGTCGTCACGACGCAGTTCGGCTCCACGTCGATGCTGCAGCGCAAGCTGCGCGTGGGCTTCGCCAAGGCAGGACGCCTGATGGACCTGATGGAGACCCGCGGGATCGTCGGCCCCTCGGAGGGGTCGAAGGCCCGCGAGGTGCTGATCAAGCCGGACGACCTCGACGAGGTGCTCTCCAGCCTGCGCGGGGGGTAGCGACCGCGCCGTCGACGTAGTCTGGGCAGCCTCATGCCCACCCACCCGCAGCGTGTCGGCGATCACCCCACGGCGTCGTCGGTCGCCATCGTCACCCTCGGCTGCGCCCGCAACGAGGTCGACTCCGACGAGCTCGCCGCGCGACTGGAGGCCGACGGCCTGCGGCTGGTCGACGAGGTCGAGAAGGCCGATGCGGTGCTGGTCAACACCTGCGGCTTCATCGAGCAGGCCAAGCAGGAGTCGATCGAGACCCTGCTCGAAGCGGGGTCGCCGGACCGTGCTGTGATCGCTGTGGGGTGCATGGCGGAGCGCTACGGGAGCGAGCTCGCGACCGCCCTGCCCGAGGCGGACGCGGTGCTGGGCTTCGACGACTACCCCGACGTCGCGGAGCGGGTACGGGCCGTGCTCTCGGGGCAGCATCTGACCGCCCACCGGCCTCGCGATCGTCGGACGCTGCTGCCCATCGCGCCCGCACAGCGTGTCGGGCACAGCCGCCCACCCGGGCACGCCGAGCCCGACCTGCCCCTCGGCGCGGCGCCGGCATCGGGTCCGCGTGTGGTGCGGCGTCGTCTCGGGTCCGGACCCGTGGCGCCGGTGAAGCTCGCGAGCGGGTGCGACCGGCGGTGCTCGTTCTGCGCGATCCCGTCCTTTCGCGGGTCGTTCGTCTCACGACCGGCCGACGAGCTGGTGGCCGAGCTGGAATGGCTCGCCGACCACGGCGTGCGTGAGGCCCTGCTGGTCAGCGAGAACACGACGTCCTACGGCAAGGACCTCGGCGACCTGCGCCTGCTCGAGCAGCTGCTGCCACGGCTGGTGGCTGTCGCCGGGATCGACCGGGTGCGGCTGTCGTACCTGCAGCCGGCCGAGATGCGCCCCAGCCTGGTGCAGGCGATCGTCGAGACGCCCGGCGTCGTGCCGTACTTCGACCTGTCGTTCCAGCACGCCAGCGAGCGCGTGCTGCGTCGCATGCGACGGTTCGGGTCGCGAGAGCACTTCTTGGCGCTGCTGTCCCAGATCAGGGCGGCGGCGCCGACGGCCGGGGTGCGCTCGAACGTCATCGTCGGGTTTCCCGGTGAGACCGAGCACGACCTTGCCGAGCTCGAGGCCTTTCTCGTCGAGGCCCGCCTCGACGCCGTCGGTGTCTTCGGCTACTCACCCGAGGACGGCACCGAGGCGGCCACCTTCACCGACGACGTCGACGCCGACGAGGTGCGGTCCCGTGTCGAGCGGGTCGCCTCGCTTGCCGAGCAGCTCGTCAGCCAGCGAGCCGAGGAGCGGATCGGCGAGCACGTGAGCGTGCTGGTGACCGAGCCAGGGTTCGGCCTGGCCGAGCACCAGGCGCCCGAGGTCGACGGGGTCACGGCGCTGGTGGCGGCGCCGGGGCACGACGCGCCCCAGGTCGCAGATGTCGTCGCTGCACAGGTCGTGGCCACTGACGGCGTGGACCTCATCGCCCACGTGCTGCCCACACCGTAGGTTGACCCCGTGCCGGGCCAGACGCAGGAGCCGAGCGCGTGGAACGTGCCCAACGCGCTGACGACTCTGCGGCTGCTGCTGGTGCCCGTGTTCGTCTGGCTGCTGCTGCGCGAGGACGGGGCCGATGCCGTGAGCCGCGTGCTCGCCGTGGTCGTGTTCGTGGTGGCGATGGTCACCGACTACGTGGACGGCAAGATCGCTCGCGACCGTGGCCTGGTCACCTCGTTCGGCAAGATCGCCGACCCGATCGCCGACAAGGCGCTGATCGGCTCGGCGCTCATCGGTCTGTCCCTGCTGGAGCAGGTGCCCTGGTGGGTGACCGTGGTCATCCTCGTACGCGAGGTCGGCGTCACGGTGCTGCGCTTCGTCGTCATCCGGCACGGTGTGATGCCGGCCGGTCGGGGAGGCAAGACGAAGACCGCGCTGCAGACGGTCACCCTCGTGCTGCTCATGCTGCCGCTGCCGGACTCGTGGTCGTGGTTCACCACCAGCCTTCTCGTGGCCTCGGTGGTCGTCACGGTGGCGACAGGCCTGGACTACGTCGCCTCCGCGGTGAGGCTGCGGCGCACGAGCGACCGGACGGCAGCCAAGAACGCCGCCCGGCAGGCCAGGGCCGCTCGTCGCACCGTGCAGAGGTCGCCGCGGCCGTGACCGCGCTGCTGGCGCCCGGGGGGCCCGACGCCGTCGGCGTCGTCCTCGTCGGCGACGAGCTGCTGCTCGGCAGCGTGACCGACACGAACGGGGCGTGGCTGGCGCGCACACTCACCTCCCACGGCCTGCGCCTGGTCCAGACCCTCGTGGTGCCCGACGACGCGGCCCGGATCGCGTCTGCCGTGACGTCGCTCGCCGGCTGGGTGGGCAGCGTGATCGTCTCCGGCGGCATCGGACCGACCTCCGACGACCTGACTCGAGAGGCACTGGCCGAGGTGGGGGCGTGCGACCTGGTGGCCGACGACGGGGCCGTCGACGCGATCACGGCGTGGCTCGCCGCACGAGGACGCACGCCCACGGCATCGGTACTGCGGATGGCGCGGCGCCCTCGCACAGCGACCATGCTGGTCAACCCGTCGGGCAGCGCGCCGGGGGTGCGGCTCGAGGTGGGCGAGTCGGTGGTGTACGCCGTGCCAGGGGTGCCGTCCGAGCTCGTGGCGATGGTCGAGAGCACCGTGCTGGGCGACATCGTCGACAGGGCAGCACCCCTGGCGCCGTTGCACTCCGTCTCGGTCGAGGTCGCGCTTCTCGGGGAGTCCAGCGTCGTCGGCCTGCTCGAGCCCGTCGAGCAGGCGGTGGCGCACGAGCCGTCGACAGACCTGGCCTACCTGGCCCGGCCGGCACACGTGAGCGTGCGGGTGTCGGTGCGGGACCCCGACCGGGCGGCCGCGGCCCGAGCCCTCGTGGAGTGGGAGCGCCGGGTGTGCGAGGCACTCGGCGAGCACGTGATCGGGCGCGACGGGACGACCCTGGAGCAGGCGGTCGTCGCGGCCCTCGCGAAGGCCGGGCAGAGCGTGGCGGCCGCGGAGTCGCTCACCGGGGGAGGAGTGGTGGCTGCCCTCACCCGGGTGCCCGGTGCCTCGGCGGTGGTGCGCGGCGGCGTCACGGCCTACGCCACCGACGTGAAGCGGTCGCTGCTTGCGGTGTCGCCGTCCCTGCTGGCCACGAACGGTCCGGTCGATGTCGACGTCGCCACGGCGATGGCCCGTGGCGTCCGAGACCTCATCGGTGCCGACTGGGGTCTGGCGACGACGGGCGTGGCGGGTCCGGAGCCCGTCGGCCGGCACGCGCCGGGCGAGGTGTTCGTCGCCGTGGCCGGGCCGGACGGCACGAGCACGCGCACGCTGTCGCTGCCCGGTGGTCGCGAGCAGGTGCGTGCCCTGGCCACGGCGCACGTGCTCGACGAGCTGCGAGTCAGGCTGAGGGCCGGGAATCGGAACCCTGCCTGACTCGTTGGCCCTGTGCGTTCCGAACAAGCCCAGGGAGCCCGACAGGAGTACCGTTGTGGTCATGGCACCAGCCAGCAGCCAGGTGAAGCGACCCGAGATGGGGTCGGTGCAGCCCGCTGCCGTCCGATCGCAGCCGTCTCTGGTACTGATGCGCCGCTTGCTCGGTGAGGTGCTGCGTCGACGCCGCACCGCCCAGGGTCGCACCCTGCGCGAGGTGGCGGCATCCGCGCGGGTGAGCCTGGGCTACCTCTCCGAGGTGGAGAGAGGGCGCAAGGAGGCGAGCTCGGAGCTTCTCGCGGCGATCTGCGGAGCCCTGGGGCTGCCACTGTCCGCGGTGATGCGAGAGGTCAGTGATGAGCTGGCCCGCGCCGAGGCGGCGGCCGTCGGAGCGCTCGGCGCGCGTGAGGCCACGCACAGGCCCCGCATGCACGCCGACGACCTGCAGGTCGCCGGATCGTTCGCCCGCTAGGGCCGATACCGCGTGCGGCCGTAGGGCCGCGGGCCCACCTGTCGTTGCGCAGGTTGTGACACGGGCGCCGGGCCACGTTGGCAGGTGGCGCACCAGTAGGTGAGGCGCTGTCGGGTCGGTGGCCCCTGCAGAGCAGTCGACACGGGCGTGCCGCACCGCAGGCAGGTGCTCCGCTCGAACACCCAGTGATGCTGGCCGGGGCCCGAGCGTCCCGTGGTCACCTGCTCGTACCGCTCACGGTTCGCCATCAGCAGCCGGTGCGCGAGGTCGGGCACCCTGGCGGGCTC
>CAYNWB010000009.1:64201-66449 GCA_964400785.1 uncultured Actinomycetes bacterium | reverse complement strand
GCCGCGGCGAGGAACTCCGGGTCGTCGTTGAGCGCCGGCGCACGGTGGTACTGCCCCAGCCCACGTCCGATCGCCTCCACGTCCAGGATGGTCTCGTGGTTGTCGGTGACGAACCCGATGGGGACGAACACCACGACCTTCGCGCCCAGCGTCGTGAGGTGCTCGGCGGCGACCGAAGCCGACGGCTCGGTCCAGCCGCCTGGGGTGGGGTGGTTCAGCCACCCCACCGACGTCAGCGGCCAGCGGGTCACCACCCGGTCGTAGACCGCCTGGAACAGCTGCTCGCTCTCGAGCCGACCGGTCTCCCAGCCGTGACCCGACATCGGGCAGCCGTGGTTGACCAGCACGACACCGATCTGGGACGAGGCGAAACGGTCGAGGTAGGGGCCCGCGGACTCGTCGACGAGGCGCGCCAGCCGGTCCCGGTACTGCTCGGCGCGCGAGAAGCCGGGCAAGTAGCGCGCGGCCCGCGGCCACGCCCCACCGTCCAACGCCTCGTTCACCTGCTCGAGCGCGAGGCCTCCGGTGTAGACCGAGTCCACGACCATCAGGGGGTAGTGCACCACCGCGTCGAAGCCCTCGGCGCGCACCTGGGCGAGCACCTGCGCCGGCAGCATGCCGTCGACGAACACGTAGGAGGCGAACACCGACACCGTCTCGCCGTAGCGCTCGCGAAGCCGGTCGGCGATGCCGGCCCGCTGGCGCTCGAAGATGGCGTTGTGGGGAGACCTGAAGTCGCCGGCATCGGCCCACTCCTTGGCGACGCGCCGAGCGAGCCGACGGGCCATCAGCGGCTGCAGCTGCCGCGGTATCGGCACCGACTTGGTCACCAGGTACTGCAGCGACAGCTCGTTGTACCGCTCGAACGCTCCCGGCACGGTCGGGTCGTCGACCTCGCCGTAGCCGTAGAGCACCACGGCAACTCGACCCACGTCGGCACCTCCGTCCTCCATCTGTCACACCGTAGGGACGGCTCACGTCGACCGTCGTGGGTCGTTCGGCCCCGGTCGGTGCGCCACCCGCCCCGCTAGCGTGCTTCGCGACGAGAGGGGGACGCGTGCTCGAGCCCCTGGCGCTGGCCGCCTTCGGCGGGGCCGGCACCAAGGCCCGCAACGTGCTGCGGCTGCGTCTGCTGCGCATGGCCGTCCCCACGAGCCGTGTGCTCACCTACACCGCGGCCGAGCGCCTCGCCGCAGGCGACCCGAGTGCCCGCCGAGAGCTGCTCAGCCGGGTTGCGCGGCACTTCGACGTGACCACCGGACTCGCGGTGCGGTCGAGTGCCGACGTCGAGGACGGGGACGCGGTGTCGTACGCGGGCCGGTTCACCTCGGTGCTCGACGTGCGCGGTGCGCACGACCTGGTCGACGCCGTGGTGCAGGTCGTGCGCTCGGCGCGGCCCCCCGTACGCATGGGCGTGCTGGTGCAGCAGATGGTGCCCCCGGTCGTGTCGGGTGTGGCGTTCACCGTCGACCCGGCCACGGGCCTGCACGACGTGGTCGTCGAGGCCGTGGCCGGACGCGGGGACCGGCTGGTGCAGGACGGAGTGACCCCCCAACGGTGGGTGGTGCGCGGCACGGCCCTGGTGACCGGGCCTGAGCCGGCGCTGCTGGACGACGACGTCGTCATCGATCTGGCTGACCAGGCGCGTCGGACGGCCCGACGCTGGGGGCGTCCGCTCGACCTCGAGTGGGTCTTCGACGGTCACCGGGTGGTGTGGGTGCAGGCCCGTCCGGTCACCGCGGTTGCCGACGTGCCGTTGTACTCCCGCCGCATCGCGCGCGACGTGCTGCCCGGCGAGGTGCTGCCGCTGGTGCTGTCGGTGAACGCCGAGGTGGTGAACCCGGCCTGGGTCGACGTGCTGACCTGCCTCGTCGGGGACGTGCAGGTCGACCCGAGCCGGATGGCCCGCACCTTCGGCCAGCGGGCCTACTTCGACATGACCGCCTTTCGCGACGTGTTCGCCGCTCTCGGGCTGCCCTCGGACGCGCTCGAGCGGCTCATGGGCCTGCCCGGGCTCGAACCCGGCAGAGGGCTGCGCCCGGGCGTCACCGCCGTCCGGCACGTGCCGCGTGCCACCCGCCAGGTGGTGCGCTGGGCACGGATCGACCCCGACGCGGTGATCGCCCTGCTCGAGCGGGCGCAGGCCGACCCCGACCCGGCCCTGGAGTCGCTGGACGACCGGGCGCTGCTCGCCGCGCTCGAGCACGCCATCGCCCGGGCGAGGGCGGTGGCTCGCCTCTCGATCGAC
>CAYNWB010000009.1:35553-64184 GCA_964400785.1 uncultured Actinomycetes bacterium | reverse complement strand
GCACGGCGCCGGCCGACGACCTGGCGGCGGTGCGGCGCAGCGGCGCCGCCGCCCTGCAGCGGCCGGGGCTCGCGGCGGCCCGCACAGCACTCGACACCCTCGCACAGCGCTTCGGGCACCTCGCCGAGCGCAGCAACAACCTCTCGCTGCCGACGTGGGCCGAGCAGCCCGACGTGCCGGTTCGGCTGGCCCTGGCCCGGCTCGACCAGCCGCCGGCGCGGCGTGACCCAGCCGCACTGCACCGCACCGACGTGCTCGCCGACGCAGCCGCGCCCACCCGCGTTCTGCTCGGTCGGCTCTGCGACCGCACCGCCGACCTGCGAGTGCTGCGTGAGCAGGTGTCGTTGGGCTACGGCGCCACCTACATGCGCCTGCGTCCGATCGCGCTGGCCGTCGGCGCCCGGATAGCCGCCGCCGGTCGCCTGGACAACGCCGAGGACGTCTTCATGCTCAGCCTCGACGAGGTACGGCACGCGCTGCGAGACGGCGACGACGACCTGCGCCCCCTCGTTGCGCAGCGGCGCCACGAGGCCGCCGAGTCGGCTGACCTCGAGCTGCCGGACGTGGTGATCGGTGATGGCTTCGTGCCGACCCGGGCGACCCGCGGCGAGCTCGTCGAGCTGAGGGGGGCTGCGGCCTCAGCCGGGCGGCACGTGGGTGTGCTGCGCGTGCTGACCTCGCTGGCCGAGGGTGAGCGACTGCGGCCCGGTGACGTGCTCGCGGTCGAGACCACCGACGTCACCTGGACCCCGCTGTTCGACCGCGCAGGAGCGGTCGTGACCGAGGCGGGCGGGCTGCTCTGCCACGCCGCCATCGTGGCGCGTGAGCACCGACTGCCATGCGTGGTGTCGGCGTCGGGCTGCACCCGGCTGCCGGACGGGGCCACGGTGCAGGTGGACGGCTACGCCGGCACGGTGCGACTGCTGGGCTGAGCGCGCGACTACGAGCCCGGTGACGGCTCGTCCAGCAGGCCGGCCATGCTCGTGCGCATCTCGGGCACGAGCCTGCTCCACAGCACGGCGTTGACGGCCAGGGAGTAGGCGAGCAGCTCGGGACGCCGACGCAGCGCGGCCCAGATCGGTAGCGTGGCCGGCCAGGCGAGCACGAGCCGGCTCTCCTTGGTCAGCCCGATGACGGCGAGCAGCGCCGCGTTGGTGGCCACCAGCCCCACCGGGTCGAGCACGGCCATGCCGCCCATGATCGGGGAGGCTCCGTAGCCACCCCGCCGGCCGTGCTGCCACAGCGGGTAGGCATGCCCGACCACGGCTCCCACCGCGACCGCCTCGGCCACACCGGGACGGTCGACCCACCGGCGGGCCGCCCACGTGGGCACCCCCGCCTTGGCCGCCTCGAGAACAACCGCGACCCCGGCCCAGCGTCCACCCAGGTGGGCCCCGACACTGGTCGGGGTCGTACCGCCCATCGTGATCATGCGACCGGTCTGCGGCACGTAGACCTGCGAGCGCGAGAAGTCGACCCCGGGGGCCCGCCAGCGTCCGACGAGGGTGCTGAACGACACCGATCCGGCGACGTAGCCCGCGGCCAGGCCGGCGACGAGGTCGCGCGCTCGGGCGCGGGTGCGGGACGGGCGAGAGTCGGGCTGCTCAGGCATGACGGTCAGTCCTCTCCGTAGAACAGGCGCATGACGACGCGACGGGCGCGCCGAGTGGCGCGGGCGTGCTCATCCTGCATCTGCGCCACCTCCCCGTGGCCGTGGCCGAGCACCCGCGAGAGGCTCTCCAGCACCTGCCCGTCCTTGGGGATGACATCCGACGGCCGACCCGTGACGTGCACGATCGCGTTGCGCATCTCCCCGGTCAGCCGCCAGGCCGCGACCAGCACGTCGGCGTCGGACACCGCCAGCAGGCCGGCGTCGACCGCGGCACGCAGGGCCGCCACGGTCTCGGTGGTGCGCAGGCCCGGCACGGCGTGGGCGTGCTGCAGCTGCAGGGTCTGGATCGTCCACTCGACGTCGGCGAACCCACCGGGGCCGAGCTTGAGGTGCCGCGTGCGCTCCACGCCCCGAGGCAACCGCTCGGACTCCACCCGCGCCTTGATGCGCCGTACGTCGCGCAGCTGTGCGTCGGACAGCCCGTCCGGCGACCAGCGCAGCGGGTCGATCAGGGCACGCATGTCGGCCATCAGCCCGGGGCTGCCGGCCAGCGGCTCGGCCCGCAGCAAGGCCTGGCGCTCCCACACCTCGCCCCACCGCTCGTAGTAGGCGGCGTACGAGCCGAGGCTGCGCACGAGCGGGCCGGACCGGCCCTCGGGCCGCAGGTCGGCGTCGAGCAGCAGGGGCGGCTCCGGAGACGGCAGGGCGAGCAGCCGGTGCATCTCCTGGGCGACGTCGAGGGCGAACCTGGCCGCCTCGGGCTCGTCGGCATCGCCGGTGCGGTAGACGTACATCACGTCGGCGTCGGAGGAGTAGGCCATCTCGTGGCCCCCGAGACGGCCCATCGCGATGACGGCGAGCTGCACGTCGACATCGCCGCCGTGCTTGTGCGCCACCGCGCGGCGGGAGGCCTCCAGCGCACCGGTCACGGTGGCCTGGGCCACCGCGGTGATCGCCGAGCCGATGTGCTCGACCGGCAGCGACCGGTCGCTCTCGGGGCCCACCCCGACCTCGGTGCCGAGGTCGGCCACCGCGATCGCGAACAGCTCACGGCGGCGCATCGCCCGCACCGCCGCGACGACGGTCTCGGCGTCGTCGTAGCGGGCGATGGCGGCGCGCACCTCGTCCTCGAGCTCGGCACGGGTGCTGAACTCCCGGCCGGCCGGTGAGCCCAGCAGGGCGACGGCCTCCGGGGCGCGCAGCAGCAGCTCGGTGGCGAAGCGGCTGGACGACAGCACCCGCGCCATCCGCTCGGCGGCGGCCCTCTCGTCGCGCAGCAGCCGCAGGTACCAGTGGGTGTCACCGAGGGCGTCGCTCACCTCACGAAAGCCGCGCAGACCCGCATCGGGGTCGACCCCGTCGGCGAACCAGCCCAGCAGCACCGGCAGCAGGGTGCGCTGGATCGCCGCGCGCCGCGAGACCCCCTTGGTGAGGGCCTCGATGTGCCGCAACGCCCCGGCGGGGTCGCGGTAGCCGAGGGCGCGCAGCCGCACCCGCGCCGCCTCCGGCGTCAGGCGCACCTCGTCGCTGGGCAGGCGCGCGACCGCCTCGAGCAGCGGCCGGTAGAAGATCTTCTCGTGCAGCCGGCGCACGTCCGTGCGGTGCCGCCGCAGCTGGGAGTCGAGCCGGGCCACCGGGTCGCGCAGGTATCCCAGCGACCGACCCAGACGCCGCCGGTCCGGCTCGGCCGTCGGCAGCAGGTGGGTGCGGCGCAGCTTGTGCAGCTGCAGGCGGTGCTCCACGGTGCGCAGAAAGCGATAGGACGACGCCAGCGCCGAGCCGTCCTCGCGGCCCACGTAGCCGCCTGCCGTCAGCGCGGCCAGCGCCCCGAGCGTCGATCGGCTGCGCAGTGAGTCGTCGGCCCGCCCGTGCACCAGCTGCAGCATCTGCACGGCGAACTCGATGTCGCGCAGACCGCCCGGACCGAGCTTGAGGTTGCGGTCGACGTCCCTGCGGGGGATGTGAGCCTCGACCCGACGACGCATCGCCTGCACGTCGGCCACGAACCCGTCCCGCTCAGCCGATCGCCACAGCATCGGGGACACGGCGTCGAGGTAGGCCTGGCCCACCTCGTGGTCGCCGGCGATCGGTCGTGCCTTGAGCAACGCCTGGAACTCCCAGGTCTTCGCCCAGCGCTCGTAGTACTCGCGGTGGCTGGAGACGGTTCGCACCAGCGGACCGTTCTTGCCCTCCGGACGTAGCGCGGCGTCGACCACCCACAGCGCGGGCTCGGTGCTCGGTGCGGCGCACGTGGCCATGGTGCGGGTCGCCAGCGCCGTCGCGACGGCGAGGGCCTGCCCGGGGTCGTCGTCCTCGTTGGCCGGCTCGGCGACGAACACCACGTCGACGTCGCTGACGTAGTTGAGCTCCTGGCCGCCGCACTTGCCCATCCCGATGATCGAGAGCCGTGCTCGTCCCGCCTGCCCCGGGTCGTCGGCGCGGGCGATCGCCAGCCCGGCCTCCAGGGCTGCTGCGGCGAGGTCGGCGAGCTCGCCGGCGACGATGCCGACGTCGAGCGAGTCGGCCAGGTCGCGCGCGGCGAGCAGCATCAGCCGGCGCCGGTAGGCCGCGCGCATGGCGTCCACGGCGGCCGTGACCGTGGACGTCGGGGCGGGGGCGTCGGGGTCGGCGCCGACGGCCTGCAAGATCTCGGCCCGGACCTGCTCGCGCGTGGGGCGCGGAGCGGGCAGCGGTAGGTCGGCAAGGCAGCGCCAGTGCTCGGGGTGGCGGGCCAGGTGGTCGCCGAACGCCGCAGACATGCCGAGCACGGCGAACAGGCGGTGCCGCAGCACCGCGTCCCGTTCGAGCACGGCGAGCAGGCGGTCGGGGTCGGGCGTGCTCTCGAGCAGCCGCTCGAGGCCGAGCAGGGTCTGGTCGGGGTCGGCCGACGCCCCGATGGCGGCCAGCATCTCCTCGTCCTCGGCCAACGGCGCACAGGCGGGGCCGGACAGCAGCCGCAGGGCTCGGGCCGGGTCGACGAAGCCCAGCCGGGCCAGCGACGCGGCGACCGTGCTGGTGCGGGGTCTCACAGCACCGGCAGCATCCGGTCGCGCTCGAACGCCGTCACCTGCTTGGAGTAGGCCGCCCACTCCGCTCGCTTGTTGCGCAGCACGAACTCGAAGACGTGCTCGCCGAGCGCCTCGGCCACCAGCTCCGAACCCTCCAGGGCCCGGATGGCCTCGTGCAGCGACGACGGCAAGGGCTCGATGCCCAGGGCGCGACGCTCCTGGTTGGTCAGCGACCACACGTCGTCCTCGGCCTCCACCGGCAGCTCGTAGCCCTCGGTGATGCCCTTGAGCCCAGCCTGCAGCAGAACGGCGAAGGCGAGGTAGGGGTTGGCCGCGGCGTCCAGCGCCCGGTACTCGACGCGGGCGGACCGCTCCTTGCCCGGCTTGTACATCGGCACGCGCACCAGCGCCGAGCGGTTGTTGTGCCCCCAGCAGATGTAGGCGGGGGCCTCGTCGCCACCCCACAGCCGCTTGTAGGAGTTCACCCACTGGTTCGTGACGGCCGTGATCTCCGGAGCGTGCCGCAGCAGCCCGGCGATGAACGCGCGCCCGGTCGACGACAGCTCGAACTGAGCCCCCGCCTCGTAGAACGCGTTGCGGTCGCCCTCGAACAGCGACAGGTGCGTGTGCATGCCGCTGCCGGGGAACTCGGTGAACGGCTTGGGCATGAACGAGGCGTACATGCCCTGCATGAGCGCCACCTGCTTGACGACCTGCCGGAACGTCATGATGTTGTCGGCCGTCGACAGGGCATCGGCGTAGCGCAGGTCGATCTCCTGCTGGCCGGGACCGCCCTCGTGGTGGCTGAACTCGACGGAGATACCCATCGCTTCCAGCGTCAGAATCGTTGCGCGTCGAAAGTCGTGCTCGTCACCTTGCGGGGTGTGGTCGAAGTACCCGCTGGAGTCGATCGGCACCGGCTCCGCGCCAGGCTCGGGGCGCTCGCGGAACAGGTAGAACTCGATCTCGGGGTGCGTGTAGAAGGTGAAGCCCTGGTCGCCGGCCTTGTCAAGCGCACGCTTGAGCACGTGCCGGGGGTCGGCGAACGACGGCGACCCGTCGGGCATCCTGATGTCGCAGAACAGCCGTGCCGTGCCGTGCGAGTCCCCCCGCCACGGCAGTATCTGGAACGTCGCCGGGTCGGGCTGGGCCAGCATGTCCGACTCGTAGACCCGGGTGAACCCCTCGATGGCCGACCCGTCGAATCCGAGGCCTTCGGCGAACGCACCCTCGAGCTCGGCGGGGGCCACCGCGACCGACTTGAGCTGGCCGAGCACGTCGGTGAACCACAACCGCACGAACCTGATGTCACGTTCCTCGATGGTGCGAAGCACGAACTCCTGCTGCTTGTCCACGCACCCATCCTGCCCCGTCCCGCGCACCGGTGCGGCGGGCACCCGAGATCATCGCCTCGCTAGGCTTCGCGGGTGCCCTGGCTGCGCGTCGCCCTCGCACAGGTCAACCCGACCGTCGGAGACATCGACGGCAACGCCGACCTGGTCGCCCGCTGGGCGGCGCACGCCGCCGCGCAGGGTGCTCACCTCGTGCTGTTCCCCGAGATGGTGCTCACGGGATACCCGATCGAGGACCTGGCGCTGCGCCGGTCGTTCGTCGAGGCGTCCCGAGCGGCCACGGCCGGGCTGGCCCGGCGCCTGGCCCGGGACGGGTTCGGCGACCTCGTGGTCGTGCTCGGCACGCTCGACCGCGACGCCGACACCGACGAGGGGCTCGGGGTACCCAAGGGGGCGCCGCAGAACGTGGCCGCGGTGCTGCACGGCGGGGCGGTGGTCGCGCGCTACGCCAAGCACCATCTGCCCAACTACGGGGTGTTCGACGAGCAGCGGTACTTCGTCCCCGGGTCGGGCCTGACCACCGTCAAGGTGCACGGCGTCGACGTCGGCATCGTCATCTGCGAGGACCTCTGGCAGGAGGGCGGTCCCGTCGCAGCCGCCCGGGCGGCGGGCACCGGCCTGCTGCTGGTGCTCAACGGCAGCCCGTTCGAGCGCGACAAGGACGACCTGCGCCTGGCGCTGTGCCGACGCCGAGCAGACGAGGCCGAGTGCACCCTGGCCTACGTCAACCTCGTGGGCGGGCAGGACGAGCTGGTGTTCGACGGCGACTCGATCATCGTCGACCAGGGCGGACGGGTGATCGCCCGGGCTCCGCAGTTCGAGGACGGGCTGCTGGTGGCCGACCTGGAGCTGCCGGCGGCAGCGGCGAGCCGCCAGGCCCCGTCCCCGATGCCCATCCACCACGTGACGATCTCGTCGCAGCCGCAGCCCGACTACGCGCCGAGCCCGTCGGGCGTGGCGCCGCCGCGCAGCGACCTGGGTGCGGTGTACACCGCGCTGGTCACCGGCACGCGCGACTACGTGCACAAGAACGGCTTCTCCTCGGTGATCCTCGGCCTGTCCGGTGGCATCGACAGCGCGTTGACGGCGGCGATCGCCGTGGACGCCCTGGGGCCGGACAACGTCGTGGGCGTGTCGATGCCCAGCGTCTACTCCTCCGAGCACTCGCGCTCGGACGCGGCCGACCTGGCCACCCGCACCGGCCTGGACTACCGCACCGTCCCGATCACCACGATGGTGCAGGCGTTCCAGAGCACGCTGCACCTGACCGGCCTGGCGGAGGAGAACCTGCAGGCGCGCGTGCGCGGCGTCGTGCTGATGGGGCTGTCGAACGCCGAGGGACACCTGGTGCTGGCCACCGGCAACAAGACGGAGCTGTCGGTGGGCTACTCCACGATCTACGGCGACGCCGTCGGAGGCTTCGCCCCCCTCAAGGACGTGCCGAAGATGCTCGTCTGGCAGCTGTCGCGGTGGCGCAACGCCGAGGCCGAGGCCAGTGGCCACGTGCCGCCCATCCCGACGCGCAGCATCACCAAGCCGCCGTCGGCCGAGCTGCGGCCGGGCCAGCTCGACACCGACTCGCTGCCCGACTACGCGCTGCTCGACGACGTGCTCGACGACTACATCGAGCACGACCGCGGCTCGGCCGAGCTCGTGGCGGCCGGCTTCGACCCCGCCCTGGTCGAGCGCGTGCTGCGGATGACCGACGTGGCCGAGTACAAGCGACGCCAGTACCCGCCGGGGCCGAAGATCTCGGTGCGCAACTTCGGGCGCGACCGGCGCCTGCCGATCACGAACGCGTGGCGGGAGCGGGCGCCGCGGCCATCGGCCGAGGTGCCGCCGACGTGACCGCGCGACGACGCGCATGCGTGCGTGCGACGATCTCGGTATGACCGAGGCTCCCACGCTCTACGGAGGGTCGCGCTCGCGCCGGGTGACGACCCGCGACCTGCAGCAGGCCAAGCAGCGCGGTGAACGCTGGCCGATGCTCACCGCCTACGACGTCTACTCCGCGCAGGTCTTCGACGAGGCCGGCATCCCGGTGCTGCTCGTGGGCGACTCGGCCGCGAACACCGTGTACGGCTATCCCGACACCGTCGCGGTCACCGTGGACGAGCTGCTGCCGCTGGCCGCGGCGGTCGTGCGCGGCACGTCCGGTGCGATGGTGGTGGGCGACCTGCCGTTCGGCTCCTACCAGGCCGGGCCGCAGCAGGCCCTGGCCACCGCCGTGCGGTTCATGAAGCAGGCCGGCGTGCAGGCCGTCAAGCTCGAGGGGGGCGCCGTCGTCGCCGACAGCATCCGCCTGCTCACCGACGCCGGCATCCCCGTGATGGCCCACGTGGGCTTCACGCCGCAGTCGGTGAACAGCCTGGGTGGCTACCGCGTCCAGGGCCGGGGGGACGCCGCGGACGCGGTGCTGGCCGACGCCCGGGCGGTCGCCGAGGCCGGCGCCTTCGCGGTGGTGCTCGAGATGGTGCCGAGCGACACCGCCGCCCGCATCACCGACACCCTCGAGATCCCGACCATCGGCATCGGGGCAGGTCCGCGCTGCGACGCCCAGGTGCTCGTGTGGCAGGACATGGCGGGGCTACGGTCCGGACGCCTGCCGAAGTTCGTCAAGGTCTACGCCGACCTGCGCGGTTCGCTGCTGCAGGCGGCCCGTGACTTCGGCCGCGAGGTGGTCGACGGGGACTACCCCGGCCCGGAGCACGAGTACTCCTAGCCCGACCACTCCTCGTCGTCGGCGTCCCACTTCTCGGTGCGCTCGTGCGCCCTGTCCAGCGCCGTGGCTGCCTGCTCACGGGTCTCGTAGGGGCCCATCCGCTCGTCGTTGGGGCAGCCGTCGCGCCCCTCGACCCGCTCGTGGATGAGGCACCAGTACCAGGGTCCACGGCTCGCGTCGCTCATCCGCCCATCCTTACACTCGAGGGCGTGACGATCAGCCCCACGGTCGCTCCGGGCACCCTCTCCCCGCGCCGCAGCGTGCCCGCGAGCATCCCGCGCCCGGAGTACGTGGGCCAGCAGGCTCCCCTGCCCTACCGGGGCCCGGACGTGCAGACGCCGGAGGTCATCGACCGCATGCGGGTGGCCGGGCGTATCGCCGCGCAGGCCCTGCGGGAGGTCGCCGCCCACATCGAGCCCGGGGTCACGACCGACGAGCTCGACCGCGTCGGCCACGAGTTTCTGTGCGACCACGGCGCCTACCCGTCCACGCTGGGCTACCGCGGCTTCCCGAAGTCGTTGTGCACCAGCGTCAACGAGGTGATCTGCCACGGCATCCCCGACTCGACCGTGCTGGCCGACGGCGACATCGTCAACATCGACATCACCGCCTATGTGACGATCGAGGGCATCGGCGTGCACGGCGACACCGACGCCACCTACCTCGTGGGCGAGGTCGACGAGCAGTCACGCCTGCTCGTCGAGCGCACGGAGCAGGCGCTGGCCCGGGCGATCGCGGCGGTGCGCCCTGGCCGGCGGCTCAACGTCATCGGCCGCGTCATCGAGAGCTACGCCAAGCGCTTCGGCTACGGCGTGGTGCGCGACTTCACCGGGCACGGCGTGCACACGTCCTTCCACTCGGGTCTGGTCGTACCGCACTACGACGACCCGCGAGCCGACCTGATCCTGGCTCCGGGCATGACCTTCACCATCGAGCCGATGCTCAACCTGGGCACACCCGACTGGACCATGTGGGACGACGGCTGGACGGTCGTCACCGCCGACCTGAAGCGGTCCGCCCAGTTCGAGCACACGCTGCTCGTCACCGACGACGGGGCAGAGATCCTCACGCTGCCCTGACCGCACGCTCGCCCACGCGCCGCAACCTCAGCACAGCCGACCGCAACAGCAGGCAGGCGCGACCGGGCCACGTCGCCGTACCTTCGCAAGGGTCGCCTGATGCATCAGCAGGCAGACCGCAGCTCATGAGGAGGAGACATGGCCGTGCACACCTTCACGCTGCACCCGATCGGATCGGTGGTCGCCGACGAGGCCGGCGTCGCCCTGCACATCGACGAGCCGTTCCGCGCCGCCCTGACGGGGCTGGACGGCTTCTCGCACATCACCGTCGTGTGGTGGTGCCACCTGCTCGACGCACCCGAGTACCGGCAGGTGCTGCTCGCTGAGCGGCCCTACCGCGACGCACCCGACCAGCTCGGCATCTTCGCCACGCGATCGCCGGTGCGACCGAACCCGCTGGCGCTGACACCGGTACCCGTGCTGTCGGTCGACGTGGAGGCGGGCATGGTGCGTGTCCCCGCCATCGACGCCGAGGTCGGCACTCCGATCCTCGACATCAAGCCGTACCACCCCTCGGTGGACCGGGTGCGGGACTGCGCCGTTCCGGCGTGGTGCGCAGGCTGGCCGCAGTGGTACGAGGACTCCATGACGTTCGACTGGTCGACGGTGTTCGTCAACGCCCGGTAGCGCAGCGCCCGCACCGCATCGCTCAGGGGCAGTGGGCCGGGCGAACCGGGATGCAGATGTCGACGACCTCGACCCCGGGGGTGCGCGGCTCCCGGCCCACGAAGAACCGTTCGAAGGGCAACCGGTCGTCCGGCTCGTAGCCGCTGGCGGGCAACCACCCGGCGTCCAGCGCGAACCACGCCTGCCCGTAGTCCTTCTCACCCAGCTCGAAGGTGGCGACCGCGCAGCGACCGCCCGGCAGCCGCAGCCGGCCGACGGGCCCGCTGGGCCTGGTACCCGGTGGTACCGGGACGCACACGCTGACGCGCAACCGGTCGTCCTGCGTCAGGCTCGGGTTGTCGTGGTAGAGCGCGTACAGGGCCGTGCCGGTACCGATGAAGCCACGAGGCTCGGCCCAGCTCAGCAGCCGGGTGAACAGCTCGTCGAACACCTCGCCGAGACCCTGGTACCTGCCGGTGTGGCGTACGTAGGCCACCTCGACGTCCTCGAGCTGCTCGATGCGGACGGTGGTCGTCCCGAGCGACCCTGCCCGGACGTCCCACAACGATCGGCCCTTCTCGTCCACCCGGACACCGTCGATCCCGAAGCCGTCGGGGGCCGAGGCTTGCTCACGCAACTCGGAGAACACCGCGGCGCGCTTCGCGTGCCGGGCATGGCCACCGCGCCGCCACTGCGTCGGGGTCATCCCGTACGTCTGTCGAAACGTGCGGCTGAACGCCGACGGGTTCGAGAAACCGGACGAGACGGCGATCTCGGTGATGCTCTCGGACGGGTGCGCCAGCAGCAGCGTGGCGGCTCGCTCGACGCGGATCCGTGCGATGAAGTGACCGAGGGTCTCACCGGTCACCGCCGAGAAGATGCGATGGAAGTGGAATGCGGAGAACCCGGCCACATCGGCCAGCGACCGCACGGTGAGGTCGTCATCGAGGTGATGCTCGATGTGGTCGATGACCGCGTTGACGCGGCCCACATGCGCCTGCCGGTAGGCCCCGGACGGTGCCGGCTCGCTCATCGCACTCCTCCACGAGCGAGCCTAGGCCAGGTCGCCAGGCCTGCCCCGCGTCGGTGCACGCCCGCCTCCTTCGCCACGATCGAACCCGTCGCCCTGCAGTACGCCACCTCGACCACCAACGACTAGCGGGACCGACGGCCGCACGGCACCGACTACTGTCTGCGCCGTGGAGGAACACGGACGCAGCGTCAGCTTCGGCATCGACATCGGCGGCAGCGGCATCAAGGGCGCGCGCGTCGACCTGCAGACAGGTGAGTTCGTCAGCGAGCGCATCAAGATCCTGACCCCGAAGAAGGCCACCGTCGAGAACGTCGTGCCGATCATCGCGCAGATCCTCGAGCAGGCCGAGTGGACGGGTCCGTTCGGCTGCACGTTCCCCGGCGTGGTGCGCCACGGCGTGCTGTACACCGCGGCCAACCTCGGCGAGCACTGGGTCGGCGTCCACCTGGAGGAGCTGCTGCACGAGGCCACCGGCCAGCAGGTCGCGGTGCTCAACGACGCCGACGCGGCCGGGCTGGCCGAGGTGCGCTACGGGGCAGCCAAGGGACGCGACGGAGTCGTGATCCTCACGACGCTGGGTACCGGCATCGGTACGGCCCTGATCAACGACGGCGCGCTGGTGCCCAACACCGAGTTCGGCCACCTGCAGATGTACGGCAAGTCGGCGGAGAAGTACGCGGCGTCGTCGGTGAAGGACCGCAAGCAGCTGTCGTACGAGGCGTGGGCCGCGCGACTGCAGGAGTACTACTCGTACCTGGAGTTCCTCACCTCGCCCGACGTCATCATCGTCGGTGGTGGCATCAGCCGTAAGGCCGACCGGTTCCTTCCGCTCATCTCGACCCAGGCGGAGCTGATCCCCGCCGAGCTGCGCAACACCGCCGGCATCGTCGGGGCTGCTGTCGTGGCGCAGGAGCGGTTCAGCGGCGGTGCCTGACCCAACGACCTCGGCCGCCACCCGAGCAGGGTCGGCGCCCGACATGCACGAGACCGTCCATCGCCGCACACCGGTCGACATCAAGCGCCTGGTGTGGTTCGGCGCTGTGCTGGCCCTGGGCCTCGCTCTGGCGACCGGACTCGACGAGACCATGGCCGGCATCGAGTCCGACCTCATCGAGGGGTTCTCCCGCATCCCAGCCAGCGTCGCGGGGCTCGTCGTCGCCGTCGTCACGGTGCTCTACCTGTCGTTGTTCCTGGGCGCCCCGGTTGCCCTGGCTGCCACCCGGCGTTGGCGAACGCTCGGGATCGGCGCGCTCGCCATCCTGGTCACGTCACTGGCCTTCGACTGGGTCCGAACAGCCGTGCCGGTGCGCACCGTAGCGCTGCCGGACGGCCAGCAGACGGCGTTCGTCGAGGCGGAGGCCTTTCCACCGAGCGGCGCGCTGGCGACGTACGCCGCACTCGCGGTCATCGCAGGCATCGAGCTGCCCCGACGGTGGCAGAGGGCCGTCTGGATGCTGCTCGGCGTCCTCGCTGTGCTGCGTGTGCTCACCGCGTCGGTGCTGCCGCTGGACGTCGTGCTGGCGATCGGGGTCGGCGGTGTCGTCGGGTCCGCACTGCTGCTGGGCTTCGGACGCACCGTGCGGGTCGCGTCGGCCGCCGGTGTTCGCCTGGCCCTCGAGCAGTCCGGCATGTCGGTGCAGGCGATCGAGACCCTGGACCGCAGGCTCGGCTCGTGGGAGTACCGCGTCCACAGCGACGCCGGTGTGGTGCGGGCCAAGGTCGTCGGCTGGGAGAGCCAGCAGCTCGATGCCCTGTACCGCGCCTACCGGCGGGTGCGGCTGCGCGACGTCGGTGACGACACCGCCTACTCCTCCGCGCGGCGCGCCGTCGCCGTCGAGGCTCTGCTCAGCGTCTACAGCGGCGTGCGGGGCGTGCGCACCCCCGACGTCCGTGCACTGGTTCCGCTGGCCGGAGACGACGTCGTGCTGGCCGTGGACGAGGTCGCCGGCACCTCGCTGCGCAGCCTCGACGACGCCGATCTGACCGACGACGTGCTGCGGCAGTGCTGGGCACAGGTGGCCGGCATGCGCGAGGCCCGCATCGCCCATCGTGATCTCGAGCTGGGCAGCTTCGTGCTCGACGCGGAGGGCCGGGTCTGGCTGGTCGACTTCGACTTCGGCCAGCCCGCTGCCGACGACCAGGTTCTTGCCGGGGACGTCGCCGAGCTGCTGGCCGCCACGTACGTGCGCACCGACGCGCCCCGTGCCGTCGCCGCCGCCGTCGCCGTGCTCGGCACCGAACCGCTGACGCAGGCTCTCACCCGCCTGGTGCCGGCGGCGCTGACGGGCGAGACTCAGGCCGCGCTGAAGAAGGTGCCCGACGGCGCCAAGCCACTGGTCGACGAGCTGAGTCGGGTGACCGGTGTGGCCGAGCCCGAGCTGGCGAAGGTGGAGCGGCTCAAGCCGCAGTACCTGCTGATCGGCGCGCTCCTCGGTGTGGCGGTGTACTTCTTGCTGCCGCAGCTGGCCGACGTCCCGCAGATGATCGAGACGGTGCGTGCCGCGGACTGGCGCTGGGTCGCACCGGCACTGCTGGCCTCCGCGCTGACCTACGTGGGCGTCGGCATGGCGATGTCGGGTGCGACTCCCGGTCGCACCTCGTTCACCGAGATGACTGCGGTGCAGCTCGCCTCCTCGTTCGTGGCGACTTTCGCACCGCCCGGTCTCGGTCAGCTCGGCCTGAACCTGCGCCACCTGCAGAAGCGGGGCTTCGCCGGTCCGGTGGCGGTGTCGGCGATCGCCTCGAAAGAGGCGGTCGTGTTCATCGTCCACATCCTCATGCTGGGCATCGTCGGAGTCTGGGCGGGACGCGAGGGCGCCCTCGACGAAGAGCTCGCGAGGCTGCCATCGGGCCCGACCGCCTTGGCGATCGCCGGCGGCATCCTTGCGGTGGCGGGTCTGACGCTGCTCGTCCCGACAGTGCGGACGCTGCTGCGCGAGAAGGTGCTGCCGGCGCTCCAGCACTCCGCGCAGGCCATGGGCGCCGTGGCGCGCAACCCTGCGAAGGTCTCCGTGCTGTTCGTGGGCATCACCGTGCTGTCGGTCGGCTACGCCGCGTGCCTCTACTTCTCCCTGCAGGCCTTCGGCGCCGACACCAGCTACGCGGCCGTGGCGCTGGTGTACCTGACGGCCGGCACCGTGGCCTCGGCTGCACCGACACCCGGTGGGGTCGGCGCGGTCGAGGCCATCCTGCTCGCCGCGCTGACCGGCATCGGCATCGCCTCGCCCACCGCGCTCGCCGGAGTCTTCCTCTACCGCCTGGCCACCTTCTGGCTGCCGATCCTGCCCGGGTTCGTGGCCTTCCGCTGGCTCACCGCCCGCGACGCCATCTAGCCGGCCGGCGCGGCCGTCCCCTCATGATCCACGGACGATTCCTGCACACATCTGTCAAGGAATCCTCCGTGGATCACCGGGTGGGGGTTGCTCGGTGCAGCACCGCCGCAAGCTCAGCCAGCACGGCCTCCGGCTCTGTGCGCAGTCGGCGTGGTGAGATCGACAGCACCGTCCACCCGGCCGCGACGAGTGCCGCGCGGCGTCGGGCGGTGTACTCGGGGCCGTCGCCGAGCCCGTGGTGGGCGATCGAGTCGATCTCGACGATGACCCTCGCCTGCGGCCAGCAGGCATCTGCGACGACGACGGTGCCCGCCAGTGAGATGCGGTAGTTCCAGCGGACACCCGCGAAGAGGTCCGGACGACGGGCCAGCAGGTCGCGGAACTCGATCTCCGGAGCCGAGCGCACACCCGCAGCCAGCTCGGCCAGCACCCTTCGGGGGAGCGCGCTGCCGGCCGAGTAGCCGTCCTCAAGGGCCGCATCGAGTGCGTCCAGGGTGGTCAGCCGACGTTGGACGACCTCGCTGAGCATCGCCCGCACATCGCGCAGGCTTCGCAGGCCCCGTGCGGCGACGATCGCCGCGCGATCGGGCGGACTGACCGGCATCTCTCGGCGCAGCCGCGGTGGCGGCACGTGGTCGGTGCGGTGCAGACGGATGCCCGGGCGCGTCGTACGTCGAACACCCGCGGGGACAAGAAGGTGCACCCGCGGATCGTTCGGCACGTACACGCACCCGTACAGCACCAGTGCCGTGATGCCGGTGAGCTGCGCAGAGGGCCCACCGAAGAGCAGCGCGGCGGTCATCAGCTGCATGGACGTGAGCGGCCCGGTGAACACGCAGTAGATGCCCGGGAGCACCCGCTGCCACCGCCCGTTCGCCTTCGTGGCGCGGCTGAGCCTCGTGTCGTCCAGGCCGAGCGCCTGGCACTGGGACCGGGTGACGACTCCGTGCTGCTGCGCGGCCAGGTCGGCCGCGCGCGTCCAGGCGAGGTCGCGCATGGTGGCACGTTGCCGGTCCTCGTCGACGAGAGCGGCACCGAATCAGCCGCGTGTGGACGCCACGCCGACGACCGAGCCCCTTGTGAACGCTGCCTCCAGCGGTGATCCACGGACGATGGCTGCACAGAAACGTGCAGGGATCATCCGTGGATCACCGGTGAGGGGGTTCACCCGCGGACGAACCGCGGCGCAGCACGTCGAGCAGCGAGCGCAGCACCAGCACCGCACCGAAGAACAGCGCGACCCAGCCGAGCAGCTGGGTCAGGTAGAAGTCGCGCTCCCCGAACACCGGACCGGTCTCGGTGCGGATGAGCAGCACCGCCAGACCCACGGTGCCCAGGCCCAGCACCACCAGCAACGCCTTGTTCAGCAGGCGCTCGAGCACGCGGACGTCCGAGGGCGTGCTCAGCAGGCTGACCCGCGTGGTGAGCTGACCGCGTTCGAGCTGGGTGGCGAGGCGGTCGACGTGCCGGGGCAGGCGCCGGACGAACGGTGCCAGCGTCGTGGCCTCGCGCTGCAGCAGCTCGCCGACCGAGGCCGGCATCATGCCGGCCCGCACCTCGACGCCGGCAGCCTGCGAGACGCGGTCGACGAAGGGGTAGTCCGGGCGGAGGGTCTCCAGCGTGCCCACAAGGGTGGCGATCGCCCGGAACATGACCGAGGCCTGGTCGGGCAGCGCGATGCCCAGCTCGGCGGTGAGCCGCAGCAGCTCGGTCATCGCGTCTGCGGAGATCATCGACGATCCGAGGTGTGCCGCCATGAAGGCCGCCAGTGCCCGTTCGATCTGCTCGCGGTTCTCGCCGAGGTCGACCGCGCCTCCGGTGACCAGTGCCTCGTACATCAACGCCGGGTCGCGCAGGCGGATGGCGACGAGCAGCTCGACGACGAACGCCCGTCCGAACGAGTCGAGCTTGCCGGTCATGCCGAAGTCGATGAGGCCGAGCCGTCCGTCGTCGAGCAGCAGGACGTTGCCCGGGTGCGGGTCGCCGTGGAACCGCTGACCGCGCATCATCGCCCGCAGCTGGGAGTCGCACAACGCGTCGGCGAGCGCGGTGGCGTCGGCGATGGGCTCATCGGCACACTCGGACACGGGACGTCCGTGCAGGCGCTCCATGACCAGCACGCGCGGTGTCGTGTACTGGTCGAGCACGGCCGGCACCCGGATCTCGTCGACGTCGGCCACAGCCGCGGCCACACCGGCCACGTCGCGTGCCTCGTTGCGAAAGTCGAGCTCGAGGCGCAGCGCCTCGGCGAAGTCGTCGGCCAACGCGGCAACACCGTAGGACGCGGCGATGGGCAGCCGTCGCTCAGCGGCGCCGGCGACCCAGTCGAGGATGGCGAGGTCGCGCTCGACGTCGCGCTCGAGGCCGGGTCGCTGCACCTTCACCACGACCTCGGTGCCGTCGGTGAGGGTCGCGACGTGTACCTGCGCGATCGACGCGGAGCCCAACGGCTCGGGGTCGATGTGCGCGAAGACCGCGTCGAGGTCTCCGATCTCGGCGACGAGCACCTCTCGTACCTGCTCGATCGGCAACGGCGTCACCGACGCGTGCAGCTGGCCGAGCTCGGCGACTGCCTCAGGCGGCAGCAGGTCGGGACGGGTCGCCAGCAGCTGGCCCAGCTTGACGTACACGCCACCGAGATCCTCGATCGAGGCGCGCAGGGCTCGAGCCTGCTCGGCGGGCGGACTGCCACCCGAGCCACGGGCGGTCAGACCCTGCTTCGCCGCGACCCGGCTGACCTGCAGCCCGCGACCCGCGATCGCGACGCGACGCCGTACCGCCTGCACCGGGCGAACCGGGGCGAGCCGATGACGGGTGCGGGGTCGCGAGCGCACCAGCTCGAAGACCACGACCATGCCCATGGTGATCAGCAGCTGGAACGGCAGCGCAGCCACGTAGAACTCGGTCGCCGAGACGTCGTCGAGAGCGGTCAGGTCGGGCTCCGGGCCCAGTACCAGCAGCCCCCCGATCGTCAGCCCGAGGATGAATCCGAGGGCGGAGGCGAGCGCCAAGCGCGCCCACGACACCCCGCGGGCGGCCAGCATCGCACGCGCAGCGACCGCGAAGCCCAGCAGTAGTGCCACGTTGAGCAGCAGGAGCACACGGCCAGGGTAGGACGGTGAGCGACCGTGCTGACACGAGCGGGTGGGGCGGGCGAGTCGGTCTGTAAGCCGGGTTCTGTCCCGGCGCTCACGCGCCGGGGGCGACCATCCCTCTCGGGTCGGCGTCGCCGCCGACCTCTAGCGGCCTACCCGGGAGCTCGGGCGGGCCGCCCTCGAACGCTCCCTGTCTGGCCTTGCTCCGGGTGGGGTTTACCGAGCCACGCGGGTCACCCCGCGTGCTGGTGGTCTCTTGCACCACCGTTTCACCCTTACCGGCCCGGGCCGAGGCCCGCACCGGCGGTCTGCTTTCTGTGGCACTGTCCCGCGGGTCACCCCGGGTTGCCGTTAGCAACCACCCTGCCCTGCGGAGCCCGGACTTTCCTCGGCGGGTCGCCTCACGACGCCCGACGCGGCCGCCCGACCGACTCGCCCGCACCGCTCAGGGTACGCCCACCTCGGCGCCGTCAGCACAGACCGAGTGCGCGCAGGCTCGGTCGACCGTCCGACCAGTACGCCACCTCGGCCAGCGAGGCAGGTGTCACGTCCACACGATGCACGGACGGCACGGGTGCCTGCAGCGCATGGCTGACCAGCGTCTTGACCGGCATCGCGTGGCTGACGACCAGCACCGTGGCCGACTCGTAGCGCTGCACCAGGCGAACGCGGGCCTGCTCCACCCGCTCGGCCAGCTCGACCAGGGACTCCCCGCCGGGAGGCGCGAGCGCGGGGTCGGCCAGCCACGCGTCGAAGAGATCCACGTCCTGCGCCCGGGCCTCGGCGAAGGTCAGGCCGTCCCAGCGGCCGAACGCCATCTCGGCAAGGTCGTCGTCGGTCGACACCGGCAGGTCGAACCGGTCGGCGACGACCTGCGCGGTCTGGCGGGTGCGCAGCAAGGGGGACGCCACCACCGCGGCGAGTCGCTGCCCGGCGAGCCGGTCGGCCAGCACGGTCGCGGCGCGCTCGGCCTGGCGACGCCCCCCGTCGGTGAGCCCGACGTCCGCGCCACCCCGTCCGGAGAAGCGGCGCTGCACGGTGAGCGGCGTCTCGCCGTGACGCAGCAGGTACAGCGTGGTCGGCTCACCGACCGACGCCGGACGCAGAAGCGGGCGGCGCGACACCTCAGCCGCAGCGGCCGACGTGCCATCCAGCACCTCGTTGAGCAGCCGGTCGGCATGGGCGTTCTGCGCCCGTGGCACCCACGTCCAGGTGATCGACGACATGTCGTGGATGTCGCGGGCCTGCAGGGCCAGCTCGCGCATGTCGGGGTGCTTGATCTTCCAGCGACCCGACATCTGCTCGACGACCAGCTTCGAGTCCAGCCGCACGTCGATCGCGGCATCGGGGTCGATGCGGTGAGCCTCTTCAAGCCCCGCGATCACGCCGCGGTACTCGGCGACGTTGTTGCTGGCCACGCCGATCGCCTCGGCGCGCTCGACGAGCACCTCACCGGTCTCGGCGTCCTTGACCACCGTGCCGAACGCAGCTGGACCGGGGTTGCCCCGCGAGCCACCGTCAGCCTCGACGACGAGCGAGCGCGGCATCAGTCCTCGACCCGCACGAGCAGGCGGCCGCACTCCTCGCAGCGCAGCAGCTCGTCGGGCGGAGCGGTCTTGGCTCGTGCGAGATCGGCCGCGGTCAGTGCCAGCCGGCACCCCTCGCAGCGACCGTTGCGCAGGGCACCCACACCGACCCCACCGTGCTGCCGACGGGCCCGGTCGTAGCGCGCGAGCAGGTCGTCGGAGATGTCGGCCACGACCTCGGCTCGATCGGCGGCAAGGGCCTCCCGCTCGGCGTCGATCGTCGACCGCGCCTCGGCCAGCTCGGCCTCGTGCCGCGCGCGTTCGGCGGTGACGGCGGCCAGGTCGGTGCGCACCGTCGCCAGAGCCGACTCGGCCTCGTCCAGCTCCTCCATCGCCTCGAGCTCGATGGTCTCGACGTCGTCCAACCTGCTCTGCAGCGTGGCGATCTCGTGCTGCAGGCTCTCCAGCTCCCGGGGGGACGAGACCTGGCCGGCGTCCAGACGCATGCGGTCCTTCTGCTGCCGGGCCTTGATGCCGTCGGCGTCCCGCTCGGCCGAGCGCACCCGCGCGCGCACGTCGGCGGCCACCTGCTCGGCAGAGGCGAGCTCGGCCGTGAGCTCGTCGAGCCGCGCGGTGAGGTCGATGATCGCCTGCACGGCAGGGTGCGAACGCCACTGCTGGTCGAGCGCGTCACCGCGCGAGTCCACCGCCTGCAGGTCGAGCAGCCGGTGCTGCTGCTGTGGGGGAAAGCCGCTCATGCGTCGTCTGCCTCCAGCAGGTCGCGTGACAATGACTCGGCGTGCATCGTCCACGGGTCGGTGCACGTCTCGCTGACGCGAAGCGTCAGGTCGGCCGGACCGAGATCGTCGGTGAGGCGCTCGGCCGCCTCGACGAGCCACGGCCACTCCGAGGCCCAGTGCGACAGGTTGACCAGCGCGGGACCGCCCGCCTCGAGAGCCTCCGTGGCGGGGTGGTGACGCAGGTCGGCCGTCACGAATGCATCGGCGCCGGCACGAGCCGCCTCGGCCAGCAACGAGTCACCGGCGCCTGCGCACACGGCGATGCGTTGCACCACCGTGTCGGGGTCACCGGCGGCCTGGACCCCGGCGACCGTCGCCGGCACCGCGGCGGCCGCGCGACCGACCAGGTCTTCCAGCGTCTCGGGCTCGGGGAGGTGACCCACCCGCCCGAGGCCACGGCGCGCGTCGAGCGGCGCCATCACGAACACGTCGAACGCGGGCTCCTCGTAGGGGTGGGACGCGCGCAGCGCAGCCACGACGGCGCGGCGGCGCTCGCGCGGCAGCACCATCTCTATGCGCGTCTCGGGCACCCGCTCGACCGAGCCGACCGCTCCGATCACCGGCGCCGCACCGGGCAGGGGTCGAAAGGTGCCGGTGCCCTGCAGCAGAAACCCGCACCGGTCGTAGTCGCCTATCTGCCCGGCACCGGCGTCGGCGAGCGCGTCCAGCACCCGCTGGGCGTCCGCGTGCGGGACGAACGTGACCACCTTGTCGAGGTCGTCGGTGGCGGGGACGAGTGGCTCGAGGTCGACAAGGCCGAGCGCGTTGGCCAGGGCGTCGCTCACCCCGGGCAGGGCGCTGTCGGCATTGGTGTGGGCGCTCAGCAGGGCGACGCCGCCGCGGATCAGGTCGTGCACGACCCTGCCCTTCGCCGACGTCGCGGCCACGGAGTGGACGCCACGCAGCAGCAGCGGATGGTGCGTGACGAGCAGGTCGGCGCCCCAGTCGAGCGCCTCGGCCACGACGACGGGGGCAGGGTCGACCGCGAGCAGCACCCGCCGCACCGGCGCGTCGGGGTCACCGCAGGTGAGGCCGACGGCGTCCCAGGGCTCGGCCCACGAGGGCGGGTACCGGCGGGCCATGGCGGCGACGACGTCCCCGACGGTGAGCATGCCGACGAGACTAATCGTGAGCGGCCGACGGGCGTGGCGGCGGTGGGCCCGGGGCGGCGGTTACCCTAGGCGCCGCCGTCGGATGGCGGGCGCATAGCTCAGTCTGGTCAGAGCACCTGCCTTACAAGCAGGGGGTCACTGGTTCAAGTCCAGTTGCGCCCACTCGGGCGCCTCCCTTGCCGTGGGGGCCGCGGAGCACCAGACTCAGCGCCCATGGGCGCCGGTAACTTCGCGGGACGGGTGACCGCGCGCCGTCCGGTGCGCGTGGACCGGACGACGGACGACGGGGGTCATGACCTGTTCGTCGTCTACGACCCCGGGGGTGTCGCCGAGGTCTCCTCCGACATCCGCGGCTTGTCCCCGATGGCTCGCATGCTCTGGGCAGAGCAGCTCGGACTGGCCCCCGACCTGATCAGAAAGGCCGGCGAGGCCGACGACATGCTGTTCCGCGGTACCCACAGCTGACCCACATGGCGCCCCCGCGTTCCGGCCGACGCCCGGTCAGCGTGACGCTCGCCGCTGCGCTGACGCTGGCGCTGGCCGTCTGGGACGTCTTCTTCGCAGCGGTGCTCATCGCGTCCGCCACGACGGACACCGTGGCGACGATCGGTTCCGTCGCCACGAGCACCGTGCTCATCGCCGGTGTGCTCAGCCTGCTGGGCGGGGTGGCCTCGCTCGCACTCGCGGTCTTTCTTGCCCGCGGCGTGAACGGTGCCCGGCTGCTGTTCAGCCTGCTGCTGCTGTTTCGGGTGGGCTACACGTCTTCTGTCGGCGGTGCGGCCACGCAGCAGTACTCCGGCGTCGCCGTCGCTGTCGTGGGGCTGGCCGTGCTGGGCGGGCTGCTGCTGGTGTGGAACCGGGCGGCCTCCGAGTTCTTCGAGAGCCCGGACGACCGAGCACTGGCGCGAGCGATCTCCGGGCCGTCCGAGCAGTCGCGGGGTCACCGCCTCACCCGGCTGGCGCTGGACTACCTGGTCCGGCTGATCGTGCTCGGTGTCACGATCGGGCTCACCCCGGCGATCACCGTCCGCACCTGGTGGGCGCTGCTGCTCGCCACGTTGGTGGTCGCCCTGGCCGGGGAGCTGGTGCGGCCGATCCTCGTCTGGTTCACCGGTCTGTTCGGCTGGCTCGGGTCACTCGCGCTCGCCCTGTTCGCGAACGCCGTCGTCATCGGGGTGGGGTTGGCCATCACGCCCGGCATCGACGTCGACAACGCGGGTGCCGCGGTGCTGGCGTCCTGGGTCTACGCGTTCGCGATGACCATCGTGACCTGGGCCTTCTCCATCAACACCCAGGACTACCTGCTGCTGCACGCCGCCCGCATGGGTGTGCGGTCGAGACCGCACGAGCACCTGCCCGAGCCGGGTGTGCTGTTCGTCCAGCTCGACGGGGTGCCCGCACCCGTGCTCGAGCTCGAGGTCAAGGCCGGCAACCTGCCCACGATCAGCCGGTGGGTGCGCTCCGGCAGCCACACCTGGACGGAGTGGGTGGCGCGGGTACCGTCCACGACCCCCGTGAGCCAGGCCGGGCTGCTGCACGGTGACACGACCGACATCCCGGCCTTCCGCTGGTACGAGAAGCAGCAGGGCCGCCTCGTCGTGGCGAACCACCCCCCGGACGCAGCCCTCATCGAGTCCCGGGTCTCCGACGGTCGCGGGCTGCTGGCCGACGGGGGCGTGAGCATCAGCAACCTGTTCTCCGGCGACGCACCGACCTCGTTGCTGACCATGAGCGGCCTGCGCGAGAAGTCCGGCGGGCTGGGCCCGTCCCGGTCCTACGCGGCGTTCTTCACCCACCCTGCGGGCTTCTTCCGGGCGGTGCTGCTCACCATCGGCGAGATGGCCAAGGAGGTCTTCCAGTCACGCCGGCAGCAGCGGCTGGACGTGCAGCCACGCATCAAGCGGCACGGCGCGTACATCGCCCTGCGCGGCGTCACCAACGTGCTGCTGCGCGACCTCAACGTCGCGCTCATCGTCGAGGCGATGATGTCTGGGGCGAAGTCGATCTACGTCGACTTCGTCGACTACGACGAGATCGCCCACCACGCCGGCGTGACCCGCCGGGAGTCGATGGACTCCCTCTACGGTCTCGATGCCGTGCTGGCCGGCCTGGAGAAGATCGCCACGTCGGGCGCCACCCCCCGGCCCTACCGGATCGTGCTGGTCAGCGACCACGGGCAGAGCCAAGGGGCGACGTTCCGCCAGCGCACGGGCCAGTCGCTGGAGGACCTCGTCCTCTCGCTGATGAGCAGCGGCGACGTCGCGGCGACGGCCACCAGCGAGGTCGAGGCGTGGGGACCGGTCAACGTCTTCTTGTCCCAGCTCACCGGCCAGGACTCGGTCTCGGGGCGGCTGACCCGGCGCGTGCTCGCCCAGCGTGACCCCGACAGCGCGCTCGGCCCGGCCGAGAGCGAGCGTCGCGCGGCCGGCGGGGACCAGGAGCGGCCGCCGGTCGTGGTCGTCGGCTCGGGCAACCTCGGTGGCATCTGGTTCCCGCGCATGCCGGGCCGCGTCACGCTCACCCAGCTCGAGCAGCGCTACCCGGGTCTCGTGCAGGCGTTGGCCGACAACCCGGCGATCGGCTTCGTCGTCGTGATGACCCCGGCCGGTCCCGTCGCCATCGGCCCGGACGGCTCGCACCAGCTCCGCGACGGCAGGGTCACCGGCGTCGACCCGTTGCTGGGCTTCGGTCCGCACGCCAGGGCCGACTTCGTGCGGGCGGCCGAGTTCGAGCACGCTCCCGACATCTACCTGAACTCGCTCTACGACCCGGTGCTCGACGAGGTCGCGGCGTTCGAGGAGCTCGTCGGATGCCACGGCGGGCTCGGGGGGTGGCAGACCCGTCCGATCCTGGTGTACCCCGCCGAGTGGTCGTTGGACGACGACCTGCTCGACGACTCAGGCCAGCTGTACGGCGCCGAGACGGTGCACCGCCAGCTCGTGCGCTGGCTCGAGCGGCTGGGGCATCGACGCGGCCTCGACGACGACCGCTCCGGTCAGAGGGCGGCCAGCGCCGCGACGTAGTCGTCGAGCTCGCGGGCGTCGGGGACGGCGTTGACGACCCGCCAGCGCACCACGCGATCGGCGTCGAGGATGAAGGTTCCGCGCAGGGCCGCCCCGATCGCGGGGTCGAACACCCCGAAGGCCGAGCACACCTCGCCGTGCGGCCAGTGGTCGGACAGCACGGGGAACTCGAACCCCTGCTGCCGGGTCAGCTCGCGCAGGGTGGCGGTCGCGTCGCACGAGATCGCCACCGTGACCGCGGCGTCGTTGCTCAGCTCCGGCAGACGGTCGCGCACCCCGCAGAGCTCGGCAGTGCACACGCTGGTGAAGGCCCACGGGAAGAACACGACGACGCTGGCCCTGCCGGCAGCGAGCTCGCTGAGCCGGGTCTCGGTGCGGTGTGCGTCGGGCAGCACGAAGTCGGGCGCGACGTCGCCCACGTCCAGCGGGGTCGTGCGGGGCTCGCCGCCGTCAACGACGGGCACGAGCGGCCTTCGGTGCGACGAGCTTGATCGCCGTCCACTCGTCGGTGAGCGGCACGGTGGTGGTCGTGGTCAACCCGGCCGTCGGCGCGGCGTCGGCCACGTCGGCGGCGTCGACGAACCCGTCGCGGCCGATCTTCGGAGTGAGCAGCCACACGGGCCCACCGTCCCCGAGATCGGTCAGGGAGTCGACGAGGCTGTCGACGAGGTCACCGTCCCCGTCCCGCCACCACAGCAGCACGGCATCGGCCACGTCGTCGTGCTCCTCGCCGACCAGCTCCGTGCCGGTCGTCTGCTCGATCGCAAGCCTGATGTCGTCGTCGCAGTCCTCGTCCCACCCGAGCTCCTGGATGACCTGACCGGCGCGAAACCCCATCCGCGCCACCAGGTCGAGGTGACTGCCGGCTGTCCCGGCGGCCTCGGCCACGCGTGTCTCCTTGTCGTCATCGGCGCCGAGTGCGCCGCTCGTGGGGATAGTCCAGCGAGTACTCGCCTGGTGCGCAAGTGTGCCAGGCGGGTGGGTTCAGCCCGACGGAGTCTCCACAGTGGCGTCCGGGCCTGGGAAGACCAGGGTCTCGTGCCCGTCGGGGAACCTCACGAGAAACGGCGGAGCCCCGTCGTCGCCGTGCACCTCGATGATCTCACCCACCTTGTCGACGTCACCGACGTTGCGCCCGTGCACGTGCAAGCGGTCGCCCACCTTGGCCTTCATCGAACCTCCTGACGTCACGTCGACGGCACCGCACCGCCCACGTCCGCATCGTCAGCCCGCCGGTCCCTCCGCCGCTAGGGACTAATGACCAGAGCGGATGACGCGGACGCGGTTTCGCGACAGGATGAGGTGCTGACCCTTGACCGACGACTGACAGGACGACCGTGGCCGACCCTCTGAACCCTTCCGTGCTCGGGGCGCTCACCCAGCTCTACGACATCGACCCCGAGGAGACCCGCGAGTGGTTCGAGTCGCTGGACGCCGCCATCGACGAGCGCGGCAAGCAGCGCACCCGATACCTGATGCTGGCCCTGCTCGAGCGTGCCCGCCAGCGGGGCGTCGGCGTGCCCAGCCTGCTGTCCAGCGACTACATCAACACGATCCCACCCGAGGCCGAGCCGTACTTCCCCGGTGACGAGGGCCTCGAGCGGCGCATCCGCCGGCTCATCCGCTGGAACGCCGCGATCATGGTGCACAGGGCGCAGCGTCCGGGTATCGCCGTCGGTGGTCACATCTCGTCCTACGCCTCCTCGGCGAGCCTCTACGAGGTCGGCTACAACCACTTCTGGCGCGGACGGGACCACGAGGGCGGTGGCGACCAGGTCTTCTTCCAGGGCCACGCCTCCCCCGGGGTGTACGCACGGTCGTTCCTGCTCGACCGCATCTCGACCGAGCGCATGGACGGGTTCCGCCAGGAGTTCTCGCACGCCGCGTTCGGAGGCGGTCTGCCCTCCTACCCCCACCCGCGCAACATGCCGGACTTCTGGGAGTTCCCCACCGTCTCGATGGGCCTCGGCCCGATGAACGCGGTGTACCAGGCCCGGTTCAACCGCTACCTGCACCACCGCGGGCTCACGGACACCAGCCAGCAGCGCGTGTGGGCGTTCCTCGGTGACGGAGAGATGGACGAGCCCGAGGTGATCGGCTCGATCGGCCTGGCGGCCCGCGAAGAGCTGGACAACCTGACCTTCGTCATCAACTGCAACCTGCAGCGCCTCGACGGTCCGGTGCGCGGCAACGGCAAGATCATCCAGGAGCTCGAGGCGACGTTCCGGGGTGCCGGCTGGAACGTCATCAAGGTGGTCTGGGGGCGCGGCTGGGACAGGCTGCTCGCCGCCGACACCGACGGAGCACTGGTGAACCTGATGAACACCACGCTCGACGGCGACTACCAGACCTACAAGGCCGAGTCGGGCGCCTACATCCGGGAGCAGTTCTTCGGACGCGACCCGCGCACCGCCAAGCTCGTCGCCGACTGGAGCGACGACGAGATCTGGGGCCTGCAGCGAGGCGGGCACGACTACCGCAAGATGTACGCGGCCTACAAGGCGGCCACCGAGCACACCGGCCAGCCCACGGTCATCCTGGCCAAGACCATCAAGGGCTACCGCCTCGGCCCGCACTTCGAGGGGCGCAACGCCACGCACCAGATGAAGAAGCTGACCCTGGACGACCTCAAGCTGTTCCGGGACCGGCTCGAGCTGCCCATCCCGGACTCCGAGCTCGAGGCCGACCCGTACCTGCCGCCGTACTACAACCCGGGGCCGGACTCCGAGGAGATCCAGTACATCCGCGACACCAGGGCCCGGCTCGGTGGTTTCCTGCCCCGGCGGCGCACGGAGTCGCACCCGCTGGTGCTGCCCGGGGACAAGGTCTACGACGTGGTGCGGCGCGGTTCGGGCAACCAGACCGTGGCCACCACGATGGCCTTCGTCCGCCTGCTCAAAGACCTGATCAAAGACAAGGAGATCGGCCCGCGCATCGTGCCGATCATCCCGGACGAGGCTCGCACGTTCGGCATGGACTCGCTGTTCCCGACTCTGAAGATCTACAACCCGCGGGGCATGAACTACACCGCGGTCGACCGGGAGCTGTTCTTGTCGTACAAGGAGTCGACGACCGGCCAGATCCTGCACGAGGGCATCAACGAGGCCGGTTCGGTGTCGAGCTTCACCGCGGTGGGAACGTCCTACGCCACGCACGACATCCCGATGATCCCCGTCTACATCTTCTACTCGATGTTCGGGTTCCAGCGCACCGCAGACTCTTTCTGGGCAGCGGCCGACCAGATGGCCCGCGGGTTCGTCATCGGGGCGACAGCCGGGCGCACCACGCTCACCGGCGAGGGTCTGCAGCACAACGACGGCCACTCGCCGCTCATCGCGGCCACCAACCCGGCGGTGCTCTGGTACGACCCCGCGTGGGGGTTCGAGATCGGGCACATCGTCAAGGCCGGGCTGCAGCAGATGTTCGGTGAGGCCGACCCCGACGTCGACCCGAACGTCTTCTACTACCTGACGGTGTACAACGAGCCGTACCAGCAGCCTGTCCAGCCCGACGACCTGGACGTCGACGCCCTGCTCAAGGGCATGTACCGGTACTCGCCCGCGGGTGAGGCCGCCGACGGGGCACCCCGCGCCCAGGTGCTGGCGTCGGGTGTGGCGATGCGGTGGGCCCTGGAGGCCCAGCAGCGGCTGGCCGACGAGTGGGGGGTGGCCGCCGACGTCTGGTCGGTCACGTCCTGGACGCAGCTGGCCCGCGAGGCCAAGGCCTGCGACGAGTACCGGATGCTGCACCCCGACAGCGACTGCACCCCCTTCGTGGCCAGGCAGCTCGAGTCGGCTCCCGGGCCTGTGGTGGCCGTCAGCGACTACATGCGCGCGGTGGCCGACCAGATCGCCCAGTTCGTCCCCGGCGACTACTCGTCGCTGGGCACCGACGGCTTCGGCGCGTCCGACACCCGGGCGGCACTGCGGCGCCACTTCAAGGTCGACGCGCAGTCGATCGTCGTGGCGACGCTGCGCTCGCTGGCCCGGAGGGGTGAGGTGGGCTGGGACGTGGTGAAGCAGGCCCTCGACACCTACCGGCTCGACGACGTCAACGCCACGACGGCCGAGGAGGTCGGCGGCGAGGCGTAGGGACGAAGGTCCCACTGGGCCACGGGCTCGGGCCACTAGCCTGACCCCGTGGCCAAGAAGAAGCACCGCGACGACGAGGCAGGCGGCGGAACGAGCAAGCAGAAGCTGCCGAAGAAGGTGTACGAGAAGGAGCTCTACCGACTGCAGGCCGAGATGGTGAAGCTGCAGGAGTGGGTGCGCCGCGAGAACATCCGACTCGTCATCATCTTCGAGGGGCGCGACGCCGCCGGCAAGGGCGGC
>CAYNWB010000009.1:0-35523 GCA_964400785.1 uncultured Actinomycetes bacterium | reverse complement strand
ATCTTCGACCGGTCCTGGTACAACCGCGCCGGTGTCGAGAAGGTGATGGGCTTCTGCACCATCGACGAGTACCGACGCTTCTTGCACCAGTGCCCCATCTTCGAGCGCCTGCTCGTCGAGGACGGCATCATGCTGCGCAAGTACTGGTTCTCGGTGAGCGACGAGGAGCAGGAGGCGCGCTTCGCCTCGCGGCTGACCGACCCCATGCGCACCTGGAAGCTCTCGCCGATGGACCTGGAGTCGATCACCCGCTGGGAGGACTACTCGCGGGCCAAGGACGAGATGATGGTGCACACCGACATCCGTGAGGCCCCCTGGTACGTGGTCGAGAGCGACAACAAGAAGTCGGCCCGGCTCAACATGATCGCTCACCTGCTCTCGACGATCCCCTACTACGAGGTACCCAAGCCGCGCCTCGAGCTACCGAAGCGCCCGCCGTCGACGGGATACCAGCGGCCGCCGAAGGACACGCAGACCTACGTGCCCGACCACGCCGCGAGCCTGCTGCACAAGTAGTGCGCGGGGCGGGTAGGTGCCCGTCCCCACACAAAGTGCCCGTCGGAGCCTGGCCGGCCTTGATCGCAACGCTCTGACCTGCGACGACACCACGGCTGCTGGGGGCGACCCGGCACTTTGTATGCCGAAGGACACCATCACCCGCTCGGCCGGTCAGCAGATACGCGGCAGCTGCTCCCCCAAGGGCAGGTCGACCACGCGAGTGCCTCCGATGCCGGTGCGTGCGACGACCACGCCCGGGTGCTCCTCGACGACCGTGCCGATGCGGGTGGCGCCGACCCCTGCGGGGTCGGCGCGCAGCACCGCCAGCGCCTCATCGGCCTGGTTCTGGGGCACGAACGCGACGAGCTTGCCCTCGTTGGCGACCACGAGGGGGTCCAGCCCCAGAAACCCGCACGCCGCGCGCACCTCGTCGGGCACGGGGATGTCGCGCTCGACGATCCGTACCCCCACGCGTGACGACGCTGCGATCTCGTTCAGGGACGCCGCGACCCCGCCCCGGGTCGGGTCGCGCAGGACGTGCACGTCGATGCCGGCGTCGAGCAGTGCAGCGACCAGACCGTTGACCGGCTGGCAGTCCGAGCGGATCTCGGTACCGAACTCGAGTCCGTCGCGCACACTCAGCACAGCGATGCCGTGCAGGCCGATCGGTCCACTGAGCAGCACGGCGTCACCGGGACGCGCACGGGTCGGCCCGATCTCGACGCCGGGTGGCACCAGCCCCACCCCGGCCGTGCAGACGAAGAGCCCGTCGCCGTGCCCCCGGTCGACCACCTTTGTGTCGCCGGCCACGACCCGCACCCCGGCGACCTCGGCGGCCTCACCCATCGCTGTGGCGAGCCGCCCCAGCTCGTCGAGCGGCAGGCCCTCCTCGACGATGAACCCGGCGGTGAGGTACAGCGGCCGCGCCCCGACCATCGCCAGGTCGTTCACGGTGCCGTTGACCGCGAGCGACCCGAGGTTGCCCCCAGGAAACCAGCGCGGGCGCACGACGAAGGAGTCCGTCGACATGGCGACGCGCGCCGTCCCCACCTCGACGACGGCAGCGTCGGCGAGGGCCTGCGGGTCTCCCCCCAGGGCCGGCACGAACAGGTGCTCGACGAGCTCGGCCGACAGGCGCCCTCCGGCACCGTGCCCGAGCAGGATCGTGGGTGAGTCGCGCAGCGGAAGGGGGCAGGTCCACGCCTCGAGGTCCGGCACCTCTCACGCACCGGTCCCGGCCGGCACGTCGAGCCGGCGGAAGGCGTAGTAGGCAGCGCACGCGCCCTCGCTCGACACCATGGGCGCACCGAGCGGGCTGCGCGGGGTGCACCGCGTGCCGAAGGCCGAGCACTCGTGGGGCGTGATCAGCCCCTGCAGCACCTCCCCGCTGCGGCACAGAGGCGACTCCTCGGTCGTGATGCCCGAGACGTCGAACCGCTGCTCGGCGTCGAACTCCGCATAGCGCGACGAGAGCCTCCAGCCACTGCCGGGGATCATGCCGATGCCGCGCCAGGCCCGATCGGTGGTCTCGAACACGTCGCGCACCATCTGCTGGGCCGGCACGTTGCCGTCCATCGACACCGCTCGCGGGTAGGCGTTGTCGAGCTCGGCCCGGCCCTGCTCGAGCTGCACCAGGGTGCGGCGGATCCCCTCGAGCACGTCGAGCGGCTCGAACCCGGTCACGACGATGGGCACCTGGTAGCGCTGCACGAGCGGCACGTACTCGCGCATCCCCATCACGGCGCAGACGTGGCCGGCCGCCAGAAAGGCCTGCACCCGCCGGTGCGGTGAGTCCATGATCGCGCTGATCGCCGGCGGCACCAGCACATGGCTGACCAGCATCGAGAAGTTGGGCAGCCCCTCCTTCTTCGCCAGGTAGACCGTCATGGCGTTGGCCGGGGCGGTGGTCTCGAAGCCGATGCCGAAGAACACGACCTGCTTGTCGGGGTTCTCACGGGCGATCGCGACCGCGTCCAGCGGCGAGTAGACGACGCGCACGTCGCCCCCCTCGCTCTTGACCCGAAAGAGGTCCTTCTCGCTGCCGGGCACGCGGATCATGTCGCCGAACGAGCAGAACACGACGTCGGGCAGGGCCGCGATGGCCAGTGCCCGGTCGATCATCTCCAGGGGCGTGACGCACACGGGGCACCCGGGGCCGTGGATCATCGTCACCCCGTCCGGCAGCAGCTGGTCGATCCCGTTGCGGATGATCGTGTGCGTCTGCCCGCCGCAGACCTCCATCAGCGACCACGGCCGGGTGACCGTGGCGTGGATCTCGTCGAGCAGCCGCCGGGCCAGGTCGGGGTCGTGGAACTCGTCGAGGTACTTCACGACGAGGCCTCCTGCTCGCCGACCTCGGTGGAGAACTCCTGCTCGAGCGCCCCGATCTGGTTGAACAGGCGCAGCGTCTCCAGCGCCGACTCCTCGTCCAGCTTCGTGATCGCGAAGCCGACGTGGACGACCGTGTAGTCACCGACCTCGACCTCGGGCACGTACGCCAGGCACACGTCCTTGCGGATGCCCCCGAAGTCGACGGTGGCCATGCGGGTGCCACCCGCGTCCCAGACCTGCTCGACCCGTCCCGGTACTCCGAGGCACATGGGCGTCTACCTTCCTCCGCCGAGAGCGGCGACCATCGCCTGGCCGAGCGCCAGGCCGCCGTCGTTGGGTGGCACGCGCCGGTGGACGAGCACCTCGAAGCCGTCGGCCTCCAGCAGCCGCCGGCAGTCCATGGTCATCGTCGCATTCTGGAACACGCCGCCGGTCAATCCAACGGCTGCAACGCCGTGGCTGTCGCGAACCGTCCTCGCCACGTCGCGAACCATGAGCGCAGCACCGGTGTGGAAGCGCCGCGACGCCTCTGCGCTCGGCACACCGTCGAGCACGTCACGCACCGCGGACGACAGGCCCGGCGCCGGGTCGACCAGCACGACCCCATCCTTCTCGACCAGGTCGAAGCGGTAGGACGGTGCGTCCGCGCCGGCAGCGCCGCCCGCCACCAGCGCGGCCTCGAGCTCGATCGCGGCCTGGCCCTCGTAGCCCGACTGCTGGCACACCCCCACCAACGACGCCACGGCGTCGAACAGGCGGCCCATGCTCGTCGTGGGGACACAGCCCGTGCCGGTGCGCAGCATGCTGGCCAGCAGGCGACGCTCGCCGGAGTCCAGCGCCTGCACCGACGGCAGCTCGTCGTGCCAGGCCACGCCGGCGGCGTCGAGATGGGCGAGCGCGACGCGGGCGGGGTGCCGGACGGCGGCGTCGCCTCCCGGCAGCGACACCGGCCTCAGGTGGGCCACGCGAGCGGCACCGCTGTACGAGCCCAGAAGAAACTCACCGCCCCAGATGCTTGCGTCATCCCCATACCCCGTACCGTCGAACGTGACCCCCAGCACGGCCTCGTCGGGCGGTCGCTCGTGCTCGGCGAGCAGCGCCGCGAGGTGGGCGTGGTGGTGCTGCACGCTCACCAGGCGGGCCCCGATGCTCTGGGCGTGCTCGGTGGCCCATCGCCGGGACAGGTACCCCGGGTGCATGTCGGCGACCACGACCTGCGGATGCACCCGCGACTGGGCGGAGAGGACGTCGACCGTACGGCGCAGAAGCGCCAGGGCCGGCAACGAGGCCACGTCGCCGAGGTGCTGGCTCAGCCAGGCACGCCGGCCCTGGGCGAGGCACACCGTGGCCTTCATCTCCGCCCCCACCGCGAGCAGGGGGGGCGCGTCGACGGGCAGCCGGACGGGCAGGGGTGCGTACCCCCGGCTGCGTCGCACCGGCTGCATCTGCGCGCGGGGAGCAGGCCCCACAACCCGCACGACGGAGTCGTCGCAGGCCAGGTGGATCGGACGGTCGTGGTGCAGCCACGCGTCGGCGACCCCGGCCAGCCGCTGCTCGGCCTCGTCGTTCTCGCTGCAGATCGGCTCGTCGGCCAGGTTGGCGCTGGTCAGCACGAGCAGGTCGAGAGCGACGCCCGGCTCGTCGGGGTGAGCGCCCAGCAGCAGGTGGTGCAGGCCGCTGGGGGGCAGCATGAGCCCCAGCGTGCTCTGCCGGGGGGCCACGGCGTCGCGGATCGCGACCACCTCGGGGCGATCGAGCCGCGCCGGGGCCAGCACGATCGGCGCCGCCCCGCTGCGCAGCGTCTGCTCGATCGCCTCGTCGACGACGACGAGCGGCGTCACCCGTGACTGACGGGGCCTCGCCGTCGGCATCTCGCCACGACAGCGTCGGGCCGCACTCGGGGCAGGCGGTGGGTTGGGCGTGGAACCGGCGGTCACCCGGGTCGTCGTACTCGCGCCGGCACCGCCGGCAGAGGGTGAACCGTGCCATCGTCGTGAACGGCCGGTCGTAGGGAACTCCTGTGACGATCGTGAACCTGGGTCCGCAGAACGTGCACGCCACGAACGGGTAGCGGTACCGGCGGTCAGCGGGGTCGCGCATCTCGTGCAGGCACTCGTGACAGGTCGCCGTGTCGGCCGGCACCAGGGCCACCGACCCGACCGAGGTGCCGTCCTCGGTCGACGCCGCGATGCGAAAGCCCGCCACGCCGGAGAGAGGCAGCGACGCGGTGGTGACGCTCTCGACCACCGCGAGCGCGGGCGCGTCGCAGGTGAGTCGGCGCACGAAGGTGTCGATGGCCTCGGCGTCGCCCTCCACCTCGCAGACGACGCCCGCCTGGTCGTTGCCCACCGTGCCGCACAGGCCGAGCTCGGTGGCCAGCCGGTGCACGAAGGGGCGCATGCCGACTCCCTGCACGACCCCGGTGATCCGGACGCTGCGCCGCTGCACGGCTAGGGCGACGCCGGCTGGGCAGCACGCAGCAGGGCCAGCAGCGCCGACACACCCTCACCCGTGCGAGCCGAGGTGCGCAGCACCGGCCGGTCGGGTGCGACGGTCGCGATCGCCTCGCGCGCAGCGGTCTCGTCGAACTCCACCGCCCGCACCAGGTCGACCTTGGTGAGCACGACCACGTCGGCCGAGGCGAACAGCTGCGGGTACTTCAGCGGCTTGTCCTCCCCCTCGGTGACCGACAGCAGCGCCAGGCGCAGGTGCTCGCCCAGGTCGTAGGACGTGGGGCAGACCAGGTTGCCGACGTTCTCCAGCACCAGCAGGTCGAGCCCGTCCAGCGCCACGCCGTCACCGACCAGAGCGTCCACGTGCGCGGCCACCATGTCGGCCTCGAGGTGGCACAGCCCCTCGGTGACGATCTGGCGAACCGGGACGCCGCACGCGGCCAGCCGGCGGGCGTCGTTGTCGGTGGCGCAGTCGCCGACCAGGGCCGCCATGCGGACGCCCTGCTCGGTGGCGGTCGTGAGCACGCGCTCGAGCAGGGCCGTCTTGCCCGTCCCCGGGCTCGACACCCAGTTCGACACCCGCACCCCGGCAGCATCGAACCGCGCCCGCAGCCCGGCGGCCAGCAGGTCGTTCTTCTCCAGCACACCGCGGCGCATCTCGACGATGCGCGCAGCGCCCACCGGCGAGGTCACGGTGCCGTCCCGACCTGCTCACGCAGCCGGGCCGAGAGAACCTCCAGCTCGCGGCCGCTGCGCAGCTCGCCCGACAGCTCCCCGCAGCCCGGGCACAGGAACCCGACCTGCGGTGCCACAACCGCCTGGCACGACGGGCAGTACACCGTCGTCGGCACCGTCTGGACGACGAGCACCGACCCGGCCAGCGGGGTCTGCAGGGTCACGACGTCCCAGGCGAACTCGAGTGCCGAGGCCACCACGCCCGACAGGGCACCGACCCTGACCTCGACCGACTCCACCGCAGCACCGTCGACGGCGTCGGTGACCGCCGCGACGATCGCCTGCGCGATCGAGACCTCGTGCACGATCGGTGACGCTACCTGCCCACCCCACCGGGACGCAGGGCCGAAGTGCTCCCGGCACGACTAGGGTCCGCTGCATGCCACGACGGCGCCTGGGCTGGGGGGCGTCCGCCGAACCCCCCGGCCCTCCCGATCCGCGAGCCGCTGCCCGCGAGCTCGAACGCAACGCCGCCTCGATGTCCACGCGCGCCCTGCACCAGCTGAACGAGCGGCTCACCTGGTACCGGGCGATGCCCGCCGACCTACGGTCGTGGGTGGGGGTGATCCTGCAGGCGGCCATCGCCTCGTTCGCCACCTGGTACGCCGACCCCACCCGGCACAAGGCAGTGTCGGCCGAGGTCTTCGGCTCGGCCCCGCCGGAGCTGACCCGGGCCATCAGCCTCGAGCAGGTGGTGCAGATGACGCGCGTGGCCATCGAGGCCGTCGAGGAGTCCCTCGACGAGGTGGTCGGCAGCGAGGCCGCCCCCCGCGTGCGCGAGGCGATGCTGCGCTACTCGCGCGAGATCGCCTTCGCCGCGGCCACGGTGTACGCGCGTGCCGCCGAGGAGCGTGGTGCCTGGGACGCCCGCCTCGAAGCCCTCGTGGTCGACGCGGTGCTGCGCGACGACACCGACGAGGCGGTGCGCTCCCAGGCGGCAGCGCTGCGGTGGCCACGACCGGGTGGCCTGGCGGTGGTGGTGGGCACGGTGCCCGAGCCCAGCGACCCGGAGTCGGTCGTCGAGGGGGTGCGTGCAGCGGCGCGGCAGGCCGGGCACAGCGCCCTGGTCGGGGTGCACGGCGACCGGTTGGTGGTGCTGCTGGACAACGTGACCGACCCCGGCCGAGCCGCCGCAGCGGTGGTCGAGCAGTTCGGGCCGAGGCCCGTCGTCGTCGGGCCGAGCGCCTCGACCCTGCAGGGGGCTGCCCACGCGGCTCGATGCGCGCTGTCCGCGCTGCACGCCGCCGACGGCTGGCCCGGCGCCCCGCGCCCGGTCGCGGCCGACGACCTGCTGCCGGAGCGGGTGCTGGCCGGAGAGAGTGCGGCCCGAGACCGCCTGCTTCGCACGGTGTTCGAGCCCCTGGCCAGCGACCGGGGACCCCTGCGCGACACCGTGGAGGCCTACCTGGCCACCGGCTGCTCGATCGAGGGCGCGTCACGACGCCTGTTGGTTCATCCCAACACCGTTCGCTACCGACTGCGCCGGGCACACGAGCTCACCGGCTGGTCGGCCTCGGACCCACGTGGGCAGTTCGTGCTGCGTATCGCGCTGACGGTGGGCCGGATGACCGACCCGAGCCCCGACGAGGCGCCAGCAGCCGTTGTGGACTTCCTCCAAAAGCGAGCCGACTAAGTTCGTAGGGATCAGTCCCGCTGTACCGACGGGTAACGGGCGAGGCTGGATGCATGCTCGTCGTGGTCGCACCTGGACAAGGTGCCCAGTCCCCCGGCTTCCTCACGCCCTGGCTCGAGGTGGACGGGGTGCGCCCCACGCTTGAGTGGCTGTCTGCCGTCGCCGACGTCGACCTGGTCGCCCACGGCACGACGAGCGACGCCGAGACCATTCGCGACACCGCCGTCGCCCAGCCGCTGCTGGTCGCTGCCGGCCTCGTCGCCTGGCAGTCGCTGCGCACCGACGCGCGTCCGGGGGTGAGCGCCGGACACTCCGTGGGCGAGATCACCGCCTGTGTGACCGCGGGCGTGCTGACCCCCGAGCAAGCCATGGTTCTGGTGCGCGAGCGAGGCCGCGCCATGGCCGAGGCCGCCGCGACAACGCCGACAGGCATGACCGCGGTGCTCGGCGGCGACCCCGACGACGTCACCGAGGCGCTGCACCGCCACGGCCTGACGGCGGCCAACGTGAACGGCGCCGGGCAGGTCGTGGCGGCCGGCACGCTCGAGCAGCTCGAGGCACTCGCCGGCGACCCCCCGGCACGAGCACGGCTGCGTCCGCTCTCGGTCGCCGGGGCCTTCCACACCGAGCACATGGCCCCCGCAGTCGACAGGCTGGCCGCTCTCGCAGCCGGCATGCACGTCGACGACCCGCGCACCCGCCTGCTGTCGAACTCCGACGGCTCGGTCGTCACCACCGGGCGCGACGCCGTCGCACGCCTCGTGTCGCAGGTCTCGAGCCCGGTCCGATGGGACGCGTGCACGCAGACCCTGGCCGACCTCGGCGTCACGGGCCTGCTCGAGCTGACCCCGGCCGGCACGCTGAGCGCCCTGGCGCGACGCGCCCTGCCCGGGGTCGAGGTGCTCGCACTCGCCGGTCCCGACCAGCTCGAGCAGGCGCGGGCGTTCGTGGCCGACCACAGCCAGCACGACGCGAACGGTCATGCCCTGCCGGCCTGGCGGCTGGTCGTGGCTCCCATCAAGGGCACCGTCTCGACGGTCGCCCACGCCGTCGGCACCGCCCTCGCCCCCGGCACCCTCGTCGGGCACGTCCGCTCGCTGCGCGACGCGTGGGACGTCGTGGCTCCCCACGGCGGCCGCATCGTGGAGTGGCTGGTCGAGGACGGCGACCCGGTGAGCCCCGGGCAGCCCCTGCTGCGGCTGCACCCGCACTCCGACGACGAGGCCACGGAGTCGGCCGCGTGAGCGGCACCATCGCCGCCGGTGCCCGAGGCCCCGAGGCCCGCATCGTCGGGCTCGGCGCCTACCGTCCCGACCGCGTCGTCAGCAACGCCGAGATCCTGGCGCGCATCGACTCCACCGACGAGTGGATCCGCAGCCGCTCAGGCATCGAGAACCGCCGCTTCGCCGCCCCCGACGAGAGCGTCGCCGACATGGGGGCGATCGCCGCTGCCAAGGCGCTGGCCGCGGCGGGCCTGGCCCCGTCCGACGTCGATGCGCTCATCGTCGCGACCGCCACCGGGCTCAACCAGACCCCGTCGGTCGCCGCCGAGGTCGACGTGCGGCTGGGCACCGGCGGTGCTGCGGCCTTCGACATCGGGGCCGCCTGCGCCGGCTTCTGCCACGGGCTGGCCCTGGCCAACGACATGATTCGCGGCGGCACGGCCACCCACGTGCTCGTCGTCGGCGTGGAGAAGCTCAGCGACTTTCTCAACCGGGACGACCGCTCGACCGCCTTCATCTTCGGGGACGGGGCCGGGGCGGCCGTCGTCGGCCCGTCCGAGCAGCCCGGCATCGGACCCGTGGTCTGGGGGTCGGACTCCTCGGGCATCGCCCACATCCGGCAGGACAGGCCCTGGGACGAGACGTTCGCCCAGCCCGAGGGACCGCGGTGGCCGCACCTGGAGATGGACGGCAACCCCGTGTTCCGCTGGGCCGCGTTCGAGATGGCGAAGGCGGCCCAGCGAGCGCTCGACGCGGCCGGGGTGAGCGTCGACGACCTCGACGCCTTCGTGCCCCACCAGGCCAACATGCGCATCACCGACGCCATGGCGCGCACGCTGAAGCTGCCGGCCACTGTCGCGATCGCCCGCGACATCGCCCAGCAGGGCAACACCTCGGCCGCCTCGGTGCCCCTCGCGCTCGACCGGCTCATCGCCGACGGCGACGTGCGAAGCGGCGACCTCGCGCTGACCATCGGCTTCGGCGCCGGCCTGGTCTACGCCGCTCAAGTCATCCGTGTCCCCTGATCCGTCCCGCACCACCCCACCACCAGGAGGTAACGCCCATGGCCAGCACCGAAGAGATCCGCAGCGGGCTCGCTGAGATCGTCAACGAGATCGCCGGCATCCCCACCGACGACATCCAGCTCGAGAAGTCGTTCACCGACGACCTCGACGTCGACAGCCTGTCGATGGTCGAGGTCGTCGTCGCCGCCGAGGAGCGCTTCGGCGTGCAGATCCCCGACGACGACGTGAAGAACCTCAAGACCGTTGGGGACGCCGTCAGCTACATCGAGCGCGCGGTGGCCTGAAGCATGGGCTCGACGTCGACGAACCGTCGTGTCGTCGTCACCGGGCTGGGTGCCACCACCCCGCTCGGTGGCGACGTCGCCGACACCTGGGCGGCGATGCTCGCCGGGCGGTCAGGCGTGCGCCGGCTGCCGCAGGAGTTCATCGACGTGCTGCCGGTGCACATCGCCGCCCCCGTGGCCGTCGACCCGCTCGACGTGCTCGACCGGGTGCAGGCCCGGCGCCTGGACCGCACCGCCCAGCTGGCACTCGTGGCAGCCCGGGAGGCGTGGGCCGACGCCGGTCTGCCGGCCCCGGACACCGACGGCTACGCCGACCAGGTCGACGCCGACCGACTCGGGGTCGTCGTCGGCACGGGCATCGGCGGGGTGCTGACCACCCTGGCCAACTACGACGCCCTGCGGGAGCGCGGCGCGCGCCGGGTCTCCCCCCTGGCGATCCCGATGCTGATGCCCAACGGGCCCGCCGCGGCGATCGCGCTCGAGCTGGTCGCCCGGGCCGGGGTGCACACCCCGATCTCTGCCTGCGCGTCGGGAGCCGAGGCCATCGGGCAGGGACTGGAGATGATCCGCTCGGGCAGGGCCGACGTCGTCGTGTGCGGCGGCACCGAGGCGGCGATCCATCCCCTGCCGATCGCGGCGTTCGCCAACATGCAGGCGCTGTCGAAGCGCAACGACGAGCCCGAGCGGGCCAGCCGCCCCTACGACAAGGGGCGAGACGGCTTCGTCTACGGCGAGGGCTCGGGCATCGTCGTGCTGGAGTCGGCCGAGCACGCCGCCGCGCGCGGTGCGCGGGTCTACGCCGAGGTCGCCGGCGTCGGCATGACCTCGGACGCGCACCACATCGCCCAGCCCGACCCGGTCGGGGCGGGCGCCGCCCAGGCGATGGTCGACGCGCTCGACGACGCCGACCTGGCCGCGAGCGACGTCGTGCACCTCAACGCGCACGCCACGTCGACCCCGCAGGGCGATGTGGCGGAGTCGCTGGCGATCCGCACGGCCCTCGGCGACGCCGCCGACGGCGTGGCCGTCTCGGCGACCAAGTCGATGACCGGGCACCTGCTCGGCGCGGCGGGTGCCGTGGAGGCGATCGCCGCCGTGCTCGCCGTGGCCGAGCGCCTGGCACCGGCCACGATCAACCTCGAGGACCCCGACGACGACGTCGCGCTCGACGTGGTCTCCGGGCAGGCACGTCCGCTGCCTGCGGGCGACATCGCCGCGCTCAGCAACTCCTTCGGGTTCGGCGGCCACAACGTCGCCCTGGTGTTCCGGAGCGTCTGATGAGCCTCACGCCGACCCGGGCAGTGCCGGGCCCCTCGCCCGTGCCCGACGCGGGCGCGCGTCCTCCGCGCGAGGCAGACCCGCGCTTCGCCCTCACCCGGCTGTCGGCCCTGCTCGACGAGGGATCGGTGCAGCTTCTCTCACCCGTGGACGACAGCGGCATGCTGGCAGCCACGGGAACGGTGGCAGGCGTCGACGTCGTCGCCTTCAGCTCCGACGCCACCGTGATGGGCGGAGCGATGGGCACGACGGGGTGCGCCGTCGTGGTGCGGGCGTACGAGACCGCCCTGGAGCGCGGCGTGCCGATCGTCGGGCTCTGGCACTCCGGTGGGGCCCGCCTCGCCGAGGGGGTGCGATCGCTGGACGCGGTCGGCCAGGTGTTCGCGGTCATGACCCGAGCCTCGGGAGTGGTGCCGCAGGTCTCGGTCGTGCTCGGGCCCGCGGCGGGAGGCGCCGCCTACGGTCCCGCCCTGACCGACGTGGTCGTGCTGGCACCTGCCGGGCGCATCTTCGTCACCGGGCCCGAGGTCGTTCGCTCGGTCACCGGTGAGGACGTCGACATGCTGCGCCTGGGCGGCCCCGAGCCGCACGGACGCCGCTCCGGCGTCGTCCACGTGGTCGCAGACTCCGAGCAGGACGCCCTGCGGCGGGCCGCCACCCTGGCCGCCCTGCTGGGAGCACAGGGTGAGGTGGCCGAGCACGTGCCGGACGTCGCTGCCGGAGCGCTGCTGCCCGCCTCGTCCCGGCGCGCCTACGACGTGCACCCGCTGGTCGAGGCGGTGCTCGACGAGGGCAGCGGCAGCGAGCTGCACCCGAGGTGGGCCCCGAACATCGTCACCACGCTGGGCAGGCTCGGCGGACGCACCGTCGGGGTGGTGGCCAACAACCCGCTGCGCCTGGGCGGCTGCCTGGACTCCGCGGCTGCCGAGAAGGCCGCGCGGTTCGTGCGCATGTGCGACGCCTTCGGCGTGCCACTGCTCGTGCTGGTCGACGTCCCGGGGTACCTGCCCGGCGTCGGCCAGGAGTGGGACGGTGTCGTGCGGCGAGGGGCGAAGCTGTTGCACGCGTTCGCCGAGGCACAGGTGCCGCGCGTGACGCTGGTGACCCGCAAGGCCTACGGCGGCGCCTACGTGGCGATGAACTCACGCTCGCTCGGGGCCACCCGGGTGCTGGCGTGGCCGGGCGCAGAGGTGGCCGTGATGGGGGCTGTGGCGGCCGTGCGGATCCTGCACCGGCGGCGCCTGGCAGAGGTGCCGGACGAGCAGCGCGGCCAGGTCGAGCTGGAGCTCGCCGCCGAGCACGAGCAGATCTCCGGAGGCATCGACGCCGCCCTGCAGATCGGGGTCGTGGACGAGGTGATCGACCCCGGCCTCACCCGTAGCCGGCTCGCCGAGGTGCTGCGCCAGGCCCCGGCCACGTCCGGCAGGCACGGCAACATCCCCCTGTAGGGGCGATCGGTCCCGGGTCAGCCCACCTGGTGCAGCCACCGCACCGGGGACGACTCCCCCGCGTGCCGGAAGGGCTCGAGCTCGTCGTCCCACGCCTTGCCCAGCAGGGCGTCGAGCTCGTCACGGATGTCGCGGCCGTCGGCTGCCGCTCTCGTCACGGCGGCCCGAATGCGATCCTCACGCACCAGCACGTCGCCGTGCAGACCGGTGAGGGCATGGAACACCCCGAGCGTGGGGGTGAAGCTGTAGCGGGCGCCCTCCGAGCTGGCCGTCGGCTCCTCGGTCACCTCGAACCGCAGGTGCTGCCAGCCGCGCAGCGCCGAGGTCAGAGCGGTCGCGGTACCGATGGGTCCACGCCAGGAGACCTCGGTGCGGAACGTGCCCGGGGCCACTGGTTGCGGCGTCCACTGCATGGGTACAGACATGCCGAGGACGCCGGCGACGGCCCACTCCACGTGCGGGCACAGCGCCGACGTTGCCGCGTGGACGAACAGAACTCCACGAGTCGTCACCGGGTCCTCCTTTGGTCCGAGGGACGTCTTCCCCAACGGCCTCGGTCGCGGCGGATCCGGTTGCGGGATCAGGATGCCACACCCTGGTCGCGGGGGCCATACCTCGAGGACGACTGCGCCGACGACCGACAGGCGCCAGGATGGGGCCGACCACGTCACGGTTCGAGAGGCTCAGCCATGCGCAACCAGGTTCAGCTCATCACCTATGCCGACCGGCTGGCCGGAGACCTCGCTGGTCTGTCCCGCATGCTGGGCAGCGAGCTCGACGGCCTGTTCGGCGGCGTGCACGTGCTGCCGTTCTTCACCCCCTTCGACGGTGCCGACGCCGGGTTCGACCCCGACGACCACACCGCCGTCGACCCGCGCCTGGGCACCTGGGAGGACGTCGCAAGGCTGTCCGACGACCTCGACCTGATGGTCGACGTGATCGTCAACCACGTCTCCGCCCACTCGCCGCAGTTCACCGACTGGGTCGCGCACGGGGACGAGTCGGCCTACGCCGACCTCTTCCTCACCCTGTCCAGCGTGTTCCCGGACGGGGCGAGCGAGCAGCACCTGCTGAGGCTGTACAGGCCCCGCCCGGGCCTGCCGTTCACACCGGTGGCGATGGCCGACGGCTCGCGCCGGCTGGCCTGGACGACGTTCACGTCGTCCCAGATGGACATCGACGTGCACAGCAGGTCAGGCCGGGCGTACCTGCACTCGGTGCTGGACCGGCTGGCGCAGGCCGGTGCAGCCTCGGTGCGCCTGGACGCCGTGGGCTACGCGGTGAAGACCGCCGGCACGACGTCGTTCATGACGCCCGAGACGTTCGCGTTCATCGACGAGCTCACCGGCTGGTGCCACGAGCGCGGTCTGCAGGTGCTCGTCGAGGTGCACGCCTACTACCAGCGGCAGATCGAGATCGCCCGCCAGGTCGACCTCGTCTACGACTTCGCCCTGCCCCCGCTGGTGCTGCACGGGCTCATCGCCGGCGACCCCCACCCGCTGCAGCGCTGGCTGCAGGTTCGCCCCCGCAACTGCGTGACCGTGCTGGACACGCACGACGGCATCGGGGTGATCGACGTCGGAGCCGACCCCGAGGACCGCTCGCGAGCGGGCCTGCTGACGCCCGAGCAGATCGACGACCTCGTGGAGAGCATCCACACCAACAGCGGCGGGACCTCTCGGCAGGCCACCGGGGCTGCCGCGTCCAACGTCGACCTCTACCAGGTGAACTGCACCTACTACGACGCGCTCGGCGCCGACGACCGCGCCTACCTGATCGCCCGGGCGCTGCAGTTCTTCACCCCTGGGATCCCGCAGGTCTACTACGTGGGGCTGCTGGCCGGGTCGAACGACATGGCTCTGCTGGATCGCACCAACGTGGGGCGCGACGTCAACCGGCACTACTACACCCCGGCGGAGGTCAGCGAGCAGCTAGCGAGGCCCGTCGTAGCGGCCCTCGTCCGGTTGATCCGGTTTCGCACGTGGCACTCGGCCTTCGACGGCGAGATCAGCACCTCGGCCGACGGGTCGGAGATCGTGCTGTCGTGGCGATCCGGCAACGAGTCGGCACGCCTGGTCGCCGACCTCGCCGCCCGGACGGCGTCGCTGGCCTGGACCGAGAACGGCGAGCAGCACAGCGTCGCCGACCTTCTCGACATGCCCGACGTGCCCGCGAGCGATGCGCCGGTTGGCAGTAGTTGACGAATCAGGGACGATACCCCTCGTGCTGAGAACCACCGCCGCCTCGCCACAGGCAAGTGGCCCCTGGGACGCGCCCCAGGTCGAGTCGTTCCTGACGCACGAGGTGATCCCCGTACGCCTGGCCACCTCAGGCCGAACGGGGGCGATGGTGCAGTCGATGTGGTTCGACTACCGCGACGGCTTCATCTGGTGCTCCACGCAGGCCGACTCGGTGCTCGTGCGTCGACTGCGGCACGACCCGCGTGTCGGCTTCGAGATCGCCCCGGACGCGCCGCCGTACCACGGCGTGCGGGGCCGGGCGATCGCCGACATCATCCACATGGGCACCGCCGAGGTGCTCGACCGGCTGATCCAGAAGTACCTCGACGACCCCTCGTCGAACCTGGCGCGCTGGCTACGGTCGCGACGCACCACCGAGGTCACGCTTCGGCTCAATCCGTTGACCATGCACTCCTGGGACTACTCGGCGCGGATGACGACCTGAACCAGCGGATAGTCTCGCCGCTCTAGGACTGCCTGCGAGGAGACTGCTGCTGTGACCGAGTGGTTGCCGCTGCTGGTGTGCGTGCTGCTGATCGCGGGCAACGCGCTGTTCGTCGCGGCGGAGTTCAGCCTGGTCACGGTCGACAAGGCCACGGTGAACGAACGGGCCGAGGCGGGCGATGCGGGCGCAGCGCGCGTCCGGACGGCCCTGCGAGCCCTGTCGACGCAGCTCTCGGGCGCACAGCTGGGCATCACCGTCACATCCCTCGTCGTCGGCTTTCTGGCCGAGCCCGCCATCGCGTCGCTGCTGCGTGAGCCTCTGCTCTCGCTCGGCGTCCCGGAGGCCGCCGTGCGTGGCGTGTCGGTGACCCTGGCGCTGGTGCTGGCCACCGGGTTCCAGATGGTGCTCGGTGAGCTCGTGCCGAAGAACCTGGCCATCGCACGACCCCTGCCCGTCGCTCGCGCCGTCGCGGGCCCGCACTCGGCGTTCACCGCAGCCGCCGGACCGCTCATCCGCGTGCTCAACGGCAACGCCAACGCAATCGTGCGCCGGCTGGGCATGCAGCCGCAGGAGGAGCTGGCCTCGGCACGATCACCCGAGGAGCTGGCGTCGCTGGTACGCCGCTCGGGTGACGCCGGCACCCTGGAGCCGTCCACGGCCCGGCTGCTCGACCGCTCCCTGCACTTCGGGGACAAGGTGGCCGCCGACGTGCTGACGCCCCGGCGCAACGTCGAGACGATCGAGAGCAGCGCCTCGGTGGCCGACCTGCTCGATCTCGTCCGCGCCACCGGCCACTCCCGTTTCCCGGTCGTGGTGGACGGGGACGCCGACGACATCCGCGGTGTGGCGCACCTGCGCACGGCGCTGCGCGTGCCCGCACCGAGCCGGGCCACGACGGCGGTGCGCGACGTCGCCCTGCCGGCTGTGCTGGTGCCGGAGACCTTGCCGGTCGACGCCTTGCTCGGCCAGCTGCGCAGCGAGAACGGCCCGCTCGCCGTGGTCGTGGACGAGTACGGCGGGACGGCTGGAGTGGTCACCCTCGAAGACCTGGTCGAGGAGCTCGTCGGAGACGTGAGCGACGAGCACGACGCCCCGACCCTGCGCGTCCGCCCCCTCGCCGGCGGCCGCATCCTGCTGTCGGGGTTGCTGCGGCCGGACGAGGTGGCCGAGCTCGGCATCCCCTGCCCCGACAGCGACGCCTACGACACGGTGGGCGGCTTCGTCATGCGCGAGATCGGACGCATCGCCGACGTCGGAGACTCAGCGGAGCTGCCGGGCTGGCGACTGGTCGTGACCCGCATGGACGGACGCCGCATCGACCGGCTGCGGGCCGAGCCGACCGGTACCGAGACCACGACAGGCACCGACGCATGAGCACCCAAGCCGCGATCGCCCTTGCCGTCCTGCTGCTGATCGGCAACGCGTTCTTCGTCGGCGCCGAGTTCGCGCTCATCTCGGCGCGACGCTCGAGCATCGAGACGCTGGCCTCGCAGGGCAGCCGGCGGGCCCGGACGACCCTGCGGTCGATGGAGCAGGTCTCACTCATGATGGCCGGGGCCCAGCTCGGCATCACCGCATGCTCGCTGGGCCTCGGCGCGCTCGGCGAGCCCGCGGTCGCCGCGCTCATCGAGCCCGGTCTGGCCGCCGTGGGCCTGCCGGAAGCACTGGTGCATCCCCTGGCGTTCGCCCTCGCCCTTGCGCTGGTGGTGTACCTGCACATGGTGCTGGGCGAGATGGTGCCCAAGAACATCGCACTGGCCGGGCCCGAGCGCAGCGCACTGCTGCTGGGTCCGCCGCTGGCTGCGCTGGTCACGGTGCTGCGGCCGGTGATCTGGCTGATCAACACGCTGGCGAACCTGGTGCTGCTCGCCCTGCGCGTGCAACCGAAGGACGAGGTCGCCTCGACGTTCACCAGCGAGCAGATCACACGCTTCGTCCACGAGTCGCGCCAGGCAGGGCTTCTGGAGGACGAGGAGCACCGGCTGATCGCCTCGGCGCTCGAGGTCACCGAGACGCGCGCCGGGCAGGTCGCGATCCCGCTGGACGACCTGGTGACCGTGCCGGCGGGGGCGACCGCGCAGCAGGTCCAGGACGTCGCGGCATCGACGGGGTACTCCCGCATCCTGGTGACCGGAGGCGACGGCGCCCTGGTGGGGTACACCCACGTGAAGGACACCCTGCGTCCAGGGCTCGAGGGCGGCTCGCCGGTGCCGCCCACGCTGCGCCGCGCGCTGCCGCGCGTCGCCGTCGATGCGTCGCTCACCGACGCGGTGTCAGTGCTGCGCCAGGGCGACAGCCACCTGGCCGCAGTCGTCGAGCCGTCCGGCGCCGAGACGAGCGTGCTGTTCCTCGAAGACGCGCTCGAGGAGCTGATCGGCCAGGTGGACGACGTGGCTCATGCCGACGGCGGCTGACGACGTGGTGGGGCGGGCGGGACTCGAACCCGCGACCAAGGGATTATGAGTCCCCAGCTCTAACCGGCTGAGCTACCGCCCCGCGCAGGTCAGGCTACCTGTGTCGGCAGAAGGGACCGGCCATGACTGTCGTCGTCATCCAGCACGTCGCCGCCGAGGGCCCCGGCCGCGTCGCCGATGCCCTCGACAGGGCCGGTCGCACCATGACGGTCGTGCCCACCTACGACCGACACCCCGTCCCTGTGGGACCGGCCGGCATCGACGGCCTCGTCGTGATGGGCGGACCGATGGGCGTCGACGATGTCGAGCAGTACCCGCACCTGGCCGACGAGATGAACCTGATCGCGGACTGTCTCGACGCCGGCGTTCCTGTCCTGGGCATCTGCCTCGGCGCGCAGCTTCTCGCGGCGGCGGCGGGCGCTGCCGTACGTCCCGGAGAGGTGCTCGAGCTCGGGTGGCACCCGGTGCGGCTCAGCGACGCCGCGCTGCACGACCACCTGTTCGGCGGGCTGGCGCGGCACCTCACGCCGTTGCACTGGCACCGAGACGTGCCCGAGCTGCCCTCCGGGGCGGTGCACCTGGCATCGTCGACGCTCACGCACAACCAGGCGTTCCGGGTGGGCGACTCTGCCTACGGGCTGCTGTTCCACCTCGAGACCGACGCCGCTGCGGTGCGCGCGATGGCGCAGGAGTTCGCCGGCGAGGTGGCCCAGGCAGGGGTCGACCCGGCCGACCTGCTGCACGACAGCCACACGGCCGCCATCGCGCCCGCGGCGAGCCTCGTGTTCGACCGCTGGGTGGCGTTGCTGCAGCGATAGGCAGGCGCTTCACCCGCCAGGGTGTCGCTTCCCCATACATAGTGCCGCCAGCATCCCCGCAGAATCAGGACATAAGCGCTGTTTTCGCCCCCCACCCGAGGCACTTTGTATGGGGACAGGCACCTCACCCCGCACGCGGTGGCTACTCGCGACCCATCTTCGCGAAGGAGTCCCGCAGCGCCGGGTACAGGCCGCGGAACGACTCGTACGGCTCGCGGTAGCGCTCGGGCACGCCAGGTTCGGTCGCCGACAGGGGCTTGACCAGGGCATCCACAGCCTCCGGCACCGACCCGTGCCAACCACTGCCCACGGCCGCGAGCACCGCCGCGCCGAAGGCCGCGCCCTCCACCGTGCCGACCGACACCAGGCGGACGCCGAGCACGTCGGCCACGATCTGCCGCCACACCGGACTCTTCGTGCCCCCTCCCGATGCTCGGAGCTCGCTCGGCATGGGCACCCCCGCGTCGCGCATGAGCTGCAGGCCGTCGCGTAGCCCGAACGCGACGCCTTCGAGCACGGCTCGCGTCAGGTGTGCCCGCGTGTGGCGCACCGTGAGCCCGACGAACGCCCCTCGGGCCATCGGGTCGGGGTGCGGCGTGCGCTCACCGGTCAGGTACGGAAGGAACCTCAGCCCCTCAGCACCCGGCGGCACGTCACCGGCAGCAGCGACGAGCGCACCGAAGTCCTCGCCCGGCGCGAGCGCGTCGCGGTACCAGCGCAGCGAGCCGGCCGCCGAGAGCATCACACCCATGACGTGCCAGGTCTGGGGGACGGCATGGCAGAACGAGTGCACGCGACCCGCCGGCTCGATGACGGGGGCTGCCGTGGGCACGAACACCACTCCGGACGTCCCCAGCGAGAGCGCCCCGACGTCGGGGCTCACGGCCCCCACCCCGACAGCGTTGGCCGCCTGGTCGCCGCCACCTGCCACCACCGGCGTGCCGGCGCGAAGCCCCGTCGCGTCGGCCGCCGACACCGACACCGTCCCGGTGAGCTCAGGGCCTTCGAACAGCTCCGGCAGCACTCCCCCGTCGAGGCCGAGGGCGCTGATCACCTCCGACGACCACCGCCGACCCGCGACGTCGAGCAGCAACGTTCCCGAGGCGTCGGCCACGTCGGTGGCCAGCGCCCCGGTCAGCCGGTAGCGCACGTAGTCCTTGGGCAGCAGCACGTGGGCCACGCGGGCCCAGACGTCCGGCTCGTGGTCACGCACCCAGAGCAGCTTGGGCGCAGTGAACCCGGTGAGCGCGTCGTTGCCCGTCAGCTCGACCAGCCGGGCCGCCCCGACGGCGTCTCGGATCGCGTCGCACTGCTGTCCGGTGCGCTGGTCGTTCCAGAGCAGGGCGGGCCGCACGACATCCCCGGATGCGTCGAGCAGCACCGAGCCGTGCATCTGCCCGGTCAGCCCGACGCACCTGACAGACGCCGCCTCGGCGTCGGCGCTGCGCAGAGCCGAGGCGACCGCCTCGCACGTCGCCGACCACCACAGGTGCGGGCTCTGCTCCGACCAGCCCGGCTGCGGGGCCTCGAACGGGTACTCGCTCACCCCGACCGCGACCACCGTTCCACCACGATCGACGAGCACGGCCTTGGTGGCCGTGGTCGAGACGTCGAGGCCCAGAACCAGGTCGGTCATGCGTGGCTCAACGAGCGCCGAGCAGGTGCTCGATCGCCAGCTGGTCGAGGCGGGAGTAGTGCATGCCGCGCGCCGCGGCCGCCTCGTAGTCGAAGTCCTCGAAGGCCGAGCGGTCGGCCAGCAGGTCGGCGTACGTCTCGCCCGGCGCCAGCGTCGGGGTCGCCAGCAGGGTCGAGCGCGACGCCTGCCACGCCGCCTGAACCTCAGGGTCGGCCCGGAAGGCGGCGGCTCGCTCCTTGAGCATCAGGTAGGTACGCATGTTCGCCGCAGCCGACACCCACACGTCATCGACGTCCTCGGTGCGGTACGGCTTGTAGTCGAAGTGCCGGGGACCCTCGTAGCCACCGTGCTCGAGCAGGTCGACCAAGAAGAACGCCGACTTGACGTCGCCGTGACCGAACACCAGGTCTTGGTCGTACTTGATGCCGTGCTGGCCGTTGAGGTCGATGTGGAACAGCTTGCCGTGCCACATCGCCTGGGCGATGCCGGCGACGAAGTTGAGCCCCGCCATCTGCTCGTGCCCGACCTCGGGGTTGAGCCCGACCATCTCGGAGTGCTCGAGCATCGAGATGAACGCCAGCCCGTGCCCGACGGTCGGCAGCAGGATGTCGCCGCGCGGCTCGTTCGGCTTGGGCTCGAGCGCGAACCGGATGCCGTACCCCTGGTCGATCACGTACTGGCACAGCAGGTCGAGGCCCTCCTTGTACCGGTCGAGCGCCGTGCGGATGTCCTTGGCCGCATCGGTCTCCGCCCCCTCACGCCCGCCCCAGAACACGTAGGTGTGCGCCCCCAGCTCGGCGGCGAGGTCGAGATTGCGCATGATCTTGCGCAGCGCGAACCGACGCACCTCCCGGTCGTTGTGGGTGAACGCCCCGTCCTTGAACACCGGATGGGTGAACGTGTTCGTCGTGGCCATCGGCACCTTCAGCCCGGTCTCGGCCAGCGCCTTCTTGAAGCGCTCGATGCCCGCGGCGCGGTCGGAGTCGCTCAGCGTGAACGGCACCAGGTCGTCGTCGTGGAAGGTCATGCCGTAGGCACCCAGGTCGGACAGCCGGTGCACCGCCTCGACCGGGTCGAGCGGCGGACGCGTCGCGTCGCCGAACGGGTCGCGTGCCTGCCACCCCACCGTCCAGAGTCCGAAGGTGAACTTGTCGGCGGGTGTGGGCTCGTGCATGGTGGCCGTCCTCTCGGGCTGATGGTGATGCCCCTCACCTTGGCACTCCGATCGCCCTCTCGGCAGGGACGATGGACACATGATCACGCGTGTCGCCGTCACAGGAGGAAGCGGAGCGACCGGCAGGACGACGGTCGCCCACCTGATCGACCAGGGGTACGAGGTGGTCAACCTCGACCTGGTCGATCGAACGCCGGCTGCGTTCGTCGAGGTCGACCTGCGCGACTACCGCTCGGTCGCGGCCGCGTTGGACGGCGTCGACGCCGTCGTGCACCTCGGGTCGAATCCTCGCCCCGACGCGGCCGACGACCCTGTCGAGGGCGCCGAGCGCTTCGCCCACAACACCGCCGCGACGTTCACCGTGCTGTGGGCTGCCGGCCACCTGGGCATCGCGCGGGTGGTCTGGGCCTCGTCGCAGCAGGTGTTCGGCTGGCCCTGGGTCGAGGTGACCCCGGTGTACCTGCCGCTGGACGAGCACCACCCCCAGCATCCGCAGAACGGGTACGCCATGAGCAAGGTGGCCTGCGAGCACCTCTCCGGCCACCTGGCCGACCGGTTCGGCATGACCGTCATCGCCCTGCGGCTGTCGAACGTGCACCTCACCGACCCGGCGCACGACGCCTCGTACGCCGCACTGCCCTCGGTGTGGGAGCACCTCGAGCAGCGCCGGCCCAACCTGTGGGGATACATCGACGCACGCGACGCCGCACGCGCGGTTCAGCGGGCCCTCGAGGTCGACGTGACCGGTGCGCACGCAGTGACCATCGCTGCTGCCGACACACTCACGCCCACCCCGACGGCCGAGCTCGTCGAGCGCTTCTACCCGGGCGTGCCACTGCGGCCCGGCACCGGCGAGCACCAGGGGCTGCACGGCATCGACGACGCCCGTCGGCTGCTCGGGTGGCAGCCGCAGATCAGCTGGCGGGACGTGCTCGGCTACCGCTGACGCGGCTCTCGCCAGCCTGGCTCAGGACTGCTGCCCCATCGACCACAGTGCCCACAGCGTCGTGCGCACCCGGCGCGGCTGCTGCAGCACGGTGACGATCGCATGGGCCACGTCCTCGGGACGCAGGTAGGCCGCCAGCGACGGGTCTCCCTCGGTGCGGCCGGCGCCCATCGCGAACTCGGTCTCGACCCCGGCCGGGCAGATGGCCGTGACGCGCACACCCTTCTCACGCAGCTCACGGTCCATGGCACCGGCCAGGCCGACCTGGGCGAACTTGGTGCCGGCGTAGACCGCCTCGTCCCCACCGCCACGCAACCCGGCCACCGAGGCCACGATCACGACGTCACCACCTCCGGTGGTCTCGAGCATGGCGGGCAGTGCCGCCCGCACTGTCCAGATGGTGCCGGTGTAGTTGGTGTCGACCATGCGGGCGATCTCGTCGTCGGGGTAGTCGAGGATGCCGCCGTACATGCCGATGCCCGCGTTGGGCACGACGCTGTCGACGCGGCCCCAGGCGTCGAGGGCGGCCTGCACGAGCGCCGCGTTGTGCTCGGGCTTGCGCACGTCACACACGACGCCGACGACACGGTCGGCGCCGAGCTCGGCGACGAGCTCGTCCAGACGCTCCTGCCGGCGGCCCCCGACAGCCACGTTCGCGCCCGCTTCGACGAGCAGCCGCGTCGCGGCCGCCCCGATACCGGCGGTGGCTCCGGTGATCACGACGACGGTTCCGGTGAGGTCACGGGTCTCTGCGGGCATGAGCGCCTCCTGCTCTCGGGTGGTTTGATCCTGGCATGAGCGCACCGCTACGTGTTGCCCTGGTGGGGTATGGGCTGGCTGGGCGCGTCTTCCACGCTCCGCTCATCGAGGCCACCGAGCAGATGCGGCTGGTCTCCGTCGTCACCGGAGACGCCTCGCGGGCCGCACAGGTGCGCGCCGCGCATCCGGGTACCGACGTCATCACGCGGGTCGAGGCGCTGTGGCACGACGCGGACGAGTACGACGTCGTGGTCGTGGCCACCCCCAACGTGGCCCACGAGCCGTTGACGAGGGCCGGCCTGCAGCACGGGCTGCACGTGCTGGTCGACAAGCCCGTCGCTCGTGACGCTGCGACCGTGCAGGCGTTGGCCGAGGTCGCCCGCCATCACCACCGGCAGCTGCACGTGTTCCAGAACCGCCGGTGGGACTCCGACTTCCGCACGTTGCGCGCCCTGGTCGAGGACGGCGCGGTGGGCCGGGTGCACCGGCTGGAGTCGCGGTTCGAGCGCTGGCGCCCCGAGCCCACGGGGGCCTGGCGCGAGAGCCCGGACCCCGACCAGATGGGCGGACTTCTGTACGACCTCGGTGCCCACCTGGTCGACCAGGCGCTGTGCCTGCTCGGACCGGTCGAGTCGGTCTACGCCGAGGTGCGCGGCGTCCGCGACCCCGCCGCCGCCGACGACGACACGTTCGTGGCGCTGCAGCACCACGGCGGGGCCACCAGCCACCTGTGGGCCAGCGCGGTGGCCGCCCACCTGGGGCCACGGTTTCGCGTGCTCGGGTCGCGTGGCGCCTACGTCGTCGACGGGCTCGACAGCCAGGAGCAGCGCCTGCGCGACGGGGAGCGACCGGGGACCGACTGGGGCGCCGAGCCACCCGACCAGTGGGGACGGCTGCTGCCCTCGGGCGAGACGGTGCCCTCGCTGCCCGGAGCCTGGCCCGGCTACTACCGCGAGCTCGCGCGCAGCCTTCTGGGGCTCGGCCACGCACCCGTCGAGCTGTCGAGCGTGATCGACGCCATGCGAGTGCTGGACGCGGCGCGCGAGTCGGCCCGCACCGGTCGCGTCATCGCGCTGTAGTCCGCCTCACGAGGCGGGCGGGCTCCAGGTGGCAGCCACATCGCTGCCACGCTCGACCAGCACGAACGTGTCGGCGTCCACGTCGACCCAGGGCCCGACCTCGCCGTCGGGCCAGGTGACGCGCACCTGTGCCCCGTCGGCGTCGCCCAGCCCCCAGTGCAGCCACCCGAGCTGCCCGCCGGCGTGACCGCCGCCCACCACCAGCTGGCGCTGCTGCAGTCGGTCGCCGGTGCGCACCTGCACCCAGGCACCGATCGCGTCGACGTTCGGTGCGGCCTGCGACACCCGCACCGCCACCCACGACCCCATCGGCTCGGGACGCTGCGGGGTGCCGGCCCCGACGTTGCGCCACAGGCGGACGTTGTCGGACCGGTTGACCTCGACGAGGTCGAGCATGCCGTCGGCGTTGAGGTCGACCAGAGCAGCGCCGCGACCCAGCCCCAGGCTCACCACGCCCGCGTCCCGGGCGGACTCGACGAACGTGCCGTCGGATCGCCCGAGCAACAGGTTGCTCGGGTCGTCGGAGGAGTGGTCGCCCTGGCTGTCGACGTTTCCCTTCGACAGAAAGAGGTCAAGCAGGGTGTCGTTGTTGACGTCGGCCAGCTCCGGGTGCCATGCCGTGGACGGGTAGGTGTCGTCTCCCATGAACGGACGGTGGGCCGTCGTGCCCGCTCGCAGCGCGATGTCGGTGTAGCGGGGTCGGTCGGGGTCGTCGGCGAGGGTCTGCAGCTTGTTGTCGCCCTGGCTGGTGAGCACCACCTCGGCCAGTCCGTCCCCGGTGACGTCGCCCTGCGCGATGCCCATGCCCCAGATGCTCAACGGCTGCCAGCCGTCGGCCTCGGTGTAGAGGACGGGGGCCTCGCCCGGCTCCACCCGCCACAGCTGCTCGCCCCCCTCGGCGTAGTAGTGCCGGTCGTTGGCCATGCGCAGGTCGGCTCGACCGGTGCCGTTCCAGTCGCTGAACAGCACCGACAGCGTGCACAGGCCCGGTTCCAGGGGCAGGGGCTCGCCGTAGCCCTCACCGTCGGGGCGCACCAGGTGGCTGGGCGCGCACTCGCGGACGACCTCGTCGTCGGGCGGCACCTGCAGGTAGTTGCCGAACGCGAGCGTCGGCAGGGCGTTGTCGCCCTCCCACGTCGCACTGAACGCGGCCGTCCAGTGCTCGCCGGGGTCGACCCCCCAGGCGGCGGTCGCGTCCTCGAACCGGCAGTCCCCCATGCCCCGCAGCATCACGTTCTCGCCGACCCGCAGCACGGCCAGGTCGAGGTGGCCGTCGGAGTCGACGTCGAGCGGGTAGGCACCGACGACGCCGGTGAGGTCGGTCACCCCGGCCGGTCTGGCCTCGAACGAGAGTGGCCCGCCGGCTGTGGAGGTGTTCACGAACAGACCTGCCGGCTGCTCGCCGCCGGCCAGGTACAGGTCGGTCATCCGGTCTTCGTCGCAGTCGAAGGCCGCGACCCCGCCGCCGACGTAGTGGGTGAACCCTCCGTCGTAGACCTGACGCACGCCCGAGGCGAGCGTCTGCTCGACGAAGTGGGCGATCGCGGGCTCGCCGTGCTCGGTCGCCTGCGTCCCCGCGGCGGCGAACGCGCCGGCACCGGCCACCAGCCCGACGGTGAGCCCGCCGGCGAAGAACCCCCACCAGCGGTTCACGTCTCACCGCCGTAGTACTCCTGGGCCTTGGTCCAGGCCGCTCGCCCGCAGGCCTGCCCGAGCACCCGCCCACGCAGGTCGTCGGAGCGCACGTGGATGCCCCCGTAGAGGCGCGAGAGGCCCGCCTCGTCGGCGGCGTCGGCGTAGGTGGCCCATTGCAGCACGACGTCGTGGGTCGGACCCGCCTCGAACTCCAGCGACTCGGCCGGCACGGTCCACTCGCCGTACCCGCCGGGGAAGTACGGCGAGCCGGTGATCCCCGTGAGCACCTCGGCCGCCGCGCGGCTGAAGGCGCTGTGCCCCGAGACGTAGCCGGCGAAGGACGGCGTCACGAACGTCGGCATCTGGTAGGGCACCCACTCGACCGCCCTGACCCAGCCCACACCGCCGACGCCGTTCTCCGGGTCGTCGGGCCTGCCGGTCCACGAGCGCACGGCGACCTCGCCCACGAACCCGCTCAGGTGCTCGTGCCTCTCGCCCGGTGCGGTGCTCTGCTCGGTGATCACCTCGACCAGGTCGGGCCGCAACGGCAGGCCGTCGGGGTGGTACGACGGCGCGGCTGGGTCGGACGACTGACCGAGCCCGCCCATGTAGCGGATCATCGAGATCGGCCGCGCGTAGTCGTAGTAGCCCTTCGCCCCCCAGGCTGCGACGGCGGCATCGTGGGTCGCGCCGTTGAGGGCCAGGTAGAGGGCGACGTCCCAGTGCAGCCGGTCGACGACGTCTCCGCGGCCCCCGATGCGCAGGTCGGGGGCGAGCGCGTCCGAGACCTCGTTCGCGATCACGTTCCAGTGCCCCGGCGGCGTCTCGGAGTCGGGACCGTCGGCCCAGAACTCCGCCAGCACCCGGGCGTAGTCGGCGCGGGCGACGAGGTTCTCGCGGTACGGCTGCTCGGTGACGGGGTTCACCGAGTGACCGGTGCCGTCGTAGGTGCCGAGCGGGTTCGATCCCCGCGCCGCCGGCGAGATGTCGACAACGAGGCCGTCGGCGGGGTCGAGGGTCGCGCTGTACGCGATCACCTCGACCGCGTCGGTCTTGAACTGCTCGCCGGACGCCTCGTCGCCCAGCATGGGTGGCGCACCGGGGTCCATCGGCAGGCCTTCCGGGCCGCCGTCCGGCAGAGCAAACCCTGTCACGTGACCCCAGTGCGGGCCGATGAACTGCTGCACGCCGTCTGTGACGGGGATGCCGTTCTGGGCGATCATCTGCTCGATCTGCAGAGGCTGCCAACGGTTGGGATCGGCCATGACGGTGCCCGGCTCGGCCACCACCAAGGGAGCGTTCACCGGCGCGTAGGTGTCGTCGACGTACCCCTGCTGCTCCAGCGCCTGGTCGTCGCGGCCTGCAGCCAGCACCGCTGCCGCGATGCGGTTGCCCAGGGCCGCAGCACCGTCGCCGTCGGTGGTGGTCACCTCGACGTCGTAGCAGGACGCCTGCATCAACGCGTCGAACGCGGGGATCGAGTCCGAGGCACCTCCGGCTGTCAGGTACCTCGACTCCAGCACGCGGTAGGCCGCGTAGCTGATGGCCTCGGCTCGAGCCGACTCCACGTCGTTCGCCGCGACCGCCTCGTCCACCAGGTAGCCGCGCGCCTGCTCGTCGTAGGCCGCCCACGCGTCCCACATGGCCACCGACAGGTGGAACAGGTTGCGTGCGTGCACCGTGGGAGCCGGCAGGTCGCGGCGCACCGCGTCCAGGGCCACCTCGTTCCACTGGCGGGCCACCGAGAGCTCGGACGCGACGGGCACGCAGGCAGGCGTCGATCCGCCCGGCTGGGCGAGCGACAGCCCGCCGAAGGCGAGGGCGAAACCGGCGACGGCTCCGGCCGTGGCGGCGAGCAGGCCCCCGCGGCCAGCACGAACGTTCACGTCATCGCCCTCGCAGATCGACCGCCCGAGCAGAGCCTGGGCGAATGGTGCGTTATCAGAGAGTTACACAAAAGCGACCTTAGTCCCGAGGAAGGTGGGCAGTTTGTGACTAGGTTCGGGCTGGCCGGTCAGTTCGACCGACGACCTTTCGAGGAAGGAAGCAGCTGTGTCGAAGAAGCTTCGATACTGGGTGTTGCTGCCGACGGCAGCCCTCGTCCTGGCCGCATGCGGCGGGGACGACGCGGACACCGACGCCGCACCAGACGAGACCGCGGGCGAGACCGAAGCCGCGGGCGAAGGCGGCGACCTCACCATCGGCGTCTCGTGGAACAACTTCAACGAGGAGCGCTGGGCCAAGGCCGACGAGAAGGCGATGAAGGAGGTCTTCGAGGCCGAGGGCGTCGAGTACATCTCGACCGACGCCGGCTCGTCCCCCGAGCAGCAGATCGCCGACGTGGAGAACCTGATCTCCCAGGGTGCGGACGCTCTGATCATCCTGGCGCAGGACGGCACCGCGATCCTGCCCGCGGTCGAGGCTGCGGCCGCGGCCGGCATCCCCGTGGTCGGCTACGACCGGCTCATCGAGTCGCCGGAGGCCTTCTACCTGACCTTCGACAACGTCGAGGTCGGTCGCATGCAGGCCCGTGCCATCTTCGAGCAGGTGCCCGAGGGCAACTACGTCTTCATCAAGGGCAACCAGGCCGACGCCAACGCCGACTTCCTGCGTGGCGGTCAAGAAGAGGTGCTGACCGAGCTGGCCGGCTGCGAGTCGGTGGCCCCAGACGCGAACGATCCTGACTGCCCGATCCAGAACGTCGGCGAGAGCTACACCGACAACTGGGCACCTGAGGTCGCCCAGACCAACATGGAGCAGTTCCTGACCCAGAACAACAACGACGTCGACGCGGTCGTCGCGTCCAACGACGGCATGGCCGGCGGCGTTGTTGCAGCGCTGGAGGCTCAGGGCCTGGCGGGACAGGTTCCGGTCTCGGGTCAGGACGGCGACGCTGCCGCCCTCAACCGGGTCGCCCTGGGCACGCAGACGGTGTCGGTCTGGAAGAACGCCTTCGCCCTGGGTGCTGCCGCCGCCGACATCGCGGTTCAGCTGGCAGGTGGTGCGGAGTTCGCCGACATCTCCGTCGACGTCGCCGCGATCGACCCGTCCTACGCCAGCTCGGCACCGGCCGCCGGCAACGACGCTGCACCGTTCACCACCCCCGGTGACGTCGAGGTCACCTCGATCATCCTCACGCCGATCCCGGTCACTCAGGAGAACCTGAACGAGCCGATCGACGCCGGGTGGGTCGAGAAGGACGTCGTCTGCGCCGGCGACGTGGATACTGCGGCAGTGCCCGCGTGCCAGTGATCAGCTAGCACCGGCTGTTCGATGAGCAATGGGGGTGTGGCGTCCGGCAAGCCGGGCGTCACACCCCCTCGTCATGAAGGAGCACGATGACCGACCTGTCGACAGCGCCGGCAGCTGCGCCGGCACCGCCCCCGCCCGGGCGGCAACGCCGCGGGATCACGGGCACGTTGCGGGCGATGGAGCTCGACCCACGCCTGTTCGGCATGCTCGCGGCCCTGCTCGTGATCTGGGTCGGCTTCAACATCGGGTCGGGGGGCACGTTCCTCACCCCGCGCAACCTGTGGAACCTCTCGGTGCAGACCGCGCCGGTGGGCATCATGGCCACGGGCATGGTGCTGGTGATCGTGTCGCGCAACATCGACCTGTCCGTCGGATCGATGCTCGCGGTGCTCGGCATGGCCATGGCCATCCTGCAGGTGGAGTGGATCCCTAGCTGGCTGGGGCTGGACCATCCCCTCACCTGGCTGCTCACCCTCGGCGCGGGCGTGCTGCTCGGTGCCTTCATCGGCGCCTTCCAGGGAGCCATCGTCGCCTATGCGGGGGTGCCGGCGTTCATCGTCACGCTCGGTGGCCTGCTCGTGTGGCGAGGCGTGGCCTGGGCGATGGCGTCCGGACGAACGATCGCGCCCCTCGACCCGACGTTCCGCACGATCGGTGGTGGCGCCAACGGCACCATCGGTGGGCCCGCCACGTGGGCGCTGGCAGTCCTCGCGTGCGTGGGGCTGGTGGCGCTGCTGTACTTCGGGCGGCGGCGACGCCGCAAGTTCGAGTTTCTGCTCAGGCCCATGTGGGCCGACGTCACCATCGGCGTCATCGGCACGGCCACGATCATCGGCGCCACGTACGTGCTCAACCAGTACCCCAGGCCGGGCACCGACGAGGCGCAGGGGCTGGCCTACCCCGTCGTCATCATGATTGCCGTCGGCTTGGTCATGACCTTCATCGCCAACCGCACCCGCTTCGGCCGCTACGTGTTCGCGATCGGTGGCAACCCCGAGGCGGCCGAGCTGGGCGGCATCAAGACCCGCTGGACCCTGATCAAGACGTTCATGCTCATGGGCGTGCTCGTCGCGATCGCCGCGGCCGTCACGACCGGCCGACTCAACGCGGCGACCAGTGGCCTGGGCCAGCTCAACGAGCTCTACGTGATCGCCGCGGCGGTGATCGGCGGGACGTCCTTGTCGGGAGGTATCGGCACGATCCCCGGGGCTCTCGTCGGTGCGCTCGTCGCCCAGTCGCTGCAGTCAGGCATGGTGCTCATGGGCATCGACGCACCGCTGCAGGACATCGTCGTCGGCATCGTCCTCGTCGTGGCCGTCGCGCTCGACACCGTCTACCGCCGGAGGGTCAAGTGACCGCTGTGACCACCCAGCAGCGCACGCCGCTGGTGCAGATGAACGACATCCGCGTCGCCTTCGGCGGCGTGCACGCCGTGGACGGCGTGTCGATCGACCTCTACCCCGGAGAGGTGGTGGCACTCGTCGGTGGCAACGGTGCCGGCAAGACCACGCTGATCAAGACTCTGTCCGGGGCACACAAAGCCGACTCGGGCGAGATCCTCATCAACGGCACCCCTGCCACGATCAACAATCCTCGCGATGCCCGCGACATCGGGGTGGAGACGATCTACCAGACGCTCGCTCTGGCCGACAACATCGACGCCCCGTCCAACATCTTTCTCGGACGCGAGCTGCGCACCCGGTGGGGCACGCTCGACGACACGTCGATGGAGAACGAGACCCGCAAGCTCATGGGTCGCCTCAACCCACGGTTCAAGAACTTCAAGGTGCCGGTGCAGTCGCTGTCCGGCGGACAGCGCCAGTCGGTGGCGATCGCCCGCGCCGTGCACTTCGACGCCAAGATCCTGATCATGGACGAGCCCACCGCCGCGCTGGGACCGGCCGAGACCGAGGAGGTGCGCCAGCTCATCCGACAGCTGCGCGAGGAGGGCCTGGGCATCTTTCTCATCAGCCACGACATCCACGACGTCTTCGACCTGGCCGACCGCATCAGCGTCATGCTCCAGGGCAAGCTCGTCGGCATCGTCAACAAGTCGGAGGTCACTCAGGACCAGGTGCTCGCCATGATCATCGCCGGCAAGAAGCCCGACGAGGTCACCCAGAGCGACCTCAACGGCCTGCACCGCTAGGCCGGGCTCAGCCGGCGAGCACGGCCTCGATCACCCGCATGTTCGCGACCGCGTCGGACGGGTCGACCGGCGCGGGAGCGCCGTCCAGGATCGCCTGACCGAACACCTCGGCCTGCAGCGTGTACTGGTCAGCGGGCTCGAACGTGAGCGTCTGCGTGGCCGGGGCCTGCGGCGGGTCTCCCCCGGCCGTCACGAAGACGCGCGTCGTCCGGTCCGGCGGGATGTTGAAGGGGATCTCGACCTCGATCCGCCCGGCGCTGCCGACCACGTGCACCCGCTGGTAGCTCTCGCACCTGATGCACGTCGTGAAGGTCGACTGCACGCCGCCCGGGAACGTGAGCACGGCCGAGGTGAGGGTGTCGATGCCCATCTGCGGGTCGCGCTCGACGCTCGAGGCCACGTCGACCGGCTCGGCGCCGGTGAGCAGGCGGGCGGCGTTGATGGCGTAGCACCCGATGTCCATGGCTGCACCGCCCCCGTTCTCGGGGCGGTTGCGGATGTTGGCCGGGTCGTCGTTGTAGTAGCTGAAGAACGTCTGGACGGCGCGCAGATCCCCGATGCGGCCCTGCCGTACGAGGCGCACCACCTCGACCCAGGTGGGGTGGTGCCGGTACATGAACGCCTCCCCCAGCAGAACGCCTGCCGCCTGGGCCGCGTCGACCATCTGCTGCGCCTGCGCGGCCGTCATGGCCAAGGGCTTCTCGCACAGCACGTGCTTTCCCGCCTCGACGGCCCGCACGGTCCACTCCGCGTGCTGGTCGTTCGGCAGCGGGACGTAGAGCGCGTCGACGTCGTCAGCGGCGAGCAGCTCGTCGTAGCTGCCGTACGCAGCCGGGATGCCCAGCCGGTCAGCCGCCGCACGGGCGCGATCGCGGTCTCGCGACGCGATGGCCACCACCTCGGCGTTGCTCGCTCTCGCGATGGCCGGGGTGACCTTGCTCATGCCGATGTCGGCCGTGCTGACGATGCCCCACCGAACGGTGCTCATGGAGTCATCTTGTCGCACCCCTCCCTCATGGCGCCGACCGCCTAGGGATCCACCTCGGTCACCGTCCCAGCGAGGTCGGCTAGGCCCGGCAGCGGGTGCAGCACCGCGACGACTAGCCTCGGCCCATGGCTCGAGCGGTGATCGACGAGCACAGGGCGCTGCTCTCTGCCGTCGAGGTGCTGCTGATCGAGCAGACCGTCGAGCTGACGCGAATCGCAGCGTCGACCCTGGGCGACGGCACCGTCGCCAACAGGGCCATCCAGGTTCTGCTCGCCGTCCACTCCGACACCGGGGCCCGTCCGAGCGTGATCGCGACTCGCCAAGGCATGGCACGCAGCTCCGTCGCTCGGGCCCTTCGCAGCCTCGAGGAGCGTGGCCTGGTCTCACGAACACCCGACCGCGCCGATCGGCGCGTGATGCACCTCGCCATCACCGACGACGGCCGCCGACGCATCTCGTCGTTCCAGCGCGAGCTCGGCCGGTACTTCGAGACGACCGCTCCGATCGTCCACCAGCTGCTCGATGCGCTCGGGACTGCTGTGCTGCCCTCCGACGGCGTCCACGTGTCACCGCTGGACGCTGCCGCCGCACTCGCCGGCGTGGGGGCGGCCTACGTCGACGATGTGCAGAACGCCATCGCGCCTTTCGGCATCACCCACGCTGCGGACCGACAGACGATCGCGCTTCTGCGCGAGCACGAAGGGCTCCGCCCCAGCGAGCTCGCCTCGACACTGCACCTCACGACGGGGGGTGTCAGTCAGCTCGTCGATCGCCTCGAGGGCAGCGACCTCGTGCGTCGCACCCATCCCACCGACGGCGACCGACGCACCGTGGTCGTCACGCTGACAGGCCGTGGTGACGAGGCGGCAGCAGTGCTGCTCGACTGCCTGGACCGACACCTCTCGTCGATCTGCTCTGGCTTGGCACTCACCACACGGGTCGACTCTGCGGTGAGCGCCGCCTCAGCGTGAGCCTCCGATGCCCTGCCGGTCACCTGTCAGGGCGATCGCTCGACGCTCGTTGTCGAAGCGTTCGCTGGCCTCGGTCGCCAGCCGGCGCTTGTAGACGAGCAGGGCACGATGGCGCGACTCCGGCAGCTCGGCGAGCAGGTCGTTGATCATCGCCGTCACACGCCGGGTCACCTGCGGCTGTGCGACGCCGACGTCGACGACCTCCAGCAGGGCCAGGTCGACGATGTCAGACCAGGTGGGAGCGCGAAGCACCACGCGCCCCTCACCAGCCCTCACCTCGACGGTGCCCAAGGGCAGGCCCGCCGCGGTGCGCAGGACCCCCTCGACCTCGTCGAGTGAGCGTGCCGCGGTCGTCGGATCGTTCGTGCCCGGCGAGAGCGCGCGCAGCGACACGTCGGTGAGCAGCCTCAGCGCGTATAGCGGGTCGTAACGCAGCGAGCGTTCCGTGGCCACGAGCAGGCACCGACTTATCTCGCCGTCCGTCGCCGTGCCGTCGTCGACGATGGCGACGGGTGACCCCGTCGACACGGCATCACCCGTGCGAACGGTCAGCACGATGCGGCAACGGTTGCGCCGCGCCACGCGGGCCAGCCGGATCGTGTCGACGGCGATGATCTGTCCCGGCCTGCCGGCGAACCTCGCCAGCACGGCGTCGGCCGCGGGAGCTGGAACCTTCGCCAGCAGCGTCTCCTGTCCGCCTCGCCACATCGTGTACCGCCAACGCAGCTGGCGTCGGGCACGCTTGCCGAGGTCGGACAGCACCGCGTCCACCCTGATGCGCTTGGCCACCACGTTGAGCAGCACCAGAAAGGCACCCAGGCTGATCACGAGCAGCAGCACCGCGAAGGCCACGCTGCCGGCCGGGACGAAGTCGGCGTTGCCGTTGGACCCGACCTCGAGCACCGACAGGAACGTGAACACGATGGTGGCGAGAAAGATCGCGAGCACCCACTGGATGCTCCGGGTACGCAAGAAGTACGAGACCGTCCGCGGTGAATACTCGGATGAGCCGAACTGCAGCACCAGGAGCACCACCGAGAAGACGAACCCGGTGAAAGTCACCATGCCGCCACCCACCGCCGCCAGCAACGTGATGGCCGCCGCCGGGGAGATCAGACGCCCCACGGTCTCGTCCTCGAACAGGGCCTCGTCGACCACGACCGACGAGAGGTCCAGCAGGAAGGCTGCCAGGATGCCGATGACCGGGATGACCCAGAAGGCGTCTTCCCACCAGAGCCTGAGTCGCAGCAGCGAGACACGTGCCATGCGCACAGTCCACCAGACGGGACCATGAACTCCGGGCTGCTACGTTGGCGCGGCTGACTTCTTATCCCCGCCAACCAATGGGAGACACAGATGCTCTTGCAGGACACAACAGGTGGAGCAGGCAGCGTCGTGCTTTGGGTCGTGAGCCTGGCCTGGCTCGCGCTCATCCTCGTCGCCGGGTGGAAGATGTACGTCAAGGCCGGCCAAGCCGGATGGGTATCGATCATCCCGTTCCTGAACGTGTTCGGGCTGCTGAAGATCGTCCACAAGCCCCTGTGGTGGTTCCTCCTTCTCCTCATCCCGTTCGTGAACCTCGTCGTGGTGATCATCGTCATGAGCAACCTGTCCAAGGCGTTCGGACGCGGCCTCGGCACGACCCTGCTGCTGATCTTCCTGACCCCCATCGGCTACCTGCTGCTCGGGTTCGGCTCCGACCGATACGAGCTGCAGCCCGACCCGCTGTTCGGGTAGTCCCGCCCTTCCCCCGAAGCCCGACGCGAAGGACTCGACGCGATGCCCATCGTCCTGCTGATCGTGGGCGTGCTGCTGTTCGTGCTCGCCACGGCGCTCAGCCTCGCCGACACCGGAGACAGCACCAACTGGTATTCCTGGGCCGCACTCGCCGCCTCGGCTGTGGCGATCGTCGCCGGGGTCGTGGGCATCGTGCGGGGCCGTCGGGCTCGCCGGTCAGGCGCCGGTGGCTGAGCGTGTGGTGCTGCTGGTCGCAACATCGGTGAGCGATCAGTGTCGTCCAGGCAGCATCGATCACTCAGCCACGCCGGTCTGATCAGCACCGATCGATCAGTGATGCGGCTCAGGGCTAGGTGCTCGTGACGGTCCCCG
>CAYNWB010000008.1:47351-67861 GCA_964400785.1 uncultured Actinomycetes bacterium | reverse complement strand
CATGGCCGCGCGCCTCCAGATCGGAGCCATCCGCGACGGCCCGCGGCAAATGCTTTGCCAGCAGCCGCAAGGCTTCAAGCCCGTAGAGTTGGCCGGCCGGGCTGGTGGTCCGCGCCGTGGAGCCTTCGAGCGCGTGCGCGACCGCATCGATGCCGGTCCATGCCGTCAGGTGCGGCGGCAGGCTGAGCGTCAGCTCCGGATCGAGAACCGCCTGCGCGAACATCAGCTCTTCGCCCCAGAACCATATCTTCGATCCGTCCTCCCTGGAGATCACCGAGGTCCGCGTGACTTCCGAGCCGGTGCCCGCCGTGGTCGGGATGGCAATGGCCGGCAGGCCGTTCGTCGGCAGGGGCTTTGCGGCAAGCGCGAAGGTTTCGGCAGGCTTCTCCGAAGGGGCAATGGCAGCGACGAGTTTGGCGGCATCTATAACCAAAATGGGCTGGATCCGGTCACAGTACAGGCCCATTTGCGGCAGAACGGCCGTGTTAGCGGCTGCCCCGGCACGGACGAAGTCACCAACGCCGAACTGCTGGAGTATGAAGCCGCCAAGGCCCCGAAGCCCGACGGCCCGCGGGCGGCACCCTGGTCGGCAGCGCTGGTGCTGCCGGGCGGCGTGCTCGCCCTGGCCAGCCTCGCGGTGGGGCTGGCGCCGGACTGGCTGCTGGCACTCAGCGACGTCGCCGGCGCCGCCCTGGCCGACCCGGGCGCCTACTCCGAGGCGGTGCTGCGCCCATGACCCTGCGTGTGCTGCCTGGTCGCCTGCTCGCTGTGCTGGGCCTCGTCGCCTGGGCGTCCGTCGCCATCGTCAAGGCCTCGCTGCAGGTCGCCCGCGACATCGTGGCGCCGTCGGCACGCGTGGCCCCGGTGGTGCTGGTGGTGCCGCTGCGTGCGCGCACCGGGATCGAGACAGCCACCGTCAGTGGGCTGCTGACCCTGACGCCCGGCACGCTGACCGTGGGCATCGAGTCGAGCCCGCCCGCCCTGTGGGTGCACGGCATGTACGGAGCCGACCCCGAGGCCCTGCGGGCCGAGGTACAGGCGATGGAGCACCGGGTGCTGCGTGCCCTGCGGTACCCGCAGCCGATCGAGGAGGACCCATGAGCACCACCGACGTCGCGCTCGGGCTGCTCGCCCTCGGGGTGCTGGCTGCCGTGCTGCGCATCTGGGTCGGTCCGACCGCGGCCGACCGGGCCATCGGCGCCGAGCTCGTGTTCATCGCCGCGGTCGGTGCCGTCGTGCTGGTGGCGGCACGCACCGAGCAGCCCCTGCTTCTCGACCTCGCGCTGGTGGCCGTGCTCGTCGGGTTCGTGGCCACGATCTCGCTGGCACGCCTCGTCCACCGGGGGACCGACGAATGATGCAGACGCTCGCCGGAGTGCTCGAGGTGCTGGGGGCCTTGCTCGTGGCCCTGGCCGGGCTCGGGCTGTTCCGCCTGCCCGACCCGCTGACCCGCACCAGCGCGGTGTCCAAGGCCGCCGTGCTCGGCGTCGCGCTGCTGCTCGTGGGGGTTCTGCTGGACGAGCCCGGTGGGCGCACGGCCGTGCTCGTGGTGCTGGTGCTCGCGCTGCACGTGCTCACCGTGCCGCTGAGCGGGCTGGCCCTGGGGCGGGCCGCCTACCGGGCGGGCACCGCCCAGCCCCCACTGACGCGTCTGGACGAACCCGGTGCCGGCCGGAGTCCCCAGCGGTGAGCGCGGCGTCGGTGGCTTAGGCTTGTGGCGTGACGATCGTCGGTGCCGTGCTGTCGACCGTCCTGTGGCTGTTCTTCCTGGCGCTGCTGGCCCGACTCGTCTTCGACTGGGTGTTCGTGCTGTCGCGAAGCTGGGAGCCCAAGGGCCCGATGGTGCTCGTGCTCGAGGCGACGTACTCGGTCACGGACCCACCGTTGAAGGCCCTGCGCCGGGTGATCCCACCCCTGCGCATCGGCTCGGTGTCGCTCGACCTGGGCTTCTTGGTACTGATCATCGCGGTTCAGATAGCGTTGTCGATCGTGTCGAGGCTGTGAGTCTGGCACTCCCAGCACGGTGACCGGCGTCGCGGCGGTACCGTAGACCGTCCATGATCCGAGCTTCGAGGTGACCGATGACGCTGACGCCCCAAGACGTCGCGAACAAGGAGTTCCTGACCGTCCGCCTGCGTGAGGGCTACGACATGCAGGAGGTCGACGAGTTTCTCGACGAGGTCGAGGCCGAGCTGCGTCGGCTCTACGGCGAGATCGAGCGGCTCCAGGCTGCTGCTGCGCAGGGTGCGCCTGCCGGTGAGCAGCCGACGCCGGACATGGAGGCGGCGCGTGCGGCGGCCGAGCAGGCCCGGGTCACCGACACCCAGGTGCAGCGAGCCGTCACCGATCCGGCCCAGGCCCCTGCGGCGGCACTGACGATCCTCACGCACGCCCAGACCGCGGCGGACAACCTCGTCACCGAGGCCCAGACCACGGCCGACACCCTCGTGAACGAGGCCCAGTCCAAGGCCGACACCCTCGTGCACGACGCCCAGTCCAAGGCCAACGAGATGGTCGGCGACGCCACGAACCGGTCCGAGCGCATGGTCGCCGAGGCCACCCAGCGCGCCAAGACCCTCGACGAGGAGACCGCGGCCCGCGAGCAGCAGCTCACCAGCGAGCTCAAGCGCAAGGAGGCCGAGCTGCGCCAGCGGCTGGACGACCTGCGCTCCCACGAGCGCGAGTACCGCAGCCGCCTCGTGGCGTACCACTCCGAGCAGGTGCGGGCGCTGCAGGAGGGCCAGCTGGAGAACCCGGACGGGTCGTCGTCCGGTGACGGTTCCGGCGAACGGGGCGACTCTCAGCAGGAGTAGTGCTGCTGCGGCGCGTCAGCCGCTGCGGCGCAGGCGCAGCGTGAGCGAGGAGTCCTCGCTCGTCGACTCCACGCCATCGGGCACCTTGCTGAGGTCGTCGGTCATCGAGACCGCCAGAACCTCGCCCGCGATGAGCGCGCCGTGGGCACGGATCGCCTGCGCCAGCTCGCCCTCGGCGTGCCACGCCAGGTCGATGCGGTCGGTGACGGCCAGACCGGCACGCTTGCGTGCCTCCTGCACCGCCCGCACGACCTCACGGGCCAGACCCAGGGCGGTGAGCTCCGGTGTGACGGTGAGGTCGAGCGCGACCGTCTCACCCTCGCGGGCGACCGCCCACCCCTGCTGCGGCGTCTCGGTCACGACGACGTCGTCGGGCTCGAGCGCGACCTCGCCCAGACCGTCCACCTCGACGGTGGCCTCACCGGCCGCCAGTGCGGCGGCCAGGGCAGCCGCGTCGGCAGCGGCCACCGCGGCAGCCACCCGCGGGGTGTGCTGGGCGAAGCGCTTGCCCAGCGACCTGAAGTTGGCCTTCGCCGAGTAGCTGACCAGGCCGCCGTGCCCCTCGCCCAGGGGCGTGAGCTCGGCGACGTTGAGCTCGTCGGCGATGTGGCCGCGCAGCTCGGCATCCAGCGACTCCCAGCCACGAGCCCCGATGAGCGCGCGTGCCAGAGGCTGGCGGGTTCTCACCTTCGCCTCGGCGCGCGCGGCGCGTCCCAGCTCGACGAGCCGGCGAGCCAGGCGCACCTGCTCGGCGAGGTCGGCGTCGATCAGGGCGGGGTCGGCGACCGGGAAGTCCGCCAGGTGCACCGACATCGGCGAGTCGGGCTCGGACGGGCGCACCACCGTCTGCCACACCTTCTCGGTGACGAACGGCGTGAGCGGCGCCATGAGCCGGGTGAGCGTCTGCACGCACTCGTGCAGCGTGGCCAGGGCGGCGGGGTCGCCGTCCCAGAACCGCCGCCGCGACCGGCGCACGTACCAGTTGGACAGGTCGTCGACGAACGACGTCAGCAGGGCTCCACTACGTGCGGTGTCGAAGCCGTCCATCGCGGCGTCCACGTCGCCGACGAGGCGGTGCAGCTCCGAGAGCACCCAGCGGTCGAGAACGGGGCGCTCGGCGACTCCGGGCACCGGGTCACCCGGGCGCCAGTCGGCCAGCCCGCCGTACAGCGACAGGAACGACGCGGTGTTCCAGTAGGTGAGCAGCACCTTGCGCACCACGTCCCCGATCGCGGCGTGGCCGAGGCGTCGCGGCAGCCACGGCGAGCCGCTGGCGGCCATGAACCAGCGCACGGCGTCCGCACCGTGGGTGTCCATGAGCGGGATCGGCTCGAGGGCGTTGCCCAGGTGCTTGCTCATCTTGCGGCCGTCCTCGGCCAGGATCAGCCCGAGGCACAGCACGTTCTCGTACGACGACCGGTCGAACACCAGGGTGCCGACGGCCATCAGCGTGTAGAACCAGCCGCGCGTCTGGTCGAGGGCCTCGCAGATGAACTGCGCCGGGTACTGGCTGCTCAGCTGCTGCTCGCTGCCGGGGGTGTGCGGGTAGCCCCACTGGGCGAACGGCATCGACCCGGAGTCGTACCAGACGTCGATCACCTCCGGCACACGCCGGAACGTCCCGTCCACGCCCGGCAGCGTGAAGGTGACGTCGTCGACGTAGGGCCGGTGCGGGTCGAGCGCGGACAGGTCATCACCGGCGAGCTCACCCAGCTCGGCCAGCGACCCGACGCAGACCAGCCGCGACGGGTCGGCGTCGTTGCGCCAGATCGGCAGGGGGGTACCCCAGTACCGGCTGCGCGAGAGCGCCCAGTCGACGTTGTTGCGCAGCCAGTCGCCGTAGCGGCCCCACTTGACCGACTCCGGGAACCACGAGGTGGCCTCGTTCTGCCGCAGCAGCGCGTCCTTGACCTCGGTCGTGCGGATGTACCAGGACGGCTGCGCGTAGTACAGCAGCGGGGTGTGGCAGCGCCAGCAGTGCGGGTAGGTGTGCTCGTAGGCCACGTGGCGCCAGAGCAGGTCGCGCTGCTGCAGGTCGCGCACCAGGTCGGCGTCGGCGTGCTTGAAGAACTGCCCCCCGACCAGCGGCACAGTCGCGGCGAACGTGCCGTCGGGGCGCACCGGGTTGACCACCGGCAGGTCGTAGGCCTTGCAGACGGCCAGGTCGTCGGCCCCGAAGGCGGGGGCCTGGTGCACCAGGCCGGTGCCGTCCTCGGTGGTGACGTACTCGCCCAGCACCACGATGTGGGCGTCAGGGATGTCGACCAGCTCGAACGGACGGGCGTAGTGCCAGCGCTCCATGGTGGCGCCGTCGAAGCGGGCGACCTCGCGGGCGTCGTCGCCGACGGCGGCCGTCACCAGCGGCTCGGCCACGACCACCGGCCGCTGCCCGTCCCCGGTCTCGACGACGAGGTAGGTCACGTCGGGGTGCACGGCGACGGCGGTGTTCGACACGAGCGTCCACGGCGTGGTCGTCCACACCAGCAGGTCGGCCTGGCCGGCGTAGGGGCCGGACGTCAGCGGGAACCGGACGTAGACCGACGGGTCGACGACCGTCTCGTAGCCCCCGGGCTGGCCCAGCTCGTGGTCGGACAGGCTGGTGCCGCAGCGCGGGCAGTAGGGCGTGACGCGATGGTCCTCGACCAGACGTCCGGCGTCGAAGATCTGCTTGAGCGACCACCACACGCTCTGGACGTAGCCGGCGTCCATCGTCTTGTAGGGCGCCGACATGTCGAGCCAGAAGCCCATGCGCTCGGTCATGCCTTCCCAGGCGTCGACGTGGCGCAGCACCGACTCGCGGCAGCGGGCGTTGAACTCCGCGACGCCGAACTGCTCGATCTCGCCCTTGGTGGTGAAGCCCAGCTCCTTCTCCACGGCGATCTCGACCGGCAGCCCGTGGCAGTCCCACCCGGCCTTGCGGGGCACGTGGTAGCCCTTCATGGTGCGGTAGCGCGGGAACACGTCCTTGAACACCCGTGCCTCGACGTGGTGGATGCCGGGCATGCCGTTGGCCGTGGGAGGACCGTCGTAGAAGACCCACGAGGGGCCGCCAGCCGTGGCCTGCAGCGTCTGGCCGAACACGTCGTGCTCGCGCCAGAACGCCAGCACCTCGTGGTCGAGCGCGGGCAGGTCGACCTGCGGGGGGAGAGGGGCGTAGGTGGCCATCGAGGTCGTCTCCGTCGGTGTCGCGTGCTGCGTTCGACGGAGGGACGAGGTGACGGGCTCGGCGCCCACACCCCGCGGTACCACCCTCCTTGGCCGCCGGCCGTGGCCGTCGACCCTCTCGAGAGGTTGCCGGGTCTAGTGAGGACTCGCCGTGGTGCGGCAGGTCCCGTTCTTCCGGCGACTCAGGGGTGATCTCTTGCGCGTGCGCACCCCCGGGCTTGCACCGTCCCCGGGTCGCTGCGGGCCGCCGACGCGAATACCTGTCCCCGTCGCTGTCGCACCCAACGATAGCCGCCCGTGGGCGCGACGCGATGCGTCAAGGGACGTTGGTCGTTGCTCGGGGTGCTGCAGCCACGTATATTCGCGCGACCTGGCAAGGAGGGGATGTCCCGTGGCACAGCGAAGCGGCGCCAAGCGTGCGTCGACCCGCAAGGCGGTGTCCACGGCAGACGTGGACGCCGACACCCTGGTCGTCCGCGACGACGAGCAGCCCTGGACCGAGGCCGAGCTCGCCGAGGTGCGCGACGAGCTTCTCGAGGACGCCGAGAGGCTGCGAGCCGAGATCGCCGACGCCGAGTCCGACATCGCCGACCTGCTGCAGGGTGCCGGCGACGAGGGCGGTGAGGACGTGGCCGACACGGGTGCGAAGGCCTTCGAGCGTGAGCACGAGATGGCGCTCGCGGCCAGCCACCGCGAGATCCTGGGCCAGGTCGAGCGCGCGCTGCGCAGCATCGAGACCTCGAGCTACGGGGTGTGCGAGTCGTGCGGCAAGCCGATCGGCAAGGCCCGCCTGCAGGCGTTCCCGCGCGCGACCCTCTGCCTGGCGTGCAAGCAGCGGCAAGAGCGACACTGAGCTCGCGCCGCTACGTCGCGACCCTGCTGGTCGTCGCGCTGGTCGTCGTCGCGATCGACAGGGTCACCAAGGTGTGGGCCGTCGACGCCCTCGCCGACGGGCGGGTCATCGTGCTCGTCGACCCGTGGTGGCAGCTGCGGCTGGTGTACAACCCGGGGGCCGCGTTCGGGTTCGCCGAGGGCTACACCGTGGTGATCACGCTGGTCGCCATGGGGGTGGCGGTGGCGATCCTGCGCATGGCGCGACGCCTGCGCAACGTCTGGTGGGCGGTCGCGTTGGGCGGCATCCTGGGGGGCGCGCTGGGCAACCTGATCGACCGCATGACCCAGCAGCCAGGCCCGCTGCGGGGCTACGTCATCGACTGGGTGGAGTGGCCGGGGTTCCCGGTGTGGAACCTCGCCGACGCCGCCATCACCGGCTCGGTCGCCCTGGTCATGCTGCTCAGCCTGCGGGACGTGCCCTACGACGTCCCGCCCGGGGAGCGGGGTGCCGAGCCGACGTCGACGCCGGACGAGGGTGAGGCCACCGCGTGAGCCGGCAGCGCAGCCTGCCGGTGCCCGACGGCCTGGTCGGGGAGAGGGCCGACGTGGGCCTGGCCCGCATGCTGGGGCTGTCGCGCAGCAAGGCCGCCGAGCTGATCGAGCGGGGTGAGGCGAGCATGGACGGCGAGCTGCTGTCGCGCTCGTCGCGCCTGCTGCCGGGAGGATGGCTCGAGGTGACGGTGCCCGAGGCGCCGAGTGCGGTGTCGGTCGTGGCCGAGCCCGTCCCCGGCATGCACGTCGTGCACGCCGACGACGACATCGTGGTGGTCGACAAGCCGGTCGGGGTGGCCGCCCACGCCTCCCCGGGATGGACCGGCCCGACCGTGGTCGGCGGTCTGGCTGCCGCCGGGTACCGCGTCGCCACGTCCGGGGCCGCCGAGCGACAGGGGGTCGTGCACCGGCTCGACGTCGGCACGTCCGGGCTGATGGTGGTCGCGGCCAGCGAGCGCGCCTACAGCGACCTCAAGGCCCAGTTTCGTGACCGCACCGTCGACAAGACCTACCACGCCGTCGTGCAGGGGCGCCTGGACCCGCTGCGCGGCACGATCGATGCCCCCATCGGCCGGCACCCCAGTGCCGACTACAAGTTCGCCGTCGTCGCCGGAGGCAAGCCCAGCGTCACCCACTACGACACGCTCGAGGCGTTCCCGGCGGCCTCGCTCGTCGAGGTGCACCTCGAGACGGGGCGCACGCACCAGATCCGCGTGCACATGGCGGCGATGCGGCACCCCTGCGCGGGGGATCTCACCTACGGGGCCGACCCGGTGCTGGCGTCCCGGCTCGGGCTCACCCGCCAGTGGCTGCACGCCGTCGCCCTGCAGCTCGACCATCCGGGCACGGGGCAGCGGGTGCGCTTCACCAGCGACTACCCCGACGACCTGGCCTCGGCCCTCGCCACACTTCGCGAGGCATGACCTGGCAGTCTGGGGGTATGACGCAGCAGCCCTCCTCCTCGTCCGTGGCTCGCAGTGGCTCCTTCACTCTCGGGGCCTTCACCCACGACCCGATGACGGTGCGCCGCCTCGGGTTCGGCGCGATGCGCATCACCGGTCCCGGGGTGTGGGGGCCGCCGGCCGATCGCGAGACGGCAGTCGCCGTGCTGCGGCGCGCCGTCGAGCTGGGCGTGGACTTCGTCGACACCGCCGACTCCTACGGACCGTTCGTGTCCGAGGACCTCATCCGTGAGGCGCTGCACCCCTACGACGGCGTCGTCGTGGCGACCAAGGGTGGTCTGCTGCGCACGGGCCCGAACGCCTGGCACGTGCTCGGGGAGCCCAACTACCTGCGCCAGTGCGTCGAGATGAGCCTGCGCCGTCTCGACGTCGAGCGGATCGACCTGTACCAGCTGCACCGGGTCGACCAGCGCTACCCGGTCGAAGACCAGGTCGGCGTGCTCAGCGAGATGCAGGCCGCCGGCAAGATCCGCCACATCGGTCTGTCGGAGGTCGACGTCGACACCCTGCACAGGGTGCGCCAGCACGCCGAGGTCGTCTCGGTGCAGAACATCTACAACGTCGGCAACCGCACCCACTCCGACGTGGTGGCCGCCTGCGAGCAGCGCGGCGTCGGGTTCATCCCGTGGTTCCCGATCGCCGGGGGCGACCTCGTCAGCGCCGACGGGCCGGTGTCGCGGCTGGCCGCCGAGACCGGCTACTCCGTGGCCCAGCTGTCGCTGGCGTGGCTGCTGCGCAGCAGCCCGGTGATGCTGCCGATCCCGGGCACGGGCAGCGTGGCGCACCTCGAGCAGAACTGCGCCGCGGCCGACGTCGAGCTCTCCGACGAGCAGTGGGCGACGCTGGACGCGCTGGCCTGAGTCGCGCTTGACCCTCACGCTGCGTGAGGCCCTAGCGTCGGTCGACATGGAGCAGCACCGGTACTCGGTCGGCCGCGTGGCGGCCATGGCCGGCGTGTCGGTGCGCACGTTGCACCACTACGACGAGACGGGGCTGCTCGTGCCGTCCTCGCGCAGCCGCGCGGGCTACCGCGAGTACACCCCGGACGACCTCGACCGGCTGCAGGAGCTGCTCGTCTACCGCCGGCTCGGGTTCGGCCTGGCTGAGATCCGCGCGCTGCTGGACGACCCGGCCCACGACAGACGGGCCGCCCTGCTGCGGCAACGCCGACTGCTCGCCGAGCAGGTCGAGCAGCTGCGTGCGGTGCAGCGGCTGGTCGAGACGACCCTGACGAGTCTGGAAGGAGCACGGAGCATGAGCGAGGACGAGCGGTTCGCGGGACTGGGCACGTTCGAGCGCAACGAGGCGGAGTTCGGCGACGAGGTGCGGACGCGCTGGGGCGGGTCCGACGCCTACGCGGAGTCGTCGCGGCGGACGAAGGCCTACACCGAGACGGACTGGGCCGCGATCAAGGCCGAGGGGGAGGCGATCGAGGCCGCCTTCGCCGAGCTGCTCGACGCGGGCACGCCTGCTGACAGCGACGCGGCGATGGACGTTGGCGAGATGTACGTGGCGGACGAGCGCTTCGCCCGTCACTACGACCAGCGCCGGGACGGTCTGGCGGCCTACGTCCGCGACGCCGTGCTGGCCAACGCCGTGCGGGCGCTGTAGTCCCGGCAACATCCGGGCATCTGCGCGCGCCACGCCCGGTCGTGTCGCAGCCGGCGACTACCCTGGCAGCCTGCTTCCCCAGCACTGGCCGGACGGGCGCTCGCCGCGTCCAGCCGCCGGTGTCGTTGCCGAAGCGAGCGCCCTGCGAGGAGGTCCCCACTCCAGTGTCCGGCCAGCAGTTCGTCCACCTGCACAACCACACCGAGTACTCCATGCTGGACGGCGCGGCACGCATCGGTGAGCTGCTGGACGAGGCCGGACGCCAGGGCATGTCGGCACTGGCCATCACCGACCACGGCAACATGTTCGGGGCCTACGACTTCTACAAGCAGGCCAACGCGCGCGGCATCAAGCCCGTCATCGGCATCGAGGCCTACCTCACGCCCGGCACCAGCCGGTTCGACCGCACCCGCGTGCAGTGGAACAAGGGCGGGGACGACGACGTCTCCGGCGGCGGGGCGTTCACGCACCTGACCCTGCTGGCCGAGACCACGACCGGCATGCACAACCTCTTCCGGCTCTCGTCGCTGGCCAGCATCGAGGGCTTCTTCTACAAGCCCCGCATGGACGTCGAGCTGCTCAGCCAGTACTCGCAGGGCATCATCGCGTTCACGGGGTGCCCGTCCGGCGAGGTGCAGACCTGGCTGCGCATCGGCCGCTACGACAAGGCACGTGCGGCTGCGGCCGAGCTGCGCGACATCTTCGGCCCCGACAACGTCTACGTCGAGCTCATGGACCACGGCCTCGACATCGAGACCCGCGTCACCGCCGACCTGATCCGCCTCGCCACCGATCTTGGCCTGCCGATGGTGGCCACGAACGACTCGCACTACACCAAGGCCGAGGACGCCGAGGCGCACGAGGCGCTGCTGTGCGTGCAGTCGGGCTCCACGCTGGCCGACCCCAAGCGGTTCAAGTTCGACGCCAGCTCGTTCTACCTGCGCCCGGCGCACGAGATGCGCGAGGTGTTCGCCGAGGTGCCGCAGGCCTGCGACACCACGCTCGAGATCGCCGAGCGCTGCCACGTCGAGTTCGTCGAGGGCGCGAACCTGATGCCCACCTTCGACGTGCCGGAGGGGGAGACCGAGGCGTCCTGGCTGGCCAAGCAGGTCGACCGCGGCCTGCACGTCCGGTTCGGCGACACCATCCCCGACGACGTCGCAGCGCAGGCCGAGTTCGAGACCGGTGTCGTCACCTCGATGGGGTTCCCCGGCTACTTCCTCGTCGTCGGCGACTTCATCCGGTGGGCCAAGCAGCAGGGCATCCGGGTGGGGCCGGGTCGCGGCTCGGCGGCCGGGTCGATCGTCGCCTACGCCCTCGGCATCACCGACCTCAACCCGCTGCAGCACGGGCTGCTGTTCGAGCGCTTCCTCAACCCCGAGCGCGTCAGCATGCCCGACATCGACATCGACTTCGACGAGCGTCGCCGCGGTGACGTCATCGCCTACGTGACCGACAAGTACGGCGCCGACCGGGTCGCGCAGATCGTCACGTACGGCACGATCAAGGCCAAGCAGGCCATCAAGGACGCCGCCCGCGTCCTCGGCTACCCCTACGGGCTCGGTGACAAGATCACCAAGGCCTACCCGCCGGGCGTGATGGGCAAGGACATGCCGCTGGCCGGGGTGTTCGACCCCGAGCACCCTCGCTACGGCGAGGCGGGCGAGTTCCGCACGATGTACGACACCGATCCCGACGTGAAGCGCGTCGTCGACATCGCCCGCGGCCTGGAGAACCTGAAGCGCCAGTGGGGCGTGCACGCCGCCGGCGTCATCATGTCGGCCGAGCCGCTGATCGACGTCATCCCGATCATGAAGCGCGAGCAGGACGGCGCCATCATCACGCAGTTCGACTACGGCTCCTGCGAGGCGCTCGGCCTGCTCAAGATGGACTTCCTCGGGCTGCGCAACCTCACCGTGCTCGACGACGCCCTGGTCAACGTCCGGGTCAACCGTGGGGTCGACATCGACCTCGACGGCCTCACCCTGGACGACCCGGCCACCTACGAGCTGCTGGCCCGGGGGGACACCCTCGGCGTCTTCCAGCTCGACGGTGGGCCCATGCGGTCGCTGCTGCGCATGATGAAGCCCGACTCGTTCGAGGACATCTCCGCGGTGCTGGCCCTCTACCGCCCCGGACCGATGGGGGCCAACAGCCACACCAACTACGCGCTGCGCAAGAACGGTCAGCAGCCCATCACGCCGATCCATCCCGAGCTGGCCGAGCCGCTGGCCGACATCCTCGACACCACCTACGGCCTCATCGTCTACCAGGAGCAGGTGATGGCCATCGCGCAGCGGGTGGCCGGGTACTCCTTGGGAGCCGCCGACCTGCTGCGCCGGGCGATGGGCAAGAAGAAGAAGGAGATCCTCGACAAGGAGAAGGTGCCCTTCGCCGCCGGCATGGCCGAGAACGGCTACTCCCAGGCTGCGATCGACACTCTCTGGGACATCCTCGTCCCGTTCTCCGACTACGCCTTCAACAAGGCCCACACGGCCGGCTACGGCCTCGTCTCGTACTGGACGGCGTACCTCAAGGCCAACTACCCCGCCGAGTACATGGCCGCCCTGCTCACCAGCGTGCGTGACGACAAGGACAAGTCGGCGCTCTACCTCAACGAGTGCCGCCGCATGGGCATCAAGGTGCTGCCGCCGGACGTCAACGAGTCCCACGGCGACTTCACCCCTGTCGGCACCGACGTCCGGTTCGGGCTCGCGGCGATTCGCAACGTCGGTCACAACGTCGTCGACGCGATCGTCGCCGCCCGCGAGAAGCACGGACGATTCACCGACTTCGGCGACTTCATGGACGCCGTCCCGGCTGTGGTCTGCAACAAGCGGGTCATCGAGTCGCTGATCAAGGCGGGGGCGTTCGACTCGTTCGGCTACGCCCGGCGGTCGCTGGCGGCCGTGCACGAAGAGGTCGTCGACGCGGTCGTGCTGCGCAAGCGCAACGAGGCGATCGGCCAGTTCGACCTGTTCGCCGACGCCGCCGACGATGCAGCCGGTGACGGGGACGGCTCGGGCTCGGTCGAGGTGACCGTGGTCGACCTGCCGGAGTGGGACAAGGCGATCAAGCTCGGCTACGAGCGAGAGATGCTCGGGCTCTACGTCTCCGACCATCCGCTGATGGGGCTGGAGTCGCTGCTGGCCACGATGACCGATCGGCCGGTGGCGGGGCTCATGGACGAGACCGCGGTGCCCTCGGGTGCCGTCGTGACCATCGGCGGCCTGGCCAGCGGCATCCAGCGTCGCGTGACGAAGAAGGGCGACACCTGGGCGGTGGTCACCCTCGAAGACCTCGAGGCCAGCATCGAGGTGATGGTCTTCCCGGCGATGTACGCGCAGGTCGGCGCCCGCCTCGCGCAGGACGCGGTGCTGGTCGTCAAGGGCCGCGTCGACCGACGCGACGAGGGCCTGCAGGTGATCGCCATGGAGGTCACCGAGCCCGACCTGAGCCAGGCTCGGCTCGGGCCCGTCGTGCTGGCCCTGCCGGCGGCGCGGTGCACCCCGCCGATGGTGGCCTCCCTGCGGGAGGTGCTCGCCAGCCACCCCGGCACCACCCAGGTGCAGCTGCGGCTGGAGGGCCGGGGCCGTACCACCGTGATGCGGCTGGACGACGGCTTCAGGGTCGCCCCCTCACCGGCGCTGATGGGCGACCTGAAAGCCCTGCTGGGTCCGGGTTGCCTGGTCTCGGCGGAGTGACCGGGGCAGGCAGCCGTCGTCTCGTGCTCGAGGCGACGCTGCTGCACCTCGCCGTGGCGGTCGTCGTGGGCGTGGCCTGGTGGCAGGTGGTGCCCACGATCACCTACGTGGTGGTCGACGGTCAGCCGTTCGCCCGGGGTGAGGCCGTCTACGGCTCGATCTTCACCGGGGACGCCACGTTCACGCTGCTCGGGGTGGCGGCCGGCCTGCTCTGCGCGGCAACCCTGCTGCTGCGCGGGTACCGCGGCGTTCGCGTCGTGCTGACGCTGGCCGGCGGTGGCGCCGCCGGGTCGATGCTGGCATGGCTGCTGGCCGTGCAGCTCGGCCCGGGTCGGCTCGACACGCTGGTGGCGGCCACCGCGGACGGTGAGGTCACGCCGGGGCCCGAGCTCAACGCCTACGCCGCCCTGCTGGTCTGGCCGATCGTGGCAGTCGCGGTCGTGCTGGTGGTTGCGGCGCTCAGCGCCCCTGAGCGCAGACCGGCGCCGTCACGGCCGACGTGAGGCGAACCAGGTCGGCGGGCGCCAGCCCGACGTCCAGGCCGCGTCGTCCGCCGGAGACGTACATGGTCGGCAACGCCTCGGCGCTGTCGTCGACGACGGTGGGCAGCACGGTGCGCTGGCCCAGGGGGCTGATGCCACCGACGACGTAGCCGGTCGTGCGCTCGGCCACGCTGGGGTCGGCGAGCCTGGCCCGCTTGCCCCCGACCGCCGCGGCCAGGGCCTTCAGGCTGAGCGAGGCCGTCACCGGCAGCACCGCCACCACGAGGCGGCCGTCCACGTCGGCGAGCAGGGTCTTGAACACGGTGCGGGGATCGACGCCGAGCGCCTGCGCTGCCTCGAGGCCGAAGGACGGGTGGCTCGGGTCGTGGTCGTACGGGTGCTCGGTGAACGGCACGCCGGCCTGCAGCAGCGCCCGCAACGCGGGGGTGCCCGCCGTGCCGCGTCGAGAGCCCATCGCCGAACGCCTAGTTGACCGTGATGGCGTCGCGCAGCAGGTCGGTGGCCGGCACGGCGCCGAGCAGCCGGATGAACGTCTCCTCCCGCTCGAGCAGGCCTCGCAGCAGCCCCAGCCGAGACTGGGTGCTCGCCGACGCGAGCAGGCGTTGGCGATCGGGCAGGTCGAGCAGCATCGCCGCAGACACCAGGTACGACAGAACCGTCGGGTCCTCGGGCAGGGCGTCGGCTCGCCCGACTCCCTCGTCGTCCTCGCCTCCCGACAGCAGCTGCTGGTAGCGGCCGAACCGGGTACGCACCGCCCGCGCGAGGGGCACCACCTCGGCGTCGTCGCCGACCTGCTCGGGCAGCCACTCGACCTCTGCCTGCAGGTACGGCAGCGAGTCGTCGACCCGGTGCAGGCGAAACCGGCGTGCTCCGGCGGTGAGGATGTCGAAGCGGCCGTCGGGGTAGGGGGTCACCCGGCGCAGCACCGCGGTTGTGCCGACCTCGTGCAGCGTGCTCACCGAGGCGGCGCCGACCTCGTGGCCGGCCCGGATCGCCACCACGCCGAACGATCGCTCGGCGTCGGTCTCGCCGTCGGCCAGGTGCGACACGAGCAGGCGGTACCGCTGCTCGAAGATGTGCAGGGGCAGCGCCAGCCCGGGGTACAACACGCTGCCCAGCGGGAACAGCGGGATGGTCGAGACGGCCACGGGCCTCACGCTAGGGCCCTGCGCGCGCGCGGGCGCGCCGGACGCACGCCGTTGGGTGCCCGTGCCCATACAAAGTGGCCTTCACACGGTTCATCGAGCCGCGTTCGCCCTGGTCGGGATTGGGCCTGCGAGCACTTTGTATGCGCACGGGCACCGATCCGGCCCAGAGGCCGGCGCCACCGCCCGGCGGCGGCGCCCCGAGGGCCGACCTAGACTCTGGTCGCGTGATGCGGCGACTGGACCTGCGGCAGAGCGAGGCGCGCAGCGAGCGTGACTACCGGCACGTCGTGCCACGGGCGGCGCTCGACGTCGAGCACGCGCTGGCGACGGTGCGCCCGATCTGCGACGACGTGCGCGAGCGCGGGGATGCCGCCCTGCTCGACCTGGCCGAGCGGTTCGACCGCGTCCGCCCGGCGTCGCTGCGGGTTCCTGACCACGTGCTCGACGCCGCGCTCGCGGGGCTCGACCCAGCCGTGCGACAGGCTCTCGAGGTGTCGATCGAGCGTGCCCGCCGGGTGCACGGTGACCAGCGCCGCACCGACGTCACCACGCAGGTGGTGCCCGGGGGCACCGTCACCGAGCGATGGGTGCCGGTGCGTCGAGTCGGGCTCTACGTGCCCGGTGGGCTCGCGGTGTACCCGTCGAGCGTCGTCATGAACGTCGTCCCGGCGCAGGCCGCCGGCGTGCGGTCGCTGGCGGTCACCTCACCGCCGCAGGCCGACAACGACGGCTGGCCCGACCCCGCCATCCTGGCGGTGTGCCGGCTGCTCGGGGTCGACGAGGTGTACGCCACCGGCGGGGCCCAGGCCGTGGCGATGTTCGCCTACGGCACGCAGTCGTGCGAGGCCGTCGACCTTGTCACCGGCCCGGGCAACATCTACGTCACGGCGGCCAAGCGCCTGCTCGAGGGGCTCGTCGGCATCGACTCCGAGGCCGGACCGACCGAGATCGCGATCCTCGCCGACGACACGGCCGACCCGGTGCACGTCGCGGCCGACCTCATCAGCCAGGCCGAGCACGACCCGCTCGCGGCGAGCGTGCTGGTCACCCCGTCGGACGCCCTTGCCGACGCCGTGCTCGCCGAGCTGCCCCAGCAGGTCGCCGCGACCAAGCACAGCGAACGCATCGCCACCGCGCTGGGCGGTGAGCAGAGCGCGGTCGTGCTGGTGCGCGACATCGACCAGGGGCTCGCCGTCATCGACGCCTACGCCGCCGAGCACCTCGAGATCCAGACCCGCGACGCCGCCGCGGTGGCGGCGCGGGTGCACAACGCCGGCGCGATCTTCGTCGGACCCTGGGCCCCGGTGTCGCTCGGCGACTACGTCGCCGGGTCCAACCACGTGCTGCCCACCGGCGGGTGCGCGATCCACTCCTCGGGGTTGAGCGTGCAGACCTTCCTGCGCGGTATCCACGTGATCAGCTACGACGAGCAGGCGTTGCGCGACAGCGCCCCGCACGTGGTGGCACTCGCGCAAGCCGAGGACCTGCCCGCCCACGGCGCGGCGGTGTCGTTGCGCTTCGACCAGAGTCCGTGACGACCGACCTGCCGCTGCGCCCGGAGCTGGTCGCCGCGTCGCCGTACGGTGCGCCGCAGCTCGACGTGCCCGTGCGGCTGAACACCAACGAGAACCCCTACCCGCCGCCGGAGCGGGTGGCACGTGAGGCGGCCCGAGCCGTCGAGCTCGAGGTGCGCGGGCTGAACCGCTACCCCGACCGCGAGGCCCGATCCCTGCGGGCCGACCTCGCTGCCTACCTCGCCGCCGACACCGGCGTGCCGCTGCGCGCCGACCAGGTGTGGGCGGCCAACGGGTCGAACGAGGTGATGGTGCAGCTGCTGCAGGCGTTCGGCGGCCCGGGACGCACCGCCATGGCGTTCACGCCGACCTACTCGATGTACCCGGAGTACGCCAGGGACACGCACACGGCCTGGGTGACCGGCACGAGGGCCGACGACTTCACCCTCACCGCCGTGGACGCTGCCGAGCAGGTACGCCGATACGCCCCCGACGTGGTGCTGCTCGCCTCGCCGAACAACCCGACCGGCACGGCACTGCCGCCCGACGTCGTCGAGGCAATCTACGACGCCACCACCGGCATGGTCGTGGTCGATGAGGCCTACGGCGAGTTCCGCCGTGCCGGCACACCGAGCGCAGTCAGCCTGCTGGCCGGACGCCCGCGCCTGGTCGTGACCCGCACGATGAGCAAGGCCTTCGCCTTCGCCGGCGCCCGACTGGGCTACGCCGCCGCTGACGCGGCCGTGGTGGACGCTCTGCGCATCGTCCGCCTGCCCTACCACCTGTCGTCGCTGACCCAGGCTGTCGCTCGTGTCGCCCTGGCGCACGCCGAGGTGCTGCAACGCGACGTGGCCCGGCTGCGGCAGTCTCGCGACGCGCTGGTGGTGTGGTTGCGCGACCAGGGCTTTCAGGTGCCCGACTCCGACGCCAACTTCGTGCTCGTCGGTACCTTCGACGACCGGCATGCCGTCTGGCAGGCCCTGGTCGAGCACGGGGTTCTCGTGCGCGAGGTGGGCCCCCCACAATGGTTGCGGGTGACCGTGGGCACCGAGCACGAGCTGGACCGATTTCGTGACGCGCTGCTGGCCGTCACGCAGCGAGAGGTAGGCACATGAACGCACCGCGGACCGCCCGCGTCGAACGGGTCACCGGCGAGTCCAGCGTGCTGGTCGAGCTCGACCTCGACGGGTCGGGGCGCACCCAGGTCTCGACCGGCGTCGGGTTCTACGACCACATGCTCGCGCAGCTCGGTCGGCACGGGCTGCTCGACCTGACGGTGCGCACCGAGGGGGACACGCATGTCGACGCCCACCACAGCGTCGAGGACACCGCCATCGCCCTCGGTCAGGCACTGCGTGAGGCGCTGGGCGACAAGCGCGGCATCCGCAGGTTCGGGGACGCTCTCGTGCCGCTGGACGAGACGCTCGTGCAGGTTGCGGTCGACCTCGCCGGACGCCCGTACTGCGTGCACAGCGGGGAGCCTGCCGGGCAGGAGTACGCGCTCATCGGCGTCGGGCAGGGCAGCGCGTACGTCGGGTCGCTGACCCGGCACGTGCTCGAGACCCTGGCGCACAACGCCGCGGTGGCGCTGCACGTGCGGGTGCTGGCCGGACGCGACCCGCACCACGTCGTCGAGGCCCAGTTCAAGGCCCTCGGCCGGGCGCTGCGCGACGCCGTGGCGCTCGACCCCCGGGAGGGCGGCGTGCCGTCCACGAAGGGCGCTCTGTAGCTCTCGTGGGTCTGCTGCTGCTGGCCATCGCCAGCTTTCTGGTCGGGGGGGTCATCGCGTTCCGCCGTCAGGGCAAGCCACTGGGCGTGCAGGTCGTGCTGGGCCTCGCGGCCGCTGCGCTCATCTACCTCGCCCTGCAGACAGAGCCGTTCCGATGACGGCTCGGGCTCGCGTGGTCGTGCTCGACTACGGGTCGGGCAACGTGCGCTCGGCGGTGCGGGCGCTCGAGCGGGCCGGCGCGGCAGTGACTCTGACGGCCGACCACGACGCCGCTCTCGACTGCGACGGGCTCGTCGTGCCCGGGGTGGGGGCCTTCGCTGCGTGCATGGCCGGGTTGCGGTCGGTGCGCGGCCCCGAGATCGTCGACCGACGTCTGGCCGGGGGTCGCCCCGTGCTCGGCATCTGCGTCGGCATGCAGGTGATGTTCGACGCCGGTGTCGAGCACGGGGTGCACACCGAGGGGCTCGGGGAGTGGCCGGGCGTCGTCGAGCGGCTGCAGGCCGAGCCCCTGCCCCACATGGGGTGGAACACCGTGCAGGCTCCCGGCGACGCCGAGCTGCTGTCGGGGCTGGCCGGGCAGCGCTTCTACTTCGTGCACTCCTACGGCGTGCGTCGCTGGCTGATGCCCGAGGCCGACCCGGTGCTGCGTCCACCGTCCGTGACGTGGGCCGAGCACGGCGGCGACAGGTTCGTCGCGGCGGTGGAGAACGGCCCGCTGGTGGCCACCCAGTTCCACCCGGAGAAGTCCGGGGACGCCGGCGCAGCGCTGCTGCGCCGCTGGGTGCAGGGCCTGCAGTGACCCACCCGTGCCCGCGCGGCCACAGCGCCGCCTCGTAGGCTGCGACGCCGTGCCCCACCTGGTTCTGCTACCCGCCGTGGACGTCGCCGACGGACAGGCGGTGCGCCTCGTGCAAGGGGAGGCAGGCTCGCAGACCGGCTACGGCGACCCGCTCGAGGCGGCCCTGGCGTGGCAGGCGGCCGGCGCGGAGTGGATCCACCTGGTCGACCTCGACGCCGCCTTCGGGCGCGGCTCGAACGCCGAGCTGCTCGCCGACGTCGTCGCTCGACTCGACGTCCGGGTCGAGATGAGCGGCGGCATCCGCGACGACGACTCGCTGAGCAGGGCGCTGGCCACCGGTTGCGCCCGCGTCAACCTCGGCACCGCCGCCATCGAGAACCCTGACTGGACCAGCCGCGCCATCGCCGAGCACGGCGAGCGCGTCGCGGTCGGCCTCGACGTGCGGGGGCACACGCTGGCCGCCCGTGGCTGGACCCGCGAGGGCGGAGACCTCTTCGAGACCCTGCAACGGCTCGACGCCGACGGATGTGCGCGCTACGTCGTCACCGACGTCACCAAGGACGGCACCCTGCGCGGCCCCAACCTCGACCTGCTGCGGCAGGTGTGCGCGGCGACCGACCGCCCGGTCGTGGCCAGCGGGGGCGTCTCGACGCTGGACGACATCGAGGCCCTGCGCGAGCTCGTGCCGCTCGGAGTCGAAGGAGCCATCGTCGGCAAGGCGCTGTACGCGGGCCAGTTCACGCTCGAGCAGGCCCTCGCCGTCGCCGGCTGAGCGCGCCCCGGATGGTGAGGGCCGTCGTGCAGCGAGGCGTTCGCGCCGGCGACGGGGGCGCCCGGGTTGCCGCGCCCACGCTCCCAGCGGACGTCAGGGCGGGTCGATCGAGCGATCAGAGGACCTCTGCCGGGGCTGAGGCTCCATCACCGGACGATCGCGGGGGCTGAGGCCGCATCAGTGGACCTTTGCTGGGGTTCTCGCGTTGATCAGAGCCTCGCTGCTGGGGCGATAACCCCAGCACCGCGGCTCTGACTCTGACATCAGCCCCAGCAGAACGGCGCTGATCATGCTCGAGGCCCAGAGGATGTCCGGTGATCATGCTCGAGCCCCGCCGCGGGCCCGGCACGGAGAATCGCCTCGAGCTCGGCCGGGGCCACCTGGAAACCCTTGAACTTGATGAG
>CAYNWB010000008.1:0-47341 GCA_964400785.1 uncultured Actinomycetes bacterium | reverse complement strand
GGTCGCCGCCGGACGCACGTGGCCGAACACCTGCCCGTGCGCGCGGCCGACCGCCTGCCAGACGGCCCGGTCGGTCACGTACATGCGCGTCCGCACGACGTCGTCAGCGCCTGCGCCGGCCTCGGCGAGCGCCGCCAGGGCGATCTCGAGGCAGCGTGACGCCTGGGCGTAGGGGTCGGGGTCGCAGCTGCCGTCGGGCCACACCGGTCCGGTGCCCGACACCAGTACGCGCTCGCCCACGCGTACCGCGCGGCTGAACCCGATCGGCTGCTCGTACGGCGACCCCGAGCTGACGCGCTGCCGCTCAGCCATCGCCGGCCGCAGCCTCGTGCCCCGGGTCCTCGTCCGGCACGATCGCGATGCCGACGCGCTCGCGTGACTGTCCCCGGCCCCGCACCGCCCGGTCGAGCCAGCCCATCGCCTTGCCCATCAGGCCGTACCTGGCGTCGATCAGACCGGTGACCAGGGCCGTGCCGTCGGGGTCGAGCAGTCGCGCCGAGCCCTGCACCTGCGGCCCCGTCAGCGTGCCGCGCACGTCGCAGGGCGCCAGCAGCACCCGCGGGGTGTGGCGCAGCCGCTTGGCCTTGCCGCTGTCGGCCTGCGTGATCACGTACAGGTGGTCGCCCTCGCGGGCGACCCAGACCGGTGTGGCCACGGCCGTGCCGTCCCGCTTGAACGTGGTCAGCGACAGGTACTTGCCCTGCGACAGCCGCTCCAGCTCGCTCACACCCGCACTCAACCACGTCGTGCCCCGACCTACGCTGTCACCCGTGTCGCTGGCCGTTCGCGTGATCCCCTGCCTGGACGTCGACGCGGGACGGGTGGTCAAGGGCGTCAACTTCGTCGACCTGCGCGACGCCGGCGACCCGGTCGAGATGGCCCGCGCCTACGACGCCGAGGGGGCTGACGAGCTGGTCTTTCTCGACGTGACGGCCTCCAGCGACAGCCGCGAGACGACCTACGACGTGGTGCGCGCCACCGCCGAGCAGGTCTTCATCCCGCTCACCGTCGGCGGGGGCGTGCGGACCGTCGCCGACGTCGACCGGCTGCTGCGCGCCGGCGCCGACAAGGTGGGGGTGAACACCGCAGCCATCGCGAGGCCCGAGGTGGTGTCCGAGATCGCCGACCGGTTCGGCAACCAGGTGCTGGTGCTCTCGGTGGACGCGCGTCGCTGCCAGGGCGAGCCCACCGAGTCCGGCTTCGAGGTGACCACCCACGGTGGGCGCCGGGGCACCGGCATCGACGCCGTGGCCTGGGCGGCCCGCGCCTGCGACCTGGGCGCGGGGGAGATCCTGCTCAACTCGATGGACGCCGACGGCACGAAGGCCGGGTTCGACACCGAGCTGATCGCGGCGGTGCGTGCGGTGGTGACGGTGCCGGTGATCGCCAGCGGGGGAGCCGGGGCGCTCGAGCACTTCGCGCCCGCGGTGCAGGCCGGCGGCGACGCCGTGCTGGCTGCCAGCGTCTTCCACTTCGGTGAGCTGCGCATCAGCGAGGTCAAGCAGGCGCTCGCCGCGGCCGGCCACGCCGTCCGGGAGCCGTACCCGGCCTGACCGGACGCGCGCCGGGCGTCACACCCCCAGCGGGGTGTCGCGGAAGCGAGCAACCAGGTCGTCGGGTCCCTCGATCGTCACCCGCGCCTGGTCGGCTCGCCCGTAGGCGTGCATCACGAGCTCGCTCACCGGGCCCGAGACCACGACCGCCGGGTGCCCGGGCTTGACGACCAGCTCCGCACCGTCGGGGCGACGCAGCACGACGGGCACCGATGCCTTGCGGTAGAGCTGCTTGCCCATGGCCGCCAGGATGGCCCAGAGGGCCTTCTCGTCCGACGGGGTGAGCTCTCGGGGCTCCCAGCCCGGCTGGGCGCGGCGCACGTCCTCGTGGTGCACGAAGTACTCCGCCCCGTTCACCCGCATGTCGACGGCGTCGATCGACGACGGCGACCACCACGGGGGACGCCGCACGCGGTTCACCAGCTCGTGCCAGTCACCGCTGGCCATCTCGCGCTGACGGCGCTCCATGGCCCCTGACAGGGGGGTGACAAGGATGCCGAGGGCCAGCGGGCTGGTCTCGCGCAGGTGCAGGTGGGCGGCGAGGTCGCGGGTGTCCCAGCCCTCGCACAGGGTCGGGGCATCCGGGCCCACCTCGTCGAACAGCTCGCAGAGGGCAGCTCGTTCACGGGACGCCAGGCTCATGCCGCAAGCCTAGGAGAGCCCGGGCTCCGGCGCCCGGTCAGCGCGGTCGCGAGCGGGCCACCTCGGCCGCCTGTCGCGCGAGCGTGTCGTCGAGAGGCTCGAGCTGACGTGAGACCCCCGCTGCCTGCAGGGCCGCGCTCAGCAGGTGGTCGGCCAGCGCCGGCGCCTTGGCCAGCACCGGCCCGTGCAGGTAGGTGCCGACGACGTTGTCGCGGCGGGCACCCTCGGTGCCGTCCGTGCCGTTGTTGCCCTGCCCGAGGGCGGTGGTGCCCAGGGGGCGAGCCCCGGCCCCGAGGTAGGTCAGGCCGCTGTGGTTCTCGTAGCCGACGAGCAGGCCCAGGTCGGACTCGACGGTCAGGTTGCCGATCAGCCGGGTGGGGCCCGCCTCGGTGTGCAGGTCGAGCAGGCCGACACCGGGCAGCCGTGGCGCGTCGAAGGGGGCGAAGTAGTGCCCCGCCATCTGGTACATGCCGCAGATCAGCAGCATCGGCACGCCAGCGTCGGCAGCGGCCCGCAGGTCGGGGCCCTTGCCCGCCAGGTCGTCGGTGATCACCGCTTGGCCCGCGTCCTGACCGCCCCCACCGACGAGCAGGTGCGTGTCGGACGGCAGCGGGTCGCCCACCCCGACGCGCGTCACCTCGACCGGCATGCCGCGCCACTCCAGCCGACGGCGCAGCACCTGCACGTTGCCGTTGTCGCCGTAGATGTTCATCTCGCTGGCGTACAGGTGGACGATCCGCACGGTGGTCATCGCCGCCCCCCCGACCGGCGCCGGCGCCGGCGCACCGGTCGTTCCCGCAGCAGCTCGTGCAGCCGCCACATGGCCGTGTAGGTCGTGTACACCACCACGCGCCCTCCTGGCGGGGCCAGCCCCACGGCCCGGTGCAGGGCGGCCGGCACGTCGGTCTCGATGCCGTCGACCTCGACCCCGTCGTAGTGCAGGCGAAGGGCCATGTCGGCCGCCCGGGTCCCGGCGGTCAGCACCGCACCCCGCGTGGCGCCGAGCCCGGAGAAGTCCACGTCCCACAGCCACGACACGTCGCGCCCGTCGGCGTACTCGTCGTTGATGGCGACGACGCTCACGTCGGGGGGAGTGGCCTGCTGGCTGAGCAGGGCCAGGCGAAACCCGCCGGGGTTCTTGGCCAGCTGCAGCACCACCTGGCGTCCCTGCACGTCGACGGTCTCACCCCGGCCGAAGGCGGGAGCGACGTCGGCCAGCGCGGTGGCGATCGCGTCGGGAGCGAGCCCCTCGCCCCAGGCGGCCGCGATCACGGCGGCGGCGTTCTGCGCGTTGTGCGCCCCCTCGGCCTTCAGCGCGATCGGCAGCACCTGGTCACCGATCCGGTACGACGAGGTGGTCGGGGAGTACGAGACGAGCTCGACGTCGGCGCTGCGCCCGGCCTCACCGAACGCCACGTCGTCGGCGTGCAGCTCGTCGTCGCTGCGGAACAGCCCCCGCAGCGACGGGTCGACACCGAACCAGCGCACCGGGACGGTGGCCACGGCGGCCAGCCCGGCCACCCGAGGGTCGTCGCGATTGAGTACGACCTCGCCCGTCGCCGCCGCGACAGCGCGCCCGAGCAGGCGAGCGGTGTGGTCGATCTCGCCGAAGCGGTCCATCTGGTCGCGCAGCACGTTCAGCACGACCACACGGTGGGGCCGGTGCTGCTCGACGAACCGTGCGGCATAGGCCTCGTCCAGCTCGAGCACAGCGAGGTCGAAGTCGAGGTCGCCGTTCCAGCGGGCGACGTCGACCACGGCGCTCACCGCTCCGCGGGTGAAGTTGCTGCCGGTCGGGTTGGTCAGCACCCGGTACCGCGTGCCGAGCACCTGGGCCAGCATCTTCGTGGTCGTGGTCTTGCCGTTGGTGCCGCTCACCACGGTCACGCCGCGCGGCAGGGTGGCCAGCCGGCGGCCGAGGTAGCCGGCGTCCACCGACTCGACGACCTTGCCCGGCAGCGTTCCCCCGGTTCGGCCGGCCAGGCGCAACGCGCCCTGCACGCTCTTGCCGAGCCAGGTCGAGAGCGCGTCCACGAGCGGCGAGGGTAGCCGCCGAAGCAGGCGGTGCAGTGGAACAGACCTGGGAGGGCGCTGGTTAGGTGGAGTCGTGACGGACGACCGGGTGACCCTGCGTGAGGGTGCCCGGGTGCTGGCCCGAGGCATCAGGGCCGAGCCGGGCGTGTTCACGCTGTCGCTGCTGGCGAGTGCGGCGTTCGGGGTCACCACCGTCGCGTCGGCGAGCGTGGTGGGGCACATCACCGAGACCGTGATCGCCCCGGCGTTCGCGTCGGGCAGCACCACGGCACGCGCCCTGGCTGGGGCCGCGGGGCTGCTGGTGGGGGTCGCCCTGCTCAAGGCGGTCGCCATCATGATGCGGCGCCTGTTCGCCGGCATCATGCAGTTTCGTCTGCAGGCCCGCGACCGGCGGCGCGTGACCCGGCAGTACCTGCGCCTGCCGCTGTCGTGGCACCAGCGCCATCCCACTGGTGAGCTGCTGTCGAACGCCAACTCCGACGTCGAGGCGACGTGGGCGCCCATCGCGCCGATGCCGATGGCCTTCGGGGTCGTCATCATGCTCGCCGTCGCGCTCGGTTCGATGGTGGCCGCCGACCCTGCGCTCGGTCTCGTCGGGCTCATGGTCTTTCCGCTGGTGATGCTCGCCAACGTCGCCTACCAGCGGCGGATGGCCCCGCTGGCGGCGCGCGCGCAGGCCCTGCGCGCCGAGGTCTCGGCGATCGCGCACGAGTCGTTCGACGGAGCCATGGTCGTCAAGGCCCTCGGACGCGAGGCCGAGGAGACGACGCGCTTCGCCGAGTCGGCCCGGTCGCTGCGCGACGTCAACGCCCGCGCAGGACGGCTGCGCGGCCTGTTCGACCCCGTCATCGAGTCGCTGCCCACGCTCGGCGTGCTCGCCGTGCTGCTCGTGGGCACCCAGCGGGTGGCGTCGGGTGCCATCGGGCCCGGCACGGTGGTCGAGGTGGCCTACCTGCTCACCGTCATCGCCTTCCCGGTTCGCGCGATCGGGTGGCTGCTCGGTGAGATGCCCCGCAGCGTCGTCGGCTCGCGGCGCGTCGAGCGTGTGCTGCAGGCCAGCGGTGCGATGGAGTACGGCTCGTCCGACCTGCCCGGCCGAGCTGCGGTGGGCGCACGCGCGTCCTCGCTCGGCTTCGGCTACGACCCGCAGGTTCCCGTGCTGCGCGACCTCGACCTCGACGTGTCGCCGGGGCGGGTGCTGGCGATCGCCGGTGCCACCGGCGCCGGCAAGTCCACGCTGGTGTCGCTGCTCGTGCGACTGGTCGACCCCGACGCCGGAGGCGTGCACCTGGACGCCAGCGACGTCCGCGACCTCGAGCCCGGTGTGCTGTCCCGGGTCTCCTCCGTGGTGCTGCAGCAGGCGTTCCTCTTCGACGACACCGTGCGCGGCAACGTGACGCTCGGTGCACCGATGCCGGACGAGCAGGTCTGGCAGGCCCTGCGCATGGCCGCAGCAGACGACTTCGTCGCCGCGCTGCCAGACCGTCTCGACGCGCACATCGGAGAGCGCGGCACGTCGCTGTCGGGCGGCCAGCGTCAGCGCATCGCACTGGCCCGGGCCATCGCTCGACGGCCGCGGCTGCTCGTGCTCGACGACGCCACGAGCGCGGTCGACCCTGAGATCGAGCAGCGCATCCTCGACGGCCTGCGCCACTCGGCCGACGGCATCACCGTCGTCGTCGTGGCGCACCGTCCGGCCACGATCGCCGTCGCCGACGAGGTCGCCTACGTCGCCGGAGGGACGGTGGCCGACCACGGCACCCACACCGATCTGCTGGCCCGCAACCCCGCCTACCGCGCGCTCGTGACGGCGTACGAGATCGACGAACGGGCCGGTCACGTGCCGGTGATGACGCCGTGAGCACCGCCGTCACCCGTGCGGGCACCAAGGTCGGCGACGTCGGCTCCGGGTCGGCATGGAGCACCGTCAAGCGCGGCCTGGCGCTCTCGCCCGAGATCCGCGACGGCCTGCCGGTGACGCTCGCCCTGGCGCTGGTCGCCACGGCCGGGCGGGTGGTCGTTCCCATCGCCGTGCAGCAGACGATCGACCGAGGTTTCGGCGCGGCGACCGACTCCGGTGTCGACAGTGGCTTCGTCAGCGTCATGGTGACGGTGGGAGTGGTCGCCGTCGTGCTGACGGCGCTGGCCGCCTTCGCGATGAACGCTCGGCTGTTCCGGGCCAGCGAGGCGGGGCTCGCCACACTGCGTGTCACGGCGTTCCGGCACGTCCACGACCTGTCGGTGCAGACCCAGAACAGCGAGCGCCGCGGCGGCCTCGTGTCGAGGGTGACCAGCGACGTCGACTCCCTGTCGCTGTTCCTGCAGTGGGCCGGTGTGTTCCTCATCGTCGCCACCGGCCAGCTCGTGCTGGCCAGCGTGGTCATGCTCGTCTACTCCTGGCAGCTCGCGCTGGTGGTGTGGGCGGCGTTCCTGCCGCTGGTCTTCGCCATCCGAGCCCTGCAGAAGCGGCTGGCCGCGGCCTACCTGCGGGTGCGCGAACGGGTCGGGGTCATGCTCGGGGCGATCTCGGAGTCGGTCGTCGGTGCCGAGGTGGTGCGTGCGTACGGCATCGAGCAGCGCACCGGCGAGCGCATCGACGCGGCGATCGACGCCCACCGCGCCGCGGCCATCCGTGCGCAGGCCTTCTCGGTCGGGGCATTCTCGATGGGCGAGATCGTCGCCGGGCTGGCCAACGCCGGCGTCGTGGTCGTCGGGGTGCTGCTCGGGCTGGGCGGCGACCTCACCGCCGGCCAGCTGGTCGCCTTCCTGTTCCTCGTGACTCTGTTCGTGCAGCCGGTGCAGCTCGGTACCGAGATGCTCAACGAGATGCAGAACGCCATCGCCAGCTGGCGCCGGGTGCTCGGCGTCGTCGACACACCCGCGGACGTGGCCGACCCGGTCGACGGCGTCGACCTGCCGGCCCACTCGGTGCGCGTCGACTTCGAGCACGTCACCTACGCCTACCCGGGCGGACCCCCGGTGCTGCGCGACCTCGACGTGCACGTCGCCGCCGGTCAGCGCGTCGCCGTCGTGGGCGAGACGGGCTCGGGCAAGTCGACGTTCGTCAAGCTGCTCACCCGCCTGATGGACCCCACGCAGGGGGCGGTCACCCTCGACGGCATCGACCTGCGCGACGTGCGCTTCTCGTCCCTGCGCCGCCGCGTCGTGCTCGTGCCGCAGGAGGGCTTTCTGTTCGACGACACCCTCGAGGCGAACCTGCGCTACGGACGGCCGGACGCCACCCGGGCCCAGATGCTCGACGCCGTCGACGAGCTCGGGCTGCGCGACTGGCTGGACGGTCTGCCCCGGGGCCTGGACACGCGCGTGGGTCAGCGCGGGGAGTCGCTGTCGGTGGGGGAGCGCCAGCTCGTCGCCCTGCTACGGGCGCGGCTGGCCGATCCCGACCTGCTCGTGCTGGACGAGGCGACGAGCGCCGTCGACCCCGCGACCGAGGTGCGGCTGGCCCGTGCGCTTCGCACCCTGAGCCAGGGCCGCACGTCGGTGACCATCGCGCACCGGCTCTCCACCGCTGTCAATGCCGACCGCGTGCTGGTGTTCGACGCCGGACGGCTCGTCGAGGACGGGCCGCACAGCGAGCTCGTCGCCCAGGGCGGCGTCTACGCGGGCCTGTACCGGGCGTGGACGACCACCACGTCCGACGCGTCCGCTGGAGAGGTGTCCCGGCCGTAGGCTCACCGGCCATGCACCGCTTCACCGCCGAGTCCGAGCACCTGGCTCAGCTCATCGTGTCCGCGTCGCTCGACCGGATGCGCATGGACCCCCCGTTGGACGGTCCCCGGACGGCGGACGAGATGCTCGCCCAGGTCGGTCAGACCGTCACCGACGAGGGCGTGGGCGGCGAGGAGGCGCTGCGGCTGTGGACCGATGTGCTCGCCCAGGCGTGCATCTCGGTCGACCATCCCCGGTTCCTGGCGTTCATCCCCGGAGCCCCCACCGAGGCGTCGACGATGTTCGACCTGCTGGTCAGCGCATCCAGCGTCTACGCGGGCACCTGGTTGGAGGGCGCCGGCGCGGCGTTCGCCGAGAACCAGGCCCTGCGCTGGATAGCCGACCTGGCCCAGATGCCCCCCGAGGCGGGAGGGACGTTCGTGCAGGGCGGCTCGGTCGGCAACCTGTCGGCGCTGGTAGCGGCGCGGCACGCGGCCGCGCAGCGCCAGGGGCCCCGGTGGCCGCGCCGGTGGGCGGCGCTGGTGACGGGCGAGACACACTCGTCGGTCACCTACGCGCTCGAGCGAGTCATGGACGTCGAGATCGTGCGGGTGCCCGGCGACGAGCGGGGCCGCATGACCGGGGCCGCCCTGGGTGCGACGATCGCGGGGCTCTCGCCGCAGGAGCGCGACGGGCTGTTCGCCGTGGTCGCCACCGCCGGCGCGACCAACACCGGCATCGTGGACGACCTGTCCGGGATCGCGGACGTGGCCGCCGAGCACAGGCTGTGGATGCACGTGGACGGCGCCTACGGCGGCGCCGGGCTGGCCGCGCCGAGCGTGCGGCACCTTTTCCACGGCATCGAGCGGGCCGACTCGTTCATCGTCGACCCGCACAAGTGGCTGTTCGCCCCGTTCGACTCCTGTGCCCTGCTCTACCGCGACCCGAGCCTCGCCCGGGCCGCCCACACGCAGTCGGCGGCCTACCTCGACGCCGTGACCGAGGTCGACGACTGGAACCCGTCCGACTACGCCGTCCACCTGACGCGGCGGGCACGCGGGCTGCCGTTCTGGTTCAGCCTGGCCACGCACGGCACGCGGGCCTACACCGATGCCGTCGAGGCGACGCTCGAGGTGGCGCGTGCCGGCGCGGAGGAGATCCGCCGACGTCCCTACCTGCGGCTGCTGGAGGAGCCCGACCTGTCGGTGCTCGTCTTCGCCCGCGAGGGCTGGGAGCAGGACGACTACGACGCCTGGAGCGCCCGACTGCTGCACCAGGGCAAGGCGTTCGTGACCCCGACCAAGCACCGGGGCCGGCCGTGCACGCGGATGGCCGTGGTCAACCCCCGCACGACGGTTGCCGACCTGCGCGGCATCCTGGCGACGCTGGCATGACGACGTCACCGCCGCCCAGCGGCCTCGACCCTGCCATCGCGGCGCGGCTCAAGCGTGACGCCGCCGGCCTGGTACCTGCGGTGGTGCAGCAGCACGACTCCGGCGAGGTGCTCATGGTGGGTTGGATGGACGACGAGGCCCTGCACCGCACGCTGACCACGGGCCGCACGACGTTCTTCAGCCGCAGCCGGCAGGCCTACTGGGTCAAGGGCGAGACCTCGGGCCACCGGCAGTGGGTACGCGAGGTCAGGCTCGACTGCGACGGCGACACCCTGCTCGTGCGAGTCGAGCAGGAGGGGCCGGCGTGTCACACCGGCACCCGTACCTGCTTCGACTCGGACGTGCTGCTGCGCAGCGACGACGCTGCCGCGACCGTCAGGCCTGGACGGCCACCTGCCCACCCGTGAGGGTGCGCCAGGCGTAGGCGATCGAGATCGCCACCACCGGGTAGAGCACCAGCGCCGCTGCGACACCGATGAGCCAACCGATGAACGGGATGATCGCGACCAGACCGACGACCAGGCCGATGCCGATGAAGGCCAGCCAGAGCACGAGCAGCTCGCCGATGTTGGCCTTGACCACCTCGAAGGATCGACCCAGCGCCTGGGTCGGCCCCACCGTCGTGCCGCCGTCCACGATCGCGTAGCCGTAGAACTGCCACAGGAACGCGATCACCAGGCCGGGGATGATGCACAGCAGGATGCCGACGAACGTCGCAAGGCTGAACAGGATCGTGGCGAGGATGTAGGCCGGCAGGCCGGCACCCTCCAGCAGCATGTTCGGGGTCGGCGTGCGCCCGTCCAGCACGGCCAGGGCGGCACGGATGAGCCCGATCGCCAGCACGAGGCCCACGACCCAGGCCAGCAGCCCGAAGATGGCCGAGACCAGGCTGAACGTCACCGCGACGATGCCGGAGTCGCTGGACGCGCCGACGTCGAGCAGGGTGCCGATGAGGTTCAGCACGACCTGGACGCCGATGACGACCACGGCCAGGATGACCAGCGGACCGAGGTTCTTCTTCAGTGCCGCCCAGCCGTATCCCAGAGCATCGCCGACGCGCAGGGTGGGTCCGGCGGCAGGTGCGGGGTACGCACCACCGGGAGGCGGCGGTGGGTACGCGCCGCCGGGAGGCGGCGGTGGGTAGGCCCCGCCCGCGGGCGGGGGTGGGTAGGCGCCACCGGGCGGGGGTGGCGGCGGCGGGGGGTAGTCCCCTCCGGTCGGTGGCGGCGGCGGGGGAGGAGGCGGCGCGGCAGACTCGCCGGCCGGTGCCGCCTCCGGCGTGACGTCGGGAGTCTCGGGCGTGTCGGGAGTCCCCGCCTCGGGGTTGGTCTCGGCGTTGGGCTCGCGGTCGGGCTCAGGGGTGGGCTGCGAAGGGTTCTGGTCGCTCACGGATGTCCTCCATCGGTGAGGGGTGTCTGGACGTGTCGCACGCTAGTCGCGTTGGACGACCAGCGGGGCCGTGCCGCGCGGAACCCTCGCGACCTCATCAGAACGGCTGATGGGACAGACTGGTGCGCGTGCCCAGTGACGTGACGCCCGACCTCGCGGAGTTTCGTCGGCTGGCCCGCAGCCGGCGGGTGATCCCGGTCGTGCGCCGACTGCTGGCCGACGCCGAGACCCCGGTCGGGGTCTACCAGAAGCTCGCCGCGGACGCGCCCGGCACCTTTCTGCTCGAGTCCGCCGAGCACGGGGGCACGTTCTCGCGCTACTCCTTCGTCGGGGCACGCTCGGCGGCCGTCCTGCTCGAGCGGGACGGGCAGGCCGAGTGGAGCGGCACCCCGCCGGTCTTCTTGCCCGGCACGGGTGACCCGCTGCAGGTGCTGCGCGAGTCGCTGCAGCTGCTGCGCACCGAGCCCACCGCGGGTCTGCCGCCGCTCACCGGCGGATTCGTCGGCTACCTCGGCTACGACGCCGTCCGGCGCCTCGAGACCCTGCCCGAGCAGCTGCCGGACGAGGTCGGTGTGCCCGAGATGGCGTTCGTGCTGGCCACCGACCTGGCGGTGCTCGACCACCACGACGGCACCGTCATCCTCGTGGCCAACGCCATCAACTTCGACGACACCGACGAGCGGGTGGACGAGGCCTGGCGAGGTGCGGTCGAGCGGCTGGACGCGATGACCCGTCGGCTCGCGGAGCCGACCCCGTCCTCGGTGGCCACGGTCGACGAGCAGGCGGCCCCGTCGTTCACCAGCCGTATGGGCCGTGACCAGTACATGGCCGCCGTGGAGCAGGCCAAGCACGAGATCCGCGCCGGCGAGATCTTCCAGGTCGTCCTGTCGCAGCGCTTCGAGCTGCAGCCGGGGCCCTCGGGTGCCGTCCCCGACCCGCTGCACCTGTACCGGGTGCTGCGGCGCACGAACCCCAGCCCCTACATGTACCTGCTGCGCTTCGACGGCTTCGACGTGGTGGGGTCGAGCCCGGAGGCCCTGGTCAAGGTGGACGACGGCAGGGCGATGACGCATCCGATCGCCGGCACCCGTCCCCGGGGGGACACCCCGGACGAGGACGTCGCCCTGGCCGCCGAGCTGCTCGCCGACGAGAAGGAGCGCGCGGAGCACCTGATGCTGGTCGACCTGGGCCGCAACGACCTCGGCCGAGTCTGTCGTCCCGGGACGGTCGACGTCGTCGACTTCATGAGCGTGCGCCGCTACAGCCACGTCATGCACCTGGAGTCGACCGTGGTCGGCGACCTCGACGACCGGCACAGCGCGCTCGACGCGCTGCTCGCCTGCTTCCCGGCCGGCACGCTGTCCGGGGCCCCCAAGGTGCGGGCGATGCAGATCATCGAGAGCCTCGAGGTCGCTCGCCGGGGCCCGTACGGGGGAGTGGTGGGCTACCTCGACTTCGCCGGCGACCTCGACACAGCCATCGCCATCCGTACGGCCGTCCTCAAGGACGACCACGTCTGGGTGCAGGCCGGAGCCGGAATCGTGGCCGACAGCGACCCCGCTGCCGAGGACGCGGAGTGCCGGGCCAAGGCGATGGCCGTGCTTCGCGCGGCGGCGGTGGCGGCATCGATGCAGGCGCCGTGAGCCGGCCGCGGTCGCGGGCTGTCTCCCTCGCCCTGCTGGGGGTCGGCGGGGCGGTCGCGTCGGCATCGGCCGTGGCGCCCTGGGCGACGGTGGGCGCCGACGACGGGCTGGTCGGTGTGCAGGTCACCGTCACCGGCTCGGCACTGGCTCCGCTGGCGGTGGCCGCCGGAGTCGTGGCGATGGCCTCGGTCGCGGCCCTGCTCGCGGTGCGTCGCTGGCTGCGTCTGGTCGTGGCGGCGGTCGTCGGGTTGCTGGCGCTCGGGGCGACGGCGCAGGCGGTCGCCGTCGTGGTCGCGACCGACGAGCGGGCCCGTGACTGGTGGCGGATCGAGGTCGGGGCACTGGCAGACGACGCCGAGGTGACCACGACGGCGTGGCCCCTGGTCACGGTGCTGGGGCTGGCGCTGGTCGTGGCGGGCAGCGTCGTCGTCCTGGCGCGGGGATCGGGGTGGTCGGGGCTGTCCAGCCGCTACGACGCGCCGGGATCGGTGCGCACGGCCCCGACCACCGGTAGCGAGAACTCGCCCGACCCCGATCTCTGGCAGGCCCTCGACCGTGGCGAGGACCCCACCAGCGACGCAGACGGCCTGGCCGGTCGCGACCGGGGCGCCGGCGATCAGCCCGCCTGAACGGCGGCGACTATCAGAGGACGATCGCTGGGGCTGTTGCCGTGTCAGAGGACGATCGCTGGGGTTTGTGCATGATCAGGGGACATTCAGTGGGGTTCGGGGTGGTGTCAGAGGACGTCCAGTGGGGCTATAGCCCCAGCGGACGTCCTCTGATAGGCAGCACGGCCCCAGCAGATGGCCGATGATCATGCGTGAACCCCACTGATCGTCCGGTGATCATGCGCGAGCCCCACTGGACGTCCGTTGATCATGGACGAGCCACGAGCCACGAGCCACGAGCCACGAGCCACGAGCCACGCGCCGTCCCGGACCCTCTGCACCGGGCCACGTCGTATGCTGCTGATCCGGGCGGCCCGCTCCGCACGACAGACCAGCCAGCGACCTGCCAGGAGGACGACGATGGCCGACACCGCGCACCACGACAACCACGGTCAGACGCCTGCGGCCTGGACGTCGGTGACCATCATCATGGTCGGGTTCATCATCGGGTGCATCGCAGTCATCCAGCTCAACTGGGTGCTGCTCGGTGTCGGCGGCGTGGTGATCGTGCTCGGCGCCGTCGTCGGCAAGGTCATGCAGATGATGGGCATGGGCAAGCAGACCGACGACGCGGAGCCCGCCTCGCTGAGCTGACGAGCGAACCGCTCGCTGCCGTGCCCTCCGCCGTGTCTCGAGGGCTGGTTCTCGTCGTCGAGGACGAGTCCGCCATCGCCGATCTGGAAAGGCTCTACCTCGAGCGCGACGGCTTCGACGTCGAGGTGCTCACCTCGGGCGAGCAGGCTCTCGCGGCCGTCCGGCAGCGGGCGCCGGTCGCGGTGGTGCTCGACGTCGGCCTGCACGGCATGGACGGCCTCGAGGTCGTCCGCCGCCTGCGGGCGTCCGGGGACGACACCCCGGTGATCGTCGTCACCGCCCGGGACGAGGAGGTCGACCGCGTGCTCGGGCTCGAGATGGGAGCCGACGACTACCTCACGAAGCCGTTCTCCCCACGCGAGCTGGTGGCCCGTGTACGGGCCGTGCTGCGCCGCGGGCGGCTGCACGACGGACGGGACGTGGTGAGCGTCGGCGACGTCGAGCTGAGCACCTCGCAACGTCGCGTCACCGTCGCAGGCACGCCCGTGGAGCTCACGCCGACCGAGTTCGAGCTGCTCGCCGAGCTCATGCGCAACCCCGGCCGGGTCTACTCGCGCGAGCAGCTGCTGCGCGAGGTGTGGGGCTACAGCGAGGCCGTGACCACGCGCACGGTCGACGTCCACGTCGCCCAGGTGCGGGCCAAGCTCGGTGACGCCCTGCGCATCCGCACCGTTCGCGGCGTGGGCTACGGCCTGGACCGATGACCGGTCCGCGGGACACGCTCACCGGTCGGCTCGTGCTGCTGGGGGTGCTCACCGCCCTCGTGAGCGTGCTGGCTGTCGGTGTCGTGAGCGTGCCCTTGGTGCGCTCGTCGGCCCAGTCCACCGCCCAGGCCCAGCTCGCCGACGACGCCGACGCGTTCGCGGCGCTGCTGAGCCGGTTCGCCGTCGACGTGGACGAGCTCACGGCGGCCGTCGCCGAGCTCGACCGGCGCGACGTGCGCGCCTCGCTGCTGCGTCCGAACGACCCGCTGCCACCGACGGTGCCCCCCGCTCTCGTCGAGGCCACCCTCGCCACGGGCTCGGCGGGTGGGGTCAGCACGACGGGTACGCCGACCCTGGTCGAGGCGCGGGCGCTGGGCTCCCAGGTGGTGCTGGTGCTGCAGACGCAGGCCGGGCCGGCGATCAACGAGGTGGCGTCACCGTTCTTCCGTCGCCTGGTCGTCGCCCTCGCCGCAGGGCTGCTGGTGGCGGTCGCCGCGGGAGCCGTCGTGGCCCGGCGCCTGGCCCGGCCGCTGCGGGACACCGGCGACGCCGCCCGACGACTCTCCCGCGGCGAGCGGTCGCTGCGCGTCGACCCGGACGGCCCGGCCGAGGTCGCCGAGGTCGCCGAGGCGCTCAACGGGCTGGCCGACGCGCTCGAGCACAGCGAGAGCCGCCAGCGCCGGTTTCTGCTCTCGGTCAGCCACGAGCTACGCACCCCGCTCACCGCCGTGCGCGGCTACGCCGAGGCGCTCTGCGACGGCGTCGTCGACGGGCCGCAGGCCCAGCGGGCGGGCGAGGTGATCCTGGCCGAGGCGACCCGGCTCGACGCGCTGATGAGCGACCTGCTCACGCTCGCACGGTCAGAGGCGGACGACTTCGCCGTCGAGGTCGTCCCCGTCGACGTCGCGGCGCTGGTGGCCGATGCCGCGCAGGCCTGGGTCGAGCCCGCGCGGCAGGCGGGGCTTCTGCTGCGCACGGAGCTGCCGTCGACACCGGTGTCGGCCCTCGCCGACCCGCTGCGCACCCGACAGGTGCTCGACGCGCTGGTCGCCAACGCCCTGCGGGTGACCCCGTCCGGGCAGCCGCTGGTTCTTGCCGCGACAGCAGCGCCCGACGGTGTGCCGGTGCTGCAGGTGCGCGACGGCGGTCCCGGGCTGGCCGACGACGACCTGCCCGTGGCGTTCGACGCCGGGGTGCTGCGCGACAGGTACGAGGGCACCCGGCCGGGAGGGTCGGGCATCGGGCTGGCCCTCGTCGAGCGGCTGGTGCAGCGCATGGGCGGAGAGGTGCGCGCCGGCCACGCGCCCGAGGGCGGTGCCGCCTTCACCGTCACGCTCCCGCCGGCGACGACGTCCCCACCCGGCTGAGCACTCGGTACTGTCGCGGTCATGGCTGCTGGTGCGACGGCTCAGGTCGACCGCGCCAGCCTGCTGCGCGCGCCGTTGGTAGTCGGCGCGACCGCAGCGGTGGGCCTCGGGCTGGTGCGGGTGCTGGACGTGTCGCAGACGCCTGTGCTGCCACCGTGCCCGTTCCTGGCCCTCACCGGCCTGTGGTGCCCGTTCTGCGGTGGGACGCGCGCCCTCGACGCCCTGGTCGCCGGCGACGTCGGGGCCGCGCTCGGCCTCAACGTGCTGCTCGTGCTCGCCGTCCCGCTCGTCGTGGCCGAGTGGGCGCGCTGGACGGTGGGCCGGGCCCGTGGGCGGCCGACGAGGTTCTTCGACGTGTCGAGCCGCACGATCGCGGTGGTGGCCACGATCGCGCTGGTCTACGCGGTGGTGCGCAACCTGCCCGGCATGGAGGCCCTCACACCCGGTGGTTGAGCGGCCGTCAGGTGTCGAGCACCCCGACGCTCGTGGTCAGCTCGCCCGTCGACGTCACGGCCACCAGCCCCAGCACGAGCAGCAGCACGCCGAGCAGGATGAGTACGCCGTAGAACACGAGTCCCACGATCGACAGGATGCGCGCGGCCTTGGCCAGGCCCTCACCGCCGACGGCGCCGGCGGAGGCGCGGATGGTCGCCAGCGACTGGTTGGCCAGCACCCAGCCGACGACGTGCAGCACGATCGGGCACACGAAGAAGCCGCCGATCGCCGTCACCAACGCCCACACGGCCTTGTCGTCGGTCGGGGCCGCCACCGGCGCGTAGGGCGGCGTCGGGGCACCGTAGGGGTAGGGCGAGCCGCCGGGCGCCGGTACGTCCGGGTCGGGGCGATACGGGTCCTGCGACGACACGGCCGTCTCCTCGTTCTCGGTCGGCGCAGGCGTGCGTGCCTGCACCGATTCCGCACGCTACCCGTGGCCGGACCTGGCCGTGAACCGCTCTACAGTGACCGGTGTGAACGGGCCCGACGGAGTGCTGGCTGACATCGTCGCCGGGGTGGCCGAAGACCTGGCGCTGCGGCAGCAGCAGGTACCGCTGGAGGTGCTCAAGGAGCGCTCGCGGCGCATGCCCGGTGCCCTGGACCCGATGCCGACGTTCCGGGCGCCGGGCGTCAGCGTGATCGCCGAGGTCAAGCGCGCCAGCCCGTCGGCGGGCACCCTGGCACCCATCGGCGACCCCGCCGAGCTCGCCCGGTCCTACGCCGCCGGTGGTGCCGCCGCGATCAGCGTGCTGACGGAGTCGCGACGCTTCTCCGGGTCGCTGAGCGACCTGGCCGCCGTGCGCGCAGCCGTGGACGTGCCGGTGCTGCGCAAGGACTTCGTGATCTCGTCCTACCAGCTCTGGGAGGCTCGGGCGGTCGGTGCCGACATGGTGCTGCTCATGGCCTCCGTGCTCGACCAGCAAGCCCTGGTGTGCCTGGTCGAGCGAGCCCAGTCGATCGGGCTCACCCCGCTCGTGGAGGCGCACACCGCCCTCGAGGTGGAGCGCTCGCTGCTGGCCGGCGCCACGCTGCTGGGCATCAACAACCGCGACCTCACGACGCTGCGGGTCGACCTGTCGACCTTCGCCTCGCTCGCCCCCCTCGTGCCGGACGGTGTCGTGCGAGTGGCCGAGTCGGGCATCCGGGGCCCGCACGACGTGTTCGAGCTGGCCCAGGCCGGGGCCGACGTCGTCCTGGTGGGCACGTCGCTGGTGGCAGGCTCCGCCACCGGCAGCGACCCCGCCGCTGCGGTGGCCGACCTGGTCGCCGCCGGCGCCCACCCGGCGCTGCGCCAGCGGACGCCGCGATGACCGCCGTCGACGACATCGGACTGCACGGACCCGACGCCACCGGCCACTTCGGCCCCTACGGCGGCCGGTTCGTGCCCGAGGCCCTCGTCGCCGCCCTCGACGAGCTCACCGCGGCCTTCGAGTCGGCCCGTCGCGACCCTGCCTTCGTCGCCGAGCTCGACCACCTGCAGCGCACCTACACCGGCCGACCCAGCCCCCTGACCGAGGCGGCCCGGTTCGGCGAGCAGGCGGCCTCGGGCGCCCGGGTGCTGCTCAAGCGCGAGGACCTCAACCACACGGGCTCGCACAAGATCAACAACGTGCTCGGCCAGGCCCTGCTGACCCGACGCATGGGCAAGACGCGCGTGATCGCCGAGACCGGCGCCGGCCAGCACGGCGTGGCCACCGCGACGGCCGCCGCGCTCATGGGGCTGGAGTGTGTGGTCTACATGGGGCAGGAGGACACCCGTCGGCAGGCCCTCAACGTCGCCCGCATGAGGCTGCTCGGCGCCGAGGTGGTGCCCGTCACGGTCGGCAGCCGCACGCTGAAGGACGCCATCAACGAGGCGATGCGTGACTGGGTCACCAACGTCGAGCACACCCACTACCTGCTCGGCACGGTGGCCGGTCCGCATCCGTTCCCGCTCATGGTGCGCGAGTTCCACCGGGTGATCGGGGACGAGGCCCGCGCGCAGGTGCTGGAGTCGACCGGTCGGCTGCCCGACTCGGTGGCTGCCTGCGTCGGCGGGGGCAGCAACGCCATCGGCATCTTCGCGGCCTTTCTCGACGACGCGGACGTCGCGCTGCACGGCTACGAGGCCGGCGGTGACGGCGTGTCGACCGGGCGCCACGCTGCCACCCTCACCGGCGGAACCCCCGGCGTGCTGCACGGGGCCCGCTCGTACCTGCTGCAGGACGACGAGGGGCAGACGATCGAGTCGCACTCGATCTCGGCCGGGCTCGACTACCCCGGGGTCGGGCCCGAGCACTCCTGGCTGCGCGACATCGGTCGCGCCACCTACGAGCCGGTCACCGACACCGAGGCGATGGAGGCCTTCGCCCTGCTCTCGCGCACCGAGGGCATCCTGCCCGCCATCGAGACCGCGCACGCCCTCGCCGGGGCCCGTCGGCTCGGTGCGGCGCACGGCGAGGGCCACACGATCCTGGTGAACCTCTCCGGACGCGGCGACAAGGACGTCGACACCGCCGCCCGCTGGTTCGGCCTGGTCACCGACGAGAGCCCGACGTGAGCGCACCCACCCTCACCGGCGCTGGCGCGGTGGCCGAGGTCTTCGCCCGGTGCAGCGCGCAAGGGCGCGCCGCTCTCGTCGGGTACCTGCCGGCGGGCTACCCGTCCGTCCCCGGCGCCGTCGACGCGATGGCCGCGATGGTCGACGCCGGTGTCGACCTGGTGGAGGTGGGGCTGCCCTACTCCGACCCGCTCATGGACGGTCCGGTCATCCAGCAGGCCGTGGACGGCGCCCTGCGCGCCGGCACCCGGACGGCCGACGTGCTGCACACCGTCGCCGCGCTGGCCGACCGAGGCGTCACGGCGGTGGTGATGAGCTACTGGAACCCGATCGAGCGCTACGGCGCGCAGCGGTTCGCCCGCGACCTGCGCGCGGCCGGTGGGTGCGGCGTGATCACCCCTGACCTCATCCCCGACGAGGGCCACGACTGGGTGGTGACCGCGGCGCAGCACGAGGTGGCGTCGATCTTCCTCGTCGCCCCCTCGTCCACCGACGAGCGCCTCGCCCTGACGACGCGCTCGTGCACCGGTTTCGTCTACGCCGCCTCCACGATGGGGGTCACCGGCGCCCGCGACCAGGTCGGTGGGGCGGCACAGCACCTGGTGACCCGCACTCGCGCGGTCACCGACCTGCCGATCGGGGTCGGGCTCGGTGTCTCCACCCGTGGCCAGGCGGCCGAGGTCGCGCGGTTCGCCGACGGGGTGATCGTCGGGTCCGCGCTGGTGCGCGCCCTGCTGGACGCGGCCACCCCGGCGGCCGGCACCGCCGCCCTGACCGCCCTGGTGGCAGAGCTCGCCGAGGGCGTGCGCAGCCGCTGAGGCGGTGGTTGCCTCGTCCAACACTTACCCTGTGGCAATGAGCTCGAAGTCGAAGCCCAGCCAGAACGAGCGCCGCATGCGCGCCGAGCAGCTCAAGGCCGAGCGCGAGGCGGCCACCCGGGCCTCCGAGCGTCGCACGCGACTGCTCGTGGGGGTGGCCGTGCTGGCGGCGGTCGCCCTGGTCGCCGTCGCCGTCGTGTCGACGCAGTCCGGCGGCGGTGACAACGCCGCCGTGCCCGCAGGCGTCGAGGCGCCCGACGGCGGGGCGCCCTACGGCGACGACGGTGCGCCCGTGGTGATGAACGAGTGGGTCGACTTCTCGTGCCCTGCCTGCAAGACCTTCAACGACGCCCTCGGGCCCACCATCAACGAGCAGGTCGAGGCCGGCGAGCTGCAGGTGGTCTACCACCCGCTGTCGTTCATCAACCGGGGGTCGACCCTGGCCGCCAACGCCTTCGGCTGCGCGATCGACCAGGGCGTCACGCACGAGTTCTACGACGCCGTGTTCGCCGTCCAGGGGGCCGAGTCGGGTGCCGGGTTCACCAACGAGCAGCTCATCGAGGTCGGTGCGCAGGTCGGCCTCACCGACGACTCCTTCGCGTCGTGCGTGAACGGCGGTGACTTCGACGGATGGGTCGACAACGTCAACGCGTCCCAGGTCGAGGCCGGCGTCACCGGCACGCCCACGATCTTCCTCAACGGCGAGCTGGTCGACCTGCCGAGCTTCGAGCCACAGGCGCTGCTCGACGCCATCGAGGCTGCCAAGGCCGCCGGCTGACACCCCGATCGAGTCAGATCGCCGCCTGCGGCGTCCGCCGGATCCTCCTCGGCGCGTCGCGGCGGGTAGTCTGACGGCCACCAGGGCCAGCGCTGTCCCTTGTGCGCCCAGCAGTTCGGGCCCACTAGTGCCGTACGGCAGCTGCGATGCTGCCCGGAGTCCAGCAGAGGTGTTCCGTGCACGATGCCTTCCCGTCCGCCCAGGGGTTGTACGACCGGGCGTTCGAGCACGACGCGTGTGGGGTGGCGTTCGTCGCCACGCTCACCGGCGTGCCGAGCCATGACATCGTCGCCCAGGCCCTGACGGCGCTGCGCAACCTCGAGCACCGCGGGGCCGTCGGCAGCGAGCCCGACTCCGGCGACGGTGCCGGCATCCTCATCGGGGTCCCGGACGCCTTCCTGCGCGAGGTCGTCTCGTTCGACCTGCCCCCGGCCGGCCACTACGCGGTCGGCATGGCGTTCATCCCCGACGGTGCACTCGAGCAGACCACTGCTCTCGTGGAGCGTCTGGCCGCCGAGGAGTCGCTGCGCGTGCTCGGCTGGCGCGACGTGCCGGTGACGCCGTCGCTGCTCGGGTCGGCCTCCCGGTCGACGATGCCGCACTTCCGGCACCTCTTCCTGGCCCCACTGAACCCCGACCGGGCCATCGACCGCGACGTGCACGGGGTCGAGCTCGACCGCCGCGCCTTCTGCCTGCGCAAGCGTCTCGAGCACGTCTCGGAGGAGCAGGGCGCGGGTGTGTACTTCCCGAGCCTGTCGTCGCGCACCCTGGTCTACAAGGGCATGCTGACCACCGGTCAGCTCGAGCCGTTCTTCCCCGACCTGTCCGACCGGCGCATGACGTCAGCGCTCGCGCTCGTGCACTCCCGGTTCAGCACCAACACGTTCCCGTCCTGGCCGCTGGCCCACCCGTACCGCTACGTCGCGCACAACGGCGAGATCAACACCGTGATGGGCAACCGCAACTGGATGCGTGCTCGCGAGGCCGAGCTGGCCAGCGACCTCATCCCCGGTGACCTCACGCGCGTCTTCCCGATCTGCACGCCCGGTGCCAGCGACTCGGCCACGTTCGACGAGGTGCTCGAGCTGCTGCACCTCGGTGGGCGCGACCTGCCGCACGCGGTGCTCATGATGATCCCGGAGGCCTGGGAGAACCACGAGCAGATGGACCCCGCCCGCCGCGCGTTCTACGCCTACCACTCCTCGCTGATGGAGCCGTGGGACGGCCCGGCGTCGGTGGTGTTCACCGACGGCAGCAAGGTCGGCGCCGTGCTCGACCGCAACGGCCTGCGGCCGTCCCGCTTCTGGGTCACCGACGACGGGCTGGTCGTCATGGCCTCGGAGGTCGGGGTTCTCGACATCGACCCCTCGCGCATCGTGCGCAAGGGCCGCCTGCAGCCGGGTCGCATGTTCCTGGTCGATCTCGCCGAGCACCGCATCGTCGAGGACGACGAGATCAAGGCGTCCTTGGCCGCGGCGAACCCGTACCAGGCGTGGCTCGACGCCGGCATGATCGACCTGGACCACCTGCCCGACCGCGAGCACGTCGTGCACAGCCACTCCAGCGTCACGCGCCGCCAGCAGACCTTCGGCTACACCGAGGAGGAGCTCCGCATCATCCTCGCGCCGATGGCGCAGACCGGTGCGGAGGCGCTCGGCTCGATGGGCACCGACACCCCGATCGCGGTCCTCTCCTCCCGGCCGCGACTGCTGTTCGACTACTTCAGCCAGCTGTTCGCCCAGGTGACCAATCCGCCGCTGGACGCGATCCGCGAGCAGCTCGTCACGTCGCTGAGTGCCACGACCGGTCCGGAGGGCAACCTTCTCGACACCACGCCGGCCCAGTGCCGACAGGTGCGCCTCGACTTCCCGGTGATCGACAACGACCAGCTGGCCAAGATCCGCTACATCAACGCCGACGGAGACCTGCCCGGTTTCGCAGCCGCCCGAGTGCGTGGCCTCTACGACGTCGAGAGCGGGGGAGAGGGGCTCGGCCGCCGCCTGACCGAGATCTTCGCCGAGGTCGACGAGCTCATCGCCGCGGGCAAGCGGTTCATCATCCTGTCCGACCGCGACAGCGACTTCGACCTCGCACCCATCCCGTCCCTGCTGCTCTGCTCGGCAGTGCACCACCACCTGGTGCGCACCAAGCAGCGCACCCAGGTGGGCCTGCTCGTCGAGGCCGGGGACGTGCGCGAGGTGCACCACGTCGCCCTGCTCATCGGCTACGGCGCCTCCGCCGTCAACCCGTACCTGGCGATGGAGACCGTGGAGAACATGGCCCGCGCCGGGGTGTACCTGCCGGGCGTGGAGCCCGAGGTCGCCGTCGCCAACCTGGTGAAGGCCCTGGGCAAGGGCGTGCTCAAGGTGATGAGCAAGATGGGCGTGTCGACGGTCGCCTCCTACACCGGCGCGCAGATCTTCGAGGCGATCGGGCTGTCGCAGCACCTCGTCGACGAGCACTTCACCGGCACCACCTCCCGCCTCGGCGGGGTCGGCCTCGACGTCATCGCCGAGGAGGTGCGCCGCCGCCACGACGTGGCCTACCCGCCCAGCGGCGTCCCCCAGGCCCACCGCCAGCTCGAGGTGGGTGGGGAGTACCAGTGGCGGCGGGAGGGCCCCCCGCACCTGTTCGACCCCGACACCGTCTTCCGGCTGCAGCACGCCACGAGGGCGGGCCAGTACGAGGTCTTCAAGTCCTACACCGCGAAGGTCGACGAGCAGGCCGAGCGGCTGATGACCCTGCGCGGACTGTTCGCGCTGCGTACCGGCGTGCGACCACCGGTGCCGATCGACGAGGTCGAGCCGGTGTCGCAGATCGTCCGCCGCTTCTCCACCGGAGCCATGTCGTACGGCTCGATCTCAGGTGAGGCACACGAGACCCTCGCCGTCGCGATGAACCGGCTCGGCGCCAAGTCGAACACCGGCGAGGGTGGTGAAGACCCCGACCGCCTGCACGACCCGGCGCGCCGCAGCGCCATCAAGCAGGTCGCGTCCGGACGGTTCGGCGTCACGGCGGAGTACCTGACGAACTCCGACGACATCCAGATCAAGATGGCGCAGGGCGCCAAGCCGGGCGAGGGTGGCCAGCTGCCCGGGCCCAAGGTGTGGCCCTGGATCGCCAGAACCCGGTACTCCACCCCGGGCGTCGGGCTGATCTCGCCACCGCCGCACCACGACATCTACTCGATCGAAGACCTCGCGCAGCTCATCCACGACCTCAAGAACGCCAACCCCGAGGCGCGCATCCACGTCAAGCTCGTCGCCCAGATGGGCGTGGGTACCGTGGCGGCGGGCGTGAGCAAGGCGCACGCCGACGTGGTGCTGATCTCCGGGCACGACGGCGGAACCGGCGCCTCGCCGCTGACGTCGCTCAAGCACGCCGGAGGCCCGTGGGAGCTCGGGCTGGCCGAGACCCAGCAGACCCTGCTGCTCAACGGGCTGCGCGACCGCATCGTCGTGCAGACCGACGGCCAGCTCAAGACCGGTCGTGACGTGGTGGTCGCGGCCCTGCTCGGGGCCGAGGAGTTCGGCTTCTCCACCGCCCCGCTGGTGGTGTCGGGGTGCGTCATGATGCGTGTCTGCCACCTCGACACCTGCCCCGTCGGTGTCGCGACGCAGAACCCGGAGCTGCGCAAGCGCTTCACCGGCCAGCCCGAGTTCGTCGAGCGCTTCTTCCTCTACGTCGCCGAGGAGGTGCGCGAGTACCTCGCCGAGCTCGGCTTCCGCAGCCTGGACGAGGCGATCGGGCACGTCGAGATGCTCGACACCGACCGTGCGATCGAGCACTGGAAGGCGTCGGGGCTCGACCTCACGCCGATCCTGCACAGGCCCGAGCTGCCCGCCGGCACCGACCTGCACCGCACCGCGACGCAGGACCACGGTCTGGTGAAGGCGCTCGACAACGAGCTCATCGAGCTCAGTCGGGACGCGCTCGAGCACGGCGAGCCGGTGCGGGCACAGCTGGGCATCCGCAACGTCAACCGCACGGTCGGCACCATGCTCGGCCACGAGGTCACCCGCCGGTACAAGGGCGAGGGGCTGCCGGACGACACGATCGACATCACCCTGACCGGGTCGGCGGGCCAGTCGTTCGGGGCGTTCCTGCCCCGTGGCGTGACTCTTCGCCTCGAAGGAGACGCGAACGACTACCTGGCCAAGGGCCTGTCCGGCGGGCGCGTCGTGGTACGTCCCGACCGCACGGCCACCTTCGTCGCCGAGCAGAACGTCGTGGCCGGCAACGTCATCGCCTACGGGGCGACCGCCGGGGAGCTGTTCGTGCGCGGACTCGTGGGCGAGCGGTTCTGCGTGCGCAACTCCGGTGCCGTCGCGGTCGTCGAGGGGGTGGGCGACCACGCGTGCGAGTACATGACCGGAGGTCGCGTGCTCATCCTCGGCCCCACCGGGCGCAACGTGGCGGCGGGCATGTCCGGCGGCATCGCCTACGTGCTCGACCTCGACGCCGCCCGGGTCAACCCCGAGATGGTGGAGCTGTCCGGCCTGGACGCCGACGACGTCGCCCTCGTCCACGACCTGCTCGTGCGCCACCACCAGCACACCGACTCGGTGGTCGCGGGCCGGCTGCTGGCCGACTGGGACGACGAGGCGACGCCGGCCCGGTTCACCAAGGTGATGCCGCTGGACTACAAGCGGGTGCTGCGGGCCGAGCAGGACGCGCTGGCGGAGGGACGAGACGTGCTCGAGGCGATCATGGAGGCATCGCGTGGCTGACCCCCGTGGATTTCTGACCACCGCCCGGCAGACCGCCGACTACCGGCCTGCGGCCGAGCGGGTCAACGACTGGAACGAGCTCTACCCGGACGCCCCCGGGCGGGTTCTGCTGCCGATCATCACCGAGCAGGCGGGGCGCTGCATGGACTGCGGCATCCCGTTCTGCCACCAGGGGTGCCCGCTGGGCAACCTCATCCCGGAGTGGAACGACCTGGTGTGGCGCGACGACTGGCGCGCGGCCATCGAACGCCTGCACGCCACGAACAACTTCCCCGAGTTCACCGGCCGGCTGTGCCCGGCTCCGTGCGAGGCCGCGTGCGTGCTCGGCATCAACCAGCCCGCCGTGACCATCAAGAACGTCGAGGTCTCGATCATCGACCGGGCGTGGGACGCCGGCTGGGTGCAGCCGCAGCCGGCCGACCGGCTCACCGACAAGACCGTGGCGGTCGTCGGGTCGGGTCCGGCCGGGCTGGCCGTCGCCCAGCAGCTCACGCGGGCCGGCCACACCGTGGCCGTGTACGAGCGCGACGACCGGCCCGGGGGGCTGCTGCGCTACGGCATCCCGGAGTTCAAGATGGAGAAGCGACACGTCGACCGTCGGCTCGACCAGATGCGCCGCGAGGGCACGGTGTTCCGCTCGGGTATCGACGTGGGCACCGACATCACGGGTGACCAGCTGCGCCGACGCTACGACGCGGTCGTGCTGGCCGTCGGCGCCACGTCCTGGCGCGACCTGCCGATCCCCGGGCGCGACCTGGACGGCATCGTCCAGGCGATGCAGTACCTGCCACCGGCGAACCGGGTGGCGCTGGGCGAGAGCGTGCCCGACCAGGTGACTGCCACCGGCAAGCACGTGGTCATCATCGGCGGGGGAGACACGGGCGCTGACTGCCTCGGCACCGCGCACCGGCAGGGGGCGGCCTCGGTCACCCAGCTCGAGATCATGCCGCAGCCGCCGCAGGCGCGTCCGGAGGTCACCCCGTGGCCCACCTGGCCGCTCATGCTGCGCACGTCGCCGGCGCACGAGGAGGGTGGCGAGCGGATGTTCTCCGTCAGCACGCAGGAGTTCGTCGGCGACGCCGAGGGTCGCGTGCGAGCGCTGCGACTGGTCGAGGTCGCGGCCGGCCCGAACGGCTTCGAGCCGGTGCCCGGCACCGAGCGGGAGCTGCCGGCCGACCTCGTGCTGCTCGCCATGGGATTCGTCGGACCCGAGCGCTCGCCGCTGCTGTCGCAGCTGGGGGTCGAGCTCGACCAGCGCGGCAACGTGGCACGCGACCGCAGCTACGCCACCAATGTCGACGGTGTGTTCGTCGCCGGGGATGCCGGACGAGGTCAGTCTCTGATCGTGTGGGCCATCGCCGAGGGACGCTCGTGCGCCGCCGCCGTCGACACCTACCTCACCGGTGCCACCGAGCTGCCGGCGCCGGTGGCACCGACCGATCGGCCCCTGGTCGCCTGAGCCTCGCGCCTGCAGGCGCATGAACTCTGGCCGAACAGCGCGCCGCGGGGCACGGGAGCCACTACGGTCGCCTCGTGCGTCGAGCCAAGATTGTGTGCACCCTCGGTCCAGCCACCGAGTCCGTCGAGAAGGTGCGTGAGCTTGTCACCGCCGGCATGGACGTGGCCCGGTTCAACATGAGCCACGGCAACCACGCCGACCACGACCGCCGGTACGCGGTCGTGCGGGAGGTGGCCGAGGAGTTCGAGCGGCCGGTGGCGATTCTCGCCGACCTGCAGGGGCCCAAGATCAGGCTGGGCACCTTCGCGGCCGGCCCCCACCTGCTCGAGGCCGGGGACGCGTTCACCATCACCACCGAGGACGTGGTCGGGGACGCGACGATGTGCTCGACCACCTTCAAGGGCCTCGACGAGGACACCTCACCCGGGGACCTCCTGCTCATCGACGACGGCAAGATCGTCGTCGAGGTCACCTCGGTCGAGGGCCCCCGGGTGAACACCGTGGTCGTCGAGGGCGGGCACGTGTCGAACAACAAGGGCATCAACCTTCCCGGTGTCGCGGTCAACGTGCCCGCGCTGAGCAAGAAGGACGAGGAGGACCTGCGCTGGGCCATGCGCACCGGCGTCGACCTCGTCGCGCTCTCGTTCGTCCGGGACCCCTCCGACATCGAGCCCGTGCACCGGATCATGGACGAGTTCGGCTACCGGCTGCCCGTCATCGCCAAGCTGGAGAAGCCCCAGGCCATCCAGAACCTCGAGCGCATCGTCATGGCGTTCGACGGCATCATGGTGGCGCGCGGAGACCTCGGCGTGGAGCTGCCGCTCTGGGAGGTGCCGCTGGTGCAGAAGCGTGCGGTCGAGATGGCTCGCCGTCGGGCCAAGCCGGTGATCGTCGCCACGCAGATGCTCGAGTCGATGATCACGAGCTTCCGGCCCACCCGGGCCGAGGCCTCCGACGTCGCGAACGCGATCCTCGACGGCGCGGACGCCGTCATGCTGTCGGGGGAGACCAGCATCGGGGACTACCCGATCGAGGCGGTCAACACGATGGCCCACATCATCGAGACCACCGAGGAGGAGGGCTTCGAGCGCATCCCGAAGCTCACCACCAAGCCGCGCACCGGTGGCGGCGCGATCACCCTGGCCGCCGCCGACACCGGAGAGCTGATGGGCGCGCAGTACCTGGCTGCGTTCACCCAGAGCGGGGACTCCGCCCGCCGGCTGGCCCGTCTGCGCTCGCCCATCCCCATGCTGGCCTTCACGCCCTTGGAGTCGACCCGTCGTCAGCTGGCCCTCGTCTGGGGGGTGCGGCCCTACGTCATCGAGCTCGCACCCAACACCGACGAGGCGGTTCGGCTGGTCGACCACCGGCTCACCGAGTCGGGCCTGTCGGCGGAGGGCGATCTGATCGTCCTGGTGTCGGGCAGCCCTCCGGGGCACGCGGGCACCACCAACACCATGCGGCTGCACCGCATCGGCGACCCCGTCGAGGGGGTCATCCCGGAGAACCCTGGAGCCGTGCACGACGGCTAGACTCGCCGGGCGGTGCCGGGTGCGGGACTTGAACCCGCACGCCCTCGCGGGCAGCGGTTTTTGAGACCGCCATGTCTGCCTGTTCCATCAACCCGGCCGTGTGCCGTACCAGCGTAACGGGGCCGAGCAGGGTCCCGGTGAGAGAGGCAACCGTGACCACGCCCGACGACGCCCCCAGGGTCGTCATCGCCGAGGACGACGCGCTCATCCGCCTCGACCTGCGCGAGATGCTCGAGGAGGAGGGCTACCTCGTCGTCGGTGAAGCCGGGGACGGCGAGCGAGCGGTGGAGCTCGCCGAGCAGCTGCGACCCGACCTCGTGCTGCTCGACGTGCGCATGCCGGTGATCGACGGCATCACCGCCGCGCAACGCATCGTGGACGGGCGCATCGCGCCCGTCGTCATGGTGACGGCGTACTCGCAGCGCGAGCAGGTGGAGCGGGCCCGCGACGCGGGGGCGATGGCCTACGTCGTCAAGCCCTTCACGCCCGCCGACCTCGTGCCGGCCATCGAGATCGCCCGGTCACGCTTCGCCGAGATCACCGCGCTCGAGGCCGACGTGGCCGACCTGGCGGAGCGACTCGCGACCCGCAAGCTGGTCGAACGCGCCAAGGCCCGCCTGACCGAGAGGTTCGGCCTGAGCGAGCCTGACGCGTTCGGGTGGATCCAGCGCACCGCCATGGACAAGCGGACGAGCATGCGGTCCGTGGCTGAGCTCGTGCTCGACGAGGTCGAGCCCGGGCAGGCCGACGAGCGCCGAACCTGACCCGCCTCAGCCGCGGCTGACCTCGATCACCCCGACGGCGACCTCGAGGTCGAGCTCGAGGGAACCACCGTCGTCGGTGCCGGCGTCGTCGCTGCTGCGGCTCAGCCCGACGCCCTCGGTACGTTGCCCGAAGACGTCGATCTCGCCGGCGCCGACCTGGGCGTCCACCGACACCGTCACGTCGTCGGGCACCTCGATCGACAGGGTGCCGGCGCCGAGCTGCACCTGCATGTCGACGGTCTCGCCGCCGAACTCGACATCGGTCAGGTCGTAGGTGATCTCACCGGCGTCGTGGCTGAAGGATCGGCCGTCGATCTCGCTGACGACGGCGGGGCGCACGGTCTCGTCCCCGAACTCCACGGAGTCGACCGACGTGCTCGCCGCGAACAGCCCGAGGGGGATCGCGATGGCGAGGAAGGCCAGCAGCAGCACCAGGCCGATGGAGTACAGCACGACGCCGACGATGCCCAGCACGCGTGCGGTCTTGGCGACGCCGTCACCGCCGAGGGCTCCGTTCGACTCGCGGATCGAGCGCAGCGACTGGTTGGCCAGCACCCAGCCCACGACGTGCAGCACGATCGGGAGCAGGATGAAGCCGGCGATGGAGCTCACGAGGGCCCAGATGGCCTTGTCGTCGGTGCGCGGTGCGGCCGGCGGCGGGTAGCCGTAGGGAGAGCCGGGCTGCTGGTACCCCGGCTGCTGGTACTGCGCTTGTGGGTAGCCGGCCTGCTGGTACCCCGGCTGCTGGTACCCGGCCTGCTGGTACCCGGCCTGCTGGTAGGCCGGCTGCTGGTAGGCCGGTGGGATCTCGGCGGTCGGCTGCTGGCTCGACGGGTCGGGGACGGGCGCTGTGGGCTGCGCGTCAGTGGTCTCGTCGTGCTGCTCGGGGGTGTTCTCGGTCATGCTCTTCTCCTCGTTTTCTCGGTGAACGGTTGTCTCGATGGGCGTGTCGCGCCAGGGGCTAGAGACCCTCCGTTCTGCTCTCGCGCCGGTCGCGGGTGATCGAGGCGGCCACTCCGACGACCCCGACCACGACGAGCAGCACGGGCACCACCACCGGCAGCAGCGACAGGGTCAGCACGCCCGCGTCCACGAGCAGCCACACCACGGCGCTGCCGAGGAACACCAGGCCGAACACCAGCGACGTCACGTCTGTCTCATGCAGTCTCACGGATGACCTCCAGGCTTCCGAGTCCCATGGAGACGTCGAGCACCAGGGTTCCAGCGCTCGCGTCTGAGTCGAAGGTGCGGTCAGTGCTCACGCCCAGACCGCTGCTGCGCTCGCCGAGCGCGTCGATCTCGCCTGCCCCGACCTGAGCGTCGAGCACCAGCGTCACGTCGTCCGGTATCGCCACGACGAGCTCTCCGGCTCCGAGCCGGATCTCGAGGTCCACACGTTCGCCGGAGAAGTCGAGCGCGGTGAGGTCGTAGCGGACGTCGCCGGCGGCGTACTCGGTGCGGGTGCCGTCGATCTCGGCCACGTCGTCCGGGACGACGGTCACCGACTCGAACGCATCCCCCGCTGACGCGGCGGCTCCGAGCCGTTCCACGGTGGCGATCGGCACGAGCAGCACGACGAGGGCGACACCGAGTGCGATCAGGCCGCGTGAGCGTCCGAACCACGTTCCCACGACCAAGCCTGTGCCCACGACCGCGAGGGCCGCAGCCACGTAGCCCGCGACCGGCACCGAGGCTCCTCGTGCGTCGAGAAGGCCGAGCAGCCCGACCACGGCCAGGGCGGCGAAGGCCGTCACAGGTCCGAGCACCGCACGCCTGCGCGGCACCGGCGGCTGCTCGGGTGCAGCCTCGTAGCCCGTGCGCTGCTCGGTGGGGCCGGGGCCGGCGTACGGCGCCGCGTAGGCAGCGGCGTACGGGTAGGCCGGGTAGCCGGCGGCGGTCGGCGGGGGTGCGGGGGGTGCGACGCTGGGCGTCGGTGGGGGTGTGGGCTGCGGCATCGCCGTCGGACGCCGGTTCAGCAGCACGACGCCGATGCCCACCGCGACGACGAGCACAGCCGTGGCGAACCAGCTGTCGCTGAGGATGCCGATGGCGACACCGACAGTGACCACGAGCAGGGCCAGGGCCAGCAGGATCGTGCTGACCCCGTCCGGGGCCCCGCCGCGCAGTGCGCGCTCGCCGAGCGACAGCCCGGTGCGCTCCTCGGGCAGCAGCAGCCAGCCGGCCGCGTAGAGCAGGATGCCTGCGCCGCCGAAGATGGCCAGCACGACGGTGACCACGCGCACGACGTTCGGGTCGATGCCGAGCCGCTGCGCCACGCCCGCGCACACGCCGGCGACGACCTTGTTCTGGTCGCGGCGCATGAGCGGGACGGGGGCGGCCGGTGGCGGGGGCGCGGCCTGGTAGGCAGTACCAGCCGCTGTGGGCGGGGGTTGGCTCTCGGTCATGGCTCCAGGCTGCTCCGTCGTGGCAGGCTCCACATCGGGGACCAACCCTGAACGACCCCCGAACGTCGCCGTGCCCTCTCAGGGCTTGACCGCCTCGACCCAGGGGTCGCTCAGGGTCGGTGTCAGGGTGATCCCTCTGGCCGTCGCAGTCGGCGACGTGTGACGATCAGGGGCATGAGCGACACCGCCGCGCCTGCCCCGCAGCTGCGGCGGCCACGGCAGGGGCGGGTTCTCGCCGGGGTGTGCTCGGGGCTGGCGGTGCACCTCGGGCTGTCGGTGACGACGGTGCGGGTCGCCTTCGTGCTGCTGAGCCTGCTCAGCGGACTCGGCGTGGTGCTCTACGCGGCGCTGTGGATCGTCTCGCCCGTCGGCGACCCCGACCCTCCGCACGCCCCCGGGCTGGAGGCCGCGGCCCGCCGCGGCCTGCGTCCCGAGCCGGCTGCCGACGTCCGTGGCGGGCCCCCGCCGGGCCTGCTCGCCGCCCTGGCGGTGCTGGGTATCGGAGCAGTCATGCTGCTCGACCGGTTCGTCTCCACGCCCGGGGGCGCGGTCTGGCCGTTGGCGGTCGTCGCCGTCGGCGCCGCCATCGTCTGGCGACAGGCCGAGACGCGCGAGCAGTCCCGGGCCGCGGTCGTCGCCCGCGTCGTGGCCGGAGCGGCGCTGGTCGCACTCGGGCTGGTGCTCTTCCTGGTCGGACGAGGCGAGCTGGGGGTGCTGCTCGACGCCCTTCTCGCCGTGCTCGTCGTGCTCGCGGGCGTGGCGGTCGTCGTCGGCCCCTGGCTGGTGCGTCTCGTACGTGAGCTGCAGGCCGAACGCGCCGAGCGGGCACGGTCGCAGGAGCGCGCCGACATCTCCGCCCACCTGCACGACTCGGTGCTGCAGACCCTGGCGGTGATCCAGCGCCAGGCCGACGACCCCGAGGCGGTCTCGCGGCTGGCGCGGTCGCAGGAGCGTGACCTGCGCCGCTGGCTCTACGAGGAGCCTGTGTCGGCCGACGAGCGGGTGGGGGCCGCGCTGAAGAGAGCCGCCGCCGACGTCGAGGACACGTTCGGCACGCCGGTCGAGGTCGTCGTCGTGGGCGATGCCGAGCTCGTTCCCGGTGGCGCGGCCGAGGCGGTGGTCGCGGCGACGCGTGAGGCCCTGACGAACGCCGCCAAGCACGCGAAGGCCGCGCGTGTCGACCTGTTCGCCGAGGTCGACCAGGGCTGCCTCGAGGTGTTCGTGCGCGACCGGGGCGTGGGCTTCGACCCGACGGAGGTGAGCGGTGACCGCCTCGGAGTCCGGGGATCTATCGTCGAGCGCGTGGAGCGATACGGCGGGACCGCAACGGTGACCAGCACGCCGGGCTCCGGCACCGAGGTGCACCTGCGAGCGCCGGTGGGGCAGGCATGAGCGGGTCGTTCGTCCCACCCGCCGGGCCCGTGCGCACCCGGGTGGTGGTGGTCGACGACCACGCCGTGTTCCGCAGCGGCGTCAAGGTCGAGCTCGCCGGTGCCGTCGACGTGGTCGGCGAGGCCGCCGACGTGGCCGAGGCTGTGGCCGTGATCGAGGCCCGCCGCCCGGACGTGGTGCTGCTCGACGTCCACCTGCCCGGGGGCGGCGGGGTGGAGGTGCTGCGCCAGGTGCACCAGCAGCACCCGGAGATCCGCTTTCTGGCGCTCTCGGTCTCGGATGCCTCCGACGACGTCGTCGGCGTCATCCGCGGGGGAGCCCGCGGCTACGTGACCAAGACCGTGACGGGAGCCGAGCTCGTCGAGGCGATCACGCGGGTGGCGGCCGGGGACGCCGTGTTCTCGCCACGACTGGCCGGGTTCGTGCTCGATGCGTTCGCCGGCGAGCCGGCTGCCATGCCGACCAGCGGCGACCCCGACCTCGACCGGCTCAGTCCGCGTGAGCGCGAGGTGCTGCGCCTGATCGCGCGCGGGTACACCTATCGCGAGGTGGCCCGTGAGCTGGTGCTGTCGGTCAAGACCATCGAGACGCACGTCTCGAGCGTGCTGCGCAAGCTGCAGCTGTCGAACCGCAACGAGCTCACCCGGTGGGCGGCCGCGCGACGACTGGTCTGAACGCGGCCTGTCCTACAGGGCATCGGCGGTGTCGGCGCCTACCGTGGTCGGCGTCGTCCCGGAGGCCCCCATGCGTCGTTCTGCTCTCGTCCTGCTGCTTGCAGCGGTGACGACGACGTCCGGCTGCGCGGCGACCCAGGGAGTGCTCGACCGGTTCACGGCGCAGGGCGACGGCGAGACCGCGATCGTGACCATCGGCGTGCTCGCCCCGCTGAGCGGAGGCCAGAGCCGCACCGGCCGCAGCGTGGTCGACGCGGTCGAGCAGGCGGTGGCCGACTCCGGCGGCGTGGCCGGCTGGCAGGTCGAGGTCGCTGCCTACGACCTGGCGTCCGACACCGTGGACGAGACGGTCGACGACCTGCGAGGGGCCGACGACGTGCTGATGGTCGTCACCGGGTTCGGCAGCGACGACGTCCGCGCGATCGTCCCGAGGCTGGACTCCTCGGGGCTCACCGTGCTCTCCCCGGCTGACAGCGACCCGCGCCACACGCGGGGAGCCGATCCGAGCGCGCCGCTGCGCCCGTGGGCGGGGTACGTGAGCGTGGCCGTCGACCCGGCACCGCAGCAGGCCGCGCTCGCCGACTACCTCGTGCGCGTCGCGGGCTCGGCACGGGTGGTTCTGGTGAGTGACGGCACGCCCGAGAGTGCGACCCGCGCGCGCCAGGTGCAGGCGGACCTGTCGGAACGTGGTGTCACCGATGCCGAGCCGCTCGTGGCCTCGGGTGGTGCGCCGACGGAGCCGATCACGTCCGCACTGCAGGCGCTCGAGCCTGGTGACGCGGTGGTGGTGGACGGGCCCGCGACCCTCGCTGCCCAGGTGGCCGCTCTGCGGCCGGCCGGGGTCGTGCTCGGGCTCACCGAGCCGCTGGCCGACCTCGCCGCTGACCAGGCGGCGGCGCTGCAGGGAGCCGTCGCCGCACTGCCAGGCCTGGACCCCCGCCGAGGGGCCGACGAGCTGAGGGCGGCATTCGAGGCGTCGGGCCGCGATGCGACCGAGGGGGAGTACGGCCCGTCCGCGTACGACGGGGCCCGGCTTCTCACCGACGCCCTCACCAGGTGCCTGCCCGAGCCGGGTTCGCGCAGCCCGTCACGGTCGGCGTGCCGAACCGAGGTCGCCGGCGCGACGTGGGGTGGTCTGACCGGGGCGATCCAGTTCGACGAGTTCGGTGCGCGCATCGGGCTGCTGCCGAGCGTGGTCACGTTGCGTGACTCCTCGTGGGCCCAGCCGGGCACCTGAGCGCCATCCGCCCTGGTCAGTGCCGCCCGGTTTTCCGGCGCGTTACGAACATGTCACAAGTGGTTCCACCCCTGGTTCTCGGTTAGGCGAAGTGCGAGGCAGGCAGTTAGTCTCCGCCAAACCAGTTGTTGCCCGATCCGGGCAATCCAGACATCAAGGAGTTAGCGTATGGCTCGCAACACCCTGCTGTGGCGCTCCCTCGCGATCGGCGGCTCCCTCGCCCTCGTCCTCACCGCGTGCGGTGGAGACGCCGACGAGGAGCCCGCCGACAGCCCGGAGGCTACCGACGAGGCGACCGAGGACGCTGCCGGCGGCACGTCCGAGGGCGACGGCACCCTCACCGTCGGCACCCTGCTGCCGGAGACCGGCTCGCTCGCGTTCCTCGGGCCCCCCGAGTTCGCGGGTGTGACGCTCGCCGTCCAGGAGATCAACGAGGCCGGCGGTGTGCTCGGCAACGACGTCGTGCAGATCGACAGCGACTCCGGCGACACCTCGTCCAACATCGCGCAGCAGTCCGTCGACACCCTGCTCAGCCAGGACGTGGACGCCATCATCGGCGCCGCGTCGTCCTCGGTCTCGCTCTCGGTCATCGACAAGATCATCGGTGCCGGTGTCGTGCAGGTCAGCCCGGCGAACACGTCGACGGCCTTCACCGACTACGAGGACGACGGCTTCTACTGGCGCACCGCGCCGTCCGACGTGCTGCAGGGCCGCGTGCTCGGCGACGCGGTTCTCGCGGACGGGTACGCCAACATCGCGATCCTCGCGCTGCAGGACGCCTACGGCGAGACCCTCGCCGAGCAGGCCACCAAGGCGATCGAGGACGGTGGCGGCACCGTCGTCTACACCGAGTTCTACGACCCCAAGGCGACGGACTTCTCGGCGATCATCGACCAGGCAAGCAGCACCAGCCCCGACGCGGTGATCCTCATCGCGTTCGACGAGACCAAGACGATCATCCCGCAGGCCGCGTCGCGCAACTTCGGCCCGCAGGACGTCCCGTACTTCCTCGTCGACGGAAACCTCGCCAACTACAGCGAGGACTTCGACGCGGGCACGATGACCGGCGCCAAGGGCACCCTGCCGGGTGCGGAGTCCACCGACGAGTTCCGCCAGCGGCTGCAGGACGCCTACGGCCCGCTGACCGAGTTCGCCTACTCGGGTGAGTCGTACGACGCGACGATCCTGGTGGCCCTCGCTGCCGTCGCCGCTGGCGACGACTCGGGCACCGCGATCGCCTCGCAGATGCAGGCGGTGTCGCGTGACGGCACCGAGTGCACCTCGTTCGCGGAGTGCGTGGAGCTGCTCGAGGCCGGCGAGGACATCGACTACAACGGTGTCTCCGGCAAGGTCGAGTTCGACGAGAACGGCGACCCGACCTCGGCGTCGATCGGCATCTACGAGTACAACGACGACAACACGTTCTCCCCGCTGGAGTTCGTCGAGGGCAACATCTGATCGACCCTCACGTCGTCTCGACGTAGCACTGGGGCCCGTCCCGTCAGGGGCGGGCCCCAGTCGCGTCCACCCCCACGCCCCCGCCCCAGCGGAACTGATCACGTTAGGTACGCCTGTGGGTGCTTCCCACGGCGAATCGGCCGTGCAAAGCACCCACAAGCCTCGCGAAGGGCGGCGCCGGGGGAGGGCGCCGAAGGGCTGCACGGTCGGCTGCGCAGCACCCCGAGGCGCGGAAGTGACCACGTTCGGTACGCCTGCGGGTGCTTCCCACGGGGAATCTGCCGCGCAAAGCACCCCTTCGCCACGCAGAGCAGCCGCGCCCCTTGCCTGTGGCGTGCGCTCCTGGACGGGCTCCGCCGGACGGGCACGGCGTGGCCGTGGGCCGGGGCAGCTACGACTTCGCGAGCGTGCCCAGGTACAGGGCGATCACCTTGGGGTCGTTGAGCAGCTCACGGCCCGTGCCCGTGTAGGCGTTGCGCCCCGAGTCGAGCACGTAGCCGCGGTCGCAGATCTGCAGGCAGCGCCGCGCGTTCTGCTCGACCATGATCACCGAGACGCCGGCCTTGTTGATCTCGCGGGTGCGGATGAACACCTCGTCCTGAAGGACGGGGGACAACCCGGCCGACGGCTCGTCGAGCAGGATCACCGACGGGTTCATCATCAGCGCCCGGCCCATGGCGACCATCTGCCGCTCGCCACCGGACAGCGACCCGGCGCGCTGCTTGCGCCGATCGCCCAGCACGGGGAACAGGTCGGTCACGAACGCGAACCGCTCCGCGAACGTCTTGGGGGCCTGGTAGACCCCCATCTGCAGGTTCTCCTCGATGGTCAGGCTGGGGAACACGTTGTTGGTCTGCGGGACGTAACCCACCCCGGCCGACACGAGCTTGTTGGGACGGGCGTTGGTGATGTCGCGACCATCCAGGGTCACTGACCCCTCGTGGATCTGCACCAGCCCGAAGATCGCCTTCACCAGCGTCGACTTGCCCGCGCCGTTGGGGCCGATGATGCCCACGATCTCGCCCTGCTGGCAGTACAGGTCGCACCCGTCGAGGATGTTGATGCCGGGCAGGTACCCCGCGGTGACGTTGTCGACCCGGACGAGGGCGCCCTCGGCAGCCGCCTGGTGGGCAGCGTGGTCGGTGGCCCCGCCGCTGGTGCTGCCGTTCGTGGCGCTCACGCCTCGTGCTCCTCACGTGGGTGGGTGGCCAGCTCGGCGGCCTCTTCGAGATCGAGCTCGTGCACGTCCATCTCGGACAGGTCGGTGTCGTGGTGGGCGCCCAGGTACGCATCGATCACCCGGTCGTCTGCCATCACCGACAGCGGCGGCCCCTCCGCGATGATGCGTCCCTGCGCCATCACGACCACCCAGTCGGCCACGTCGCGCACCATGTCCATGTCGTGCTCGACGAACAGGACGGTCATGCCGCGGTCCCGCAGGGCCTTGACGTGCCCGAGCAACGACTGCTTGAGCGCGGGGTTCACCCCGGCCATCGGCTCGTCCAGCATCACCATCTCGGGCTGCACCATCAGGGCTCGTGCCATCTCGAGCAGCTTGCGCTGGCCGCCGGAGAGGCTGCCGGCGAAGTCCTCGCGCTTGGCGTCGAGCTTGAAGTAGGCCAGCAGCTCGTCGGCCTGCTCGGTGATCTGCTTCTCCTGCCCTCGCCACAGGAAGGGCAGGATCGCCCGAAAGACGTTCTCCCCGGCCTGCCCGGTGGCGCCGAGCCGCATGTTCTCGATGACGGTGAGCCGCGACAGGGCCTTGGTGAGCTGAAAGGTGCGCACCATGCCGAGGTGGGCGATCTGGTGCGCCCGCACCTTGCGCAGCGACGAGCCGTTGAAGCGCCAGTCACCCTTGTCGGGGGAGTCGAATCCGGTGAGCAGGTTGAAGAACGTCGTCTTGCCTGCGCCGTTGGGGCCGATGAGCGCGGTGATCGAGCCGCGCTGAACCTCGAGGTGCCCGACGTCGACGGCCACGAGGCCGCCGAACTGTCGCCGCACCCCATCGGCGGTCAGGATGGCGTCGGGCTTGGCCGCGCCGGGCTCGTGCTCGACGGTCGCCAGCGCGGCCAGCGCCGCCGCCTTCAGCGCGGAGTCGACCGGTGGGACGGCCCCGCCGGCCGTGCCGGCGGGCTCCGCGTCCATGTCTGGTGTGAGATCAGCGGGCGTCAAGAGCGAGCTCCTTCCGGTCCCCCAGGATCCCCTGCGGTCTGAAGATCATCAACAGCATGAGTGCCGCTCCGACGAGCATGAAGCGGACGGCGCCGACGTCGGTCGACCCCAGCAGCCACTCGGGGATGTCGTAGGCCGTCTGCGCCCCGCGCAGCACGCCGTCCGAGAGCGAGAGCAAGCCCCAGAAGATGAAGGCGCCGAGAATGGGTCCGAGCACGCGGGCGGCCCCACCCAGGATCAGGATGGTGTAGGCGAAGAACGTGAAGTCGGGGCTGGTGAAGTCGGGCTGCACCGCGGCCTGCGACAGCGCGTACATGAAGCCGCCGAGGGCGCCGATGAGCCCGCCGATGAGCAGGGCCTGCAGCTTGTAGGAGTACACGTTCTTGCCGAGGCTGCGCACGGCGTCCTCGTCCTCGCGGATGCCCTTGAGCACCCGCCCCCAGGGGCTGCGCATCAACGCCCACACCAGCATGCTGGCCAGGATGATCAACGCCCAGCCCACAGTGATCGCCCAGCTGGCCCGGGCGCTGAACGAGATCGGTCCGAGGTCGATGCCCGTGGTGAACGGGTTGAGAGCGTAGAAGCCCTCGGCGAAGCCCTGCAGGCCGTCCGAGCCCCCGAAGGTGTCGCGCAGGGTGACCGAGCGAAAGGTGAGCCGGACGATCTCGGCCGCAGCCAGCGTGACGATGGCCAGGTAGTCCGCCCGTAGTCGCAGCGTGGGCACGCCGAGCAGAACGGCCAGCACGAGCACCGCGACGAGCCCGATCGAGATGCCGAGCCAGAACGACAGCCCGAAGGTCGCGACCATCGTGGCCAGTCCGTAGGCCGCGACCGCCACGAAGGCGGCCTGGCCGAAGTTCAGCAGACCCGCGTAGCCGAAGTGCACGTTGAGCCCGATGGCGGCCAGGCAGTAGATCACCATGTCGGCGCCGATGGCCGCCTGCAGGGCGTTGCTGGTGATGAGTCCCCAGTCCATGTGTCGCCTCCCCTCAGCCCACGCGCTCGCTACGGCCCAGGATTCCCTGGGGTCTCACCAGCAGCACGATGATCAGCACGCCCAGGACGCCGGCGGCCTGCAGCTCGATCGGGATCACGAGCGTGGACAGCTGGATGAACAGCCCGACCAGGATTGCACCGACGATCGACCCCCAGATCGTTCCGAGCCCGCCGAGGATGACCGCCGCGAACACCAGCAGCAGCGTCTTGAAGCCCATCTGGTACTCGACCTGCTGAGACAGCCCGATGAGGACGCCGGCCAGAGCCGCCAGGGCAGCCCCACCGACCCACACGACCCGGATCACCTGGTTGACGTCGATGCCGGACGCGCTGGCCAGCGCCGGGTTGTCCGACACGGCCCGGGTGGCTTTGCCGAGCCGGGTGCTGCTCAGCGCCCACACGACGATGCCCAGGACGACGACGGCCACGACCATGCTGGCGATGTCGCGCGGCGCCAGTGTCACCGGCCCGAGCTCGATGCCGGTCTGGATCGTGTACTCGCGGTACGACTGCCGCCCGCCGCCGAAGATGTAGAGGTAGGTGTAGCGCAGGAAGATCGCGAGACCGATCGAGACGATCATCATCGCGATCAGGCCGGTCTTGCGACGGCGCAACGGGCGCCAGAGCAGGGTGTCCTGGCCCAGGCCGAACAGCCCGCCCAGCACCACGGCCAGCACCGTGGCTGCTACGAACGGGAGTCCCGCGCTGTTGAGGTACCAGACCGCGATGGCGCCGAACGTGATGAGCTCGCCGTGGGAGAAGTTCGTGAGCCCTGTCGTCCCGAAGATCATCGACAGCCCGAGTGCGGCGAGCGCCAGGACGACGCCGAAGCGAAGCCCCTCGACCGCCAGCTGGGCCACGCGGTCGACGGTGATGCCGGTGCCACCGCTCGACCCCCCACCGCCGTCGCCCGTGCCGTCGCCGGGGACGCCGAGGCGGAAGAGCACGGCCTTGGACTGCGTGTTGCCCACCTCGGTCGTGATGCTCTCGGCTGCGACGCCTTCGATCGAGTCCGGCAGCGTCGTGACGTCCAGGGTGACGACGTAGGTGCCGGCTCCGGGTACGGGCACCTCCCACTCGCCGTCGGCATCGGATGTCGCCTCGCCGACCGGCGTGCCGTCCTCGGTGGTGACGCTGAGGCTCACGCCCTCGACGGGGTCACCCTCGAAGCGCAGCACCCCGCGAACGCTCTCACTGCTGTCCTGCGCCATCGCCGGCACGCCGCCGGCCACGAGCGCCAGTGCCGACAGCACGACCGCCAGCAGCAGGGCTCGCAGGGTCAGGCCTGGTCGTTGCACGAGTCCTGACCTTCTTCCGCCTGGGATGATCGGTTGGGCCGGGAGCATAGCCCCCGACGATCACGCCGCAGCCCGATGGGCGCGCCGGCGAACGGTTGGTTACGCAGAGTTAACGACGGTGCGACCGCCTCACGCCGGAGTGCCGGGCTCCCGCGGCCGCAGCAGGCAGGTCAGCCGGGCGGTCGCGACCGACTCGCCGGCGTCGTCGGTGATCTCGATGTGGTAGCTCGCGACCTGGCGTCCCTCGCGAATGGGGGTGCTGACGGCGGTGACGTAGCCGCTGCGTGCTCCACGGTGATGACTGCAGTTGATCTCCACTCCGACGGCGTAGTGGGTCGGTGCACCGTGCAGGTTCGCCGCGATCGAGCCGATGCTCTCGGCCAGCACGCAGCTCGCGCCGCCGTGCAGCAGCCCGAAGGGCTGGGTGTTGCCCTCGACGGGCATGCGCGCCACCACTCGCTGCGGGCCTGCCTCGAGCACCTCGATGCCCATGCGCTCGTCGAGGGCGGACGGCGGCAGTGCCGCAAGAATCTGCTCGCTGGTCGGGGCGCTGTCTGTCATGCCCCCGCATGCTAGGGCCAGCCGCGCCTCGGCGAACCAACGCGCGGGCTGGGTCACCAGCAGTCAGCGGCGACCCTCGCGGCGGCGTCGGCGCTGCGAGGCAGGGTGGCGGTGCACGACAGCCACCAGCGCTCGGCTGCGTCGGCGCTGTGCGGCCGGTGCGGCTCGCGCACCGAAGGCTGCTCGACCCCGGACGCCGGCACCAGAGTCGTGACGGCGACGGCGGCGACGGCGGCGAACGTGGCGACGGCCCTGCTGGTGAGAGTGGACGAAAGACCGGTCATGGCTCCTCCTTGCGGTGGTGACGCCCGTGTGGCGTCGACTGGTGGCACCGTCGCGAGCCGAGGTGGCAGATGAGCAGCGAGGCGGACCGACCGGCCGCACGACGCAGCCACGGTGACGAGCAGACGCGCAGGTCAGGGGCATGTTGACGCTGCAACGGGAATGCAACATGCTCGGTGGACCCTGCTCGGGTCGAAGGGGATGACCATCGAGGTACAGGTGCTCGGAGCGCTGCGGCTGGTCGAGGGCGACCAGCCGCTGGACCTTGGCGGCCCGCGCCAGCGCCGACTGCTGGGTGCCCTGGTACTGGCCGACGGCGCTCCTGTCAGCGTCGATCGCCTCGTCGAGGCGGTCTTCGGCGACGCAGCGTCGCCCAACGCGCCCGACACGTTGCGCAGCTACGTCACACGGCTGCGCCGCGTGCTGTCGCCGGCGGGTGCGGATGTGGTGGTTCGTGAGGGCTCGGGGTACAGGCTCGCCTCGGACGTGGTCGGGGTCGACGCCGACCGTTTCGCCGACCACGTCGCGTTCGCGCGTCGCTCGCTCGACCAGGGCGACCGCATCGACGCGGCCGGCCGCCTGCGCGAGGCACTCGCGCTGTGGCGGGGGGACGCCTACGAGGACCTGGCCGACGAGCCCTGGGTCGCGCCGGAGGCTCGCCGCCTCGACGAGGCGCGTCGCTCGGCGCAGGAGCTGCTGGCCGAGACCCTGATCGCGACCGGCCGGGGTGCCGATGCCATCGGCGTGCTCCGGGGCGTGCTGGAAGCCGACCCGTACCGTGAAGGCGCTGTCGGCAGGCTCATGCTCGCCCTCTACCGCTCGGGGCGCCCCGCCGACGCGTTGCAGACCTACCGCGAGTTCGCCGAGCGGCTCGCGGACGACCTCGGCATCGACCCCGGCCCCGCGCTGCAGGGTATGCACGAGCAGGTGCTGGCCCGAGATCCCGGGCTCGACAGCACGACAGCCGTTGCGTCGCTGCGCGGGTACGAGCTCGGCGAGCGCCTGGGTCGCGGCCGGCACGGCACCGTCTACGCCGCCCGCATGCCCGGGGTCGAACGCGACTACGCCGTGCGGGTCTACGACGCAGCGACGGCGGACGACCCGACCACGGTCGCCTCGTTCGAGCCCGACGTCCGCCTGCTCGCCACGCTCGACGAGCCCGCGCTGCTGCCGGTCTACGACGGCTGGCGCGAACCCGGCTCCGCCGCGCTCGTCATGCGCCGGATGCCGACGACCCTCGCCGATGTGCTCGCACGAGGCCCTCTGTCGACGACGCAGGCCCGAGACGTCGTGGAGACCACGGGACGTGCGCTCGTCGCCCTCGCGCGTCGTGGACGCGTGCACGGGCGAGTGCGGGCCAGCAGCGTCCTGCTGGACGAGGCCGGTCAGCCCTACCTGTGCGAGCCCGAGCCCCCTGGCTCGTCCGACCAGGCGGCTGACGCGCAGCAGTTCGTCCGCCTGGCCCGCGAGTGCGTCGGTGACCAACCACCGGGCTGGCTGGACGACCTCGACGACCCTGCCGGCGACACCGTCGAGGTGGTCTCGACGGTGCTGGCCCGTCTCGACGCGACGCCGCTGCGACCGGAGAACCCCTTCGTCGGCCTGCGCCCGTTCGAGGCAGCCGACAGCGACCGCTACTTCGGACGCGAGCACGTCGTCGCCGACCTCGCCGACCGCGTTCCGGCCCAGAGGCTGGTGCTCGTCGTCGGCGGCTCGGGCAGCGGAAAGTCGAGCATCGTTCGCGCGGGGCTGCTGCCGCGTCTTCGGGGCATGCAGCCGTCGTGGACGGCCACGGTGATGGTGCCCGGCTCGCGCCCGTTCGAGCACCTGGCGCAGGCGCTGCGACGCGTCTCGACGGCCGGAGCCCGGCTCGGCCTCGCCGGTGCGGCAACCCAGGCCGCGGGCCGCTTCGTGCTCGTGGTCGACCAGCTCGAGGAGCTGTTCACCCTGGCCGATGCGGGTGACCGTGAGCGCTTTCTGGCCACTCTCGCCGATGTCGCCGCCGGGCATGCGGGTGACGTGCGCATCGTCGCGACCGTGCGCGCCGACTTCTTCGACCAGGTGCTCCAGCACCCGCGATTCGGTCACGTCGCCGCCGCATCGGCCCTGCCCGTGCCCCCGATGGGTCCGGCCGACCTCGAGCGCACCATCAGAGGACCGGCGCAGGGGCGGCTCGACGTCGACGACGGACTGGTGGGCGAGCTCGTCAGCTCGGTGGCCGGCCAGCCCGGCGCGCTGCCCGCGCTGCAGTTCACGCTGCGCGAGCTCGCCGAGCGTGGCGGCACCGCGCTTCGTCGCGACGACCTCGTCGAGCTCGGTGGCGTGGCGGGCGCCATCGCGCGTCGCGCCGAGCAGATGTACGCCGCCATGCCTGCCGAGCACCAGCAGACACTGCGCCGGGTGCTGCAGAGCCTCGTCGTCATCGACGAGTCCGGCGAGCCGGCCCGCCGCACCGTTGCGCGATCCGCTCTCGCGGCTCTGGGAGACAACGTCGACGAGGTCGTCGACTCCTGGGTGGACGGGCGGCTGCTGAGCACCGGCCGCCGACCCGACTCCCGCCAGCCCACGGTCACCCTGGCGCACGAGGCGGTGCTGAGCCAGTGGCCCCGCCTGCGCGACTGGGTGGACGAGGACCGCGAGCACGTGCTGGCCCTGTCCCGCCTCGAGCAGGCGGCTCTGGAATGGGTGACCCTCGGCCGCGACGCCGCCGCGCTGCCCCGCGGTGGCCGGTTGGAGCGAGCCGAGCGACTTGCTGCCGCACCGGCGGCGTCCGAGGTCGTCCGCGAGTTCGTCGAGCGAGCCGTGGCCCTGCGCGACGAGGAGCAGGCCCGAGCCGACGAGGCCGCCGCGGCCAAGGAGCGCACGACGCGACGGCTGCGTCGGCAGCGGTGGCTTCTGGCTGCTGCCCTCGTCGTTGCGATCGGTGTCGGCTGGGTGGCGATCGACCAGCGCGGGGCCGCTGTCACTGCCGCGCAGCAGCAGCTGGCCCAGGCCGAGGCGGGTGCCTCGTCGCTCGTCACGGCCTCGAACCAGGCGGCGCTCTCGGACTGGTCGCACGCCCTGCTGCTGGCCGTCGAGGCTCACCGGGTCAGCCCGTCGCCCGACACCGAGCGCAACCTGCTGGCCACCCTGGTTCAGCCTCGGCCGGTTCCGACGACGGTCTGGACGAGCACGGAGAGCCTGCGCGCCGTCGTCGTCGACCCGGTCTCGCCGTGGGCGGCAGTGCAGTGGGCGGGCGGCCCCCTGGACGTCATCGACCTCGAGCAGGGTCGACGCATCCGTGGTGTGCAGGCCCGCGGACCAGCCGGGTTCGACCTGCACGGCGGCACTCTGGTGTTCGCGGAGGCGCCAGCCGAAGGCGCTCGTGTGCGGGTGCTGGACGACACCGGTGACAGGGCCGTGGCCGACCTGCCCGACGGTGCCGAGGTCACCGACGTCGAGATCAGTCCGGACGGGGACCAGGTGGCGATCGCCGACTCCTCGGGTGAGGTGCGGCTGCTCGACACGCGCTCCTGGGAGCAGACCCGCACGCTCGCAGGCGAGCCTGCAGTGGCGGTTCAGCAGGTCGCGTGGGCCGAGTCGGCCCAGTCGCTGTACGCGTTCGACGCGGCAGGTGCGTACCTGAGGTGGGACCTGGGTGACCCGCCCGACGCGCAGGCGCCCGCGCCGCCGACCGTCCGACGGGCTGTGCCTGCCCGAGTGGCGTGGGGGCGGCTCGAGGACGTGCCGGCCGACCTGGGGGTCTTCGACCTGCAGGCACTGCCCGACCAACAGATGCTGTCGGTGATGTCGACGCGCGACGGACCGTTCTGGGTGGACGTCGAGACCTCGGAGCTGAGCTACTCGCCGTTCGTCTTGGTCGGTGGTGGGAGCCCGCTCGGGGGCGCCGTGACCGACGGCGGCGGGCAGCTCGTCGTGAGCGGCTCGTCGATGCAGGTGAGTCGTCCAAGTGGCGACCCCTTCGCCCTTCGCAGCACCGTCGTCGACTGGAACGCCGTCGACGTCGACGTGCGCACCGACGACTCGGCGGTCACGGTGGGCTCCGACGGCAACGTGACCACCTGGAGCCTGCCCGACCCAGGCGACCTTCCCGGTGCCGAGCGGGCCCCCGCTCTGGACGGGGCCACGGGCGTGGTGCTGGCATCGGACGGCGGTTCGCTGCTGCGGTGGGACGACACCTCGGCCCAGGTGCTCGACGCAGCCACCTACGTGCCGGCCGGCTCGCTTGATCTCGGGCCGCCGGACGCGGTGCTGCTCGGTGCCGCGTGGGTCCCCGAGACCGAACGACTCGTGACGCACGTCTGTCGCACGATGCCCGAGCGGGAGTGGGAGCCGTGCGACTCCGTGCTGACGGCGTTCTCGACCGACGGATCAGTCGTCGCAGGGCCCGTGGACGCCGGACCCGCTCGTCCCGACGTCACTTCCAGCGTGGCCGCCGCCGCCGGCCTCGTGGTCACCGTCGATGCCACGGCGACGGCGACCGTGCGCGACCCGCGCACCCTGGAGGCGGTCGAGACGGTGCGTGCACCCGACGCACCCGACGACCCGCAGAGGGTCATCCTCTCGCTGTCTCCGGGAGGGCGGCTGCTGGCCGTGTCGACGGAGCAGCCCGCGTCGGTCGCAGGCTGGCGGCTGGACGACGAGGCCGTGTTGCTGGTGGACGAGGTCGCCGGCATCTCCGTCATCGATGCCTTCGACGGGTACCCGGAGGCCCACGGCGGCTTCGCCCTGTCCGACGACGTCCTGCTGGTCGCGACGTTCGATGCCATCCGCACCTACGGGCCGCAGGGCGGCGAGCCTCGCGACGTCTTCGCCGAGCCGTTCAAGCGCGGGGACGTCTTCGCGTCCGAGGCGGCCCACCGATCCGCGCTCAGTCAGGGCATCGTCGGCGTGAACTCAGCGGCGTCCAGCACCGGGGACTCGTCCCTGGTGCTGACCGGTGAGCCGGGCTCCTACTGGTTGTGGGACGCCCGCCGTGCCCAGATCGCGGCAGGCCCGATCGCCGTCGACAACGCCGTGCTCGACCCGAGGGGCGACCGGCTCTTCGTCTGGCCGAACGGGGACGAGGCCTTCGTGATGTCACTGCGTCCTGACGACATGGTCGCGGCGGCATGCGCTGCGGCGGGGCGGACTCTCACCCAGCAGGAGTGGTCTCGCTCGATCGGTGCCGGCGAACCGTACGAGCCGGTGTGCCCTGGCTAGGGTTTCTCGCGTGCCCGACGCGACCCTGACCGCACGACCCGACACCGAGCAGCGTCCGCGTCTGCTGCTGCTCGACGGGCACTCGCTGGCCTACCGGGCGTTCTACGCGCTGCCGGTGGAGAACTTCTCGACCACCACCGGTCAGCCCACCAACGCCGTCTACGGCTTCACGTCCATGCTCATCAACGTGCTGCGCGACGAGCAGCCCACGCACCTGGCAGTGGCGTTCGACGTGTCGCGCGAGACGTTTCGGTCGGCGGAGTTCCCCGAGTACAAGGCCAACCGCACGGCCACCCCGGACGACTTCAAGGGCCAGGTCGGGCTCGTCAAAGAGGTGCTGGACGCCCTGAACGTGCCGGTGCTCGAGGCGCCCGGCTTCGAGGCCGACGACGTCATCGCCACGATCGGGTCGCAGGCGGTGGACGAGGGCTTCGACGTGCTGGTCTGTACCGGCGATCGCGACGCCTTCCAGCTCGTGGGCGACCACCTCACCGTCCTGTACCCCAAGCGGGGCGTGTCCGAGCTCTCCCGCATGACGCCCGAGGCGGTGCAGGAGCGGTATGCACTGAGCCCGCAGCAGTACCCCGACTTCGCCGCCCTGCGCGGTGACCCGTCGGACAACCTGCCCAACATCCCAGGTGTGGGGGAGAAGACCGCCGCGAAGTGGATCGCCCAGTTCGGGTCGCTGGACGAGCTCGTCGCCCGCGTCGACGAGGTGAAGGGCAAGGCCGGGGACGCGTTGCGCGACCACCTGGCCCAGGTGCTCACCAACCGGCGCCTCACCGCGCTCGTGCGCGAGGTGCCGCTCGACCTGCGTCCGTCCGACCTGCAGCGTCAGGCGTGGGACCGCGAGCAGGTGCACCAGCTGTTCGACACACTGCAGTTCCGCGTG
>CAYNWB010000007.1:7183-73820 GCA_964400785.1 uncultured Actinomycetes bacterium | reverse complement strand
GCCGTGGGCGCCCACCGCCGGGCGCTCGCCCCGTCCTCGACGAGCTCGGCCACAGTGGCGCGACCGGGTACGGCCGCCAGCACCACCTGCGGGGGCTCGTTGTTCGCCGCGAGCACTGCGGGCAGCCGATCGACCTCGCTGCCCAGGGCATCGGCGAGGGCGTCGACGACCCACCGGGGGTGCATGTGCAGCAGTGCCAGGTGCTCCCGTGGATCGGGGTCCGGGCCGAGGATCGCCTGCACCCAGCCCGCGAGGTCGCGATCGGCCACCCGCCGCAGCACGGCGTTGACGAAACGTGCGGCACCTGCACCGGAGCGACGCCGGGCGAGGTCGACCGTCGTCGACACGGCCGCGTGCGCCGGCACCCGGTCACCGAGCAGCTGGTACACGCCGAGGCGCAGGGCGTCCCTCACCGGCAGGTCGATCATGGGCAGGGGGCGGCTGCTGCACTGCTCGATGATGCGGTCGTACGTGCCCGTGCCGCGCAGCGTCCCGTAGGTGAGATCGGTGGCCCGTGCCGCGTCGGCACCGGTGAGCCCTCGTGAGCGCAGCAGGCCCGGCAGCACCAGGTTCGCGTAGGCGTCGCGCTCGTGCACCGCCGTCAGGGCGTCGAGCGCGGCCCTGCGCGCCCGCACTCAGACCAGCGCCTCGTCCGGTTGCGGGCGTACCCCGCGGGCCCAGTCACCGGCGGCCATCATGGTCTTGCCCGCCGGCTGCACCTGCGTCAGGACGACGGGGACGGTGGCCGTCCCGACGAGCACCGCGCTGCCCGTGACCTCGAGCCGACCGGGCGGGAGCCGTCCGGGCTCGGTGCCCGTCGCCCCGTCGGCATGCGGTTCCAGGCGCACCGGGGCGACCTTGAGCCGGTCGCCGCGCAGCGTGGTCCACGCCCCTGGCGCGGGGGTGCAGGCGCGGACGAGCCGGTCCACCCGCTGGGCCGGCGCGGTCCAGTCGATGCGTGCGTCCGCCACGCTCAGCTTGGGTGCGTGGCTCACGTCGTCCCCGGACTGCGGACGCGGGTGCAGCCGCCCGGCGGCGATCCCGTCCATCGTCGCCACGAGAAGCGCTGCCCCGGACCGCGACAGGCGCTCGAGCAGGTCGCCACTGGTGTCATCAGGGCGGATCGGTTCGGTGACCGACCCGAACACGGGGCCCGTGTCCAGCCCCTGCTCGAGCAGAAAGGTGCACGCCCCGGTGATCTCGTCCCCCGCGAGCACCGCGTGCTGCACCGGGGCGGCGCCCCGCCAGGCGGGCAGCAGCGAGAAGTGCAGGTTGACCCACCCGTGCCGGGGCACGGCCAGGGCGGGTGCGGGGATCAGCCCGCCGTAGGCCACGACGGGTGCGCAGTCGACGGCCAGCTCGGCGAGTCGCTGCACGAAGTCGGGGTCGCTCGGCCGCTGCGGGGTCAGGGTCTCGATGCCCGACTCGCGGGCCAACGCAGCCACGGGAGACGCGGCCACCGTGCGCCCACGACCGACGCGGGCATCCGGGCGCGTCAGCACTGCGACCACCTCGTGCGAGGAGTCCAGCAGGGCCCGCAAGGAGGGCACGGCGACCGCGGGGGTGCCGGCGAAGAGCAGCCGCACCTCTAGAAGGCCCGACCGAACGTCGGGTGTGGGGAGAGCTTGACGGTCGGAGCCGGGCCCCCTGCCCACTCGGCCTCGCGGATCTCCTTCATGGCCGCCTTGCGCGACTTCTGGTCGAGCCGGTCGATGAACAGCACACCGTCGAGGTGGTCGGTCTCGTGCTGGATGCAGCGCGCCAGCAGGTCGCTGCCCTCGAGCGTCACCGGCTCCCCGTACATGTCGAACCCCTTCGCGACGACCCGCGCCGCTCGCAGGCAGTCGTACTCGAGCCCGGGGAGCGACAAGCAGCCCTCGGGGCCGAGCTGCTCCTCCTGCGAGAGCTCCAGGTCGGGGTTCACCAGGTGCCCGACGACGTCGTCGACGTTGTAGGTGAACACCCGCAGCCCGACCCCGAGCTGCGGGGCGGCCAGGCCCACGCCGGGTGCGTCGAGCATCGTGTCGGTGAGATCGCGCACGAGCCGGCGAAGCTCGGCATCGAACGTGGTCACCGGGGCGGCCTTCTCCCGCAGCACGGGGTCGCCGAACAGTCGGATGGGCTGGATCACGCGGTCCTCCTCACGCCGTCGAGTCTAGGCGTCATCCCACGTCGACCGGATCGACCCGGATGCGCACAGCCCCGCCTCGGCGGCGGGCGGAGCGCACACCGGCTGCTGCGCGCAGCCCGTGGGTCAGCGCGGGCGAGTCGTCGAGCGGGGCCCGAACCAGCACCCGCACGTCGTCCTCGTCGACCGGCACGGGTCCGAGGACGTCCGCCTCGGGTGGGATCGCGGCGAGGTCCAGCAGCTCGTCGACGGCCCCGGACGGACCGGTGAGCTCGGCGATGCGCCATGCCGGTGGCAGATGCGCCGCCTCACGGTCGGCCAGCTCACGCTCGGCGAACCCGGCCGGGTCGAGCCGCACGAGCGCCTGGACCGCGCGGTGGGCCGGGTCACCCACCGCCAGGACGACACCGCCCTCACCGGCCGGGCGCACGAGCGACACGACGTTGAGCCACCGCCGTAGGCACTCCTCGGCCGCTCGAAGGTCGGCCCGCGCCAGGCTGGCGTCCACGTCGAGCAGAACCGCGGCGGCGTACCCACCCGCAGCGACGGGTTCGGCCCCGGGTGTGCACACGACGAGGCTCGGCGTGGCCGGTATGTCGTCGAGCACGTGGCCGAGCCCGGACTGACGCACGACCGTGCCGGGAAAGGCTCGGCCGAGCTCCTCGGCCGTCCGCTGCTCGCCCACCACCGGCGCACGCAGCCGGGTGTCGCCGCACGCCGCGCAGACCCAGTCGACGACCGGGTGTCGACACCAGTGGCACTGGGGTGGCTCACCGGCGCGAGCCTGCCCCAGGGGTCCCGCGCACCGTGGGCACCGAGCGGCGGTGCGGCAGCGCTGGCATGCCAGCGTCGGCCGGTAGCCCCGACGTGGCACGTGCACGAGCACGGGTCCGTGCGCCAGGGCGGTGCGCACGACTCGGAACACGTCGTCCGGGACGCGCGAGCGTCGGGCCCCGGCACGGGGTGCCCCGCCGGTGACGAGCACGCGAGCAGCCGCCGCACGCGAGGCGGGTCGGTCGGCACGCACGTCGCGCGCCCACCCGGTCTGCACGAGTCGCGCGGCCTCCGCCGTCCGCGCGTGCCCGGCGAGCAGCACGGCGCACCCGTGCTGGTGGGCTCGGATGAGCGCGACGTCGCGCGCATGCGGGTACGGCGCGCGTGGCTCGGCGAGCAGGTCGTCCCCGTCGTCCCAGACCGCGAGCAGACCCAGGTCGCGCACCGGCGCGAACACGGCTGAGCGCGTGCCGACCACCACGGACGTCTCGCCGCGCAGCACGGCGAGAAAGCGTCGGTACCGAGCCGACGGTCCCTGCTCGGCGTGCAGTGCCACGTGCTGGTCGGGGCCCAGCACCTCGGTCAGCGCAGCGTCGAGGCGTGCGACGTCACGGGTGTCGGGGACGACGAGAACCGCTCCGCGACCCCCGGCCAGTGTCGCCGCCGCCGCGCGCGCGAGAAGCTCCGGCCACCCCGACCCTGGTAGCACGCTCAGCACGGCACGCGGACGACCGCCCTGTGCCAGGGAGTCCAGCAGGGCCCCTCCGGCGGGGTAACGCTCCCACTCCCCCGGGCTCGGCGCCCCCGCGACGACGGCACGGCGCTGACGAAGACCGGCCTGCTCGGTGCGCGCGTGCCGGGGAGGGATCGCGAGGCGCAGCACGTCGGCACGCGTGCCGGCGTAGTGGTCCGCGACCCGCCGCGCCAGCTCTGCGACCTCCGGGGTCAGAACGGGCTCGGCCGACACCACCCGCTCCAGGTCGGCCAGGTCACCGACGTGGTCGGTCGTCGACGCTCGCTCGAGGATGTACCCGCTGGTCAGCCGTCCGGCGAAGCGCACGCGCACCCGAGCACCGGCGACCGCCGCGTGCGCCTGGTCGGGTCGCACCCGGTAGTCGAACGGACGGTCCAGGTGGGGCAGGCCGACGTCGACCAGTACCCTCGCGACGGGGTCGACGAGAGGTGCGGCAGGGTGCTCAGGGGCCGACTGCGGCACGCAGCGCGTCCACGCGGTCGAGCTTCTCCCAGGTGAAGTCGTCGAGCTCCCGCCCGAAGTGTCCGTAGGCCGCCGTCGCCTGGTAGATCGGGCGCAGCAGGTCGAGGTCGCTGATGATCGCAGCGGGCCGCAGGTCGAACACCTCGTCGATGGCGTCGGTGATGCGGTGCACCGGCACTGTCTCGGTGCCGAACGTCTCGACGAACACGCCCACCGGGTGCGCCTTGCCGATCGCGTAGGCGACCTGCACCTCGCACCGTCGCGCCAAGCCGGCGGCCACGACGTTCTTGGCGACCCAGCGCATCGCGTAGGCCGCCGACCGGTCGACCTTGCTGGGGTCCTTGCCGGAGAACGCCCCACCGCCGTGGCGGGCCATGCCGCCGTAGGTGTCGATGATGATCTTGCGACCGGTCAGGCCGGCGTCACCCATCGGGCCGCCCACGACGAAGCGCCCTGTCGGGTTGACCAGCAGCCGCAGACCGGCGGTGTCGATGTCGACGTCGGCGAGCACCGGCTCGACCACGTGCGTCCGGATGTCGGGGGCGAGCATCGTCTCGAGGTTGATGTCCTCGGCGTGCTGGGTCGACACCACGACCGTGTCGACCCGCACGGGCCGGTCGCCGTCGTACTCGACGGTCACCTGGGTCTTGCCGTCCGGTCGCAGGTAGGGCATGACCCCGGTCTTGCGGGCCTGCGTCAAGGCAGCCGCCAGACGGTGCGCGAGCATGATCGGCATCGGCATGAGCTCGGGCGTCTCGTCGCTGGCGTACCCGAACATCAGGCCCTGGTCGCCGGCGCCCTGACGGTCGAGGGGGTCGTGCGAACCCTCTCGGCGCTCCTCGTAGGCGTCGTCCACGCCGGCGGCGATGTCCGGGGACTGGCTGCCGATCGACACCGACACCCCGCAGGACTCCCCGTCGAAGCCCTTGCTGGACGAGTCGTACCCGATGCCGAGAACCACGCTGCGAACCAGCTCGGGGATGTCGGCGTAGGCCTTGGTCGTGACCTCGCCCGCGACGTGCACCAGGCCCGTGGTGACCATGGTCTCCACGGCGACGCGGCTCGAGCTGTCCTGGTCGAGCAGCGCGTCCAGGATCGCGTCGCTGATCTGGTCGCAGATCTTGTCCGGGTGCCCTTCGGTGACGGACTCCGACGTGAACAGGCGCTGCCTCATGGATGCGGTTCCCCTCGCGTTGGTACGGCCGCCCGAACAGTACCTGGCAGGCGCGACACGACCTCGTCCCAGACCACCGCCGCGAGCCGCTCCTTGCTGCCCAACGGCACCTCGACCTGCCCACCGTCGGCGGTGAGCAGCACCGCCTCGTTGACCGGTGCGGCGAACCCCTTGCCACCGCCGACCTCGTTGACGACCAGCACGTCGCAGCCCTTCGCGGCGAGCTTGCGGCGACCGAGCTCGAGCACCGTGGCGTCGTCGTCGCCGGTCTCGGCGGCGAACCCGACGACGACCTGGCCTGCGCGGGACGTCGAGGCGAGCTCGACGAGGATGTCGGGGTTGGCCACCAGGTCGAGCGAACGGTCGCCACCGTCCTTCTTCACCTTGGCCGGGGACGCAGCCCGGGGGCGGTGGTCGGCGACAGCGGCCGCCATGACGATCGCGTCCATCTCGGCGGCCTGCTCGAGCACGACGGCTCGCATCTCGCGGGCGTCTCCCACGCGCACGGTGGTCACGCCCGACGGGTCCGGCATCTCGCTGGGTCCGGCCACCAGCGTCACGTCCGCTCCGCGCAGCGCCGCCACCCGCGCCAGGGCCCACCCCTGCCGTCCGCTGGAGTGGTTGGTCAGGTAGCGGACGGGGTCCAGCGGCTCCTGCGTGCTGCCGGCGGTCACGAGCACCCGGCTTCCAGCGAGGTCACGGCGCAGCCCGGGGTGGTCCAGCACGGCACGGGCCGCCGCGAGCAGGTCCTGCGGCTCCGGGAGTCGCCCCGCACCGGAGTCGGTGCCGGTGAGGCGACCAGCGCCCGGCTCGAGCACCAGCACGCCCCGCTCGCGCAAGACCTGCACGTTGGCAACGGTCGCCGGGTGCTCCCACATCTCGGTGTGCATCGCCGGGGCCATGAGCACCGGGCAGCGGGCCGTCAGCAGCGTCGAGGTCAGCAGGTCGTCGGCCAGGCCATGGGCGGCGCGGGCCAGCAGGTCTGCCGTGGCGGGGGCGACCAGCACCAGGTCTGCCTGCTGGCCCAGGCGCACGTGCGGCACGTCGGGGACGTCGCTGAAGACGCTCGTGGTCACAGGCTGACCTGACAGCGCCTCCCAGGTGGGCGCGCCGACGAACCGCAGCGCAGCCTCGGTGGGCACCACGCGGACGCTCATGCCCGCCTCGGTCAGTCCGCGGACGACCGTGGCGACCTTGTAGGCCGCGATGCCCCCGCCGACTCCGACGACAACGTTGACCAGGGTCAGTCCTTGATCGGCTCGACGTCGAGCAGGCCGCCCTCGACCTCACGCAGCGCGATCGACAGAGCCTTCTCCTGCGGGTGCGTGGCCACGAGAGGGCCGACGTACTCCAGCAGCCCCTCGCCCAGCTCCGAGTAGTAGGCATTGATCTGCCGCGCCCGCTTGGCGGCGATGCTCACCAGCGAGTACTTCGAGTTGACCACCCCGAGCAGGTTGTCGATCGGGGGGGACGTGATGCCCTCGGCCGAGCCATGAGTTCCAGACACGTGTCGCTTCTCGTTTCGACGGTGGGAGGCGGGAGCGCGTTCTACGCCCTGGCCAAGGCTACCAGCCTGGCCACGACCTGCTCGATGTCGTCGTTGACGATCACCTCGTCGAACTCCTGCGCTGCGGCCAGCTCCGTGGCCGCACGGGCCAGCCGTTCTGCGACGACCTCGTCCGGCTCGGTGCCGCGTCCGGTGAGGCGCTGCTCGAGCACCTGGCGTGACGGGGGCGCGAGGAACACCAGCAGCGAGTCGGGCACGCTGGCACGCACCTGGCGGGCGCCTTCGATCTCGATCTCGAGCAGCACCGGGGTTCCCGTCGCTCGCACGGCCTCCACCGGCTGGCGGGGGGTGCCGTACCGATGGCCGGCGTAGGAGGCCCACTCCAGCAGGTCGTCGTCGGCGACAAGACGGTCGAACTGCTCGTCGCTCACGAACAGGTAGTTGACTCCGTCCGCCTCCCCAGGCCGTGGGAACCGTGTCGTCGCCGACACGGACACCCACAGCTGCGGTGCGCTCTCACGCAGGTGACGCACGACGGTCGTCTTGCCGACTCCCGACGGACCGGAGAGGACGATGAGCCTCCCGGGGCGGCTCATCCGCTGAAGCGCGACTCCAGGGCGGCCACCTGGTTGGAGCCCAGGCCACGCACGCGACGGGTCTCGGAGATGCCGAGCTCCTCCATGATGGCCGCGGCCTTGACCTTGCCGACGCCGGGCAGCGCCTCGAGCACCGCCGACACCTTCATCTTGCCGACGATGTCGTTGCTCTGGCCGTCCTTGAGCACCTTCGCCAGGCTGACGCCGCCGTTCTTCAGCTTGTTCTTCAGCTCGGCGCGGGCCTTGCGCGCCTCGGCCGCCTTCTCCAGTGCTGCCGCACGCTGCTCGGGGGTGAGCGTCGGAAGGGCCACGGGTGTCTCCTCGAGGTCGATGAACGATCTGTCAGGGCCGAACCTAGCGACTCTGCGACCAGCAGGGCAATCGCCACGCCGCAGGTCAGCCGAGCACGCGGGCACACTGCTCGCTGAGCGCGTCGGCGGCCGCGCGCAGAGCCCCCACCTCGGGTCCGGCGCTGAGCACCCCACGAGCCGACACCGGGTACACGCTCGCCGCTGCGGGCCCGAACAGTGCGGGCAGGTCCTGCACTCGAGCACCCTGCGCCCCGATGCCCGGGGCCAGCACCGGTCCCCCGACGTCGAGGTCGGTCATCGGCTCGTCGATCGTCGCACCGACCACGACGCCGAACGAGCCCCACGGGGCCGAGGGGCCGTTGTGCGCCCGCACCTGCTCGATGACCGACCGCGCCACGCTGCGCCCGTCCGCGCACCGGGCGAGCTGGACGGCGCTGCCCTCCGGGTTCGACGTCCGGGCCAGCACGAACAACCCTGCGTGGTGCGTCGCAGCGAGGTCGAAGGCCGGGCGCAGCGCACCGACCCCCAGGTACGGCGACACCGTCATGGCGTCGGCGGCCAGCGACGACCGGGGGTCGAGGAAGGCTTCGGCATAGGCCTGCATGGTCGACCCGATGTCGCCGCGCTTGGCGTCCAGCAGCACGAGTGCTCCGGCGCTGCGGGCCTCGACCACCACCTGCTCCAGCACCGCCAGGCCGCGGCTGCCGTGACGCTCGAAGAACGCCATCTGAGGCTTGAGCAGGCTCACCCGGTCGGCCAGGGCGTCGGTCACCGTCCGGGAGAACACCTCCACGCCCGCGACGTCGTCGTGCAGCCCCCACGCCTTCAGCAGCGCAGGGTGCGGGTCGATGCCGACGCAGAGGGGGCCTCGCGCGGCTCGGGCCGCCCGCAGGCGGGAGCCGAACGGCTGCACCACCCCGTCGGGCAGGTCACGGCGTCTGGTCATGGTGTCCTCTCGTGTGCGGCACCGACCACGTCGGCGACCGAGGCGACGTCCAGGGCGTCGAGCATCGTCGAGAGCTCCTCGGCGATGCGGACCGGCGCTGACGGGTCGCCGAAGATGGCGGTGCCGACCTGCACGGCACGTGCGCCGGCAGCGATGAGCTCGAGCGCGTCGGCGCCGGTGCGCACCCCACCGATGCCGACGATCGGCACCTGCGGGAACGCCGCCGCCACCTGGTACACGCAGCGCACCGCGATCGGCCGGATCGCCGGGCCCGACAGCCCGCCCGTCACCCCACCCAGGCGCGGCTTGAGCGTGGCGTGGTCGATCGCCATGCCCAACGTCGTGTTGACCAGGCACAGCGCGTCGGCGCCGGAGTCGAGCGCCGCGGCCGCGATGGCGACGAGGTCGGTGACGTCGGGCGACAGCTTGACCCACATCGGCAGCTCCCGCGGCAGCTCGGACCGCGCCGCGCTCACCGCCTGGGCCGAGGCGACGGGGTCGCAGGCGAACACGAGACCACGGTTGGCGACGTTGGGGCACGAGATGTTGACCTCGACCGCAGCCGGTCGCATGCCCTCGTCCCACGCCTGCGCCAGACGCCGAGCCAGCAGGCCGTACTCCTGTGTGCTGCCCCCGGCGATCGACACGACCGCGACGGCGCCGGAGTCCAGCAGCCAGGGCAGGTCCTCGGCGAGGAACCCCTCGATGCCCGGGCCCTGCAGACCGATCGAGTTCAGCATGCCGCTCGGCGTCTCGACCATGCGTGGTGTCGGTCGACCCGATCGCGGCCTGGCCATGATCGACTTGGTCACGACACCGCCGATCTCGCGCAGGTCGACGAAGGCCGACAGCTCCTTGCCCGCCGCGGCGCACCCCGAGGCGGTCAGCACCGGCGTCGGCAGCACCACCGAGCCGACGGTGGTCGTGAGCGCCGCCATCACGGGGCCCCGACGCAGTCGGACGGCACGGTGCCGACGTCGGCCCAGCGCACCGCCGTGCCGGCGAACGTGGGCCCGGCCACACACGACCGCAGCATGCGGGTCTGACCGTCTGTGTCGACCACGGGCAGCACGCAGGTCATGCAGACCCCGATGCCGCAGGCCATCGACTCCTCCACCGAGCACCAGCACGGCACGTCGACGCGCTGGGCTGCCTGTGCTGTGGCCGCGAGCATCGCCATGGGCCCGCAGGCGTACACCGCGGACGCCTCGGCCAAGGCTGACGACGCGGTGCCGGCCAGCAGGTCGGTGACCAGCCCGCGGGTCCCCGCCGAGCCGTCGTCGGTGGCGACCAGCACCTCGGCACCCATGCCTTCCAGGTCTGCTACCCCGACGAGCGTCCTCGCCGTCCCGGCTCCGACCACGGCCGTGACGGGACGGCCCTGCGCCCTCAGCCTGAGCACGAGGCCGATGAGCGCGGCGGTGCCGTAGCCGCCGCCGACCACGACGACCGGCCCGTCCCCCTCAGGGTCGGGGAACGGCCGGCCCAGGGGTCCGACCATGTCGACAGTGCGGCCCGGGCTCTGGCGAACCAGCCAGGACGTTCCGGGCCCGTGAGGCGACACCACGATGTCGACCTCGTCCCCGCGGGTCCGGTAGATCGCGAAGGCCCGGCGCAGCAGCAGGCTGCTGGTCGCGCCACCGACGGCCAGTGCCACGAACTGTCCGGGCTCCCCACGCTGGGCCACCTCCGGTGCGTCCAGGCCCACCACCGTGTAGGGCCCGAGCGGGTCGACCCGGGTGATCCGGCACGTGCGCTGCACGGGGCTCACGCAACGTCCTCCGCCGACGACTCGGGATGCCAGTCCTGCAGCGAGCGCACACCCATCTCGGAGTGCCGGATCGCCTCGATGCCCTCGACGGCCGCGGCGAGCCCCTGCACGGTCGTGATGCACGGCACGTTCGCGGCCACGGCGGCGGTACGGATCTCGTAGCCGTCACGGCGCGGGCTGCCGCCGGGCGTGGTGCCCGACGGCGTGTTGATCACCAGGTCGACCTCCCCGGCGAGGATGCGCGTGACCACCGTCGGTTCCCCGTCCGAGCCGACACCCGAGGAGTGCTTGCGCACGACTGTCGCGTCGACACCGTGCCGGCGCAGGATGGATGCGGTGCCCTGCGTCGCGAGGATCGAGAAGCCCATCTCGGCAAGCCTCTTGACGGGAAAGACCATGTGCCGCTTGTCGCGGTTGGCCAGGGAGACGAAGGCGGTTCCGGAGACCGGGAGGCTGCCGAAGGCCGCCAGCTGCGACTTGGCGAACGCCGTGCCGAACTGCTCGTCGAGGCCCATCACCTCACCGGTGGAGCGCATCTCCGGCCCGAGCAGGGTGTCCACCCACGTGCCGTCCGGGGCCCGGAACCGGTTGAAGGGCATGACGGCCTCCTTGACGGCGACCGGTGCGTCCGGCGGCAGCGTCCGGGCATCCCCCGCTGCCGGCAGCAGCCCCTCGGCCCGCAGCGAGGCGATGGTCGCACCCATCATCACCCGCGCCGTGGCCTTGGCCAGCGGCACGTTCGTCGCCTTCGACACGAAGGGGACGGTGCGCGAGGCACGGGGGTTCGCCTCGAGCACGTACAGCACCTCGCCCGCGAGCGCGTACTGCACGTTGAGCAGCCCGCGCACACCGACGCCGCGCGCGATTGCCAGCGTGGAGCGGTAGACCCGCTCGATCTCCTCCGCACCGAGCGTGATCGGCGGCAGCGAGCAGGCCGAGTCGCCGGAGTGGATCCCGGCCTCCTCGATGTGCTCCATGACGCCGCCGAGGTAGAGCTCGGTGCCGTCGAACAGGGCGTCGACGTCGATCTCGACGGCGTCGTCGAGAAACTCGTCGACCAGCACCGGGTGCTCGGGACTGGCCTCGGTGGCCCGGCTGATGTACCCGCGCAGGCTGTCGGAGTCGTAGACGATCTCCATACCCCGGCCCCCGAGCACGTAGGAGGGTCGGACGAGCACCGGGTAGCCGATGCGGTCGGCGATGACCCGCGCCTCGTCGAACGACGACGCGGTGCCGTGCTTCGGCGCGGGCAGCCCCGCGGCGTGCAGCACCCTGCCGAACGACCCCCTGTCCTCGGCGAGGTGGATGGCGCTCGGTGAGGTGCCCGCGATCGGCACGCCCGCGTCGGCCAGCCGCTGGGCCAGGCCGAGGGGTGTCTGGCCCCCGAGCTGGACGATGACGCCGGCGACCTCACCGGCCTGCTGCTCGGCGTGCACGACCTCCAGCACGTCCTCGAGGGTGAGCGGCTCGAAGTACAGCCTGTCGGAGGTGTCGTAGTCGGTGGAGACGGTCTCGGGGTTGCAGTTGACCATCACCGTCTCGTAGCCGGCGTCCCGCAGCGCCATGGCAGCGTGCACGCACGAGTAGTCGAACTCGATGCCCTGGCCGATGCGGTTCGGCCCCGACCCCAGGATGATGACGGCCGGACGGTCCCGCGCAGCCACCTCGGTCTCGGCGTCGTAGGCGGAGTAGTGGTACGGCGTGCGGGCGGCGAACTCCGCGGCACAGGTGTCCACGGTCTTGTAGACCGGCCGGACGTCCAGGGCGTGTCGCAGGCCGCGCACGACGTCCTCGGTCAGGCCGGTCAGCGCGGCGAGCTGGCGGTCGGAGAAGCCGTGGCGCTTGGCCCGACGCAGCAGAGCCGGCTCCAGCCGTCCGGCCGAGGTGACCTCGCGGGCGACCTCCCCGATCAGCGCGATCTGGTCGAGGAACCACGGGTCGATGCGACACGCCTCGTGCACCCGTTGGGGGCTGATGCCGGCGTGCAGCGCCGCGGCGACGTCGACGATCCGCCCGTCGTAGGGACGCGCGATGCGGGCCAGCAGCGCCTCGGCCTGGGCCTCGTCGAGCACCTCGTCGGAGAAGGCGATCTCGCTGCCTCGTTTCTCCAGCGAGCGCAGGGCCTTCTGCAGCGCCTCGGTGAAGCTGCGACCGATCGCCATGGCCTCGCCCACCGACTTCATGTGGGTGGTGAGGGTGTCGTCGGCACCGGGGAACTTCTCGAACGCGAACCGCGGCACCTTGACCACCACGTAGTCCAGGGCGGGCTCGAACGACGCCGGCGTCTCCCCCGTGATGTCGTTGGGGATCTCGTCCAGGGTGTAGCCGAGGGCCACCTTGGCGGCGATCTTGGCGATCGGGAACCCCGTGGCCTTCGACGCGAGGGCGCTGGAGCGGGAGACCCGCGGGTTCATCTCGATGACGATCATGCGACCGTCGGCGGGGTTGACGGCGAACTGGATGTTGCAGCCCCCGGTGTCGACACCGACCGACCGGATGATGCCGATCGCGACGTCGCGCATGTGCTGGTACTCGCGGTCGGTGAGGGTCAGCGCGGGGGCCACCGTGATGGAGTCGCCGGTGTGCACGCCCATCGGGTCGACGTTCTCGATGGAGCAGACGATCACGACGTTGTCGGCGCTGTCGCGCATGACCTCGAGCTCGTACTCCTTCCACCCGAGGATCGACTCCTCGAGAAGCACCTCGGTGGTCGGGCTCAGCGCCAGGCCGGTGCCGGCGATCCGGCGCAGCTCGGTCTCGTCGTGGGCGAAGCCGGAACCCGCGCCACCCATCGTGAACGACGGACGCACGACGACGGGGTAGCTCAGCTGCTCGGCAGCCGACAGGCACTGCTCGATCGTGTGGCAGATGAGCGACCGGGCCACCTGCGCTCCGAGGTCGGTCACGATCTTCTTGAACGACTGACGGTTCTCACCGCGCTGGATCGCGTCGATCGAGGCCCCGATGAGCTCCACGCCGTACTTGTCCAGCACCCCGCCCTCGTGCAGCGCGACCGCGGCGTTCAGGGCCGTCTGGCCGCCGAGTGTCGCCAGCAGGGCGTCGGGACGCTCCTTCGCGATGACCCGCTCGACGAACTCGGGCGTGATCGGTTCGACGTAGGTCGCGTCGGCGAACTCGGGGTCGGTCATGATCGTCGCCGGGTTGCTGTTGACGAGGATGACTCGCAGCCCCTCGGACCGCAGCACGCGGCACGCCTGGGTGCCGGAGTAGTCGAACTCGCAGGCCTGGCCGATGACGATCGGACCGGAGCCGATCACCAGCACCGACGAGATGTCGTCACGACGCGGCATCAGCGGTTCTCCATCATGTCGGCGAATCGGTCGAACAGGTAGGCCGCGTCGTGCGGACCGGCAGCCGCCTCCGGGTGGTACTGCACGCTGAAGCCGCGCAGCCGTCCCGCCTCGTCGCGCAGCTGCAGCCCCTCCACGACGTCGTCGTTGAGGCAGACGTGCGAGACGGTCGCGGTGCCGAGATCGGTGTGCACCGGTTCGTCGAGCGGCGCGTCGACGGCGAAGCCGTGGTTGTGGGCGGTGACCGCCACCGTGCCCGTGGTGCGGTCCTGCACCGGCTGGTTGATGCCGCGGTGCCCGAACCGCAGCTTGTACGTGCCGAACCCCAGCGCCCGACCGAACACCTGGTTGCCGAAGCAGATGCCGAACACGGGCAGGTCGGCCTGCAGGACGGCGCGCATGAGCGCGACCGAGCGGTCGGCCGTGGCCGGGTCGCCGGGACCGTTGGAGAAGAACACCCCGTCCGGGCGCAGCGCGAGCACCTCGTCCAGCGTCGTGTCGGCGGGCACGACGTGCACGGTCATCCCCCTCTCGGCCATGCGGCGGGGGGTCATCGCCTTGATGCCGAGGTCGACGGCCACGACGGTGTGCCGGGACGTTCCCACGGCCGGCACGACATACGCCTGCGGTGTCGTGACGTCCGCGGTCAGGTCGGCGCCTGTCATCGCCGGGCTGGCCAGCACCCGGTCGAGCAGGGTCTGGGCATCGGTGCCCACCGACGACACCCCGACCCGCATCGCCCCTCGCTCCCGCAGGTGGCGGGTGAGGGCGCGCGTGTCGATGCCCGACAGCCCGACCACACCCTGGTCGACGAGGTCGTCCTCCAGCGTGCCGGTGGCCCGCCAGCTCGACGCGACACGTGAGGGGTCGCGCACCACGTACCCGGCCACCCAGATGCGCCGCGACTCCGGGTCCTCGTCGTTGACGCCGGTGTTGCCGATGTGCGGGGCGGTCTGCACGACCACCTGCCGGTGGTAGGACGGGTCGGTGATCGTCTCCTGGTAGCCGGTCATGCCCGTGGTGAAGACCGCCTCGCCGAACGTCTCGCCGACGGCACCGTAGGACTCGCCGTGGAAGGTGCGCCCGTCCTCGAGCACGAGCAGGGCAGGGGTTCGCGATGCCGGACTCATGTCGCCTCCTGTGTCACGGACTGCAGGGCCCGCAGCAGCGCGCCGCTGTCATGGGCGTACCGGGCACGGATGCCCGACTCGAGCACCACGTCGCCGAGGGTCCACGTCCACACGACCAAGCCCCCGGTCTCGGTGACCTTGCCCGCCAGGCCGGTGTCGCGACGGGCGGCCAGCAGGGCGTCACGGGGTATCCAGACCGGCTCGGTGCCGTCGCGCGCCAGCAGCACTCCTTCGGCGAACACGCTCACCTCCGCACTCGCGCGAGCGCCCAGGCCGTGCGGCACGACCCGGTCGAGCCAGTGCCCCGCCGTCACCGATCCCACGTAGAGCCCCTCGGCCGTGACGATCGGCGACCCCAGCGTGGTCGGGGGGTGGGCCGGGGCCTGCACGTGCGACTGCCGTCCGGCCCGGTGCCGCCACCCCCAGGCCATGCCGGCCCACGCCAGCAGCACGACCGACACCAGCAGCAGCACCGCTGGCCACCGCTCAGCCATGCTGCTGCTTCTGGTCGGCGGTGAAGGTGGCGCGGCCACGCAGGTAGGTCGCGACGACGCGGGCCGGCAGGTCGCGGCCGGCGTAGGGGTTGTTGCGCGAGGCCGACAGGCTGTGCTCGGGCACGACGACGTGCCGAGCCGTCGGGTCGACGAGCACGAACGTGGCCGGCTCGCCCGTCGCCAGAGGACGTCCCTGGTCAGGCAGCTGTCCGATTAGGGCCGGGGCGGTCGACATGCGATCGGCGACACCCGCCCAGTCGAGCAGCCCGGGCTCGACCATGGTCTGCGCGACGACGGACAACGCGGTCTCGAGACCGAGCATGCCGAAGGCGGCGCTGGCCCACTCGCAGTCCTTGGCCTCGGCCGGATGGGGCGCGTGGTCGGTGGCCACCACGTCGATCGTGCCGTCGGCAAGGCCCTCGCGCACGGCGGCGACGTCCTCGTCGGAGCGCAGGGGCGGGTTGACCTTGAAGACCGGGTCGTAGCTGCGGGCCAGCTGCTCGGTGAGCAGCAGGTGGTGGGGCGTCACCTCGGCGGTGACCGGCCAGCCCTTCGCCTTGGCCCACCGGATCAGGTCGACCGATCCCGCGGTCGACACGTGGCAGATGTGCACGCGCGAGCGCACATGCGCCGCCAGCAGCACGTCGCGGGCGATGATCGCCTCCTCAGCCGCGGCCGGCCACCCGGTCAGCCCCAGCTCCCCGGACAACGGGCCCTCGTTCATCTGGGCGCCGACGGTCAACGAGGGCTCCTGCGCGTGCTGGGCGATGACGCCGTCGAAGGCCTTCACGTACTCCAGGGCGCGACGCATCAGCGAGGCGTCCGACACGCAGTGGCCGTCGTCGGAGAAGATGCGTACCCGGGCGACCGAGTCGGCCATCGCACCGAGCTCGGCAAGCTGCGTGCCGGCCAGTCCCACGGTCACCGCGCCCACGGGATGGACGTCGCAGTAGCCGGCCTGCTGCCCGAGTCGCCACACCTGTTCGACGACCCCGGCGGTGTCGGCGACGGGATCGGTGTTGGCCATGGCGTGCACCGCTGTGAAGCCGCCCGCCGCAGCGGCGCGGGTGCCGCTGAGCACCGTCTCGGCGTCCTCACGCCCAGGTTCGCGCAGGTGGGTGTGCACGTCGACCAGGCCGGGCAGGGCCACGAGGCCGTCGGCGTCGACGACGGTGGCACCGGCCACGTCCCCGAGGCTCCCGGTCGCGGTGATGGTGCCGCCCTCCACGAGCAGGTCTGTCGGGTCGCCGCCCAGGGGCCGGCAGCCACGCACGAGCAGAGTCATCGGTCCTCCTCGACGGCGGCGGTGCCACCGAGCAGCAGGTAGAGCACCGCCATGCGCACGAGCACGCCGTTGCCCACCTGCTCGACGATCACCGATCGGCTGCTGTCGGCCACGTCCGCCGTGATCTCCATGCCGCGGTTCATGGGCCCGGGGTGCAGCACGACGGCCGACTCGGGCAGGCTCGCCATCCGACGGGCGTCCAGCCCGTAGCGGCGCGAGTACTCCCGTGCCGACGGGAAGTACGAGGCCGACATGCGCTCGGCCTGCACGCGCAGCATCGTGATGGCGTCGGCCTTCGCCAGCTCGGAGTCGAGGTCGTAGGAGACCGAGCACGGCCACTGCTCGACCCCGACGGGCATGAGCGTGGGCGGACCGACGAGCCGCACCTGCGCACCGAGCCGGTGCAGCAGGTGCACGTTGCTGCGTGCCACCCGGCTGTGGAGCACGTCGCCCACGATGACGACGGTGCGACCGTCGAGGTCGCCCAGGTGCCGACGCAGGGTGTAGGCGTCGAGCAGCGCCTGCGTCGGGTGCTCGTGCGTGCCGTCACCGGCGTTGATGACCCGCGCCGACACCCACCCCGCGTGCGCCAGACGATGTGCGGCGCCGCTGGCCGAGTGCCGCACGACGATCGCGTCGGCGCCCATCGCCTCCAGGGTGAGCGCGGTGTCCTTGAGGCTCTCGCCCTTCGACAGGCTCGACCCCTTGGCCGAGAAGTTGATGACGTCCGCCGACAACCGCTTGGCGGCGAGCTCGAACGACGTCCGCGTGCGCGTGGAGTCCTCGAAGAACAGGTTGACGACGGTGCGGCCGCGCAGGGTCGGCAGCTTCTTGATCGCCCGGTCGGTCAGGCGCGCCATCTCGTCGGCGGTGTCGAGCACACCGACGATCTCGTCGCGGCTCATCTCGGCAGCGGCCAGCAGGTGCTGCATCACGCCTCCCCGTGCAGCAGGACGACCTCGTCCTCACCGTCGGTCTCGGTCAGCCGCACCCGGACGGACTCGTCCCGGCTGGTGGGCACGTTCTTGCCGATGAAGTCGGGCCGGATCGGCAGCTCCCGGTGACCGCGGTCGACCAGCACCGCCAGCTGGACGGCACTGGGCCGCCCGAGGTCGTCGAGCGCGGTGAGGGCCGACCGGACGGTGCGCCCGGAGTAGAGGACGTCGTCGACGAGCACGACGACGCGGCCGTCGATGCCCTGCGGGGGGATGTCGGTGGGCTCCAGCGCTCGGGGCGGGCGCCGGCGCAGGTCGTCCCGGTACATGGTGACGTCCAGCGACCCGACGGGGACGTCGGTCTCCACAGCGCGGATCTGCGCAGCGAGACGCATGGCCAGCGGCACGCCGCGCCGCGGGATGCCGAGCAGCACCACGCCCTCGGCACCCCTGTTGCGCTCGAGGATCTCGTAGCCGATGCGGGTCACGGCGCGGGCGATGTCGGCGGCCGACATCAGCACGCGTGGCCGGGGGTCACCCTGACCAGAACGCGGTGCCTGGGTCACACGCTCTCCTTCCCCGCCTCACGGGACGGGCTTAAAGGACTGTGCGGTCACGCTACCAAGTCGGCTCCACCGTCAGGCCGGCCGGTACACCCGCAGGATCACCTCGATCAGCAGGCGCTCGACCAGCGCCGGCGGAACGGCGTCGAGCAGCGCGTTCACCGGTGCCATGCGGGCCGGCAGCCCACCGCCGGGCTGGTCGAGACCGGCGATCGCCAGCAGCCCCGCCATCACGTCAGCAGTGAGCGTGTCGACGTCGATGGCAGCGCCGGCAGCGACGAGCGCGGGGTCGGGCTCGGCACGGCCCAGCTGCCGTGCCGCTCGGGCCGAGTCCCGCATGTCGGCGAGAAACTGCTCCAGCCTCGACTCCAGCACCGCCGACACCGACACGTGGATCGTCGCCGGCCCGTCGTGGGCCGGTTGCGCTCCCAGCGTCCATCCACGCAGGGACATCTCGTCGGCCACCACGCGCACGTCCGGGTCGTCCGGACCGCCGTCGTCGGCGAACGCGACCAGCGTGGACTCCGGTGGTGCCACCGTGCGCAGCCCGGGGATCTCGTCGACGCCCGCCGCCATCGCCAGCGTGACCCGACGGGCCGCGAGAGCAAGGTCGCGGTACCCCTGCAGCCCGATGCGGTGCAGGATCGCCCAGGCGACTGCCGGCGGGCCGCCCGGCCTCGTCGACAGCAGCGTCGGGTTGACCACCGGGTACCCGGGCCAGGCCGTCGTGGCGAAGTAGTGGTGGCGGCGCAGGTCGTCGCTGCGGTGCAGCAGCACCGAGCACCCCTTGGGCGTGTACCCGTACTTGTGCAGGTCGGTCGAGATCGAGGTGACGCCCGGGATCGAGAAGTCGATCGGCGCCAAGCCCTCGTCGGCGCGGATGAAGGGCACCACCCAACCGATGCAGGCGTCGACGTGGCACGGCACGTCATGCTCGGCCGCGATGGCCGCCACCTGCTCGACAGGGTCGATCACGCCGTGGGCGTACGACGGCGCCGACGCCACGACCAGGGCTGTGCGCTCGTCGACGACGGCTGCCATGGCGGCCGGGTCGGCCTTGTAGGTGGCTCGGTCGACGGGCACCGAGACGACCTCGAGGTCGAACAGGTGGGCGGCCTTGAGGAAGGCCGGGTGCGCCGTCGAGGGCAGCACCATCGTGGGGTGGCCGTGGGGCTGGCCACTCGCCGCCCGCCACCGTTCGCGGGCGCCGAGCACCGCCAGCCCGATCGACTCGGTGCCGCCACTGGTCATCGTCCCGACGACCGACTCGACCCCGCCGTGGAACAGCAACCGCGCGGCGCCGACGATGTCGTTCTCCACGGCTGCGTAGGACGGGAACGCCGTCGGGTCGAGCCCGTTGACCGGCTGGGCGATGGCGTAGGCACGCACGCCGAGCTCGTCGAGCTCGTCGATGCCAGGGTCGTAGACGTAGGCCGTCGTCGTGCCCCCCTTGTCGGGCAGGTCGCGGGTGCGGTAGGCGCGCAACGCCTCGAGGATCTGCTCGATCGGCAGACCCGTCTGCGGCAGCGGGGGGATCGCGGGCGATGCGTCGGTCACCGGATGGCCTCCACCTCGGTCGGTGCCGGGATCTCCGGCAGTCGGTAGGCCCGCACCAGGGGCAGGCTGATGAGCAGCAGGGCGGCGGGCACCAGGGTGAACGCCACCAGCACGGCCGTCACGGCACTGTCGGGCTGGTCGACCTGCTGGTCGGCCTGCGACGACACGAAACCGCCGAAGGACAGGACGGCGAGCACGAGGGCCGGTCCGAGGGCGAACCCTGCCGTCTCCCCCGCGGTCCACAGCCCCGTGAAGACCCCGGATCGTCGCTGGCCCGACGCCGCAGTGTCGGCAGCGATGGTGTCGGGCAGCATCGACAGCGGGAACATCTGCATGCCCGCGTATCCCACGCCGCAGATGGCGACGGCCAGGGCCACGAGGGCGAACGAGCCGGTGCTCTCCGCGGCCAGCACGGCCAGCGTGCCGACCAGGAACGTCCACGAGGCGGCTGTGAAGCCGGCGCGCTTGCCCCAGGTGTGCGACACCCGGGTCCACACGGGCATCACCAGGATCGCGGGAGCGACGAGCGCGAGGAACAGCACCGTGATGGCGCTGGGGTCGTCGAGGCGGTAGGTGGCGACGTACTGCGCCGCGCCCAGCATCGAGCTGGTGGCCAGCGCCTGCAGCACGAAGGCTGCGAGCAGCACGACGAACGGCCGGTGGCGCAGCGCCACCCGCAGCGACTCGCCCAGCGGCGTCGTCTGCTCCGCCGCCTGCCAGGCACGAGTCGTGCGCAGGGCATGCCAGCAGCCCAGCATGCCCACCGCGATGAGCAAGGCCACTGCCACAGCCATGGCGAGGTAGCCGAGCGAACCGCCGACGGCGTCGCGGATCAGCGGTGCCCCGGCGCCCGCGAGCAGGATGGCGATCGACAGGAAGGCCACCCGCCACGACATCAACGTCGTGCGCTCCTCCACATCGTCGGTGATCTCGGCGGGCATCGCGATGTAGGGCACCTGGAAGACGGCGAACGCCGTCGCTGCCGCCATGAAGGCCACCAGCACCCATGCTGCGGCAGCCCCGGGTGACGTGCCCTCGGGCACCGCGAACATCGCGACGAAGCACACCGGCAGCGTGATGCCGCCGACGAGCAGGAACGGTCGTCGACTGCCCACGCGCAGCATCGCCTTGTCGGACAGGCTGCCCACGACCGGCAGAACGAGCACGTCCCACAGCTTCGGCACTGCGACCACGAGCGCGGCAAGCCCGGCAGCCACCCCCAGGGAGTCGGTGAGGTAGTACGCGAGCAGCAGGCCCGGCACCGTGGAGAACGCGCCGGTACCCACCGAGCCCATCGCGTAGCCGAGCACCTCGCCACGACGCAGCCGGTTCAGAGCCATCCCCGGACAGTAGCGAGCCGCTCCGACACGCGGCAGGCGCCCAAACGCCAGGGCAACGGGTGTCCACAGGTCTCCCCGGCCGCTGGTGAAGCCACCCCTCCTCCGGTATTCTTCGAACATGTGTTCGACTCGTGTGCCCGAGATGGTCGATGACTGGACCGACGAGCAGTGGCAGATCGCCCTCGACGAGTCGCGCGTGGCTGCCGCTCGACACCCGTGGGGACGCTTCCTCCGGCTCTTCGGCGACGACGTCGGCGCGGCGCCCCTGACCGACGAGCAGGTGGTGGCACGCCTCGCTGACGCCGAGGGGCTGGTCACCCAGCTGATGGCCGAGCAGGGGCGGCTCGTGCTGGAGCTGCGGCAGCGACGCCTGGCGACGCAGCGGCAGCACACGCCGGACGGGCACGACCCCGACTCGTGCACGTCCGCGTGCTGCGACCCCGATGGCTGGGTGGGCCTCGAGGTGGCGCAGGCCCTGGGTGTGACCGAGCGGCAGGTCGAGAACCGCCTGGACACCGCCGAGCGGTTGGCCCGCTACCGGCACGTGCAGGCGGTGGTCGAGGACGGTCTGCTGCAGTCGTGGACGGTCGTGAAGCTGCTCGAGCACCTCGACGACCTCGCTGCCTACCTCAGCGCCGAACGGCTCGACACAGTCGAGCAGGTGACGCTCGCCTGGCTCACCGACCGTCCTCGCACGGTGGGTCAGCTCAACGCCCGCATGAGGCGGCTGCTGCTGCTCGCCCGCTCACAGGCGGGGCTCGAGGCTGCCGAGCGTGACGCTCGGGACCGTCGGGTGTGGGTGTCGCCGGCCGGCGCGGACGGGTTGGCCACGCTCGTGGCGCGGATACCGGAGCCGGACGCCCTGGCGGTGCGCGCGGTGCTGGCGGCGCTGGCGGCCGACCCGACCGGAGTCGGCGACGAGCGCACGGTGCAGCAGCGCCGCGCCGACCTGGTGACGGCCATGGTCACCGGGGTTCCGGCACGGCACGGCCACGCCGGTGACGCCGACCTGCTGGTGCGCGGGCTCGGCGCGGTGGGCGTCCACGTGGACGTGACGATCCCGGCTGACACCCTGCGCGGCGGGCCGGCCCCGGCCGAGGTTCCCGGCTACGGCCCGGTGCCGGCGTGGGCCGCGCGCGACCTCGCCACCGCCGCGACGTCGTGCCGCGCCCTGGTCTACCACCCCGACACCGGGCACCTGCTCGGGCTGAGCGACCTGCTGGGCGACCTGCTGGGCGACCGTCTACCGGTGCGGTGGCTGCCCGGCCTACCGGCCGCGACGGGGTACACGCACCCGCCGACCATGGCCCGTCTCGTCCGGGCCCGCGACGTCACCTGCCGGGCACCGGGCTGCACCCGCCGCGCCAGTGCCTGCGACTGCGACCACGTCGAGCCCTACCCCGACGGGCCGACCGCCGCAGCCAACACCTGCTGCCTGTGCCGTCGGCACCACCGCCTCAAGACCCACGCCCCCGACTGGCACGTCCACCTCGACGACACCGGCCGTCTCACCTGGACCACCCCCACCGGCGCAGCTCTCGCCACCGATCCCTACGACTACTCGGCGGGGCTCGTCTCCTCCGGGGCCGGCAGTGACCCCCCACCGTTCTGACGCAGCATCTGCTTGTCGGCGGCGACGCGCGCGAGCACCCCGTTGACGAAGGCGGGCGACTCGTCCGTGGACAGGTCCGTGGCCAGGTTCACTGCTTCGCTCACCGCGACGGCGTCGGGGACGTCGTCACCCCACAGCACCTCGTAGACGCCGATCCGTAGCAGGTTGCGGTCCACGGCGGGCATCCGGTCGAGGTCCCAGTCCTTCGCGACGGCGCCGAGCACCGTGTCGATGTGCGCCTGGTGCTCGGCCACACCGAGCACCAGCTCGACCATGTACGGGGTCACCGCCGGCTCGCGCGGGTCGGCGGCAGCAGCGGCACGTCGTTGGTCGAGCGTCGCACCGAGGGGCAACCCACGGGCCTCGCACTCGAAGAGCACGTCGAGGGCGCGCTTGCGGGCCTTGGTCCTGGCGCTCACGCGCGCCCGAGGTAGGACCCGTCGCGGGTGTCGACCTTGACCTTCTCGCCCGTGGTGATGAACAGCGGCACCTGCACCGACAGCCCGGTCTCGAGCGTGGCGGGCTTGGTGCCGCCGGTGGACCGGTCGCCCTGCAGGCCGGGCTCGGTGTAGGTGATCTCGAGCACGACCGAGGCGGGCAGCTCGACGAACAGCGGCGAGCCCTCGTGCAGACCGACCACGGCCTCCTGGTTCTCGAGCATGAAGCCGGCCATCTCACCCACCGTGTCGGCAGGGACGTGGATCTGGTCGTAGGACTGCATGTCCATGAACACGAAGTCGTCGCCGTCGCGGTACAGGTACTGCATCGCGCGCTTGTCGACGGTCGCGGTGTCGACCTTGACCCCGGCGTTGAAGGTCTTGTCGACGACCTTGCCCGACAGCACGTTCTTGAGCTTGGTGCGCACGAACGCCCCACCCTTGCCCGGCTTGACGTGCTGGAACTCGACGACGGTCCACAGCTGCCCGTCGATGTTGAGAACCAGGCCGTTCTTCAGGTCGTTCGTCGTCGCCATCTGTCTTCCTCAGTCGTCAACGGTGATCAGGTCGGTGGTCATGTCCGTGAGCACGCGCACGCCGTCAGGACCGACGTCCGTGGTGTCCTCGATGCGGACCCCGCCCTTGCCGGGCAGGTAGATGCCCGGTTCCACGGTGACTGTGGTCCGGGTAGGCAGTCTAGCGGCCGGGCCGGCGCTGCTGGACAGCCACGGAGGCTCGTGGATCTGCAGCCCGACGCCATGGCCGAGCCCGTGCGAGAAGAACTCCCCGTACCCACCGCCCACGATCACCTCGCGCGATGCCGCGTCGATCTCGGCCGTGGACCGTCCCGGGGCCAGTGCCGCGACGCCGGCTCGCTGCGCGTCGGCCACGAGCTGGTAGACCTGCTGCTGCCAGTCCGCGGACGGGCCCGCGACGAGCACGGTGCGCGTGCAGTCGGCGTGGTAGCCGCCGACCATCGCCCCGAAGTCGATCGTGACGAGGTCTCCGCGCTGCACGACGCGGTCGGACGGGCTGTGGTGCGGCACCGAGCCGTTCGGCCCGGAGGCCACGATCGTCTCGAAGGCCAGGGCATCCGCACCGGCACGCAGCATGCGCGACTCGACGTCCCTCGCGATCTCGCGTTCCGACCGGCCGGCGAGACCGCCCTGCAGCACGTCGGCCAGTGCGTGCACCGAGATCGAGCAGGCCGCAGCCACGAGGTCCACCTCTTCCGGCTGCTTGACCGCCCGCAGGCCCTCGACGGCCTGGTCGAGGTCGACGAGCTGCACGGCTGCCCCACCGACGTCGTCGATGGCCGCGGCAATGGCGTCGCCCGCGCTCAGCGTGACGTGGTGGCGCTCGATCGCCAGCCGCTCGCCACTCCGCGCGGCGCGCGCCGCCAGCGTGGACGCGACCGCGCGCGTCGTCACCACCTCGACGTCCGGGCACGTCGCCGCGGCCGCCTCGGCGTAGCGGTCGTCCGTGGCCAGCACCGCCTCTCCGTCGGCACCCACCAGCAGCGCCGCGTTGCTGCTCACCACACCCGTCAGGTAGGTGACGTTGACCGGCACCGTGACCAGCAGTGCGTCGACACCGCCCGCCGCCAGCAGCGCAACGAGCCGGTCGCGCCGGCCGACGTGGTCCATGGTGGGTCGGGTCGTGGTGCTCACGTGGCCTAGTGTGGCGCAGCCATGGGACGCGTCGTTCGAGGTGGCCGGGGGGTCGCCGCGCTCGCCGGGGCGAGCGCGGCCTGCCTGACGCTGGCCGGGTGCACCTCGGGCCCGCCGGACCCCACTGCCACAGCCGACGCTCTCGCCCAGGCCCTGACCGCGGGCGACCTGTCCGCCGTGGCGTTCACGGGCTCGACCAGCACCGAGGCGGACGCCGACGCCGAGGCCGTGCTGGCGGGCATGAGCCCTGCCACGGCGACGGTGGTCGCGGTGGCCACACAGCTCGAGCAGACGTCCGAGCAGCCGTCGGCGCTCACCACGCTGACCTGGACGTGGGACCTCGACGGCGACGGCCCCGCAACGCAGACCTGGGACTACACCGCCCAGGCCGAGCTCACGGCGGTCGAGCAGGACGGCGAGGACGAGTGGCAGGTGCGCTGGAGCCGGGCCATCGTGCACCCGAACCTGGGTGACGGTGACGTGCTGGCACTGACGCGCACCCAACCCGACCGTGCCGACATCCTCGGGGCGGACGGCACGCCTCTGGTGACGGCCCGCGCTGTGCAGCGGGTGGGCATCGACAAGCTGCGGCTGACCGAGGCCGACGGTGACCCCGAGCAGGCCGCCCGCGACCTCGCCGCCATCGTCGGGATCGATGCCGACGCCTACGCCGCCGCCGTCGTCGCCGCCGGGGACCAGGCGTTCGTCGAGGCGTTGACCCTGCGCGAGCAGGACGCCGAGCCCCTGCGCGAGCAGATCGAGGCGGTGACCGGGGCCCGGCTCATCGCGGACGAGCTGCCGCTGGCGCCGACCCGGGAGTTCGCCCGGGCACTGCTCGGGACGGTGGGCGAGGCGACCGCCGAGATCGTCGAGGCGTCCGCGGGTGCCGTCGTGGCCGGCGACCTGGTCGGGCTGTCCGGGCTGCAGGCCCGCTACGACGACCGGCTCCGGGGCGTCCCCGGCTACTCGGTCGCGGTCCGCAGCGAGGCCGAAGAGACCTCCGATGCCGACCAGCCCGAGACGCTGGTCGTGACCGACCCAGTCGCCGGTGAGCCGCTGCTCGTGACGCTGGACGCCACCCTGCAGCAGCTCGCCGACGACCTGCTGAGCGACCAGCAGCCCCCGAGCGCCCTGGTCGCCCTGCGCCCGAGCACGGGCGAGCTGCTCGCCGTGTCCTCCGGCCCGGGCAGCGGCGGCTACTCGACCGCGACGCTCGGCCAGTACGCCCCCGGCTCGGTGTTCAAGGTCGTCACCGCGCTCGCCCTGCTGCGGCAGGGCGTGTCTCCGGACGACGTGCTGCCCTGCACGAGCACGGTGACCATCGACGGCAAGGCGTTCACCAACTACTCCGACTACCCGGCGGACGCCCTCGGTGACATCGCGCTGCGGCGCGCGTTCGCCGAGTCGTGCAACACCGCGTTCGTCAGCCAGGTCGACGCGCTCGACTGGCCCGACGTCGTCGACGCGGCCGCCTCGCTCGGGATCGGTGTGGACACCGACCCCGGGTTCGAGGCGTTCCTGGGCAGCCTCGCCGAACCGTCCGGACGTGTGGAGCGTGCCGCGGGCCTCATCGGCCAGGGCACGGTGCTGACGTCACCGCTGGCAGCGGCCGTGATGGCCGCCTCGGTGTCCGTCGGTCCCGTCACCCCGGTGCTGCTGCCGGACTCTGCGCCATCGACACCGACCGCGGTGACGCTGGACCCCGACGAGAGCGAGCAGCTGACCGCCATGATGCGAGAGGCGGTCGTCGACGGCACGGCGACCGTGCTGGGCGACCTGCCGGCGCCTGCGGTGATCGCCAAGACCGGCACCGCCGAGTACGGCACGAACGTGCCTCCCGACACGCACGGGTGGATGGTGGCCGTGCAGGGCGACCTGGCCGTCGCGGTGTTCGTCGAGGACGCGGAGTCGGGGTCGTCCACCGCCGGGCCGATCCTGCGGGCCTTTCTCAGCCAGGCGCGACCAGCGTCGCCATGACCTGCAGGGCCAGCCGGTAGGAGTCGAGCCCGAACCCGGCGATCGTGCCGGTCGCCACGGCGGCCACGACGCTGGTGTGCCGGAAGGTCTCCCGGGCGGCGGGGTTGCTCAGGTGCACCTCCACCAGCGGTGCCCGAAGCTGGGCGCAGGCGTCGCGCAACGCATACGAGTAGTGGGTGAAGGCGGCCGGGTTCAGCACGACCGGGGTCGCCTCGTCCGCGGCCTCGTGCAGCCACCGCACCAGCTCGGACTCGTCGTCGGTCTGGCGCACCTCGACGGCCAGCCCGAGCCCCTCGCCCGCACCGACGCACGCCTCGACGAGCGCGTCGTGGTCGGCGTGGCCGTACACGTCGGGCTCACGACTGCCGAGCCGCGACAGGTTCGGCCCGTTGAGCACGAGCACCCGTGTCGTCATGACGCCTCCTCGTGGTCGCTGACCTCGTCGTAGGCGGCGACCAGCAGGGCCGGGTCGGGCGCCTCGAGCATCGCCGGTCGGGCCAGACCCTCGAGGACGACGAAGCGCAGCCGGTCGCCACGGGCCTTCTTGTCCACGCGCATCGCGTCCAGCAGCGCGGGCCAGGCGGCGGCCCGGTACCGGGTCGGCAGCCCGAGGGACTCCAGCAGGGTGCGGTGGCGCGCGGCGGTCTCGTCGTCGAGCCGTCCGGCCATGCGAGCGAGCTCGGCGGCGAACACCATGCCCACCGAGACCGCGGCTCCGTGCCGCCACGTGTACCCCTCGACCCGCTCGATGGCGTGGCCCAGCGTGTGCCCGTAGTTGAGCACCTCGCGCCGCAGCCCCGACGTCGCCGTCTCGGTCAGGTCGGCCGCCACCACCTCGGCCTTGACCGCGACGGCACGGCGCACCAGCTGCGGGGTGAGGTGCGGGTCGAAGGCGGCAGCGCGGGCGGGGTCGTCCTCGATCAGCCGCAGGATCTCGGGATCGGCGATGAACCCTGCCTTCACCACCTCGGCGAGGCCGGTGACGTACTCGGCCTGCGGCAGAGTCTGCAGCGTGGCCATGTCGCAGAGCACCCCCGCCGGCGGGTGGAACGCCCCCACCAGGTTCTTGCCCTCGGCGATGTTCACCGCCGTCTTGCCCCCGACCGCGGCGTCCACCATGCCCAGCAGCGTCGTGGGGACGAGCACCAGGCGAACACCCCGAAGCCAGGTGGCCGCGACGAAGCCGGCGAGGTCGGTGACCGCTCCCCCGCCGACTCCGACGACGACGTCGGACCGGGTGAACCCGCAGCGGCCGAGCACCGACCACACGAACTCCGCGACGGCGACCCGCTTGGCCTGCTCGGCGTCGGGCACCTCCACCGCGTGCGCCTCGTAGCCGGCAGCGGCCAGGTCGACGCGCACCTGCTCCCCGGTGGCCCGCAGGGCGCGCGGGTGGATGACGGCGACCTGGGCGGCCGGACCGATCATGGACGGGAGCAGCCCTCCCAGCCCGGAGCCGATGACGACGTCGTACGGGCTCGGCCCGGCCACGGTGACGCGCGTCGACTCAGCCACTGCTGCGACCCTCGAGCACGTCGAGCACGTCGTCCACGACCTGGTCCACCGTCGTCGCACTCGTGTCTACCGTGGCCACGGCCACCTGCTCGTACCAGGGGCGTCTGCGGTCCATCAGCTGCTTGAGCTGCGACCGCGGGCTGCCCAGCAGCAGCGGGCGGTCACGGGCCAGACCGACCCGTTCGACGGCCACCGACAGCGACACGTCCAGAAAGACGACGGTGTGCCCCACGAGCGACGCCCGTACCTCGGGGCTCGTGACGGCTCCGCCACCGAGGGCGAGCACACCCTCGTGCTCGACGAGCGACGTCGCGACGGCCTGGCGTTCGAGGTCACGAAAGGCCTGCTCGCCGTCCTCGACGAAGATCTCCGCGATGCTCTTGCCCGTCGCGTCGGCCACGTCGGTGTCGGTGTCGCGGAACGGCACGCCCAGGGTGGCCGCCAGCCGTTCGCCCACCGAGGACTTGCCGGCACCCGGAGGACCGACGAGCACCACCCGCGGGCCACTCATCCCGACCGCACCCGCAGGCCGGCGAGGTACCGGGCGTGGTTGTCGGCGGTCTCGGCGACGTTGTCGCCCCCGAACTTCTCGAGCACGGAGTCGGCGAGCACGAGTGCGACCATCGCCTCGGCGACCACACCGGCCGCGGGCACGGCGCACACGTCGGAGCGCTGGTTGATGGCGGCAGCCGCCTCGCCGGTCGCGACGTCGACGGTGGCCAGCGCGCGCGGCACGGTGCTGATCGGCTTCATCGCCGCGCGCACGCGCAGCAGCGCGCCGGTGGAGATGCCGCCCTCGGTGCCCCCGCTTCGCCCGGTGCGTCGGCGCACCGCCAGCCCGTCGGCCTCGGTGTCACGCTCGATCTCGTCGTGCGCCTGGGACCCTCGCGAGCGGGCGAGCGCGAAGCCGTCGCCGACCTCGACGCCCTTGATCGCCTGGATACCCATGAGTGCCCCGGCCAGCCGAGCGTCGAGCCGGCGGTCCCCGTGCACGTGGCTGCCCAGTCCCGGCGGCACGTCGTAGGCCAGTACCTCGACCACGCCTCCCAGCGTGTCGCCGTCACGGCGACAGGCGTCGATGGCCGCGACCATGGCCGCGGACGCGTGCGGGTCCCAGCAGCGCACCGGGTCGGCGTCGAGGGCATCGACGTCCTGCGGGCCGGGAAGGGTGCCAGGGGCGACGGCCTCGCCACCGATCTCGACGGTGTGGGCGACCAGTCGTACTCCGACGGCCTGCTCGAGGAACGAGCCGGCGACGCGCCCCAGGGCCACGCGCGCGGCGGTCTCGCGGGCGCTGGCGCGTTCGAGCACCGGGCGGGCGTCGTCCAGCCCGTACTTCTGCATGCCGGCGAGGTCGGCGTGCCCCGGGCGGGGTCGCGTCAGCGGGGAGTTGCGGGCCAGACCCTCCAGCTCGGCCGGGTCGACCGGATCGGGGGACATCACGACCGACCACTTGGGCCACTCGGTGTTCGCGATGCTGATCGCCACCGGACCACCGAGCGTTCGACCATGCCGCACACCAGCCACGAGCGAGACCTCGTCGCGCTCGAACTTCATCCGTGCGCCACGGCCGTAGCCGAGCCGTCGGCGAGCCAGGGCGCTCGCGAGGTCGGCGGTGGTGACGGCGACACCGGCCGGCAGGCCTTCGAGGATCGCGGTCAGGGAAGGACCGTGCGACTCCCCCGCGGTCAGCCAGCGCAGCACATGCGACATCCTCCCACGCTGCTCAGCCGAGGTACCACGTGGTGATCGGCTCGGCCCACAGCACGGCGACCAATGCGCCGGCGAGCATCGACGGACCGAAGGGGATCGCTGTGCGACGGGTGGCGCGACGGGTCAGCAGCAGCCCCAGGCTCACCACCCCGCCGACGAGAAAGGCCGCGACGGTGCCGACCACCGGGAACGACCACCCCAGCCACCCCAGGTGCAGACCGAGGGCCCCGGCCAGCTTGACGTCTCCCAGCCCCAGCCCCGCCGGGTAGAGCAGGGCCAGCACCAGGTACATCAGCAGCAGGGCGCCGGCGCATGCCCACGCACGCGCGTACGAGGTCGCCGCGTCGTCCCCACCGACCAACGCCGCGGCACCCAGCAGCACCCCACCGGCGAGCAGCGCGGGCACCGTGAACCTGTCGGGCAGCAGGTGACGCCGGACGTCGACGTAGCCCATGCCGGTGCCCAGCACGCCCAGCACGAGGAACGCCACGAGGTCGGGCTCGCCGGCGCGGGCCCAGCCGAGCAGGGCACCGACGAGTGCTGCGACCCCGGCGAGCACCGCCGGCAGGCGCGGCGGCGCGGCGATGAGGGAGTAGGTAGTGGTGTCGTCGGGGTCTCGCTCGGGCAGCCGGGCGATCACGCCCGGCAGGGTCCAGCCGGCCAGCCCGCTGACCACCGCGGACCCCACGACCCAGGCGGCTGTCACGACGCCACCGCGCGGCGCAGCACCGCGAGCGGCACGGTGCGCCCGGTCATGGCCTCGACCTGACCGAGCGCCTGGTGCACGAGAAGGTCGAGGCCGCTGAGCACCCGTCCACCGCTGCGGGCCCACGCCGCCGCCAGCGCCGTCGGCCACGGGTCGTAGACGACGTCGAACAGCGTGCCGGCACCGCGGGGCACGTCCCGCACCCACACGTCGGTGACGCCGGACGGGGTGGTCGAGACCACCAGTGGGGCACGCAGGTGTCGAGGGACGGACTCCCAGGGGGCGAGGGTCAGGCCGACGCCGACGCGCTCGGCCACCTCTGCCAGGTGCGCGGCTCGCCCCGGAGCCCGCACACAGGCCACCACCTGCGAGGTCAGCGGAGCCAGGGCGGCCACCGCTGCCCGCGCGGTGGCGCCCCCGCCGAGAACGGTGGCGGACGGCACCGTGGTGCAGCCGGCTTCGACCAGGGCAGCCCGCATGCCGGGAACATCGGTGTTGAGGGCGGTGCGGACGTCCCCGTCGAGCACGAGCGTGTTGGCCACGCCGAGCGCCGGCACGGGGTCGACGAGCACGGTCGCCACCTCGACGGCCGCCTGCTTCAGGGGCATGGTGACCGACAGCCCTCGCCACGTGGCGTCCAGGCTGTCGACGAACGCAGCCATCTCGTCGCGTTCGACCTGCCGGGCCTCGTACGTCCAGCCCAGACCCAGGTGTGCGTAGGCGGCCCGGTGCAGGGCCGGGCTCAGCGAGTGCGCGATGGGCGAGCCGACCACCGCGCAGCGCCGGACGGCCGACCGCAGGGCCGGGTCGCTCAGGTGCTCTCCCGGCCGAAGCCGTCCTGCTGCGCCTGCGCGACGTTGCGCTCGTGCTCGGCGAGGGTCTCGGCGTACTTCATCTCGCCCGTGTCGAGGTTCACCGTCACGAAGTAGCGCCACGGGCCTTCGGCGGGCTCGAGCGCGGCCCGCAGCGCGTCGGCGCCCGGTGAGTTGATGGGGCCCGGAGGCAGGCCGGCGACGCGGTAGGTGTTGTACGGGGAGTCGACGGCCCGCTGCTCGTCGCTGGTGAACACCGTGTACACGTCGTTGGCGAACGCCACGGTCGAGTCCATGGCGAGGATCTCACCGTCGTCGAGCCGGTTGTAGATGACGCGTGCCACCTTCGCGAAGTCTTCGGGCAGGCGGGCCTCGGCCTGGATGATCGAGGCGATCGTGACGATCTCGCGGGGGGTGTAGCCGAGTGCTGCCGCGCCCTCGGCCAGCCCGAGCTCCTCGGCGGTGCGTGCGTACGTGCTCGTCATCGCCCGCAGCGCCTCGACCTCGGTGGTCGAAGGCTGCACCTCGTAGGTGGCAGGGAACAGGAACCCCTCGGCCGAGCCCTCGGCCTCCGGGGGCAGCCCGATCTCGTCCGGCTGCGTGACGGCGGCGGCGAGGGCGCCGGGGTCCATGCCCGCCTGCTGCTCGAAGGCCGCGAGCACCTGCTCGACGCGCAGACCCTCCCGCACCAGCACGCCGTCGACGATGCGGTTGGCGGGGTCGACCAGGATGGCGAGGGCGTCGGCCGCCGGCAGTCGTTGCTGCATCTCGTAGGTGCCGGGCTGGATGCCGGTGGACGCCGCGTCGCGGGCCGCGGCGGCCACGAACGCCTCGGCACTGGCAACCACGTCCGAGGCGACGAGGCTCAGCGCGATGTCGGAGGCGGAGTCGCCCTCGTCGACCACGACGGCGACGGTGGTCGCCGACCCCGGGCCGGGGTAGTCCTCGGGCCCCGAGGTCAGCACGTCCCCGATCCTGCCCAGCAACGACTGGCCGGCGATCGCGACGCCGGCGGCCAGGGCACCGACCACGGCCACGGACACGAGCACCGCGAGCCAGCTGCTGTGCCGCCGACGGCGGCGCCGGTGGGACGGCCGAGCGTGGCTCTCGACGACGTGCTCGTCGGCGTCCGGGATCAGGCCGAACTGGCTCATCTGGTCCTCGTCTCGTCGGCGGCGGGGGGCTCGGCGGCTCTCGTGGTGTGCGTCGGGGGCGCCTGCACCGGCTCACCGACCGGTCTCCCGGCGGTACGCCCCATGTCCAGCGCCCCCTGCAGGATCGCCGTCGCCGCGACCTGGTCCACCACGTGCCGCGCCTGCCGACCGCTGACCCCAGCGTCCCGCAGACCCCGCGACGCGCCCGCAGTCGTCAACCTCTCGTCCACGAGCCGCACCGGTGTCGGAGCAACCCGCCGAGCCAGGTTCACCGCGAACTCGCGGCTGGCCTGGGCGGCCGGTCCCTCCTGGCCGCTCAGGGTAAGGGGCAGACCCACGATCAGGCCAGTCACGCCACGCTCCGCAGCGAGGTCGGCGATCGCGTCGAGATCGCCTCGTCCTCGACGCACAGTGGTGACCGGGACGGCCAGCAGGCCGGCGGCGTCGCTGACGGCGACACCGATGCGCACCGTGCCGACGTCGATGCCGAGCAGGGGCCCCGACGCAGGTTGCGTCACGCGGTGGCCACGCTGCGACGGACGAGGTTCGGCACGTCGGCGAGCGTGGGGTCCACCGCCGAGGCGTCCGTACCGCCTCCCTGCGCGATGTCGTCCTTGCCCCCACCGCCGCCGCCGAGAGCGCCGGAGACGCTGCGCACCAGGTCGCGGGCCCGCAGCCCGACCTCGCGTGCGGCGGGGTTCACGGCGACGACCGTGCTCGGGCGGCCCTTGGCGACCCCGGCCACGACGACGACGCAGGGCCGCTGCCCGGGCATCCGCGCCAGCACGTCCTGCGCGAGCCGCCGCAGGTCGTCGCTGTCGGTGCCGTCGGGAACCCGGTGGGCGGCCACGAGCGCGGGCCCGGCGTCGACCGCCCCGGCCGCCACCCCGGCTGCCGCCGCGAGCACGGCGCCGGCCCGCAGCCGCTCCAGCTCGCGCTCGGCACCGCGCAGACGCTCCACCAACGTGGCCACTCGGTCGGGCAGCTCCTCCGAGCGCACCTTCAACGCCTCGGTGAGCTGCGAGACCAGCGCGTGCTCGCGCGCCAGGAAGCGAAAGGCGTCGAGACCGACCAGCGCCTCGACGCGGCGCACCCCCTGCCCGATGGACTGCTCGCCGAGCACCGTGACCAGGCCGAGCTGCCCCGAACGCTGGGCATGGGTGCCACCGCACAGCTCGCGTGCCCAGTCCCCGACGGAGATCACGCGCACCTCGTCGCCGTACTTCTCGCCGAACAGGGCCATCGCGCCGGTCTGGCGTGCCTGGGCGATGTCCATGACCTCTGCCCGCACCCCCAGGTCGGCCTCCACGAGGGAGTTCACCCTGTCCTGCACGTCGGTGAGCACGCCGGGGGTCACCGGGCCCGACGCGCTGAAGTCGAAGCGAAGCCGACCGGGTGCGTTCTCCGACCCTGCCTGAGCGGCGGTGTCGCCGAGCGCCTCACGAAAGGCCTTGTGCAGCATGTGCGTCGCGGTGTGGGCACGCGAGATGGCCATGCGGCGCTCGACGTCGACGGCCGCGCGGGCGGACTGGCCGAGCTCCACCTCTCCGGACAGCACGCGGGCTCGGTGCACCACCAGGCCGCCGATGGGGGCCTGCACGTCGTCGACCTGCAGCACGGCTCCCGACGCCAGCTCGATGCGGCCCCGGTCGGCCAGCTGACCACCCGCCTCGGCGTAGAACGGGGTGCGGTCGAGCACCACCTCGACCTCGTCACCCTCGACCACGGCGGGCACGGGCGCCCCGGCGAGCACCAGCCCGCGCACGGTGGCCTCGTCCGCCACCGAGTCGTACCCGGTGAAGCTGACCGCGGCGCCCAGGGCGTCGGCGACCTCGCGGTACACCGAGGTGTCGGCATGGCCCTGCTTCTTGGCTCGCGCATCGGCCTTGGCCCGGTCACGCTGCTGGGCCATCAGGCGCTCGAACTCGTCGGTGTCGACGTTCAGGCCCGCCTCGGCCGCCATCTCGAGCGTCAGGTCGATGGGGAAGCCGAACGTGTCGTGCAGCCGGAACGCCGTCTCGCCCGGCACCCGGGTGCGACCGCCGGCCTTGACCTGCTCGGCGGCCTGGTCGAACAGCTGCGTGCCGGCGCGCAACGTGCCGGCGAATGAGTGCTCCTCGTCCTCGACGACAGAGAGGATGCGGGCTCGCTCGGCCCGCAGCTCGGGGTACTGGGGGGCCATGGCCTCGATGGTGGCGTCGCACAGGTCGCGCAGGGTGGGCTCGGTGGCGCCGAGCAACCGCATCGAGCGCACCACGCGGCGCATCATGCGTCGCAGGACGTAGCCCCGACCCTCGTTGCCCGGGGTCACCCCATCGCTGATCAGCATCACGGCGGTGCGGGTGTGGTCGGTGACGACGCGCAGGGCCACATCGTCCTTCTCGTCGGAGCCGTAGGAGCGTCCGGACAGCTGGGTGGCCCGGTCGAGCACCATGCGGCTGGTGTCGATCTCGTAGATGTTGTCCACGCCCTGCAGCAGGGCCGCCATGCGCTCCAGCCCCATACCGGTGTCGATGTTGCGCGCCGGCAGGTCGCCGAGGATCTCGAAGCCCTCCTTGGCCGGGCCACCGCCGCGCTCGTACTGCATGAAGACGAGGTTCCACACCTCGAGGTAGCGGTCCTCGTCGGCGACCGGCCCGCCCTCACGCCCGTACTCGGGGCCGCGGTCGTAGTAGATCTCCGAGCACGGCCCGCACGGTCCCGGCACTCCCATCGACCAGTAGTTGTCCGCCATCCCCCGCCTCTGGATGCGCTCTGCGGGCAGACCCACCACCTCACGCCAGATGCGCTCGGCCTCGTCGTCGTCGTGGTAGACGGTGGCCCAGATGCGGTCGGGGTCGAAGCCGTAGCCGCCGTCGGCAACCGGGGTGGTCAGCAGCTGCCACGCCAGCGGGATCGCGGTCTCCTTGAAGTAGTCGCCGAACGAGAAGTTGCCGGCCATCTGGAAGAACGAGGCGTGCCGGGTGGTGCGACCGACCTCCTCGATGTCGTTGGTCCGCACGACCTTCTGCACGCTGGTCGCTCGTGGGTACGGCGGGGTCTCCTGACCGAGGAAGTACGGCTTGAAGGGCACCATGCCGGCGTTGACGAACAGCAGCGTCGGGTCGTCGAGGATCAGCGACGCCGACGGCACCAGGGTGTGCCCGCGGGCGGCGAAGAAGTCGAGAAAGCGCGTGCGGATCTGTGCGGAGTCCACGGTCTAGCCGCCTTCGGTGTCGGTGCTGCGGATGATGGAGCGCAGATTGTCCCAGCGTTCGACGAGCGCCGCCTCGGCACCCCGTGAGCCCGGGTGGTAGTAGCGCACATCCCGCAGGCCATCGGGCAGGTACTGCTGCGCCACGACGCCGTGCGGGTGGTCGTGCGGGTAGCGGTAGGCCTCGGTGCGCAGGTACGTGGGCACCCTGCCGCCACCCGTGGCACGGACGTCCCGGATCGCCGCCTCGATCGCGGCGTAGACGGAGTTGCTCTTCGGTGCCAGGGCCAGCGCCACGACCGCCTGGGCGAGGATGATCCGCGCCTCCGGCCAACCGACGAGCGCCACGGCCGACGCTGCTGCCACCGCCGTCGGCAGCGCCGACGGGTCGGCCAGCCCGACGTCCTCGGAGGCCGAGATCACGAGCCGCCTGGCCAGGAACCGTGGGTCCTCCCCTGCCTCGGCCATCCGAGCGAGGTAGTGCAGGGCGGCGTCGACGTCGCTGCCCCGGATGGACTTGATCAGCGCGCTGGCCACGTCGTAGTGCTGGTCGCCGGCCCGGTCGTAGCGCAGGGCGACGCGTTGCGCCACCTGCTCGACCGCCGCGACCGTGAGCCTGCCGCGACCCTGGGGCAGCGTGGCGCACGAGGCCTCGAGCAGGGTCAGCAGCCGACGGCCGTCCCCGGCCGCCAGTCGCCGCAGGTGAGCTGCCGCGTCCTCGTCCAGCTGCACAGCGCCGGCGAGCCCGTTGGCGTCGGTGAGCGCACGGTGCAGCAGCACGCTCAGCTGCTCGTCGTCCAGCGGCTCGAGCTCGAGCACCAACGACCGCGACAGCAGGGGCGAGACGAGGCTGAAGGACGGGTTCTCGGTGGTGGCAGCGACCAGAGTGACCCAGCCGTTCTCCACCGCGGGCAGCAGAGCGTCCTGCTGGGTGCGGGAGAAGCGGTGCACCTCGTCGATGAACAGCACCGTCGGCGTGCCGTGCCGGCGCAGGCGCTCCCGTGCCTCGGCGATCGCGCTGCGCACCTGGGCCACGCCGGCGTTCACGGCGGACAGCTCCACGAAGTGCGCGGCTGCGCTCTGGCTGAGCAGCATCGCCAGGCTGGTCTTGCCGGTGCCCGGCGGTCCGTAGAGCACCACGGACGTGCCCGAGCCGGCGCTCATCAGGCCGGCCAGCGGCCCGGTCGGCCCGGTCAGGTGGCGCTGACCCACCACCTCGTCGAGCGTGGTCGGACGCAGTCGGGCCGCCAGGGGCCGCGGCACGTCGGCGGGAGCATCGCCTGTGCCGGCGTCGAAGAGCGTGTCTGCCACGCCTGACGAGGGTAGGCGTACGTCGCAGGATGCCTGTCCGCCACACTCACCACGTGAGGTCACTCGGTGAGTTCGTGGCCCGTCGGGCCTTGGCCGTCGTGCTGGTCTGGGTGGTGGTCGCCGGCGTCGGGTACGCCGCCGCCGTGGGCGGGCTGCTCGGTGACTCCCTGTTCGACCGGCTGCGCAGCGGCGACCTGCAGTTCGACAGCGAGTCGACGCAGGGGCGCGACCTTCTCGCGGAGAACAGCCCCACCGGGGCCACCTACCAGCTGCTGCTCGACGACGTCGACCCCGCCGACCCCGTGCTGGCCCAGGCCCTCACCGAGGCAGCCGCTGACCTGGCGCGCATCGACGGTGTGGCCGCTGTGGCCGACCCGACGAGCGCTGGGCCGTCCTTCGTCGCCACGGATGGCCGCGCGGTGCTGGTCAGCGTGGCGCTGCAGGCAGGGCAGGACGAGGGTGCGCAGCAGCAGACGGTCGACGCCGTCGTCGAGCGGCTGTCTGCCGTGCCCGATGCGGTGCCCGGCTCGACCGGCACGGTGACGGGCATCTCGTTGCTCGTCGAGCAGATCACGGGCCAGGTGGAGACCGACCTGCGCACCGGTGAGGTCGTCGCACTGCCGCTGAGCCTGCTGATCATGATCGTCATCTTCGGCGGGTTCGCGGCGGCGTCCGTGCCGATCGCCGGGGCGATCGCGTCCATCGCGGGAGGTCTGGGCAGCCTGCTGGCCTTCTCGTACCTGCTCGACCTCGACGCCTCGGTCGTGAACGTGGTGACCGTGCTGGGCCTGGGCCTGTGCATCGACTACTCGCTGCTCGTCGTGAGCCGCTACCGGGAGGAGATCGGGGTCGACCACGACGTCGACGACATCCCCGACGTGCAGGCCCGGGCGCGGGCCCTGGCCGTGACCATGGGCACGGCCGGCCGGACGGTGCTGTTCTCGGCGCTCACCGTGGCGATCGCCGTGTCGGGCCTGGTGCTCTTCGACGTCGACATCATCCGCGCCGTCGGGATGGCCGCCTTGAGCGTGGTGCTGGTGGCCATGCTCGTGGCGCTGACGCTCGTGCCGGCGCTGCTGTCGCTGCTGACCCGCTGGGTGTCGCGCCGCGGGCTGCTGTCTCGGGTGCCCCTCGTCGGGGGCATCGCCCACACGTTCGGCGACGCTCCCCCGTCCGAGGGCGTCTTCAGCCGGCTGGCCCGCGCTGTGCAGCGGCGCCCCTGGGTCGTCGCCGGCGCGGTCACGGCGGTGCTCGTGGTGCTGGCGTTGCCGTCGCTGCGCATGGTGCTCGTCTCCTCGGGCGTCGAGCTGCTGCCGGCCGACGCCGAGCAGAGGGTGGTCGCCGAGCAGATCCAGTCGCGCTTCCCGGCCGGCGCGTCCCCGCAGGTGCGGGTCGTCGCCCAGGCCGACCCGAGCGCCGTGGACGCGTTCGGGGAGCAGGTGGCGCGACTGCCAGGGGTCGAGGCCGTGGCCCCGGCACGCACCGTCGGTGATGTCGTCGTGCTCGACGTCTTCACGGCCGGGGACAGCCAGGGCAGCGTGGCCCGCGAGGTGGTCGCCGACATCCGCGACCAACGGCCGGAGTTCCCGACCTGGGTGACCGGGCGGGCGGCGTCGTTGATCGACTTCGTCGCCACGATCCGCGCCGACGCGCCGGTGGCGCTGGCCTGGCTCGCCCTGGCCACGTTCGTCCTGCTGTTCCTGCTGACCGGGTCGGTGCTCATCCCGGTCAAGGCCCTGGTGATGATCGTGCTGAGCCTGGGGGCGAGCTTCGGGGCGTTGGTCTGGATCTTCCAGGACGGCCGCTTCGAGTCGCTGCTCGACTACACCTCGGTCGGCGGCATCGAGGCGGTGATCCCGATCCTCGTGTTCGCCTTCGCGTTCGGCCTGTCGATGGACTACGAGGTGTTCCTGCTCTCACGCATCAAGGAGTTCCACGACGCAGGGCTCGACAACGACGAGGCGGTACGCGCCGGCCTGCAGCGCACCGGCCGCGTGATCACCTCGGCCGCGCTGATCATCGTGGTGGTCTTCGCCGGGTTCGTGGTCGGCGACCTGCTCGTGATCAAGCAGACCGGCGTGGCTCTGGCGATCGCGGTGCTCATCGACGCCACGCTCGTGCGCATCCTGCTCGTGCCGGCCACGATGACGCTGCTGGGCGAGTGGAACTGGTGGGCGCCTGGCCCGCTGCGGCGGCTGCACGCCCGGGTGGGGCTGAGCGAGGCCGGGTGAGCGGCGCCGGGCGTCAGTTGCGGCGCTCGTCGGCGATGACGGCGTGGCGAGGGGCGTTGCCCGCCACAGCCTGCTCGGCGTCGCTGGGCACCGCGTCGATGCCGGCCTCGGCCCGCTGGGCCGCGGTGATCGGGGTGGGCGCCCCCGTCAACGGGTCGTAGCCGGCGCCGGTCTTCGGGAAGGCGATGACGTCTCGCAGCGAGTCCGCGCCGGCGAGCAGCATGACGATGCGGTCCCAGCCGAAGGCGATCCCGCCGTGCGGCGGGGGGCCGTAGGCGAAGGCCTCGAGCAGAAAGCCGAACTTCTCCCGCGCCTCGTCCTCGTCGATGCCGAGGACGGCGAACACCTGCTCCTGCATCTGCGCCCGGTGGATACGGATGGAGCCGCCGCCGAGCTCGTTGCCGTTGCAGACCAGGTCGTAGGCGTCGGCCAGCGCGTCACCGGGTGACTGCACGAACGCCTCGGCCCAGTCGGCGTTCGGAGCGGTGAAGGGGTGGTGCACGGCGTTCCACCGGGCGTCGTCGTGGTCCCACTCGAACATGGGCGCGTCCACCACCCACACGAACGACCAGGCGTCGTCGTCGACGAGGTCGAGTCGGGTGCCGATCTCCAGCCGGGCCGCCCCCAGCAGCGACTGCGCGGCCCCGGGCTCGCCGGCGGCGAAGAACAGGCAGTCCCCCGGCTGCGCACCGGCGGCCGACACGGCAGCGGCACGCTCGGCCTCGCTCAGGTTCTTGGCCACCGGCCCGGTGAGGGAGCCGTCCGGCTGCACGAGCAGGTAGGCCAGGCCGCGGGCCCCCCGTGCCTTGGCCCAGTCCTGCCAGGCGTCGAGCTGCTTGCGGGTCTGCGACGCCCCGCCTGGCATGCGCACCGCGCCCACGTACGCGGCCTGGAACACCCGGAACTCGGTGCCGGCGAACACGCCCGTCATGTCGACCAGCTCGAGGCCGAACCGAAGGTCGGGCTTGTCGGTGCCGAAGCGGGCCATGGCGTCGGCGTAGGTGATGCGGTCGATGGGGGTCGGGATGTCGTAGCCGACGATGCCCGACCACAGCGCCGTGAACAGCCGCTCGGCGAGGCCGATGACGTCCTCGACGTCGACGAACGACATCTCGACGTCGAGCTGGGTGAACTCCGGCTGCCGGTCGGCGCGAAAGTCCTCGTCGCGGTAGCAGCGAGCAATCTGGTAGTAGCGCTCGAGGCCGGCCACCATGAGCAGCTGCTTGAACAGCTGCGGGCTCTGCGGCAGGGCGTACCAGTGCCCGGGCTGCAGGCGCACGGGCACCAGGAAGTCGCGGGCGCCCTCCGGAGTCGAGCGCGTCAGCGTCGGTGTCTCCACCTCGACGAACCCTTCACGGTGCAGCACGTCGCGGGCGATCCGGCTGACCTCCGAGCGCATCCGCAGCGCGCGGGCGGGACCCGGGCGGCGCAGGTCGAGGTAGCGGTGCCGCAGCCGGATCTCCTCCCCGACCGACCCGGCGTGGCTGTCCTCGACGGGGAACGGCAGCGCAGCTGCGGCGCTGAGCAGCTCCACGTCGTCGGCGACCACCTCGACCGCCCCGGTCGGCAGGTCGGGGTTCTCGTTGCCCGCAGGTCGCACCCGCACGTCACCGACGATGCGCACGCACGACTCCGGACGTAGGCCGGCCGCAGCCTGCTCGTCGCGCAGCACCACCTGCACGACGCCCGTGGCGTCGCGGACGTCGACGAACGTGACCCCGCCGTGGTCGCGCCGGCGGGCCACCCACCCGGCCAGGGTCACCGTCTCGGCAGCCTGGGACTCACGCAGCGTTCCGGCGCCGTGGGTGCGCATCACGAGGACTCCTCGGGGGTGGTCGGGTGCAGGGTGGGCAGCATGTCGGTCGCCGGAGGCCGCCAGGTGTCGGGGTCGGCCGCCCCCTGCTCGCCGGACCGGATGTCCTTGACCTCGCCGTCGGAGCCGGCCTCACCGGGGAACCAGACGAACGGTATGCCCCTGCGGTCGGCGTGGCGGATCTGCTTGCCGAACTTCGCTGCCGTGGGAGCCACCTCGGTGGGGATGCCGCGGCGTCGCAGCCGTGCCGCGACCGCGTCGGAGGCCGGGCGCTGCTGCTCGTCGACGACGGCCACCAGGACGGCACTCGGCACGGTGCGCTGCGCGCGGAGAAGACCGCGGCCGAGGAGAGCACCCACGAGGCGGGTGACCCCGACCGAGATGCCCACACCGGGGAACACGCGGTCGCCGTCCCGGGCGAGCTCGTCGTAGCGACCCCCGGAGCAGATCGACCCCAGACCCTCGTGGCCCACCAGGTGGGTCTCGAACACCGTTCCCGTGTAGTAGTCCAGGCCCCGCGCGATCGACAGGTCGGCGACCAGCACCCCCGGCACTGCCTGCTCAGCGGCCTGCACGACACGGGTGAGCTCGTCCAGGCCCTGCTGCAGCAGCGGGTGCTGCACCCCGAGGCAGGCGACGTCCGCCAGCACCGGCTGCATGCCGGTGCCGGGGTGCCCGACGATGCCGGCGAAGCGCACGCAGGCCTCCGCCTGCGCCGGTGTGGCGCCGAGCGTCCGGGTGAGCATGTCGGTGACGGCCGCAGCCCCGACCTTGTCGATCTTGTCCATCACCCGCAGCACGCCGGCCGTGTCGGCCAGCCCGAGCCCGGCGTAGAAACCCTCGGCGACCTTGCGGTTGTTCACCCGCATGCGGATCGGCGGGATCGGCAGGGACGACAAGGCCTCCGCGGCCACCAGCGCCACCTCGACCTCGTGGTGGAAGGGCAGCGTCCCGTCGCCCACGATGTCGATGTCGGCCTGGACGAACTCCCGGTACCGGCCCTCCTGGGGCCGCTCTCCCCGCCAGACCGACTGGATCTGGTAGCGGCGGTAGGGGAACGTCAGGTGACCGGTGTTCTCCAGCACGTAGCGGGCCAGCGGCACGGTGAGGTCGAAGTGCAGGCCGAGAGCGTCGTCGTCGAGGCCCTCAGGGCCGTGGGAGTCGGCCTGCAGCCGTCTCAGCAGGTAGATCTCCTTGTCGGTCTCACCCTTGCCGAGCAGCACGGGCACGGGCTCGACGGCGCGCGTGCGCAGCGGGGCGAAGCCGTGCAGCTCGAAGGTGCGGCGCAGCCCGTCGACCACGAGCTGCTCGACGGCCTGGTCGGCGGGACTCCACTCCGGGAACCCCGACACGGGACGGGGTCGGCTCATGCCCCGGCGCGCCCGAGCCTGGCCGCCTCGGCCAGGAAGGGGTTGCTCGCCCGCTCACGACCGATCGTCGTCTGCGGACCGTGCCCGGGCAGCACGACCATGTCGTCCGCCAGCGGCAGCACCTTGGTCGCCAGGCTGCGCCACATCGCGGCCGGGTCGCCGCCCGGCAGGTCGGTGCGCCCGATCGACCCGGCGAACAGCACGTCGCCCGACAGCAGCAGGTCGCCGGTCGAGGGCGACCCGGTACGGAACATGACCGACCCCTCGGTGTGCCCGGGTGCGTGGTCGACGGCGAGGGTCATGCCCGCCACGTCGAGAAGCTGCCCGTCCGTCACGAGCTCGATGTCGTCTGGCTCGCGCCACCGGGCGCTCGCCCCGAAGTGCTGCTCCATCATCGACACCAAGGACGGGTCGAGGGTCGAGACCGGGTCGGCGAGCCGGTACCGGTCGTCGGGGTGGATCACCGCGGCGACACCGTGGGCCCCGCACACGGGCGTGACGGAGTAGACGTGGTCGAGGTGCCCGTGGGTGAGCAGCACGGCCGCGGGCTTGAGCCGGTGCTCGGTGAGAACCTGCTCCAGATGGTCGACGACGCCGATCCCCGGGTCGACGACGACGCACTCCTGGCCCGGTGCCGGTGCCAGCACGAAGCAGTTCGTGCCGAACGCAGCAGCAGGAAAGCCGACGACGAGCATGGGGGTGAAGGCTACCGGGACACAGACCTAGACTCGCAGGCCACTATGACCACGAACGACAAGCGACGCCGCGAGCTGGCCCAGCAGAAGGCGCACCGTCAGCAGCAGAGGCGTGAGACGGCGCAGCGGCGCCGGCGACGACGCACGCAGGTCGTCGTGGCGGCTGTCGTCGGCGCGCTGGTGCTCACCACCGTCGTCGGCGTGGTCGCCAGCCTGCGCTCCGGCTCGGCGAGCGGCTCACAGGCGGCGGCGCCGACGCAGCAGCCGGGCTCGTGCACCTACGTCGACGACCCCGGCGACCCGGCGACGACCACCGACGTCGGGCGGCCCCCCGCCGATCCCGGCGACCTCGGTCGTGCCACCGCTGTGCTCACGCTCAACGGTGAGCCGGTCACGATGGAGCTCGACGCGACGGCCGCGCCGTGCACGGTCGGCTCGTGGGACTTTCTCGCGGCTGCCGACTTCTTCGACGACACCGTCTGCCACCGGCTCACGACCTCACCGACCCTGGGGGTGCTGCAGTGCGGGGACCCCTCGGGCACCGGCACCGGGGGCCCGGGGTACCGCTTCGCGGAGGAGAACCTCGATGGGGCGACCTACCCCGCCGGAACGGTCGCCATGGCCAACACCGGGCTGCCGGCCAGCACCGGCAGCCAGTTCTTCGTCGTGCACGCCGACAGCGAGCTGCCGCCGCAGTACACGGTGGTGGGCCGCGTCACCGACGGTCTCGAGGTGGTCACCGCGATCGCCTCGGCCGGTACGGTCGAGGGCGGCAGCGACGGAGCACCGGCGGCCGGTGCACAGGTGGACGACCTGGTCGTCGAGAGGAGCGAGTCGTGACCGAGCCCGGGCAGGCAGCCGCCAACGAGTGGGGTCGTGTCACGGCCGACGGCACGGCCTACGTGCGCACGGCCGACGGTGAGCGCGTGGTCGGGTCGTGGCAGGCCGACGAGCCGCAGCAGGGCCTGGAGTTCTTCGTCCGCCGCTACGACGACCTGCAGACGCAGGTGGCCCTGCTCGAGCAGCGGCTGAGCTCGGGAGCGACGTCGCCGGACGCAGCGGCCGCAACGGCGACCACGCTGCGGCAGTCCATCACGTCGGCTGCTGCGATCGGCGACCTGCAGGGGCTGCTCACCCGTCTGGACGCCCTGGACACCGCGATCGAGCGTCGCCGCGAGGAGCGCCGGGCTGCGCGGACGGCCGCGCTGGAGCAGGCCAGGCAACGCAAGGAGTCCATCGCAGCGGAGGCCGAGGCGATCGGGCAGTCCGACGACTGGCGCGCCGGGGTCACCCGGCTGCGGGACCTGCTCACGGAGTGGAAACAGCTGCCACGGCTCGACCGCCGCACCGACGACGAGCTCTGGCACCGGTTCTCGGTGGCGCGCACCGCCTACACCCGCCGACGCAAGGCGCACTTCGCCGAGCTGACCCAGCAACGCCGGGCCGCCCAGGCCGAGAAGCAGGCGATCATCGCCGAGGCCGAGCAGCTGGCCACCTCCACCGACTGGGGACCCACGAGCGCCGCCATGCGTGACCTGATGACACGGTGGAAGTCGGCGGGCCGGGCTCCCAAGGACGTCGACGACGCCCTGTGGACGCAGTTCCGCGCGGCTCAGGACGCGTTCTTCTCCGCCCGCGAGGCCGCCAACGCCGAGCAGGACGCACAGCTGCGCTCGAACCTCGAGGTCAAGCGCGCGATCCTGGTCGAGGCCGAGGCCCTGCTGCCGGTCGACGACCCCCGGACGACCCGGGCCCGGCTGCGTGGCCTGCAGGATCGCTTCGCTGCCGCGGGCAAGGTGCCCCGCGACGCCGTGCGCGAGGTCGAGCAGCGCATGCGGGCCGTGGAGCAGGCCGTCGACGCCGCCGCGCAGGACTCGTGGCGCCGCTCGAACCCCGAGGCCCGGGCCCGTGCCGAGTCCACAGTGAGCCAGCTGCGGGAGTCGCTGGCGAGCCTGGGGCGAGACCGCGAGGCGGCCCAGGCAGCCGGCCGGTCGAAGGACGTCGCTGCGGCCGACGAGGCGATCGCGGCCCGGCGGGCCTGGCTGGAGCAGGCGGAGGCGACGCTGGCGGAGTTCGGCGGCTGAGCGCCTCTCAGGTGTGGTCGACGCGGAAGACGTCGAACACGCCGTCCACGGTGCGCACCGCCTTCAGCACGTGGTCGAGGTGAGCGGGATCGGCCATCTCGAAGGTGAAGCGGCTCTTCGCGACCCGGTCACGGTTGGTGGTGACATGCGCGGAGAGGATGTTGACGTGCTGGTCGGACAGCACCTGGGTGATGTCGGCCAGCAGCCGGTTGCGGTCGAGTGCGTCCACCTGGATGGCGACGAGGAACATCGACGCCGCGCCTGCGGTCCAGGCCACGTCGATCAGGCGCTCGGCGGCGTCCCCCATCGTGGCGATGGAGGCGCAGGTGCGCCGGTGCACCGAGACCCCGTTGCCCCGGGTGACGAACCCGACGATCTCGTCACCGGGCACAGGGGTGCAGCAGCGGGCGAGCCGCACCCACACGTCCGTGGCGCCGTTCACCACCACACCGGGGTCGGTACTGGCCCGACGCCGACGTCTGCCACCGCTCGGTCGTAGCGCTTCGGCGGCGTCCTCGCTGGTGCCCTCCGCACCTCCGAGGCTGTGCACCACTCGCTCGACGACGGACTGGGCCGACACCTGCCCCTCACCGACAGCTGCGTACAGGCTGGGGATGTCGGTGTAGCGCAGCTCCGCAGCGACGGCGGTCAGGGTGTCCTTGCTCATCAGCCGCTGCAGCGGCAGGTCCTGCTTGCGCATCGCGCGTGCGATCGAGTCCTTGCCCCGCTCGATCGCCTCCTCGCGCCGCTCCTTGGAGAACCACTGCTTGATCTTGTTGCGCGAGCGGGCGCTGGCCACGAAGCCGAGCCAGTCGCGGCTGGGACCCGCGCCCTCGGCCTTGGACGTGATGACCTCGACGATGTCGCCGTTGTCGAGCACGGAGTCCAGCGGGGCCAGTCGTCCGTTGACCTTGGCGCCGATGCAGCGGTGCCCCACCTCGGTGTGCACGGCGTAGGCGAAGTCGACCGGTGTGGCCCCCGTCGGCAGAGGCTTGATGTCGCCACCGGGGGTGAAGACGTAGACCTCGGTCGAGCTGACCTCGAAGCGCAGCGACTCCAGGAACTCCCCGGGGTCGGAGATCTCCTTCTGCCACTCGAGAAGCTGCCGCAGCCACGCCATGTCGGAGACGCCGTCGTCCCCGGACGGGCGCTCGTGGCCCCAGGCCTGCGGCGAGAGCTCCTTGTACTTCCAGTGCGCCGCCACGCCGTACTCGGCGCGCTGGTGCATCGTGTAGGTGCGGATCTGCAGCTCGACGGGCTTGCCCCCGGGACCGATGACCGTGGTGTGCAGCGACTGGTACATGTTGAACTTCGCCTTGGCGATCCAGTCCTTGAACCGACCCGGCACCGGGTTCCACCGGGCGTGCAGGATGCCGAGCACCGCGTAGCAGTCGCGCACGCTCTCCACGAGTACCCGGATGCCGATGAGGTCGTAGATGTCGGTGAAGTCGCGGCCCCGCACGACCATCTTCTGGTAGATCGAGTAGTAGTGCTTCGGCCGGCCCGTCACCGTCGCGCGGATCTTGGCGTCGCGCAGGTCGGCCTGCACCTGGTCGATCACCGAGGCCAGGTACTCGTCACGGGCGGGGGCCCGCTCGGCCACGAGGCGCACGATCTCGTCGTAGATCTTGGGGTGCAGGGTGGCGAACGAGAGGTCCTCGAGCTCCCACTTGATCTTGTTCATGCCGAGCCGGTGCGCCAGTGGTGCGTAGATCTCCAAGGTCTCGCGCGCCTTGCGCTGGGCGCTCTCCCGGCTGACGTAGCGCCAGGTGCGGGCGTTGTGCAGCCGGTCGGCCAGCTTGATGAGCAGCACCCTGATGTCGCGGGCCATCGCGATGACCATCTTGCGCAGGGTCTCGGCCTGGGCTGCCTGACCATAGGTGACCTTGTCGAGCTTGGTGACGCCGTCGACGAGCATGGCGATCTCGTCGCCGAAGTCGGCACGCAGCTGGTCGAGGCCGTAGCCGGTGTCCTCGACGGTGTCGTGCAGCAGGGCCGCTGCCAGGGTGGGCGCCGTCAGCCCGAGCTCGGCCAGGATCATCGCCACCGCCAGCGGGTGCGTGATGTACGGCTCGCCGCTCTTGCGCAGCTGCCCCCGATGGGCCTCGGACGCCACCTGGTAGGCCTTGGTGATCACCGAGACGTCCGCGCGCGGGTGGGTGCTGCGAACGGTGCGCAGCAGGGGCTCCAGCGCCGGGTCGCTGGTCGGACGGGGTGAGGTGAGCCGGGCCAGGCGTGAGCGAACCCCGCGTGGCGCCGACTGCGGCGTCGGCGCCGCGTCGGGCACGACAGGGTGGGTGACCTGGTCTGCCACGGGCCTCCTCGTGGGTCTGGGAGGCAGTCTAGGCCCGGGAGCCGGGTCTCACATGACCAGCAGCGACCGGATCGGCAGGTCGGGGTTGCGCTCGCGGCCGTGCAGGGCACCGAGCTCGATGAGCACCGTCACTCCGACGATCTGCCCACCGGCTCGTCGCACGAGCTCGGTCGTCGCGGCCACCGTGCCACCGGTGGCCAGCACGTCGTCGACGATGAGCACGCGCTGACCCGGCTCGATCGCGTCCACGTGGATCTCGAGCACCGCCTCGCCGTACTCCAGCGAGTAGGCCTCGGACAGGGTCTCGTGCGGCAGCTTGCCGTGCTTGCGGACGGGGACGAAGCCGGCCTTGAGCTGATGGGCGACCGGGGCTGCCAGGATGAACCCGCGCGCCTCGATGCCGGCCACCACGTCGACCTCGGAGCCGGCTGCGCCGGCGGTGGCCAGTGCCTCCACGCACCGGGCGAAGGCGTCGGCGTCCCCGAGCATCGGGGTGATGTCTCGGAACATGACACCGGGGGTGGGCCAGTCCGGGATGTCCCGGACGTGTCGGAGCAGGTCAGCGTGGTCGGCGTGATCGGCCATGTCAGGTCCCCTTACGTCGATCGGCTCTCGTCTGGCGACGCGGCTGGTGCCGATCGCCCGACTCGATCACCGATCCCGGTCTGGTGCTTCGTGCGCCCTCCACCGTAGGGCCTGCCTGCCCTGCGGGAGCAGCCGTCGTCTCGGCCCGTCGACCCCCGACCGCCGCGGCGACCGACTCGGTGAGCCCGTCCTCGGTCGAGGGCGCACGGTGCCCGCGTCGCCGAGCCAGCACGCGCTGGCGCAGCGAACGCATGATGGGCTCCCGCTCCTTCAGGTCGGCCAGCAGCGGTGTGGCGATGAAGATCGAGGAGTAGGTGCCGACCGCGACCCCGATGAACAGTGCCAGCGCCAGGTCCTTCAAGGTGCCCGTGCCGAGGAACGCCACGGACACGATCAGGATCGACCCGATGGGCAGCAGGGCGATCACCGAGGTGTTGATCGAGCGCACGAGCGTCTGGTTGACGGCCAGGTTCGCCGCCTCGGAGTAGGTGTAGACGCTCTGGCCGGTGATGCCGCGCGTGTTCTCACGCACCTTGTCGAACACGACAACGGTGTCGTACAGCGAGTAGGCCAGGATCGTCAGGAACCCGATCACCGACGCAGGCGTGACGTCGAAGCCCGTCCACGCGTAGATGCCGACGGTGGCCAGCACGTCGTGCGCCAACGCGGCGATGGCGGCGGCACCCATCTTCGGCTCGAACGTCACCGCGAGGTAGATCACCACCGCGACCAGGAAGAGCCCGAGGCCCTGCAGGGCCTTGCCGGTGATCTCCTGCCCCCAGGACGGCCCGACGACCTGAACGCTGATGGCGTCGGTCGGCACGTCGAGCACCTCGCTCACGGCGTCTCGCACCTGCGCCGTCTCCGTGGTCGACAGGGCAGCGGTCTGCACCCGTACCCGGTCGTCCCCGACGATGGTGACCCTCGGGTCCGAGGCACCCTCGATGCCGGTGTCGGTGACGGCACTGCGCACCGAGCCCACGTCCTGCTGGGTCACCCCGGGCACCTGCGCTGTCAGCTCTGCGCCGCCGGTGAACTCCACGCCCAGCGTCAGGCCGTTGACCAGCAGGCCCAGCACGGCGAATCCGAGCAGGCCCGCGCTGACGGCGTACCAGCGCTTGGCCCGGCCGACGAAGTCGAACGAGGTCTCGCCGCGGTACAGGCGGTTGCCCAGCCCCGCGAGCCCGCCCACGGTTCCCGCGCCGGAGCGACCGAGGCGAGCCGCGTCGAGCCCGGACAACGGGTGGCCCTGCCCGAAGAACCGGGTGCGCACCAGCAGGCTCAGCGTCGGCTTGGTGAACAGGAACACCACGATCAGGTCGACGACGGTGGTCAGCCCGAAGGCGAAGGCGAACCCACGGACGTTGCCGATGCTGAACACGTAGAGGAAGAACGCGGCCAGCAGCGAGACGACGTCGCTGGCGATGATGGTGCGGCGCGCCCGCACCCAGGCCGTCTCCACGGCCATCCGGGTGCTGCGGCCCTCGCGCACCTCGTCCTTGATGCGCTCGAAGAAGACGATGAACGAGTCGGCCGTGATGCCGATCGCGACGATGAGCCCCGCGACCCCGGCCAGCGTCAGGGTGAAGCCGATCGCCTCCCCGAGCAGCAGCACCAGGCCGTAGGTCAGCGACCCTGCCACCAGCAGGCTGGCCACGACGACGAGGCCCAGGCCGCGGTAGTACAGCAGCGCATACAGCATCACCAGAAGCAGTCCGATGGCGCCGGCGACCAGCCCCGCCTGCAGCTGGTCGGTGCCGAGGGTCGGAGACACCGACGTGACGTCGCTGACCTCGAAGGCCAGCGGCAGCGCCCCGTACTGCAGCACGTTGGCCAGCGAGGTGGCCTCGGTCTGGGTGAACTGACCCGTGATCTGGGCTCGTCCGCCCGGGATCGGCTCGTTCACCTGGGGCGCGGAGACGACCAACCCGTCGAGCACGATCGCGAACTGGTCCTGCGGGGGCTGCTGCGCCGACAGCCGCTGGGTGCTGTCGAAGAAGGCGTCGGCTCCCTCGCCGGTGAACTCGAGGTTCACCTGCCACGCGACCCCACCCTGCGGGATGCCGGCCGTGGCCGAGGCGATGTCGGTGCCCACGATGTCGGCAGGGCCGAGCAGGTACCGGTTCGACAGCTGCCGGTCACACGTGAGCAGGTTCTCCTCCGGCGGGGTGACCACCGCCGGATCGATGCTGGAGCAGTCGAACTCGAGCAGGGCGGTGATCTCGTCGGCACCCGGCTGGGCGGTGGTGATCGGCTCGGGGGTCGCCTGCGGTGCCTCGGTCGGGCTGGCCTGCGGCGTCGCGGTGGGCGTGGCCGTCTCGGCCAGGGGCGGGCGGGCGGTCGTACGGCTGACGCGATCGACGCTCGCCGACCGGTCGGCCAACGGCGACCCCAGGCTCGTGCTCTCGTCGGCGGGCTCGGCCTCGGTGGTCTGCGTCGGCGTCGGGGTCGGGGTGGGGGTCGGCGACCCCGTGGCTGCCGGTGTCGGCACCGGTGCGCTGCCGGGGACGATGGCCAGCACCGGGCGGAACTGCAGCTGGGCGGTCTGGCCGACGAGCTCGACCAGCTCGTCCTGACCGACGCCGGGAACCTGCACGACGATCGTGTCCGTGCCCTGCGTGGTCACCTCCGCCTCGGCCACACCCGACCCGTTCACCCGCTGACGGATGATCGCGACGGCCTCCTCGAGCGACTCCGGGGTCGGCTCGGTGCCGTCCAGGGTCTGTGCCGACAGCGTGATGCTGGTGCCGCCCTGCAGGTCCAGTCCCAGTCGGGGTGCCCAGCTGCCGGACGCGGCGACGAGGGCGAAGACTGCCGCCAGAACCAGCAGGAACGCCAGCAGCGGCCGTCCGGGCCTGGTCAGGGTGGTCGACGTCACGCGGGTGCCGTCAGTCCGTGGTGGTGTCGGGCATCGTCGGCTCGAGCACCTTGACCACGCCCTGGCGGGTGTAGCGAAGCTCGACCCCGGGCGCAGCCGCCACGACCACGTCGTCGTCGTCCACGCTCACGACGGTGGCGATGAGGCCACCACCCATCATCACGCGGGCGCCGGGGGCGACGGCGGCCTGTGTGGCGGCGAACTCCCGGTTGCGGCGCTGCATGGGACGAAACAGCAGCAGGTAGAAGATGCCACCGATGAGAACCAGCGGCAGCAGGGTGGCCAGGGCATCCATGAACGACTCCGAGTCAGGTCAGCACGAGCCGAGGCACCGACCCGCAAGGGACTCAGTCTACGGACCCGCGTGGCGTGCCAGGGATCTCCAGGTCGAGTGTCGGTGCCGAGACGTCCGCCGGAGGCGCCAGGCGCAGGTGCTCGAACGCCGCCGGGGTCGCCACCCGCCCTCGTGGGGTGCGGATGAGGAAGCCCTCGCGCACCAGGAACGGCTCACTGACCTCCTCGACCGTGTCGGCCTCCTCCCCCACAGCCACCGCGATCGTCGACAGACCCACCGGACCACCGCCGTAGCGCCCGCACAGCGCCGCGAGCACCTGCCGGTCGAGACGGTCCAGGCCTCGCTCGTCGACGTCGTACACGGCCAGCGCCTCGCGTGCCACGGCGAGGTTCATGCGCCCGTCGGCCCGCACCACGGCGAAGTCACGCACCCGCCGCAGCAGGCGGTTGGCGATGCGCGGGGTGCCGCGGGACCGGCGAGCGATCTCCTCGGCCCCCGGACCGTCCAGCGGGATGCCCAGCAGCGCGGCCGAGCGGTGCAGCACCGTGACCAGGTCGTCGGTGGAGTAGAAGTCCAGATGAGCGGTGAAGCCGAACCTGTCCCGCAACGGGCCGGTGAGCAGCCCGGCCCGGGTGGTCGCCCCCACCAGCGTGAAGTGCGGCAGCTGAAGCGGGATCACGGTGGCGCCGGGCCCCTTGCCGACGACCACGTCCACCCGAAAGTCCTCCATGGCCAGGTACAGCATCTCCTCGGCCGGCCGTGCCAGCCGGTGCACCTCGTCCAGGAAGAGCACCTCGCCGTCGGTCAGTCCGGACAGGATGGACGCGAGGTCGCCGGCATGCTGGATCGCCGGACCGCTCGCGACCCTGATCGGCGAGGAGAGCTCGGCCGCGATGATCATCGCCAGCGTGGTCTTGCCGAGCCCCGGTGGACCGGACAGCAGCACGTGGTCGGGTGTGCGCTGGTGCAGCGCCGCCGCCTCGAGCAGCAACGAGAGCTGGTCGCGAACCCGCGGCTGGCCGACGAACTCCGCCATCCGACGCGGCCGCAGCGCAACGTCGGCGACGCGGTCGTCGTCCACCGCGTCGGCGTCGACCACCGAGGCTGCCTCCGGCGACCACTCGCTCATGCCCGGTCCAGCGAACGCAAGGCCGTGCGCAGCAGCGCCGGAACGTCGGGCTCGCCCTGCTGCTCGATCATCTGCGTGGCCGCGGGGGCGACGGCCTCGAGAGCCGCGGCGGCGTCCCGAGCACCCCACCCGAGGCTGACCAGCGCCGCCGACACCTGCTCGGCCCACGCCTGGGACGGCGTCGCCGTGGCAGCGCCGCCACCGTTGTCAGCGGGCAGAGCAAAGGCAGGCAGCCTGTCCTTGAGCTCCAGCACGAGCCGCTGCGCCCCCTTGCGCCCGATGCCCGGCACGCGGGTGAGCGTGGCCAGGTCGTCGGTGGCCACCGCGGTGCGAACCTCGTCGGGGCTGAGCACCGCGAGCATCGCCATGGCCAGCCGCGGTCCGATCCCCGACACCCCCAGCAGCACCTCGAAGAGGTCACGCTCGTCGGTGCTCGCGAAGCCGTAGAGGGTGAGGGAGTCCTCGCGTACCACCAGAGACGTGTGCAGGTGCACCGTCGACCCGACCCGCAGATCGGCCAGGACGCGCGGAGGGCACGGCAGGTACAGCCCCACTCCTCCGGTCTCGACGACGACGTGGTCGAGACCGAGAGCCACGACCGTGCCCCGCAGCGACGCGATCATCGGCGGGCCGCCAGCGCCTCGGCCTGGGCTCGGCGTGCCCGCACCGGCGCCTGCCACAGGTGGGCCAGGCACAGGGCCAGCGCGTCGGTCGCATCGACCGGCGTGGGCGGCGCGCTCAGACCGAGGATCGCCGTCACCATGCGCGACACCTGCTGCTTGTCGGCGCGCCCGCTGCCGGTGACCGCGGCCTTGACCTCGGTCGGCGTGTGCGTGCCGACAGGCAGCGCCCGTCGCCCGCCCACGAGCACCGCCACCCCGGCAGCCTGGGCGGTGGCGATCACCGTCGCCGTGTTGTGCTGGCTGAACACGGCCTCGACGGCGACCTCGTCCGGCCGGTGCTCGGTCATGAACTGCTCGATCGCAGCCTCCAGGGCGCACAGCCGGGTGGCCAGGTCGTCCTGCGGCGACGTCCGGGCGACCGTCACCCCGAGCAGGGATGCTCGCCGACCCGGCGATCCCGAGACGGCTGCGAGCCCGCACCGGGTCAGGCCCGGGTCGATCCCCACCACCCGCACGACGGCTACTCCTCGCTCGTTGTGGGCGAACACGTGTTCGACACAGTACCGAGCCGGCCGTCACGCGCGCCGGTGCGACGCGCCGTCCTCAGGACGAGACGTCGGCCATCACGTCGTCGGACACGTCGAAGTTGGCGAAGACGTTCTGCACGTCGTCGCTGTCCTCGAGCACGTCGAGAAGGCGAAAGACCTTCTCGGCGGCAGGTGCGTCGAGGGGCACCGTCACCGACGGCAGCCACGACGACTCCGCCGACTCGTAGTCGAGCCCGGCCTGCTGGATGGCCGAGCGCACCACCACGAGGTCGCCGGCCTCGCAGCGCACCTCGAACGCCTCCCCGAGGTCCTCCACGTCCTCGGCACCGGCCTCGAGCACCACCTCGAGCAGCGCGTCCTCGTCCACCGTCCGGTCCTCCTGCTGCTTGGGCACGATCACGACGCCCTTGCGGTGGAACAGGTACGACACCGACCCCGGGTCGGCCATGGTGCCCCCGTTGCGGGTCATCGCCGTGCGCACCTCGGCCGCGGCTCTGTTGCGGTTGTCGGTCAGGCACTCCACGAGGACGGCGACGCCCTGGGGGCCGTAGCCCTCGTAGGTGATGGTCTCGTAGGTCGCTCCCCCCGCCTCGAGGCCGGCGCCGCGCTTGATGGCGCGATCGATGTTGTCGTTGGGCACCGACGACTTCTTCGCCTTCTGCACGGCGTCGTAGAGCGTGGGGTTCGCCGACTGGTCGGCGCCCCCGAGTCGGGCGGCGACCTCGATGTTCTTGATCAGCTTCGCGAACAGCTTGCCCCGACGGGCGTCCACGACCGCCTTCTTGTGCTTCGTGGTGGCCCACTTGGAGTGGCCGGACATGGCGTGCTCTCCCTCGACCTCGGCTGCTCGTCGTGCCGCGTCAGGCGGCGCGCACGAGCCGCACGAAGAGCTCGTGCAGACGCAGGTCGCCGGTCAGCTCCGGGTGGAACGACGTGGCCAGCAGCGCCTCCTGGCGGACGGCCACGATCGTACCGTCGGCGATGCCACCGCTGACGCGGGCGAGCACCTCGACGTCCGGGTCGGCCTGCTCGACCCAGGGGGCGCGGATGAACACCGCCCGCAGCGCGGGTGCACCCAGCACCGGGACGTCGAGGTCGGTCTCGAACGAGTCCACCTGCCGGCCGAACGCGTTGCGGCGCACCGTGATGTGCAGGCCGCCGATGCGCGGCTGGTTCGCGGGTGCGCCGGTGAGCCGATCGGCCAGCAGGATCATGCCGGCGCACGAGCCGTAGGTGGGCATGCCGGCGGCAACAGCCTTCTGCAGCGGCTCGAGCATGTCCAGCACGACGGCCAGACGCGCGATCGCCGTGGACTCCCCTCCGGGGATCACCAGGGCGTCGACCCCTGCCAGCTCGTCCGGGGTGCGGACTCGGGGGGCGGCGACGCCGAGCCGGGTCAGGATGCGCTGGTGCTCGCGGACGTCACCCTGCAGTGCGAGGACGCCGACGCGCGGCGTCACCAACCCCGCTCGGCCAGTCGGTGCGGCTGCGGGATCTCCTCGACGTTGATGCCGACCATGGCCTCGCCCAGGCCGCGCGACACCTTGGCGATCACGTCGGGGTTGTCGAAGTGCGTCGTGGCGGCCACGATCGCCGCTGCCCGCCTGGCCGGGTCGCCCGACTTGAAGATGCCGGAGCCGACGAAGACACCGTCGGCGCCGAGCTGCATCATCATCGCGGCGTCCGCCGGGGTGGCGATGCCTCCCGCGGTGAACATCACCACGGGCAGCCGACCGATCCGCGCGACCTCCTCGACCAGCGCGAACGGCGCCTGCATCTCCTTGGCCGCGAGGTAGAGCTCGTCGCTGCGCAGCGACGTCAGGCGACGGATCTCGTCGCCGATGGCGCGCATGTGCGTGGTGGCGTTGGAGACGTCACCGGTGCCGGCCTCCCCCTTCGAGCGGATCATCGCCGCTCCCTCACCGATCCGGCGCAGCGCCTCGCCGAGGTTCGTGGCCCCGCACACGAACGGCACCGTGAACTGCCACTTGTCGATGTGGTGGGCGTAGTCGGCCGGCGTGAGCACCTCGGACTCGTCGACGTAGTCGACCCCGAGGGACTGCAGCACCTGAGCCTCGACGAAGTGCCCGATGCGGGCCTTGGCCATCACGGGGATCGACACGGCGGCGATGATGCTGTCGATCATGTCGGGGTCGCTCATGCGCGAGACCCCGCCCTGCGCCCGGATGTCGGCAGGCACCCGCTCGAGCGCCATGACGGCCACCGCGCCGGCGTCCTCGGCGATGCGTGCCTGCTCCGCGGTGACCACGTCCATGATCACCCCGCCCTTGAGCATCTCAGCCATGCCGCGCTTCACGCGGTCGGTACCCACCTCGGCGGCGGAGAAGTCATCGGCGCGGTCACGGGTCGTCATGGCACCAGCGTAGGTCGTCGCACTCGGTGCGTCATCGCTGGAACGCTGCGGGCACGCGGTCGTCGAACTCGATGTGCTCGGGCATGGCAGCGCGTCCTGCCAGGTGGAAGAGCCGGACGAAGCGCGACCGACGCCGGTGGCGCGTCACCGACACCGTCCCGTTGTGCAGCCGCCGGGCGGTCTGCACCCGGCGGCAGGCCGTGCCGAGGTCGGTGACGAGCTCACGGCCCCACTCCGGCACCGCCACGGCGCTTGCCCCACCCGGGTCGTCGAAGGCCGCCACCAGGGCCTCGGTGAGAGCCGACTCGGCCTCCTCCCGCCCGCTCGGTGGCGCCGAGCGGGCGCGATGGGCCGCGTCGGCGAGCACCATCGAGCTGGCGGGGTCGAGCAGCCCGCTCGTGGCGACCTCGAGCGTCGCGCCCGAGCGGCGCAGCAGCTCGGCGTCCAGCGTCGCGTCCATGCGTTCGAGCCGCGTGTGCAGGTGGTCGAGGCGTGCCGCCGACCACGTCACGACGAGCGCCCCGACCGCGGCCACGACGAGCAGCACGACGAGGGCCTCCACGTCAGCGCACCGTCCGTCGGGGAGCGACGCTGCGCCCGAGCACGAGGTCGTAGACCTCGAGCACCTGGTCGGTGACCGTCGGCCAGTCGTAGGCATGCACCTGGGCACGGGCTCCGGCCCGTAGCCGACTCCGTTCGTCCGGGTCGCCGAGCAGCTGCGACAGGGTGCGTGCCAAGGCCGCCGAGTCGCCCATCGCGAAGGTGCGACCTGCGGCTCCCTCACCGAGCACGGCCCGGAACGCGGGCAGGTCGCTGGCCACGACGGTGGCGCCGGCCGCCATCGCCTCGACGAGCACGATGCCGAACGACTCCCCACCGGTGTGCGGGCCGACGTAGATGTCGCTGCTGGCGAGCATCGTGGCCTTGTCGGCGTCGCTGATCCGACCGAGCCACCGGATCGTGTCGCGCACGTCGACCGGCACGGTGCGCTGGGCCTCCGCGACGTCCCCGGGGCCGGCGACGAGCAGCCGGGCCTGCGGGTGCCGCCGCACGACGTCGGGCCAGGCGGCCAGCAGCACGGGCAGCCCCTTGCGCGGCTCGTCGAGCCGACCCAGGAACGACACCGTGCCGCCGGGGGCGCGCAGGTCGGCCCGCGGTCGGGCGGCGGCGTACGTGTCGACGTGAACCCCGTTGGGGATGAGCACCGGGTCACCCCCGAGGTGGCTCACCAGGGTGGTGCGCGCGGCCTCGCTGACGGCGATGCGGGCCTCGATCTTCTCCAGCGACGGGCGCAGGATCCCGGAGAACCCGACCAGGGCCTTCGACCGCTCCGAGGCCATGTGCCAGGTGCCGACGAGCGGCGCGTCAGCAGCCCAGACGGCGAGGATGCTCAGGCTCGGCGACTCGGGCTGGTGGACGTGGACGATGTCGAACTCGCCGTTCGCCAGCCATCGCCGCACCCGGCCGGCGGCCACGGGCCCGAACGTCAGACGGGCCACCGAACCGTTGTACGGCACGGCAACCGGACGTCCGCCCCAGACCACTCCCGGCTCGAGGTCGTCCTCGTCCTCGGCGGGAGCGAGGATGGATGCCTCGTGCCCGCGCTCGCGCAGCATCTGTGCGAAGTCCCGCACATGCACCTGGACCCCACCCATGGCGCTCCAGGAGTACGGGCTCACCAGCCCCACCCGCAGCTGGGTCATCGTGGCGTCAGGTCGGCGGTGAACAGCCGCTGCAGCATGTGCCAGTCGGCGGGGTGCTCGCGGATGCGGTCGGCGAACACGTCGGCGAGCCGCTGCGTCATGGCCGCTGCCTTGTCTCGGCCCGACCCGACCGGCACCTCGATCGGGTCGTCGAAGTGCAGCACCAACGAGTGGTCGGGAGCGCGCCCCACGAACCAGGTCGTGACGGGGATCAGGGGAGCCCCGGTACGCAGGGCCAGCGCGGCGGGCCCGGCCGGCATCGTGGCCCGCTCGCCGAAGAACGTGACAGGGATGCCGCGGGCGCTCAGGTCGCGGTCGGCGACCAGCGGCACGAAGTCGTTGCCGCGCACGTGCTGGGCCAGCTGGGAGAACACGTCGGTGTCTGCGCCGGTCAGCGGGTAGATGGTCATGCCCAGTCCCTCGCGGAACCGCAGGAACTCGAGAAAGACCGCTTCGGGCTCGAGCCGCTCGGCCACCGTCGTGACCGGGATCCCGTTCGCGGTGCACCAGGCACCACCGTGGTCCCAGTTGCCCATGTGCGGCAGCGCACCCACCGCCCCCCGGCCGTTCGCCAGGGCCTCGCGCAGGATGTGCTCGTTGCTGACCTCGATGCGCTCGATCCGCGCGGTGTCCCAGTCGGGCAGGCGGAACGCGTCGCACCAGTAGGTGAAGTACGACCGCAGCCCCTGGCGGGTGAGCGCGTCCAGGGCGGCGTCGTCGGCATCGGGCACCACCCGGGCCAGGTTCTGCCGAAGGCGCCGTGCGCCCTTGGTCCCGCGTTGCCAGGCGAGGTCGGCGACCCGGTCGAACAGCGCGTAGGCCGCTGCGTCGGGCAGGTAGCGCACCGCCTTCCAGCCACCCCGGTACGCCACGACCGATGCCGCCTGCTGCAGTCCCACGTCAGGTCCTCTCGTGCTGGGTCGGACCGGGCACGAGCTGCCTGCGGACGACGACCATGCGCTGCACGACGGTGACGCCGGAGGCCAGCGCGATCAGGCCCATCGCGGCGACGAGCACCCACGAGGGCAGCCCGGCTCCCACCAGTCCGGCGGCGACGAGCACGACGACGAGGCGCTCGGTGCGCTCGGCGATGCCCACCGCCGCCTGGGCACCGAGCCCCTCGGCCCGGGCTCGCGCGTACGAGACCACCTGCCCCAGCACGAGCGCACCCAGGCTGAGTCCGACGCCGAGCAGGTCGTCCTGGGTCACGAACCACAAGGCGAGCCCGGCGAAGATGGCGGCGTCCGCGATGCGGTCGAGGGTGGAGTCCAGAAAGGCACCCCACGCGCTGGATCGGCCCGACAGCCGCGCCATCGTCCCGTCGAGGCTGTCGGCGAGCACGAACAGGGCGATCAGCAGCGTCCCACCCAGCAGGTACCCACGCGGGTACGCCACCAGAGCGGTGACGACGACGAGAGTCGTGCCGAGCGCCGTCACGACGTCCGGGGTCAGCCCCAGTCTCAGCAGCCCGGTGGCCACGGGGTCGATGACCCTCGCGGCGACGGGGCGCAGCCGGCTGCCGATCACGGGCGTCGATGCTACGGCCTGACGAGTGCTTCGCCGGAGCCGACGCGAGGTGTGCCCAGTCCCTTGTGATGGGATATCGGCACCGGCAAGGGTGAGTGCGCCTGACGCACACGAACGGAGACCTCATGGCTGCAGATCGTCCTGGCACGTCCAACGGTGACGCCCCCGTCGCCCACTCCCCGGACGGCGTGCGCAACGTCGTCCTCGTGGGCCACACCGGAGCGGGCAAGACAACGCTCGTCGAGGCCATGCTGGCCGGTACCGGCACCATCGCGCGGGCCGGCCGGGTCGAGGACGGCTCCACCGTCACCGACTTCGACGACGCCGAGATCAAGCAGCAGCGCTCGGTCTCCCTCGCGGTGGCTCCCCTGATGGCCAACGGCACCAAGGTGAACCTGCTCGACACGCCCGGGTATGCCGACTACGTGGGCGAGCTGCGGGCGGGACTGCGCGCCGCGGACTGCGCCCTGTTCGTCGTCTCCGCGGCCGACGGCATCGACGGGTCGACGCAGGCCCTGTGGGAGGAGTGCGCGGCGGTGAACATGCCGCGCGCCGTGGTCATCACCAAGCTCGACCACCAGCGCGCCGACGTCGCGGCCACGCTGGCCGCATGCCAGGACGCCTTCGGCGAGAGGGTGCTGCCCGCCTACCTGCCCGTCAGCTCGGCCGGCGAGGTCACCGGCCTGCTCGCCCTGCTGTCGCAGCGGGCGTTCGACCACTCCGGTGGCACCACGTCCCAGCGCGCGCCCAGCGACGACGAGGCCGCCCGCATCGAGGACGCCCGTCCGGCTCTGATCGAGGCCATCATCGAGGAGTCCGAGGACGAGACGCTGATGGACCGGTACCTGTCCGGTGAGCAGGTGTCGCTGGACGTGCTCGTGGACGACATGGAGAAGGCGGTGGCCCGCGGGTCGTTCCACCCGGTCATCCCCGTGTGCTCGACCACAGGGGTCGGGGTGGACGAGCTGCTCGAGGTGATCACCAGCGCCTTCCCGTCCCCGTTCGAGCACCCCATGCCCGAGGCGATGAGGATCGACGGCAAGGCCGTGGGCGGCATCCGCGTCGACGCGGCCGGCCCTCTGGTCGCCGAGGTGGTCAAGACCACCTCCGACCCCTACGTCGGACGCATCAGCCTGGTGCGCGTGTTCTCCGGCACCCTGCGCCCCGACACGGTCGTGCACGTCTCGGGCCACCTGAGCACCTTCGCCGGCGAGCAGGCCGGCCACGCCGACCACGACGAGGACGAGCGCATCGGGGCCCTCTCGTCCCCCCTCGGCAAGAACCTGCGCACGGTCGGCGAGTGCGTCGCCGGCGACATCTGCGCGGTCGCGAAGCTGTCACGCGCCGAGACCGGTGACACCCTCTCGGACAAGGACGCCCCCCTCGTGCTGCGCCCGTGGGAGCTGCCCGAGCCTCTGCTGCCGGTCGCCATCGTCGCGCACGCGAAGGCCGACGAGGACAAGCTCTCCGGTGCGCTGGCGCGACTGGTCGCCGAGGACCCGACCCTGCGGGTGGAGAACAACGCCGAGACGCACCAGCTGGTGCTGTGGACCATGGGTGAGGCCCACACCGACCTGCTGCTGGACAAGCTGTCCAACCGCTACGGCGTCGAGGTCGACCGCACCGACCTGCGCGTGCCGTTGCGCGAGACCTTCTCCGCACCCGCCAGCGCGCGCGGGCGGCACGTCAAGCAGAGCGGTGGCCACGGCCAGTTCGGTATCTGCGACATCGAGGTCGAGCCGCTGCCCGAGGGCGCGGGCATCGAGTTCGTCGACAAGGTCGTCGGCGGCGCGGTGCCGCGGCAGTTCATCCCGTCGGTCGAGAAGGGCGTGCGCGCCCAGGCCGAGAAGGGTGTGGCTGCCGGGTACCCGATGGTCGACCTCAGGGTCACCCTTGTGGACGGCAAGGCCCACAGCGTCGACTCCTCCGACATGGCGTTCCAGACCGCGGGCGCCCTCGCGCTGCGCGAGGCCGCCGACGCAGCCGGGGTGTCGCTGCTGGAGCCGGTGGACGACGTGTCGGTGCTCATCAGCGACGAGCACCTCGGTGCGGTGATGGGCGACCTGTCGTCGCGCCGGGGACGCGTGCAGGGCACGGAGCCCGTCGGGTCGGGACGCACGGTGGTGCGCGCCCAGGTTCCGCAGGTCGAGATCGTCCGGTACGCGATCGACCTGCGGTCGATGTCGCACGGCACCGGCACGTTCTCGCGCAGCTTCAGCCACTACGAACCTATGCCGGCCCACCTGGCGGCCAAGGCGATCGAGGCCGCCAAGCAGAGCAACGGCTGAGCCGCGTCAGGTCTGCGACCAGGCCTGTGCCAGCAGGTCGCGGGTCTCGCTGAGCAGCTGCGGGATCACCTTGGTGTGCGAGATCACGGCGATGAAGTTGGCGTCGCCGCTCCAACGCGGCACGACGTGCTGGTGCAGGTGCGCCGCCAGCGACCCGCCGGCCACTCCCCCGAGGTTGAGGCCCACGTTGAAGCCGTGGGGACGCGACACCGTGCGGATCACGCGCAGCGCCTGCTGGGTCACGCGGGTGAGCTCACCGGCCTCGTCGTCGGTGAGGTCCTCGAGGTTGGCGACGTGCCGGTACGGGACGACCATGAGGTGCCCCGGGTTGTAGGGGTGCAGGTTCAGCACGCTGTACACGTGCTGCCCCCGGTGCAGCACGAGGCCCTCGCGGTCGCCGAGGGACGGGATGCGGCAGAAGGGGCACCCACCCTCGTCCCGGTCGATCTCGGCCTCGGCCTTGATGTAGGCCATCCGGTGAGGGGTCCAGAGCCGGGCCAGCCGGTCGGGCACCGACGCGCCGTCCTGGCCGACGAGCTCGGCGGGCTGCTCCCCGCTGCCGGTCACCGGGCGGTCACTCCCGGTCGGTGACGGCCCGCACGATGTGTGCGACTGCCTCGTCCACCGGCACCCCGTTGCGCTGGGTGCCGTCCCGGAACCGGAACGACACCGCACCAGCCTCGACGTCCGCGTCGCCGGCCAGCAGCATGAACGGCACCTTGGCCCGCTGGGCGGTGCGGATCTTCTTCTGCATCCGGTCGTCGGACGTGTCGACCTCGACCCGGATGCCGGCGGAGCGCAGGGTGGCGGCCACGTCCTGCAGGTAGGCCACATGGGCGTCGGTGATCGGGATGCCGACGACCTGAACCGGTGCCAGCCATGCCGGGAACGCCCCTGCGTAGTGCTCGAGCAGGATGCCGAAGAAGCGCTCGACCGAGCCGAACAGTGCCCGGTGGATCACGTAAGGCCGCTGGCGGGTGCCGTCCGAGGCCTGGTACTCCAGGTCGAAGCGGACGGGAAGCTGCAGGTCGACCTGCAACGTCGACAGCTGCCAGCGTCGCCCGAGGGCGTCGGAGACGTGCACGTCGATCTTGGGGGCGTAGAAGGCACCCTCGCCCTCGGCGACCACGTAGTCGAGCCCCGAGCGGTCGAGCGCGTCGCGCAGGGCCGCCTCGGCGGCGTCCCACTGCGCGGGCTCGCCCACGAACTTGTCCGGACGGGTCGACAGCTCGGCGGAGAAGTCGGTCAAGCCGTAGTCGCGCAGCAGGGCGACGACGAAGTCGAGCAGCGACGCCAGCTCGTCGGCGAGCTGCTCGGGCGTGCAGAAGATGTGGGAGTCGTCCTGGGTGAAGCCCCGCGCCCGGGTCAGGCCGTGCACGACCCCCGACTTCTCGTACCGGTACACGGTGCCGAACTCGAACAGCCGCATGGGCAGCTCGCGGTACGACCGCCCGCGCGAGGAGTAGATGAGCATGTGCATCGGGCAGTTCATGGGCTTGAGGTAGTACTCGGCACCGCCGTCGAGCTCCATCGGCGGGTACATGCCCTCGGCGTACCACTGCAGGTGACCGGAGGTCTCGAACAGCCCGGCCTTGGTCAGGTGGGGGGTCTGGACGAACTGGTAGCCGGCCTGCTCGTGGCGACGCCGCGAGTAGTCCTCCATGACGGTGCGCACCACGCCGCCCTTGGGGTGCCAGACCGCCAGTCCCGACCCGATCTGCTCGGGGAACGAGAACAGGTCGAGCTCGGCGCCGAGCTTGCGGTGGTCGCGACGCTCGGCCTCGGCCAGCATCTCCAGGTGCTGCTGCAGCGCCTGCTTGGACTCCCAGGCGGTGCCGTAGATGCGCTGCAGCTGGGGGTTCGTCTCCGACCCGCGCCAGTAGGCGGCGGCCACACGGGTGAGCTCGAAGGCGGGGATGTGCTTGGTGGTCGGCAGGTGCGGCCCTCGGCACAGGTCGTTCCAGGCCACCGAGCCGTCGCGGCGCAGGTTGTCGTAGATGGTCAGCTCACCGGCCCCGACCTCGGCCGAGGCCCCCTCGGCCGCGTCCGACGCGTTGCCCTTCAGCCCGATGAGCTCGAGCTTGTACGGCTCGTCGGCGAGCTCGGCACGCGCCTCGTCGTCGCTGACGACGCGGCGCACGAAGCGCTGGCCCTCCTTGACGATCTTGCGCATCCGGGTCGTGAGCGCCTCGAGGTTCTCGGGGGTGAAGGGCTCGGCGACGTCGAAGTCGTAGTAGAAGCCGTCCTTGATCGGGGGGCCGATCCCGAGCCGGGCCGACGGGAAGAGCTCCTGGACGGCCTGCGCGAGCACGTGGGCCGTCGAGTGCCGCAGCACGGCGCGCCCCTCGGGGCTGTCGATCGCGACGGGCTCCACCACGTCACCGGCGCTGACGCGGTGGGCGAGGTCGACCAGGGTGCCGTTGACCCGCGCCACGACCGCGTCCAGCCCGGCCTCACGCAGCACCTCGCCGGCCGTGACGCCGTCGGGCACCGAGGCTCGGTGGTCGGCGACGGTCAGCTGCAAGTCGGGCACGGTGTCTCCATGGTCGTGGTTGCCGGGCAGGGGACCCCGCTCAGCGGTCGTCGCGGGCGTAGTTCACCTGAGTCGCCCCGTCGCTGTCACGCAGGTTCAGCGTGCTGCCCTCGATCGCGAAGGTGGCGGCGTTCGACAACGCCGCCAGGTAGTTCTGCTCGAGGGCGGCCTCGTCCCCGTCACACTCGGGACCATCGGTGGTCACGTCGGTGATGCTGATCGTGCCGTCGGAGGCCTGCCACTGCGCGGTGAAGCCCCGGCAGCCGGTGAAGCCGCCCAGCGTGCCGTCCTCGGCGAACTCGGCGGTCGCGGTCTCGGTCAGGGCGGTGCTCTCCACGCCCCCGGCCTGGTTGTTGACCCCCGTGGCGGTCCACGCGGTGCCGGCCAGGTCGCTCACCCCCGCCGCGTACAGCAGCAGCTGCTCACCTGACGAGTCGAGCAGGCTCAGCGACTGCTCGCCTGCCTCGGCCGTCGCCACGTCAGCCAGTGCGGAGAGCACCGCCTGCTCCTGGTCGGCAAGGCTGGGCGAGCAGGCCATCTGGGTCACGGCACCCAGCTGAAGTGTCAGTGCGGCACCGTCCTGCTGCCACGTGGCGGTGAACCGGTTGCAGCCGGTGGAGCCGAAGGCCTGGGCGTCCTCGGCGAAGCTGAGCGTCGACTCGGCCTCGGGCACCGCGTCGCCGGGCAGAGTCTCGAGAACCCAGCTCGTGCCGGTGAGGTCGCCCACGGTTGTCGCCTCCGCCCCGTCGTCGCCGCCTGTGCCACACGCGCCGGCCACCAGCAGCGTGCCGACGACAGCGAGGACGATCGACACCTTCACGTGGGCGATACTGGTTTCGAACCAGTGACCTCCTCGGTGTGAACGAGGCGCTCTCCCACTGAGCTAATCGCCCGTCAGCGGCTGAAGAAGAATAGCCGACCGGTCAGGTGTTCCAGACGTCGAGCAGCCACTGGCCCACCGGACCCGGGAACCCGTAGGTCTGCCAGTAGGCCACGACGGCAACGACGAGGAGCGCCGCGACCAGCATCGAGACGAGCTGGTTGCGGCGACGAACCTCGGGCGCCATCGCCTTCTCCCGCGCGTCGTGGGCCCGCGCCCGGGCCCAGTCCAGCGACCGCCGGGCCCACGTGAACTCGCTGGCGAGAATCACCAGCCCGACGAAGATCGTCGCCCACCCGGGGCCGGGCAGGGCGAGCAGGGCGATGCCCGTCGCGACCACGACCCCGCCGATGGTGAGCACGGTGATGCGCCAGGTGAGGTCGAGCATCGGGTTGAGCCGAAGGCGGCGGCGAAAGGCGCGGTAGCGGCTCGCGTGCACCGCGACGTCGCGGCCCTGGTCCACGTCGGCCTCCACATCGCCACGGTAGACGGCCTCGCCGAGGTTTGCCTCCGCCTCCTCCAGGGAACAACCCCTCCGTCAGCACGGATCGCAGGAGGTCGACGATGGAAACCGCAGGAGTGCGCAGCGCTCTGGCCCTGACGCTGGTCGGGGCCGAGACGCCAGTTCTGCTCACCGCCGAGCTCGAGTACAACGTCCGCGACCCCTACGCGGTGACCGCGGTGTTCTTCGCCGGCGAGCGACCCGTTCGCTGGATCTTCTCGCGCGACCTGCTCGACGAGGGGCTGGTGCACGACGTCGGCGACGGCGACGTGCAGGTCGTGCCCGGCACCGACGGCCTCGGCGCCCACACCATCCAGCTTCGTCTGGCCTCCCCGGACGGAGTGGCCGTCCTCGAGGCCGCCTCCGACGAGGTGCTGGACTTTCTGGGACGCAGCTACGCCCTGGTGCCCCCCGGCACCGAGAGCGCCCACCTCGACGTCGACGCGGCGCTGGAGCAGATGCTGGGCCGCTGACCTGACCTGGTCGGCAGCCTCATGGGTCGATCTCGTGCCGGCTGCGCCGCGCGAACTCGGCAGCGACCTCGGCCGTCACCGGGCCTGGGGCAACTGAACGATCGTCCACGGCGACGATCGCCTGCACGTCGCGCGTCGAGCTGGTGAGAAAGGCCTCCGACGCCGACGCCAGCGCCTCTCCGGGCAGGTCGGCCTCGCGGGCGTCGCTCCACTCCAGCACCAGGTCGCGCGTGATGCCCGCCAGGCACCCGGACGACAGGCCCGGCGTCAGCAGAGCGCCGTCGACCACGACGAAGACGTTGCTGCCCGTGCCCTCGCAGAGCCGACCCGCCGTGTTGACGAAGACGGCCTCGTCGGCCCCCCGCTGCTTGGCCCAGCCCAGCGCCACGACGTTGTCGGCGTACGACGTGGTCTTCAGCCCCACCAGAGGCCCACGCTCGTTGCGCGGCCAGGGCGCGGTCGCCACCGCTGCACCCGCCGCCCACGCGGGGGCCGGGGATGCGGCCACCGTGAGCGTCGGCACCGCATCGGCACGGTCGCTGCCCAGCGGTCCACGCCCAGCGGTGTAGGTGATGCGCAGGCGGTGCACGTCGCGTGACGTCAACGCACCCACCACCTCGGCGCAGGCGTCGGTCACCACCGCCCGATCGGGCG